>CAMDLT010000082.1 GCA_945901855.1 Asaia bogorensis | reverse complement strand
CTAATGTTCTATCGCTGTTTGGGCGTGCGCTGTTTGACAAGTAAAGAAAGAAAATGGGGCGTTCTCGCCCGGTGCCGGTGTGTTTCTCGCACCGTCAATTCAATCGTCCGCATGGCGACATTCGCGGAATATCAAGCGCTTAAATATGCGACGGTCGCCTTCCGTAACCTTCCGTCGCCAGTTTTTGTGCGGCGCGCTGTTGTCAGCAGCGCTCGTCGATCGCCACTGGCGCGTAAGAGAACCCGGGCTTCTTGGTGTTCGGTTGGGGTTTCGACCCTTGGCGGTTGTAGCCGGCAGCGGCGGAGCGGTCGGCGTTCCACACTTCGGCGATCGCTTTCATCACGCCCTCGTTGACCTTGCGCGCGGACTGCAGGGCACGCTGGTTGCGCACCGCCACTTCATGCACGCGCATTAAAGCGGCTTCGACTTCGCCCTGGATGATGGGCAGGGCATCTTTGAGGGCGGCCGGATTCTCGCGCAATTGGCGGACCGCAAGCGCGTAAAGTCGGCAGAGTTCTTTCTTCTGGTCCTGCAACGCGCCCACTTCCTGGGTCTTCATGTCGAGGATCAGGGCGGTCTCGCGCTCGAGCAGATGGACAAGACCGGCAGAGGTGGCGATCAGGTTCTCCAGTTGGGCGCGCAGATTGGCACTCGCCTGGGCAACGGAAACGGTGGGCTGTGCGAGCGGATGGTTAGCGGGCAACGGCGGCATTGGCTTGCTCCTGGATCTTGAGAATGTCGCGCGCGATATGGGACGAGAGCCCCACGCCGCCGGCTTTCGAGACGTTCTTGGCGTAGGCATTGACCAGCATCGAGCGCACGGTCTCTTCGCCCTGGCCGCCGCCGGTGGTTTTGTCGACGGCGATCGTGCTGAACATGTGGTTGAACATCTGTTCGAGGAACACGGTCTCGAAATCGTCGGCGGTCTTTTTGACGGCCTTGGGGTCGAGCCCTTTGGCGCTGGTCGGGATCCGTGGCTGCGGTGTCGAGGCGCTGCGCGCCACGTCGGCGGGCGAGGCGAAGGCCGAGGAAGAGGCGGGGCCGGGGGCGGAGATCGAAGCCGACATCACAGCACCGAGATTTCGGCTTGCAGGGCGCCCGCGGCTTTGATCGCCTGCAGGATCGTGATCATGTCGCGCGGCGTGATGCCGAGCGCGTTGAGGCCGTTGACCAGCTCTTGCAGCGTGACGCTGCCGGGGAGCACCGCGAGGTTGCGGCCGGCTCCTTCGTCGACCTGGATGTCGGTGCGGTTGACGGTCGTCGTGGTGCCGGTGGTCGAGAAGGGGTTGGGCTGGCTGACCTGCGGCGTTTCCGTGATGCGGATGGTCAGGTTGCCCTGGGCGATGGCGACGGTCGAGATGCGCACGTTTTCGCCCATGACGATGGTGCCGGACTTCTCGTCGATCACGACGCGGGCCATTTGGTCTGGCTGGATCTGCAACTGCTCGATATCGGTCAGGAAGCCCACAATGTCGTTGCGGCGGTTGGGCGGGGCCATGACCAGCACCGTGCCCGGATCGCGGGCGCGCGCCGACGGGCCGCCGGCAAAGGCGTTGATCGCCTGGGCCATGCGCCGGGCGGTCGTAAAATCGGGGTTGCGCAAAGTCACGTTGACGACTTCGAGCGAGGAGAGTTCGAACGTGACTTCGCGCTCGATGATGGCGCCGTTGGCCACGCGCCCGCCGGTGGGCGTGCCCCGTGTTACCGAAGCGCCAGCCCCGCCCGCAGCAAAGCCCGAGATCGCGACGGGGCCTTGAGCCACGGCATAGACTTCGCCGTCCGCGCCCAGCATCGGCGTGACCAGCAGCGTGCCGCCCATCAAGTTGGTCGCATCGCCCAAAGCGCCGATCGACACGTCCATGCGCGTACCGGTGCGCCCGAACGCGGGCAGCGTGCCCGTAACCATCACGGCGGCGACGTTTTTGGTCCGCAAGGTGCTCGAAATGTCGCGTGTGTTGACGCCCATTCGTTCGAGCATCCCGATAATCGACTGCTGGGTGAAGGGGGCGTTGGCGATCGTATCGCCGGTGCCGTTGAGGCCGATAACCAGGCCGTAACCGACGAGCATGTTCTGGCGCACGCCCTCGAAATCGGCGATGTCCTTGATCCGCACGCGGCTCTGGGCAGCGGCGTCGGCGGGCAGCAAGGCCGGCCCCGCGCACAGCAACGCGCCCAAAAGGGCCAAAATCAGCTTCTTGTTTCCGCTCGCCATGATGTTTCTTCCCGCGTGGTGGGTGGGTCTAGGAACAGCTTTGCGAGTCCCGTGCCAGTCTTGTTTGCGTTGTATTTCAATCGCTTGCGGTTTTGCTTGGCGCTGCAAGCCCGGCAAAAGAACGTTTCAGCCCGGCAGAAATTGCCGATTGCGGAAAAATCGCTTCGCCCGCATCTTCTGCGGGCAAGCCAAGGAGATGGCGCCATGAAAGTCGGCGAGACGGGCGGTCCGCGGAATATTGGCGGCACCAAAGGGGTAGGCGGCAAGGGCGCTGCCAAGGGCGGCGACTTTGCCAAGCTGCTCGATGGCGGTCCGCGCGGACCGGAAGGAACAAGCGGGCCAACCGCAGCTTACGGCATCGGCGCCGTGTTTGGCGCGCAGGAGGTCGAGGATTCGACCAACAAGCCCGCCAACAATCGGGCGCGCCAGCGCGGCGAGGACATGCTCGACAAGCTCGATGCCCTGCGCCAAGGCCTGTTGACCGGGTCGATGTCGCGCGGCGATTTGCTCGATCTGGCAAAGCTCGTGCGCGCGCGCCAAGAAGCCGGCGCCGATCCGCAGTTGCGCGAGATTTTGGGCGAGATCGAACTGCGCGCGGCCGTGGAATTGGCCAAGCTCGAAAGTCTTCGCTGAAATTTCACACCGATTTACCCGCGCGGCACGGTATGTGCTTCGTCGACGTTTGAGGCTCGTGTGCGAGTCGCGCTTGCATTGGGCAAGGGTACTCGGATACAAGCCGTGCTCATCGCAGCATTTACTTTAGCAGGGAGTTCGAACGGGGGCGCCATGACCTATCCACTGTTGCCGCCAGACTATCGCCCTTCGGAAAACGAAGAGTTCATGAACCCGCTGATGCGGGAGTATTTTCGCCAGAAGCTGCTTGGCTGGCGGGCCGATCTGCTCAAAGATTCGACCGAAACATTGCAGCATTTGCAGGAAGAAACGGTTCCCGAAGCCGACGTTACCGACCGCGCTTCGACCGAAACCGACCGCTTTACCGAGCTGCGCACGCGCGATCGCGAGCGCAAGCTGATCGGCAAGATCGACCAAGCGCTGCGCCGCCTCGACGACGGCAGCTACGGGTATTGCGAAGATACGGGCGAGCCGATCGGCATCAAGCGCTTGGATGCGCGCCCGATCGCGACGCTGACGATCGAAGCCCAGGAGCGCCACGAACGCATGGAGCGCATGCAGCGCGACGACTGATCGTCTCGCTTCAGCCTGCTGTGCGCAAATCGGCAGCCGCTTCGGGCGGCAGGCACGGGATGTATTCGCCGTCTTTGGCGATCGTGCGAACGATCGAGATCTGCGTTTCCATAACGCTTGGAATTGCTCGAAGCAAATCCTGCACGATCACGTCCAAATGCACCGCATCGCGCGTACGCAGTTTCAGCATGTAGGTTCCAGGCGCGGTAAGCGGGTAGCACTCTTGGACTTCCGGCGCTGCCATTACGGCGGCCAGAAAATCCGCTTCGTTCGCCGCCTGGCGCAGCGTGACGATCGCAAATGCCAACATCGGATAGCCAAGCCGCGCCGCATCTACCCGCACGGTCCATGTCCGGATCATGCGTGTGGCGACTAGAGCAAATTCCGAGCTGAAGGAATCGCAGGGGATTCCCAACTGCCGCGAATTGTGATTCAAGCTTTGTACTGGAGTGGAGGCCAGTACGGATGGCGCGATCACTTTCTCAGGATTTGCGGTCTCGTGTTGTGGCGGCGGTTG
>CAMDLT010000081.1 GCA_945901855.1 Asaia bogorensis | reverse complement strand
ATCGAATCCAAGGCCCGCCAGAATCGACGCCGCGCGCGGCACGGCCGTGTAGGCGTCGATTTCGGAAAGACGCATATGAATCTCGCCGATGCGCTCGCCGTCTTCGCTGGTTTCTTCTTCGGCCAGCAGGGCGGCGCGTTCTTCGTCGGCCGCGAGCACCGCTTCGAGGGGCGTGGTCGTGCCGCCCGGCGCTTCTTGGGCAACGAAGCCCACGCGCGCGCGCTTGGGCATCTGGATGCTGCCGCGATCGGGCTGCAGGCGCCCCAAAATCGCGTCGAGCAGCGTCGATTTGCCCGCACCGTTGCGGCCGATCAGCCCCACGCGCCGCCCTTCGGGCACGAGGGCGCTGGCCTCTTCCAGCAAGGTGAGGCCGCCAATGCGCAGGGTCAGGTTGTCGATCGCGATCATGGGGCTTCCCTCTAGCAGATCGGACGCGTAACGTCGCGCCTTATGAAGGATAAAATCGACCAAGTGGGCCTTGCCGCCCGCACCCATGCGATGCTGGGCATCGCGCATGCGGCGGGCGACTTGCAGCGCCGCTATTTCAACGACCGTTCGAAAATGGCGACCAGTTTCAAGGGGCCGCAGGACTATCTGACGATCGCCGACGGCGCGGTCGAGCGGCTGGTGATCGCCGCCTTGCAGGATGCGTTCCCCCATGACGGCGTGCTGGGCGAGGAGACCGGCGGCAGCACCGATCCGTCCGCCTTGTGGGTCATCGACCCGATCGACGGCACGGCCAATTTTGCCAACGGGATCGCGCATTTCTGCATTTCGATCGCGTTCGTGCGCGACGGCGTCGAGGAACTGGGCGCGATTTTCGATCCGATCCGCGACGAGATGTTTTTTGCCCGGCGCGGCGGCGGCGCCACCTGCAACGGGCGGCCCATGAAGGTGACGACGACCGCCGACATCGCGCGGGCGCAGGTCGAAATCGGCTGGTCGCAGCGCCGCCCGGTCGCGGCCTTTACCGATGTGGTAACGCGTGCGGTCGAAGCCGGGGCATCGTTCCGGCGCGCGGGCTCGGGCGCGCTTGGCATCGCGTATGTCGCCGACGGCCGCTCGGACGGATATGCCGAGCTGCACATCAATTCGTGGGACTGTCTTGCGGGCCTGCTGATGGTGCGCGAGGCCGGCGGGCGCACCAACGATTTTCTGGGGGCGGGCGGGCTCGACAAGGGCGCGCCGGTGCTGGCGGCGGGGCCGGGGCTGTATGCGGCGCTTGGCAAGATCGCGGGCATCGACTGAGACATCATGCTGCGGATCGGCCATGCGGGCGGCGGCGAACGGCCGCTTGAAACGGCGGCGTTGCTTGCAAACCTGGCCGAGCGCGAGGGCACCAATGTTCTGGTGATGCGCCTGGAGCCGGGCGACATCGACCGCGCCCTTGGCGACATTCTGGTGCCGTGCCTGTCGAAGCGCGTGCGGCTGGTGGTCGAAGTGCCGCACGGCGATCCGCTCGCCATTGCCAATGCGCTGGCGGCCCTTGCCGCGCGCCGGGGCCAGCGGCGGCCGCGCTTGGGGCTCGTCGAAGGCCACGATCTGCTGGCAACGCAGCCGCCCGCATTGCTTGCATCCTTGCCGTGCGATCCGCCGATGGCGCCCGATCTTGCGGTGCGCGCGGCCGTAGCGCCGCTGGGGGCCGAGCCGCTGCTGGGGGTGATCGCCAAGGGGTCGGAAATTCTGGTGACGGGCCGTTTGGCGGTGTCGGCGGCGGCGATCGCGTTCGCGCGCCATGCCTATCGCTGGCCGTCGGATGCGTACGACAAGCTCGCCGCCGCCGCCGCCATCGGCCGGATTCTGGCGGCGGGGGCGGCCAGCGTCGGCGGCGATCTTGACGATGCGACGCCGGTCGCGTGCTTGCCGTTTGCCGATATCGCGCCGGACGGCACGGCGCTGTTCCAGGCGACCCATGCGCGGCCGGTGCGCGTGGCGGGGCTTGCGCTTGCCTTGCTCGACGGGCTGCGCGCACCGGGGCAATGGGTCGAGCCGGATGTCTTGGTCGATCTTGGCGAGGCCGTCTTGGAGGGGCCGCGTTTGAGCGGCGTCGCCGGGCGCGCGGCACCGGACTGGCTGGTCGGCGAATTTGCGTTCGACGGCAGCCTGGTTGGCGAGGCCGAGGCAAGTTATGGCGGCACCGGTGCGGGTGCACGCGCACTTGCGGCGGCAAGCGACCTCGAAGATCGGCTTGCCGCCTTGCCGGGCGATGCGCGCTGGCGCGTGGAGATTGTGGGGCTGGATGCGGCGGCCAAAACGGCGGGCGAGCGCGTGCGCGATTTGGCCGTGGCGCCCAGCCGCGACGTGCGCGTGCGCTTGGCCGTGCGCGGCCAGACGCAGGCCCCGATCCACGCGGCCTTGCTCGAATTTCAGGCGATGACGGTCTTCGGCCCCGCCGGCGCTGCGCTGCTGCGCGCAACGCAATCGCGCGAGCGGCGCATCGCAAACGCCCAAGTGCCCAAGGATCTCGTCGCCGTGCGCGCCACGCAGATCGCGGGCACGCAATGAGCGTGCCCGTGCCCTTGCGCCAATTCTGCCATGCGCGCGCCAGGGCCACCGGCAGCGCGTTGGCGATCGCGCTGGCGCTGCGCGATCCCGACGATTGGCATCTGGTGCGCGAAG
This sequence comes from Asaia bogorensis, assembly GCA_945901855.1. Taxonomy (GTDB): domain Bacteria; phylum Pseudomonadota; class Alphaproteobacteria; order CACIAM-22H2; family CACIAM-22H2; genus Tagaea. The sequence goes on along the minus strand of CAMDLT010000081.1, from coordinate 1,507 downwards.
GGGCGAGCCTTGCGCGCGTGCGCGCCTGGATGGGCGCTTTGCGTGCGCCAAGCGCTGCGCGCGTCGAACTGCCGGGCCTTGCCAGTTTGCATTTTTGTTTCGATTTGGCGGCGGGTGCCGGGCGCGCGCACGATCTGGCAGCCGACCCCTTGGGCCGCGCGTTTGCCCAGCGCCTGCTCGACATGCCGATCCCAGTTGCGGCAAAATCGATTCTCAAGGCAGGAGACACCATGCAATCCGCAACCGTCCAAGAAATCGCCCCGCTCGACGCCAAAAACTTGCTCGACAAGGGGGCCGCCGTTTTGATCGATGTGCGCGAGGCCGAGGAATACGCGGCCCTGCGCATCCCCGGATCCACGCTTGTGCCGTTGTCGGGGTTCGACCCTGCGGCGCAAGCGCATCTGGCTGGCAAACACGTGATCGTGCATTGCCAGATGGGCGGTCGCTCGATGCGCGCGGCCACCGCCTTGGCGCCGATCCTGGGGGCCGCGAACGTCGTGTCGCTGCAAGGCGGATTGGCGGCCTGGCATGCGGCGGGCCTGCCGACGGCGGGCGGCTGAACGCGGATGGACGTCACCCAAATTCTCGAACTGGTGCGCAGCCAGGGCAACGCGATCTACGCGCTGGTCGCGTCGGGTGCGGCGTGGAATTCGCTGCTGCTGCCGCTGTTCGCGGGCTATGCGGTGCAGCTCGAAGCGCTCGCCTACTGGCCGACGGTGGCGGCCGTGTGGGCGGGCGGGTTTGCGGGCGACGAGCTGCGCTTCTGGCTCGCGCGACGCTACGGCAGCGCGTTGTTCGACCAGATGCCGCGCATCAAATCGGGCGTCGAGCGGGCGGCGTTGGTGGTCGACCGGCATGGCTGGTGGCTTGCGTTCGTCTATCGCTATCCGCACGGAATTCGCGGCGTGGCGGCATTCGCGTTCGGGCTGTCGCGCCTGCCGCGGCTGCGCTTCACGGCGCTCAATTTCGTGTCGGCGGGATTGTGGGCCAACGCGACGGTGGGGGCGGGCTACGCATTTGCGCATCTCTCGGACCAGGCGCTGGGCGAAGCGGCGACGCAGTTCGCGCTGGCGCTGATGGTGGTCTTTCTGGGTCTTGCGTGGCTTCTGTCCAAACAGCTCGAAAAGAAAATCTGACATGGCCAGCGAAAAGCAGGAGCTTTACGACCGCTTGCACATCGTGCGCGACACGCGCATTTCGGCCGAATCGGGACTGCCGTTCAGCGTGGTCATTCCCTACGCCATGTATTCGCCGTGGTACGACGACGCGAAGTTCATGGCGGCGCTGGGCGCCATCGACGGCCACTCGCTGATCGACATCTACCGCGCGTGGGAACTGTGGAGCCTGGTGGGCCAAGTGGCGGCGTCGGGCGGCGACATTCTGGAAGTGGGCGTGTGGCGCGGCGGCTCGGGCTGTTTGATGGCCGCGCGCGCAAAGCAGCTCGGCTTTGCGACCAAGGTGGCGCTGTGCGACACGTTCGCGGGCGTCGCCAAAGCGGGTTCGCGCG
>CAMDLT010000080.1 GCA_945901855.1 Asaia bogorensis | reverse complement strand
TGCCAGCGCCACCTTCGCCTTGAATGCCGGTGTGTGATTCCGGCGCGCTCGTCTGGTCATCTTCTTCTCCTGTCATGCGGCCATCCTGGCCGCCGTCAGGCAGAAACGCCACTTATCCCGCTGTCCAGATTTCCCGAGCCAGCTCTCAGCGTACTCGGATCGAACTACTATCCTCCACTCGACGAACCACCGCTGCCGGGACAGTTACGCACTGGCGAGCATACCGACTTCGGTAGTCTGACGATTTTGCTGCCGACAGCAGGACCGGGAGGATTGCAGGTTCGCCTCGCCGACGGCAGATGGGCGGACGTCCAACCAATTCCGGGCACTTTGATCATCAATCTGGGCGACATGATGGCACGCTGGACCAATGATAGGTGGCGCTCCACCCTCCATCGCGTGGCCAATCCACCCGACCTCAAGGCCGCAATGAGTCGCCGTCAGTCGATCGCTTTTTTTTGCCATCCTAACTACGATGCCGAAATTCGATGCATTGAAAGCTGTACGGGGCCCGATCGGCCACCGCTTTATCCGCCTATCTTAGCGGGAGAACATATGCGTATGAAAATGGTGAAAAGGTGAACCCAATCGGACCAAAGTTGGCGCATTGGGCGGCACAACTGCACTTCGACGACCTGCCCGCGGCAGTAGTCGACGACTGTCGCTATCGGCTGCTCGACACGCTAGGCGTCGCGCTCGCCGCTGCTCGTTTGCCCATTGGGGTTGCCGTCCGCAAGGCGGGACGCACACTGGGATCTGGTAACGAAGCGACGGCGTTGGGCGAACCGGGAAAAACCAGCGCCGCAATCGCAGCACTCGTCAACGGTACCCTCGCGCATGCAATGGACTTCGACGATACGCACAACGAATCGGTCATGCACCCAAGTGCGCCAACAGTTGCAGCCGCGTTAGCGGCTGCAGAAGCCATCGGCGCGGGCGGTCGCGAGTTGATCGTGGGACTTGCGATCGGCAACGAGCTTGGCTGTCGCTTGGGGCTGGTCGCGCCCGGTGCATTCCACGGCGTGGGGCTGCATCCCACCAGCGTGCTGGGGGCACCCGCAGCAACCGCCGCAGCCGGCCGACTATGGCGCCTAACGCCGGTACAGATCGCCGCAGGCTTCGGCATCTCGGCAAGCCAAGCGTCAGGCGTTCTGGAGGCTTATGCAGACGGCACCTGGTCCAAGACGTTACACCCCGGCTGGGCCGCGCATGCTGCGATCGTTGCAGCACGTTTGGCGCAAGCAGGCTTTACTGGGCCTGCAACGGCCTTCGAGGGACGCTATGGTCTTTTTCGCGCATTTCTACCAGATGGAACCACGCTTGATCTCGATGCGGCCATCAATGGGCTTGGGCATCACTGGACGACCCTTGATACCGCCTACAAACTTTTTGCCTGCGCACACTCCATTCATGCTTTTGTCGAAGGAGCTCTGGCGCTGCGCAAAACCCATAGTTTGGGATCGACGCGTATCAAAGCAGTCTTGCTCGCAGTGCCCGAAGAGTTCGTTGGCCAAATAGCCGAGCCGCGTGCAGCGAAGCTCGTACCGCGCACATCGACCCATGCACGCGCCAGCCTTTTCTACGCCGTCGCGGCAGCTTTGCTTGATGGCGCACTGGACGCAGCACACTACGAAGGGAGTGCGTTTGCGCGCGCCGACATTCTTGACCTGGCAACGCGCATCGACTATCGCGCGGTACCTGCCAACGGACCAATCAAGTTCTCCGGCAGGGTTGCCATCGAAACGTTCGATGGACAACGTTTCGAGGTCTTTGTCGAAGAAGCCGACGGAACCGGAACGCGGAAACTGACGCCTGCGCGCATCGAAGCCAAATTCCGCGCAACTGCCGGATCCGTGATGCCACAAGTCCAAGTCGAACGTCTGATAGCCGACATCGGTGCGTTGGATAAACTGGACGATTTGCAGACGCTTTCTGAGGCTTTAGTATTGGCGAGGACCGGGTCATGAGCGATCTTGTCTATATACGCGCCGAAAATCTGACGGTGGGTGCTTTTTCGCCGTTTGGCTTCGTCTTCGACCTCCCGCGCGACGGCTGCCGTAGCGGACCCTATGCCGTCTTCGCCGATGACCGACCCGACGCGAAAGTGACGACAACGTTGATTCACTTGAAGCCTTCGCGGCAGCCGCGCTCGGTGGTCGATGTCGAGCGCCATCAACATAGCGTGCAGTTTTTTCTGCCACTCTCGAGCGGCCGACTATCCGTCGTGGTGTTTCCTAGCGACGCTCGCGATAGGCCCAATACAGCGGCAGCATGCGCTTTCATTGTCGGTCCCGGTCAGACATTCGGGTATCATCCAGGCACTTGGCATGCGGGCGTTGCAGCGATGGACGAACCGGTAACGGTCGCATCGCTGTTGAGCCGCAACGGCAGTGCCAGCGATATGGTCGAGGCCAAGCTCGATCGCATGGTGGAGATCGATTGGACATGAAAGCAGCCGCTCCGTATCCGCGCGATCTTATCGGCTACGGCCGCGACCGCCCAGACCCGCAATGGCCGGGCGGTGCGAGGTTGGCGCTCAATTTTGTGCTGAACTACGAAGAGGGATCCGAATACTCGTTTCCCGACGGCGACGGTATTTCGGAAACCCAGTTGCTTGAAGCGACGCCATCAATGCCTCTAGGCACCCGCGACTTGAACGCGGAATCGATCTACGAATACGGCAGCCGCGTCGGGTTCTGGCGCCTTATGCGCCTGCTTGCCGAATATCAAATGCCCGCGACCGTATTCGGCTGCGCATTGGCGCTCGAGCGAAACCCGCAAGCGGTCCAAGCGATTGCCGTAGCGGGCTACGATGTGTGTAGTCACGGGTGGCGCTGGATCAAGCACTGGCTCCTCGACCCCGCAGAAGAAAAAGCGCAGATCGCGCGCGCGGTTGCCTCCCTGCAGCGCAGCTTCGGCGAACGTCCCCTTGGTTGGTATTGCCGCACGGGGCCAAGCGTCAATACGCGACGTTTGCTGGTCGAAGAAGGCGGGTTCCTGTATGACAGCGACTCCTATGCCGACGAGTTACCATACTGGGACCTTAGTCAATCCAGCCCCCACTTAGTGATCCCCTATTCTGTCGATACCAATGATACGAAATTCGCCAATCCAGCAGGTTTTGGAAATGGCGAAGCATTTTTCTCATACCTCAAGGACAGTTTCGACTGCCTCTACCGTGAAGGCGCCAGACGCCCGGGTCTGATGTCCGTGGGCCTGCATCTGCGCCTTGCAGGGCGCCCCGGCCGCGCCGAAGCCTTTCGCCGCTTTCTCGACTACGTCGCGCGGCACGACGGCGTTTGGATCTGCCGTCGCTTGGATATCGCGCGCCACTGGATCGCCACACACCCTAAGCCGCTCGATTGAAGCAAAGCCCCAAACGAGGAAAGCCATGACCGAAGACATTCGCTGGGCGCGCGCCAGATATCGCGGATACGATGTACGGCTGCCAGCGTTACCGGACGCCGAACTTACGCATGTGGATCCCGGGTCAGCGGCAGGGGAATATCTGCGGCGCTTCTGGACACCTGTCGCAATGTCGTCCCAACTGCGAGCAACGCCGGTACCGATTCGCATCTTGGGCGAAGATCTTGTCGTCTTTCGGGATGGCGAGGGCCGCGTCGGTGTACTGCATCGCCATTGCGCGCATCGGCGCGCATCTCTCGAATTCGGGCGGATCGAGCGGCGTGGGATACGCTGCTGCTATCATGGCTGGCATTTCGATGTCGATGGCACGATATTGGAAACGCCGGGCGAACCGGCATCGAGCAATATATGCACTGCGATCTGCCAGCCGGCCTATCCGGCGCGCGAACTCAAAGGTCTTGTCTTCGCCTATATGGGACCGCCGGACGAGCTGCCCGACTTCCCCTATCTCGATTCGTTCGATCTGCCGGATCACGAGTTGATACCCTACTCGATACATTCGCCCTGTAACTGGCTGCAGGAAACCGAGAACGCAATCGATCCGTTCCATTCGGTCTTCCTGCACGGTCGCGTGAACGGGCCGCAGTTTCCGGGACTCGAACATTTTATCGAGTTGCCTGTCGTGGCCTATCACCAGCGCGACGCTGCCATCATCTACAGCCACGCCAGGCGCGTCGACGATCTGGTCATGCTGCGCTTCCACGACTACCTGATGCCAAACCTCGCGCAAAATGGCGGCATGTTCCAACGGCTCGAGAAGCCCAAATTGTTTGGGCGTACAAGCCTGACCAAATGGGTTGTGCCAATCGACAATACCAATAGCCGGAAATTCGGCTGGCGCCATTTCAACGACAAAGACGAGGTTCTGCGCCAGGGCAAGCGCGATGAAGTGGGTTGGGAAACTGTCGATTTCTACGGCCAGACCGCTCATCGCCCGTACGACGAACGCCAGCGCAATCCCGGCGACTGGGATGTCTGGGCAAGCCAAGGGCCGATCGCAATCCACAAACGCGAATACCTAGGCCGAACCGACGAAGGGATCGCCATGCTGCGGCGCAAACTTCGGCGCGACATCAAAGCGGTCGCACGCGGCGAAAGAATTTCCCAAGTTGCAGGCGATGCAGAAAATCCGTTTCCGACGTATGGCGGCGACACAGTTTTGCGCATTCCCAAATCAAACGACGACGAAGCGATGATGCGCGATCTGCAAAAACGCGTTGCCGAAATATACTTCTCCTCGGATGCACTCAAAGGCGAAGCACGTACGGCACAGATCCGTGCGGATCTGGAGGCAGCCTTTCCTGATTCGGTGTCATAGCCCCTTAATTTGCGGACACGGCCTACCGGGTTTTGGCTCCGCGATGAACTCGCGGGGTGAACGATAGCCGAGCGCGCGATGCGAGAAACGTCTCGTGCGTTTTGCACAAAATCTCCGAACCATGTAGATTTCGGACGCACAAGATCGGGGTCACGTGCTTCGTGCTGCTAGAGCAAATTCCGAGCTGAAGGAATCGCAGGGGATTCCCAACTGCCGCGAATTGTGATTCAAGCTTTGTACT
>CAMDLT010000079.1 GCA_945901855.1 Asaia bogorensis | reverse complement strand
GCAACCGCCGCCACAACACGAGACCGCAAATCCTGAGAAAGTGATCGCGCCATCCGTACTGGCCTCCACTCCAGTACAAAGCTTGAATCACAATTCGCGGCAGTTGGGAATCCCCTGCGATTCCTTCAGCTCGGAATTTGCTCTAGCGGCCCTCGCGCCGATACAAGAAAAAGTCGCCGTTTTCGGCCACAAGCTTCCAGCCGTTGGCGGCCGGGTCGAGCCCCAAATTGAGTTCCACATACCAGTCGGAATCGACGAACCAGCGGATGCCGCGCGCATCGAGATATTCGGGGATGCGCCCGCGCCATTTGAGCGCTTCGGGATTGACCTTGCCGTCCGTGTTGACGACACGAGCGCGCAAAAAACCGAGCGTGCCCGATTGGCCCGCCGCCACGATATCGTCGGGCGGAACATGGACTGCGACAAGATCGGCCTGGCGATGGTGCGCGGACGCGCCAAACAACCCGACCCTGTGCCACGACGCGGCGAACAGCAAAATCGCTGCAACGCCAACGGCAACGCCTAGCCCCGCACCCAAACGCGGCGTTTGGCGGGCAAGAACCGCAGGCAGATAGACAAAGACAACCAGCGACAGCGGCGCGAAATAGCGAATGTAAAACCAATCGGCGAAGAAAGTGCGCGTGTAGTAGACGACGAGGGCTGCGTAGGCGAGCAACAAGATCAGCGCGAAACGGCCAACGGCGTGCCCGACTGCAAGGTGGCGCGCGCGCCAGGCGAGGATGCCGACGCCGACCAAAGCGGCGATACGCGCAAGATCGCTCCACAACGCTTCGTGGGCGCCCGCAAATATCCATGGCATCGCGACCATGCGCAGCGCCCACAACGCCGTGAAGATGCGCTCGACATCGAATGCTGCGTCTTGCTGCGCGAAGCCCGAGGTCGGCATTGGATGGCCGAAGGCCAGCGTGTTGTATATCCACCAGGGCGACGACACGACAACGGCAAGTGCGCCCGAAACAAAACAGGTGCGGAACCGCACGCCGCAGCTTGCGCCGCCGCGCAAATACTCGACCGCACAGAAGGCCGCCACGAACACGGCCGCATCGATGCGTGCGAGCACCAAGAACCCGAGCGCAACGCCCATCGTTGCAGGGCGGCAGCGCCAATCGTCGGCATAGAGGCGCCAGACGAGTGCGAACAGACATAGCTGCAGGCCGGTTTCGAGACCGGTATAAAAATCGTTGAAGTTTTTGATCGCGGCGAGATAGCCAAGGGCCGCAAGCGCTGCCGCAAGCTTCGATGCCACGCGATCTTCGAGCGCGTCGCGCGCCAGGCTCGCGACCAGCAAGGCGCCCGCAACATGCACGACCCACGCGAGCGCGTAGAACAGCCGCAATTGGGCCTCGACGCTGTCGGCCGCAAGGAAACACAGCGCTTGCAGGAATGTGAAAAGCGGCTGGAAACCGTTGGTCCAGACCGTGCCATCGATCGTGATGCCCTGGCCGGACGCGATGTTGCGCGCGACGGTCAGCGCATACCAGCCGTCTTCGGCGATCGGCATCGACAGCATCGCGTCGAACGGGCGCAAGGCGAGCCCCATGCCAAAAGCCGCGACAGCCGCACCCGCACCCGCAAGTCGATGCGCCGACGCCGTCATTGCATCTCGCGCGGCGCATGCTTCGCAAGGATGCGCTGCAGCGTACGCCGGTGCATGTTCAAGCGCCGCGCTGTTTCCGAGACGTTGCGGTCGCATTGCTCGAATACGCGCTGGATATGCTCCCAGCGTACGCGGTCGGCCGACATCGGATGGTCGGGCGGTGCGGGCAAAGCGCGATCGGTCGCCTGCAGCGCCGCATCGATCGCGTCGGCATCGGAGGGTTTGGGCAAGTAGTCGACGGCACCCGCTTTGATCGCGGCGACCGAAGTTGCGATGTTGCCGTAGCCGGTGAGGATCACGATGCGCGCGTCGGGCGCCTGGGCGCGGATCAGCGGCACCAGATCGAGACCGGACCCGTCGCCGAGCTTGAGATCGACGACGGCGTATTCCGGCGCGTGCTCGGCGATCGCGGCTTCGGCGGCCTTGATCGATTCGGCGAGCGACACGACATAGCCGCGCCGCTCCATCGCGCGCGCGAGGCGCATGCGGAACGCTTCGTCGTCTTCCACGACAAGCAGGTGTTTGGCTGCAGCGGGAAGGTCGCTCATGCGCTTCTCCTGGGCGCCGACGCGCCGAAAGCGGCTTTGGGCCATGCGACGGTGACGCACGCCCCGCCATGCGGCTCGTTGCGGAACGAAAGCGTGCCCGAGTGGCGTGCCAGCAGCGTGCCGGCAATGAAAATCCCGAGCCCCATATGCTCGCCTTCGCCGACCCGCGTCGAGACATAAGGCTCGCCCAGACGCGCCAAAATCTCCGGCGCAAAGCCCGGCCCGTCATCGACGATATCGATGAAGATGGTCGCGGAATCCGATCGAGCAACGATCGCAACGCGGCTTCCGGCGAAACTGGCGGCATTTTCGATCAGCGTGCCCAGCGCTTGCACAAGATCGGGGACGCGCGGCGTGGCGGGGTCGCCGTCGATCTCCGCCACATGCACGGGCATGCCGCGCGGCGCGTAGCGTGCCGCGATTTCGCGCAGCAGCGCCGACAAAGGCGGGCGCGGAAACGGATCGCCGTGCGCGCCGCCGGTTTCCGGTTTGGCCGCCAGACGCGCCAGAATGTCGCGACAGCGCATCGTTTCGCGCAGCAACAGCTCGGCATCGTCTTTGAGCGCGCCGGGGGGCGCATCGCGCGCCACTTCCTTGGCGACAAGCGCGATCGTCGCAAGCGGCGTTCCAAGCTCGTGCGCCGCCGCCGCCGCAAGCCCGCCCACAGCGCTTACGCGCTGTTCGCGCTCGAGCGCGGTTTGGGCGGCTGCAAGCGCATCGGACATCTGGCGCGCCTCGTCGGCGAGCCTTGCGACATAAGCCGCAACAAACGCGATCGTCATCGCCAGCGCCCCCCAGACGCCGAACACGAACATCGGCGGCAGATCCAGGCCAGGCGCAGGCCATGGCAACGGATTGTGCCAAATCGCGAGGACGCTTGCGACCGCCATCGCCAGTATGCCGAGCGCGACGGTCGAACTGCGCGTCAGCGAGGCCGCCGCGACCGCGATCGGCGCCATAAGCAGAACGGCAAACGGGTTTTGCAGGCCGCCCGTAAAATAGAGCAATGTGCCGAGTTGCAGCACGTCGTAGGCGAGCACCGCCCCGGCCGCGCGGTCGTCGAGCCGCCCCGCGCGCGGCCGGTCGAGCATCAGCACCGCGTTCAAAATCGCCGACACCGCCACGGCGCCCAGGCACGCGGCCAGCGGCAACGCATAGCCAAGCCCGTAATGCACCCCCAAAATTGCCAACGCCTGCCCAGCGACCGCAATCCAACGCACGACAATAAGCGTGCGCAACCGCACACGCCCGACGGGCGGCGGACGCAAGTACGGCAAGATGGCGGAACTTTGGCCCATCGTTTCTCCCGGCAGCATCCTAGCGGCGCACTGGCCAAAAGCGCGCTGGCCAGCGGCGGTCGGACACGCCATATATCAGGCCATGACCGCACTTGCGATAAATGTCGAACAGCTGACCAAACGGTTTGTTCCCGAAGGCGCCCCGGCCGTCGACGCGATCGGGTTCCAAGTACCGGCAGGGCGCATTTGCGGATTGCTGGGCGGCAACGGGGCCGGCAAAACCACCACCATTTCGATGCTGCTCGGCATTCTGGTGCCGACCTCCGGGCGCGTGGAACTGCTCGGCCACGACATGCTGCAACATCGTTTTCGCGCATTGCCCGCGATCAATTTTTCCTCGCCCTATGTCGATCTGCCGGGCCGCTTGACGGTACGCGAAAATCTGACCGTCTTCGGCCGCCTGTACGGCGTTCGCGATCTTGCAAAGCGCATCGCCGAACTTGCCGACGAACTCGATTTTGCGGCCCTGCTCGACCGCAAAACGGGCTCGCTTTCCTCCGGCCAGAAAACGCGTGCAGCACTTGCCAAGGCGCTGATCAATCGCCCGGCGCTGCTGCTGCTCGACGAACCGACCGCCAGTCTCGACCCCGACACTGCCGACCGCGTGCGCGCGCATCTGGAGAGCTATGCCAAGCGCGAGGGCGCGGCGATCTTGCTGGCGTCGCACAATATGGGCGAGGTCGAACGGTTGTGCGACGACGTGCTGATGATGAAGGGCGGGCGCATCGTCGACCAGGGATCGCCCGGCGCGCTTGTCGCGCGCTACGGGCGGGCGGACATGGAGCAGGTTTTTCTCGATATCGCGCGCCGGAGCGAAACATGAGCGGCAGCTTGAACCGCGTCGGCGCCTTGATGTTGCGCCACTACTATCTGTTCCGCGGGTCGTGGACGCGCATCTTCGACCTGATGTACTGGCCCACCTTGCAGATGGTGATCTGGGGCTTCATCACGGTCTTTTTGAACCAGCATTCGAACTGGTTCGCGCAGGCGGCCGGCGTTCTGATCGGCTCGGTGCTGCTGTGGGACGTGCTGGTGCGCGCGCAGTTCGGTTTCACGTTTTCGCTACTGGAAGAAATGTGGTCGCGCAATTTGGCCAATCTGTTCGTGGCCCCCTTGCGGCCGTTCGAATTCGGGCTGTCGCTGATGGCGATGGGCGTGCTGCGGTCGTGCGTCGGCGTCGTGCCCGCAGCCTTGCTCGCGATCCCGCTGTTCCAATACTCGGTCTTCGAGATGGGGCTGCCGCTGGTCGCGTTTTGGGCGATGCTGATCATGTTCGGCTGGGCGATCGGGCTTGGCATCGCGGCCTTGCTGTTTCGCTTCGGGCTTGCGGCCGAGTCCTATGCATGGGCGGCGATCTTCTTGATCCAGCCGATCTCGGGCGTCTGGTATCCGATCGACGTGCTGCCGGTGTGGCTGCGCCCGCTTGCATGGTCGCTGCCCTCGACGCACGTGTTCGAAGGCATGCGCAGCGTCCTGATCGAAGGCGTTTTCCGCTGGGACCTGCTGGGCTCGGCGTTTGCGCTCAACCTGGTCTTTTTGGGGCTGGGGTTTGCGGCGTTCCTCTATGCGTTCGCGCGCGCGCGCC
>CAMDLT010000078.1 GCA_945901855.1 Asaia bogorensis | reverse complement strand
AACCGCCGCCACAACACGAGACCGCAAATCCTGAGAAAGTGATCGCGCCATCCGTACTGGCCTCCACTCCAGTACAAAGCTTGAATCACAATTCGCGGCAGTTGGGAATCCCCTGCGATTCCTTCAGCTCGGAATTTGCTCTAGCGCTTGCTGGCTTCCGCGATCAACGCGTCGATCGTGTCCATGCCCTCAAGGAGGGTTTTCTCCGCGCGTTCGGCGCCTGAAACCAGCTCGAGCATGCGCACGCTCGAATAGAGATCGGCCTCGACGGCGTCCCGGTCTGCAGGGCGAATGCCGTTCAGGCGCAACTCGCCCAGCATTTTGCCGGTATGGCCATCGATCTGGGTTTCCACGCGCTTGAGCTCGTCCTTGACCTCTTGTGTCAGGCCCAGATCGCCCGCGAATTTCGAGGCGAGCTGCAGCGCCAGCAGCCGGTCTTCCATCTGTTGGACTTCCGCGATATCGCCTTCGCCGCCCGCCATGGGCGCGAGGCGTTTCAAGTCGGCCAAGATGGTGCCGATGTCTTTGCTGGTGTTGTCGATGATATTGGAGGCGATCATGTCCTTGAGCTTGACCCGCACGCGGTCGAGCCGCTTGGCGGCAGCAGCACCGGCCGAGCCTTTCAGCAAGTCCTTGCCCTTCTGGATGCCGATCAGGTGGTGTCCGACTTCTTTGGCGAGATCCTCGCGCATATTGGTCTTGCCCGTATTCTCGCCCGACGAAAGCGCGCGACGCACGTCCTCGAAACGCTGTTCCATGTCGGTCACCATCACCTCCGTTGTGATCGACGCAAGCTCGCCCGTCGAACCGGCCATGCCCTTTTCGGCGACGCGCACGAAGATCGACAGAATTTCGGTCGGCTGATCAAGCCGCGCGACAAGCGCGTAGACCACGACGGGGGCGCGCGCCTTCATTTTTGCGTCTACCGCCATAACGACATTGCCGATCGCCGCGATATCCTGGTCGCCCAGCGCCACAATGGGCTTGGGCGGCAGATTGTCGCGCATCATCTGGATTTCCTCGGCGATCTCCATGACGTCGGCGATGTCTTGCAGGTCGAGCCACATTTCAGGACCGCCGAGCTTCGGCACGATTTCGGCGCGATAAGCGATCGTCTTTTCGCCGCGCACGATGATATCGCGCAGTGCCTCCGCGCATTGCCGCCATAGCCGGTGGCCGAGCTCCGTCCAGCTCGGGCTGCCGCGGCCGAGCTTGCGGATCTCCTCGTCGATCTGATCGATTTCGGTGCGCCCGATCTTGTCGACCAGCAAATCCCAGGCCGGCGTGATGACCGCACGGCTGATCTTGCCGATGATCTTGGGCTTGTTGGCGGGCGCGTTGTTCAGCATGTCCTCGAACGGCAAAGCGAAGAGTCGCTTGGCGGACATGCGACGCGCCGGACGCACGAGCTGCAACCGCGGGCGAAACTGGCCCAGCAGCGTGACGGCCGTGTGGTCGGTGTGGTTGCCCGACCGTTTGCCTTCGAGCGTCCAGACAAGCTCGACCAGCGTCGCTTCGGGAATCTGCGACAGGCGTTGCGAAAGATCGCCGAGGGATTTGTCCGACTCGCTCATGCGGCTTTCGCCTTGTAGCGCTCGAGGCGCGTGCGAAGCTCGGGATCGATCGACCCGCTGATCCAATCTTCCATCGGCTTGACCATCTTGCGCCGCTGCACGCCGATGTCGCGTGCGCGCTCGCGTCGCGGGCCGCTGACTTCCTCTTCGGGCACGATGGGCAGAATCCGGGCGATTTCCTGAACCGTCGCTTGCTGCTCGTACGGCGGTTTCATGACCGCGTCTTCCCACATCGCCACAAGCAGATCCCAGCCGTCGATCAGCCACGAGATGCGGTCGGATACGCGTGCGAGCTCGACCTGGGTTTTGTCCCACTTGCCGAGCGTGTTCTCGAAATTGTCGAGATACGCATCGACGACGGCGAAATGCTCGGCCGCCAGCGCGGATGTTTCGCGCGCGACCAAACTTGCCAGTCCGCCCAGCTGCGCCGACTCGGAACGGTCGACCTCGGCCCAGCTGCCGATCGAATTGGCGAAGTCTTCGATGCGGTTGCGCATCTTGCGCATGCGCGGCGCTTTGGGCAGCTTGGGCGTGCCGAGCGGGCCGATATAATCGGCCCAAGACTCGATCAGCGCGTAGAGTTCGTTGCCCTCGAGCTTAACTTTGTGCGCGACGCGCGCCAAAATGAGCTTGGTCTGCTGGCGGCCGGTATCGCTCTGCACGTGCGCAAGCGTGATCTGCAACTGGCCGCCCGACAACTGCGCCACCGTATCGGACAGCAGCGAGAACTGGATCAGCAGCTTGAAATCATCTTCTTCTTTGAGGACGGTTTTTGCTTGTTTTGCGGCTGCAGGCCCTGCAAGCCCCGTGGCGGCCGTCTTTAATGTCGCTTTGCGAACTGCCGATGGGTTGGAAGCGAGCGCTTCGCCGATCGCGCGGTGAAGTACGCGATCGTGCACCGACAGCGTGAAGACATCGGGCAAATTTTTCCACTGCAGAATGTAGTTGCCCTTCGCACCCGACGGGTTCGGCACGACAAGTTCAAGATCCTTATTGCGTCCGCGCACGCGCGCGCCGACGATGATCGGCGTGGTAAAAGGAACCGAGGCACCGCGTTCGGCAAAGGTCGGCGGCGCCCAGAAGGATTTCGATACAGCTGTATCCATACTTCGTGTCCAAATCCTATATCGGGCGCCGAAGCCGCGAGATCTTCGACGCAGGCTTTTCGCCAAAATCTTATTAAGTTTAGCAGAATGGGAAGATTTGTTACCAGAGATACCCCGAGTTTGGGATAAAATCGTTGAAATGCGCCGATCCAGAAATTGAGCGAGCGACAAGGAGGTTTTATGGCCGAATTTGATCCGCTGCGCGCCCGCTCGGCGGTACTTTTCGCGAACGAGGCGTTTTACCGGGCTTTTGCCGATCGCGATTACACGCGCATGTCGGCGCTTTGGGCAGAGCTACTGCCGGTCCTGTGCCTGCATCCGGGATGGCCGCCTTTGGCGGGCAGACCGGCAGTTTTGGCCAGTTGGAAGCGCTTGCTGGCGGGGGCGGGGCTCGACTTGGCGATGCAAAGTCCTGCGCTGCATTTTGTCGGCGCGACAGCCTTTGTCGTTTGTTACGAGCGCGTCGGAAAAGATTGGCTCGTGGCGACCAACGCTTTTGCGCAAGAGAACGCCGAATGGCGCCTGGTGTTCCACCAAGCCGGCCCCGCCCCGGCACCACCGCCTGCGACCGACGATGATGACGCGGCGCGTCCTAATTAACGGCGCCCGAAGGCGGCCGTCAGCAGCAGCGCCCAGCCGGCCATGAACAATGTGCCGCCGATTGGAATGGCAGGACCGACCGCGATGCCGCCCAAAACGCGCAGATATATCCCGCCGGCAAACCCGACGCTGCCGAGTGCAAAACACAATCCTGCCAAGCCCAGCCGCAAGCTTGCGCGCCGTTCCACGAGAGCGGCCACGCCGAGCAAAGCGAGTGCATGCAGCATCTGATAAAGTGCGGCTTGTTGGATCAAGCCAAGCTCGGCGGCATCGAGTCGGCTTGCCAGCGCGTGGGCGCTGGCGGCGCCCGCCGCAACGCCGACCAACCCGTTGAGTGCTGCAAGAACAAGCCATAATCGCATGGCTATAGTTTGGCATATTGCGGCGCATGCCGACATGCCGGATTTTGCATCTCTTGCCAGGTTGGAAGCGTTCCTGTAGGTTCCCGCCGATTCTGATCGATATCTTAGTGCCGCAGTAGCTCAGGGGTAGAGCAGCGCATTCGTAATGCGCGGGTCGGGGGTTCAATTCCCTCCTGCGGCACCATTTCTTTTCAGTAGTTTATTCGTTATATTGGGCGCGCCATAGTGCGGCGAATTTACGCTGCGCATTCACTATGCACCCAAGAGAAGGAAACTCGGCAGCCTGAATTGATCGCCGCTTGGCGATTCGTCTGCGTGACGAAATCAGGCTTTCGGGTCGCTCGGTGGACGTACCGAGCCGCCATTTAGCCTGCAGTCGAGCTACCCCAGTGAATGCAGCGCCCGTTCGAAAAAGCCGATGATCTCACTTTCGCCTGCATGGCGAACTCCGTCGCTGTCCGCGACCTTCGTCAACGCGGCGTGCATCCCTTCAACCAGGGGACGGCTTGACCAGTCGAGCGCCTTCACCGATGCAAGATAGGCATCGGTGTCCGATGCGATTCGCCCGACAAATCCTTCCAGCCATGCGCGATCGACGGCTGGCAGTTCGATGCGTGTCATTACATAGTCCGCAATGATCGCTTTTTCCGCCGCGCGGAACTTCCCGTCGATCCGGGCAAGGAATGTCAACACACGCAAATCATCCATGATCGGTTCTATCGCGCGTCGCGCTTTTGTTCGATCTGATGCCTCGCGCGGCGGTTCTAAGTTTGGCTGATGCGATGGGGCGGGCGGACCTGAGTGAGCGGGGGTGGCGATCGTCGGCTCTGCCTGATTCGGTACGTCGACGCCTAGCTCGGCGGCAAGAAACACGCACGGATCAGTGAATATTTCGCCCGTGCGCGCGTCAGCCATCGTCACAATGCGATCGACGCGGAAGCTCCGCCAATCTCGCCGTTCGTGACACCATGAACGCAGATATGTCCGGCCGTCTGGCCGTGAATCGATACTGCGGATCGTGATGCGACGCTCGCTGAACTGTCCGTAAGTATCCCGGTACTGGATCACAACAAGCTGCCCGCCTTTGTCGAGAGCTACCTCGCCAGCGCCAGCTTCTCGTTCATCGGCATCATCGCGCGGGATCTGCGCGCGTGAATGTGCAGGCGTCTCAATCCTTGCGGCTCGCCCGACGCGTGCAAGTCGTTCGGGAAGTTGATCCGACACGGGCGTTTCCGTGCGGCGCAGATACCACGCGAATGCCGCCAATACTGCCAGTGCTCCGAAGAATGCCCATACCGTCCAAGTCAAGACCGTGCTCCCTGATTGAGAGTCGATTCCCGGTGTGTGTGCAGATAGTAAAACTGGCGCGCTAGAGCCGATTCCGATCACGTAGAGCTGTATCCTGCCGCTTTGAAGTAGTTCGCGCATTCGGCGGGCTTGAATGCCGGGAGGGTATTTTTGATCGCGGCTTCGAGTT
>CAMDLT010000077.1 GCA_945901855.1 Asaia bogorensis | reverse complement strand
GCAACCGCCGCCACAACACGAGACCGCAAATCCTGAGAAAGTGATCGCGCCATCCGTACTGGCCTCCACTCCAGTACAAAGCTTGAATCACAATTCGCGGCAGTTGGGAATCCCCTGCGATTCCTTCAGCTCGGAATTTGCTCTAGCGGACATGCTGCTCGGCGGTGCCGTTCGGTGGGGTCTGTTTCATCGCTCGCATCCTCGTCCCTTTCACGGTGACGATGAGCCGAAAACACTCCGGTACGCAAATTACTCAATCTATCCTATGGGCGCTGACAGCGGACATGGGCGGACTCTACACTTCTCAGTGGGCGGGTTTCACGGGCTCAGGCCATTGGGCTATCCAGTTCGCGGTTCCTCCAGGCCACGCGGGCTTTGTCTTCTTGTCGATGCCAAAAGACGCGGGCGCGTCGCTTGTCGGCCGGAATTAGCCGCGCGCCTGCGCGTCCAAAGCGGCGTAGAGCATCACGCCTGCCGCCACCGAAAGATTGAGGCTGTCGGCGCGGCCGCGCATCGGCAGTTTGACGAGCATGCCGCAAGCCGCGCGCAGGCCGCCGCTCAAGCCGCTTTGTTCCGCGCCGTTTACGATCAGTGTCGGCGGCGCATAGGATGCCTGGCGATAGTCGTTGTCCGTTTGCAGCGCCGTGCCGATGCTGAGGCCGGGCCAACGTCCCAGCAAGGCCACCGCTTCGTCGAGCGAGGCGCTAAAAATCGGCACGGCAAAGATCGAACCCATCGTCGCACGCACCGCCTCGAGCCCAAAGGGATCGCATGTCGTGCCGATCAGCACCACGCCGCCGGCCCCAACCGCATCGGCGGTGCGCACGCACGTGCCAAGATTGCCGGGATCTTTGACGCCCTCGAGCGCCAGCCACAGCGGTGCCGCATGCGGGTTGAGATCGGTCAACGGGCGCAGATTTTGCCGGAACACGCCGATCACGCTTTGGGGATTGTCGCGCGCCGAAATTTTCTCGAGCACCGCGGGCGATACCTCCAAAAGCAGCGCGCCGGCTTCGCCTGCCGCTTTGCGCACATTGGCCACGGCCGGCTGGTCGCGCTGGTCGGCCCGATAGGCCAGCATTTGCGGCGCGATGCCATGATCGAGCGCCTCGCGCACGGTACGCGCGCCCTCGGCGACGAACAGACCCGTCTCGGCACGCGCCTTGCGCAGATGCAGGGCGCGGATCTCCTTGATCAGCGGATTGGTGGGGCTTGCAATTTCGCGGATCTGCGGCGTCATGGGGCGGCTCCGCTTCCGGTCCAGCGCACATAGAGCGACGTGGACAAAAAGCGGCCGCCGCTTTGCTGCTCGACCGCAAGTTCGCCCGCTTCGAACGTGCCGTCGCGTGCCGCGAGGGCGCCACGCGCGGCCTCGCGAAGCGACAGGGCCGAGAGCCGGATCGCGTAGGCCGTCAACATCAAAAACGACGGGCCGGGGGCGAGAAGGGCGGCGCAATCGGCGAGCATCGGCATCAAATTTTCTTCGATGCGCCATGTTTCGTTGGCTGGACCGCGTCCAAATTTTGGCGGATCTAGGAGAATGCCGTGATAGCGGTTTGCGCGCCGCACTTCGCGCGCGACGAACTTGGTCGCATCGTCGCAGATCCAGCGGATCGGCGCTTGACCCAAACCCGAGGCGGTTTGGTTCTCCTTGGCCCATGCGATCGCCTTTTTCGACGCATCGACATGCGTGACTTCGTAGCCCGCAGCGGCGGCCATGAGGCTCGCGGCGCCCGTGTAGGCAAACAAATTCAGAAGCTTCGGGCGTTCGACGCCAAAGCTCGATGCGCGCGCCGTCGCCCAATCCCAATGCGGCGCTTGTTCGGGGAACAGCCCGACATGGCGAAACGCCGTAAACCGGCAAGCGATTTTGATATCGCGATAGGCAACGGGCCATTCGGGAGCAAGAGGCCGGGCAAAGCGCCAGCGGCCCCAATTGTCCTCGTCCTCGCCCGCTTTGGCGTCGCCGGGCTTTGCATCGAAGAACGCGTCGGCGCGATCCCAGGCAGCCGCATCGCCAGAGCTTTGCCAAATCGCTTGCGGTTCGGGGCGCACAAGCGTGAGCGCGCCGAAGCGTTCGAGCTTTTTGCCGCCCCCCGTATCGAGCAGCGCGTAGTCGGTCCAGCCGGGCGTCGTCAGAATTTGCAGATGGGGCGGCACGATGTGTCTTTCTTCGGCGATCAAGGCGGGGCGAGATCGCCAAGCCTGAATGCAAAACGCAGCACCTTGGTCTCGGTCAAGGGGGCCGCGTCGGGTTGGCGTTTGAAGGGTTGGGCTTGGCGCATGGCCCCCAAGAAACTCTCCATGATCGTGCGTTGGTCGCGCAGATCGGGCCGCGCCAGCATGATCTGGTAGTCGGCAATCATCAATTCGGGCCGCCAAGGATCGTAAGCGCCAAACGGGGCCGCCAGCGTGCCGTTCGGATTCAATTCAAACGCGCCCATGATGCTGAGATCGCGAAAACGCTCGGCTCTGAAGTCGATGATCCAGACCGCCAGGATCTGTGCCAGCAAATGGTCGACTTCGCTCTGCGCCAGGGTTTCGCCAGGCGGGCCTGAAGGTGGCACAGGGGTCCGATCGCGCGTAACGCCGAGCATCGCTTTGGGCGGTTCCGGCGCGATGCGCAAGGGCGCAAGCAATCCATCGGGACTGATAATGGATCCCGGTACAGGTGCACGCGCGGCAGGGGCAGCCGCTTCGCCTGGCGGCGGGCGTGCGGGCGCGGGGGCTGGAACGGATGAGCGTGCGGCATTGCGGGCCGTTTCGCGCTGGATCGGCGGCGGCGGCGGCACGGGTGGAGCGGCGGCGGCCGGGGGCGGTGGTGCTGGCGGCGGGGGCGCTGGCGGCTGGGGCGGGGGCGCTGGCGGTTCAGCAGGCGGCGGCGGCGGCGGCACAGGCCGCGGGGGCGGGACTGCCGGTGCCGACGGCTGTTCGAGCACAAGTTCAACCGGTACCAGATCGTTTCGCGTGTCGGCCAGATCGGCTGGCGACAGGTTCAACCATAGACTTGCGAGCAAAAGATGGAGCAGCAACGACAGCGCAATTCCAAACGCAATCGTATAGCGGTGGGCGCTGTCGCTTGGCGGCAGAACGAGATGATCGTCGATCTTGGCCGGCAAAATCGAAGTCACGCCGCTGTCTCTTCGGGGCGCGGTCCATCCTTCCAGCCGCAACGGCGCATCGCAACCTGCATGTGGGCTGGAACCTGTGCCACCGCCTTGATTGGCGTGCGGCGGGGATAGAGTGGAACGCGGATCTCGCGCGCATGCAAATGCATGGGTTGGTTTTGCGCGTCGGTGACGGTACCGCCATAGACCGGATCGCCCAGAATTGGACATCCGATCGCGGCCAGATGCACGCGCAGTTGATGCGTGCGGCCGGTTTTTGGTTCGAGCGACAGCCAGGAAAGTCCGTCGCCTTGTCCCACGATGCGGTAGGCGGTTTGCGCGATCTGGCCGTTCGCATCGACCTTCATCTTCCAGCCGCTTTTGCGGTTTTCTTTGAGGAGCTTCAGATCGATCAGCCCCTCCGACAGGGGCGGCGCGCCGACCACGACAGCCCAGTAGGTCTTGCGCACCTGCGCTTCCGAAAACAGGCGCCCGAGTTTTGCGAGCGCTTTGCGATGGCGACCGAGCACCAAGCAGCCGCTGGTGTCGCGATCGAGACGGTGCGCGAGCTCGGGCGCTTGCGGCAATCCGAAGCGCAGCCCGTCCAAATAGTCGCGCAAATTGGCGCCGCCACGCGGCCCTGCATGTACGGCAAGCCCGGCTGGCTTGTCCAAAATCAGCATCAGCCCATCGCGATACAGCAGGCGCGTTTCAAGTTCGCTTGGTGTCATAGGGCGGCAAACTACACAATTCCGCGCCGCGTTGCGAACGCTTGCGCGGGGTCCAAACCGTTATTTCCAAGCCACTTCGCGGGCGCTTTTTTTGGCTGTCGCTGAAGATTTGGCATCGGCGGCGTCGCCCGCTTTGGCGCGCAATTTTTGCGCTTCGCCGCCCAGCCGATTGAGAATCGAGGCCATCGAAATGTTGTTCTTATGTTTGACGGCGACGCCGTCTGCCGTTTCGGCAACGCGTTTGCGCTGGTAGACTGGCAGCGCATCGAAGGTTCGCCGCGCACGATCAAGATTGATCGTCGACGGGCGCTCGGCAGCCAGTTTGACGAATTGATGGATTTTGGATTGTTCGCCCAAAATCGTGCCGACCGACGTTGCGAGTATATGCAGCGCGGTGGTCTCGACAGCCTGGTTCGATGGGGTCGAATCCATAGGGCATTTTAGCGCCGTTCATACAAAATCAGCAAACGGTGCGTTTTTTTGGGGGAATAGGGCGCCGGCTTGCGGAACCGCGACGAACCGCAAGCCGGCTAACGAGGCCAAGGGACCAGCTCAGCCCAGAAAGGGTTGTTGAGGGTGGAGAAGCCCTCAATCAAACCAGTGAACGAAACTACGTTCTAATAAAGTCACTTTATCAAAACTAAATCGAATGTCAATTAGTTTTATTGGAAATTTAAATATATTTTGATGATAATTGTATAATATAGCAATTTCAGTATGTTGTTGGGTTTTTATCAGAGAAAAATGTGGCAATTCAGCACTAGTTCGGGTATCCTACGATGATGAAGTGTTCGGGAACCCTTCTGGTATTGGCGATTCTTTTGTTTTCGACCCCGTTGGGGGCTCAGAACCGGACGCCAAAAACCTATCAGGACTGCGACGCGCTCTACGAACGCGAACTCAAAAGATACGCGACCGAAACGAATAGAAATTTGCGCGAGACGCAGAGTAAAGCGACCATTTCCCGGAAGAAGTGCGAGCGTGCGGTCGAACGCCTCTTGCTTCAAGCGCGCGCCAAAACCAAACGTTAGAGCGCGTCTTCATTAAAATTGAGCAGTTTGGGGGCGCGCTCGATTACGATCTCCAAGATTTGTTCGGCGGCGGCCAAATCAGCCTTCGTCTTATCTGTTAATAAATGAGAATAACGATTTGTTTCGATGCGCTCTTTTGCGTGATACAGGCTGCGTAATTCGGACGTAAATACGTCCCGCGCACCCAGGGGTAATTCGCGCTTTTCTGCCAAAATTCGCAAAAAATGGAGGCTCGCCGTTACGATTGCCGACAGCATGAAGCCCGTCAGTTCGACGAATTTCGTCGAGAGCTTTTCGGCACGGTTGTCGCGTAACCGCTTGATTTTGTATTCGATTACGATCGCCAGGGTATCAAAATCGTCGACATGCTCGCGGAAGACCGCATAGGCTTTGAACTTGTCCTGGTGCGCGTCGCTCGCCGCGGTCTGGGCGGCGGCAATCACGCGTGTCGCCACACGCTCCAGGGCCGAGAGCATTTCGCGGACTTTATCCGCAATCAGGTCATTTTCGCGATCGAGCCTGTCGGTGGCCAATATCATGCGGCTTCGTCGACCTCGAGCTGCAAAAGGCTCGGTGCGCGTTCGATAATGACGCCTAAAATTTCTTCGGCAGTTTCCATGTCTTTGATCGCACGTGACGAGACCTTGCGTTGGTATTTTTCGGTCTCGAGCATCTGTTTGACGCGGTAAAGGCTGCGCAACTCGCCAAGAAAAATATCTTTGGAGCCGAGGGGGAGTTCGTTTTTTGTCGACAGCAGCTTGAGGAAACGCAGGCTCGTTTGCAGCGTAGCCGTCAGCATAAAAACGCCAAGCTCATCGAACTGTTTTTCAAGCGCCGCATCGCGCCCCTCGCGCAAACTCTTGAGACGGTATTCGATGACGATGGCTAGAGCAAATTCCGAGCTGAAGGAATCGCAGGGGATTCCCAACTGCCGCGAATTGTGATTCAAGCTTTGTACTGGAGTGGAGGCCAGTACGGATGGCGCGATCACTTTCTCAGGATTTGCGGTCTCGTGTTGTGGCGGCGGTTGCGG
>CAMDLT010000076.1 GCA_945901855.1 Asaia bogorensis | reverse complement strand
AAAAGCCTGCTCCGCACCGCCGCAGCACGCACCATCGACGAACTCGAAGCCGCGATCAAAAATACCCTCCCGGCATTCAAGCCCGCCGAATGCGCGAACTACTTCAAAGCGGCAGGATACAGCTCTACGTGATCGGAATCGGCTCTAGTTTTTTGATCCGCTCGTTGGTCGCGGAAATCGACAGGCCGATCCGCACCCCCAACTCTGCGAGGGAAGCACGCGCATCGGCTTGAAGCGCTTCGAGAAGGGCACGATCTTTTCTATCCATAAATCTAATTTCGCGAAGCAAATTGCGAATGTCAATCGAATCGAGAAGAAATCTACGCGAACAAAAAAGAAACCCCCGCCGTTGAGGCGGGGGTTTGGCGTGTAAAACTGCTGTCTGGGGTTAGAAGGGCGAGACGATATCGAACAGTTGCTGGCCCCAACGCGGTTGCTGGAAGTCGGTGATCTGGCCCTTGCCGCCGTACGCGATGCGGGCTTCGGCCAACTGGTCTTGCCGGATTGTATTGACCGATGTGATGTCCTGCGGGCGGATGACTCCGGCCAATTGCAGCACGCGGGCTTCGAAATTGACCCGCACTTCTTGGGTCCCCGACAGCACGAAATTGCCGTTGGGCAAAACCTGGATGATGATCGCGGCAACGCGCAGGTTCAAGGTTTCCGCGCGCTGGATGCGGCCCGTACCGTTGTTCGAGGTTCTTGAGTTGAGCCCGCCCAACGACACGGTGTTGCCGGTCGCGTTGTTGCTGCTGGAGTTGTTGTTGGCGCCGGGCAGGCGCGAGAGCAGATCGGCCGTGCCGTAACCGAGGAACTGCGAGGCGACGTCGGCTGATTCCGAGTTGGTGCGTCCGCGCGTCGTGGTGTTCGAGAAGTCGGCCGTATCGGCGATGCTGACGATCACGGTGACGATGTCGCCGACCTGGTTGGCGCGGTTGTCCTTGAAGAACTGCCGGGCGCCAGTGCGCCACAACGAAGCATTGTTCTGGCCATCGGCTTCGTTGCGCGGCGGGGTCGGCATCGTGATCTTGGCGTTGGTATCGGCCGGGTTCTTGATCGGGGTCAAAGCGGGGCCTTGGCCCATCTCCGACAGCCGGTCGAGCGTGTTGCCGCAGGCGGCCAGGCTGGCGGCGGCGCAGACGACCAAAGCCAGTCGGAAGAAGTTGGAGCGGGTGCGGGATTTCATGGCGGTCTCCGGGGTGTGCTGGATCAGTTTTTGAGGGCGGCCAGACGCGGACCGGTCTGGACGGCGACGGTATCGGGGCCGACGATCACGGCTTCGAGCTGGCGGTTGGAAAGGGCGTTGACGACGCGGATCGAGTCGCCGCGCGCGCCTTCTTCGAGGGAGCGGCCTTGGACGCTGAGACTGAGATTGCCGGTCTGCAGCAGGATGGTGACGTTGGCATTGCGGGTCACCAGCGTCATCGGCCGCACATCGCCCTCGCGCACCGGTTCGCGTTCGCGCAGGCGCTGGCGGGCCACTTGGCCGATCAGTTTCTCGGGGCTTGCGATCAGATCGCGGCGCGCGGTGTCGTCGCGGACCTGGACCATTTCGACGTCGGCCGCTTTGATCGTCTCGCCCGTGCCGATCGCGCGGCGCAAAACCGGCAAGCGCGCGGTCGCTGCCACGCGGCCTTGCACGGTCAAACGCTGGGCGCCGGGATGCGCGCCGCCCGCGATCATCGTTACGGTGAAGCGGCCAGTGGCGCGGTCGTACTGGACATTGCGCACGTCGATATCGCCGGGCGCGTCGAGCGGCAGCGAAACGCTGAGCGAACGGCTGCCGATATCGATCTCGTCGGTGGCGCGCATACCTTCTTGTGCCAGCGCCTGGCGCAATGCCGGCATGATGTCGCCGGTTTCGAGCGTGCGGCCCATCCGTTCGATCAGCACGCGGTCGAAGCGCGTCTGCGGACGCCAAGCGATGCCGTTGGCGCGTGCAATTTCGGTCAGTTGCTGGATTTCGACCGCAACGCGGCGGCCGGGTGCGGGCGCACGCAGGACCGCGCGGTCGTTGTTGGCGCCGTCGAAGATGTCCGAAAGGCGCACGACGTCGCCTTCGACCATGACAAGGTCTGTGCGCAGCGATTGCGCGTGCGCCGAAACGGCAAGAACGCCAAGTCCGGCAGCCAGTACGAGGGAGAAGCGGTTCATGGTTCGGATCCTTGCGATCAACGCAACTGGTTGACGGTGCTGAGCATCTGGTCGGAGGCCTGGATGACCTTCGAATTCATTTCGTAGGCGCGCTGGGCCGTGATCAGCGTGGTGATCTCGTTGACCGAGTTCACGTTCGATCCTTCGACGAACCCCTGCTGCAGCGTGCCGAAGCCCGCCGTTCCAGCCGTGCCGCCGATCGCGTCGCCGGAAGCGGCCGACGGCAGGAAGCTCGTATTGCCGATCGGGACCAAGCCCGCTTCGTTGACAAAAGCGGCCATGGTGAACTGGCCGACCTGCTGCAGGGCAATCTGGCCCGGTATCTGGACGAAAACCTGGCCCGACTGGTTGACCGAGATGCTCGTCGCGTTGTTGGGGATCTGGCCGGGGCCGACCACTGCGAAGCCGTCGGCCGTGACGATCGATCCCTGGTTGTTGAGCTGCAAGGAACCTGCGCGCGTGTAGGCGGTTTCGCCGGTCGGCAGCGTCACCTGGAAGAAGCCGCGGCCTTGAATCGCAAGATCGAGCGAGTTGTCGGTCTTCAGCAGCGAGCCTTGTTCGTGGATGCGGTAGACGGCCGTGGGCTTGACGCCAAGGCCGATCTGGATGCCGGCGGGAACCGTGCCGCCGGCGTCGGAGGCGGCGGTGCCCGCGCGACGCTGGGCTTGGTAGAGCAGATCCTGGAACT
The DNA here is from genome assembly GCA_945901855.1 of Asaia bogorensis. Classification (GTDB taxonomy): domain Bacteria; phylum Pseudomonadota; class Alphaproteobacteria; order CACIAM-22H2; family CACIAM-22H2; genus Tagaea. Next base: position 3,665 of record CAMDLT010000076.1, on the reverse strand, counting down.
CGGCACGCTGGCGTTTGAAGCCGGTCGTGTTCAAGTTCGCGATGTTGTTCGAAATGACTTCGACATTCAGCTGCTGGGCCAGCATGCCGGTCGCTGCGGTGTTGAGGGCGCGCATGGTTCTATCTCCTGGTCAAAAGGTTCAAGCGACGCGGCCAAGGCGTTCGACTGCCTTGCGCGCGCGCTCGTGTTCGCTGTCGAGAATGCGTTGGGCCGATTCGTAGCGCCGGACGATGTCGAGCATTGAGGTGAGCTCGGTTACCGAGACGACGTTCGAGCCTTCGAGCAGGCCCTGATGGACTTCCGCGCGCGGATCGGCCGGAACGGGGTCCTGCGTGCTCGCATAGAGACCGCCGCCCAATCGCGTGAGCGCCTGATCGTCGACGAACGACACCAAACGGATGCGGCCGACGCGCGTATTGCCCGCGACGATCTCGCCTTGCTTGGTGATTTCGATATTGGTTTCGTTGGGGTTCAGGCGGATCGCCTGGTTATTCTGGTCGAGCAGCGCAAAACCTTCGCTGTTGACGATGCGCCCTTCGTTGTCGAGACGGAAATTGCCGTCGCGCGTAAAGCGCTGGCCGACGGGCGTATCGACGACGAAGTAGGCATTGCCGTTGATCATCATGTCGAGCGGCGCTTCGGTCTTGACCGCTTGGCCGGGCCGCGTGTCGCGGAAAGTGCCGATACCTTCGACGAAAGCCATCTTCTGGCCGCCGTCGCCGCCAATGCCGGGGTTGCCGGCCTTGGGCGTCAGAAACTGGGCAAACAGCAACCGCTCGCCGCGAAAACCGGTCGTGTTGACGTTTGCCAGATTGTTGGCAACCGTCTCCATCTGGCGGCGCAGGGCGCTTTGATGCGCAAGGGCAAGGTAAGAAGGATTTTCCATCGCACGAGGGTCCGTTTCGAAGGGGATCGCGTTCCCCCCAACATCTGCAGTCCGTGTGCCAGTCATAAAATGTATAAAATTCAATCGCTTAATTGATGGTCGACGTGGTCATTTTGGGCCGCCCGGCAATTCCTGCCGGGCCGAACCTGCCGTTTTGGCGCGGTGCGGGAACCGGTTGAAACCCAGCGGAGCCTGGGGCATAGTCCCCGCCCATTCGTGCCTCGCCCGCACCCTAAGGCAGACAAAACAGGCAATGAATGGATCGACCGGCAGATGACGGAGCGTAGCGCAGCCCGGTAGCGCATCAGTCTGGGGGACTGGGGGTCGTGGGTTCGAATCCCGCCGCTCCGACCAACAAAGAAGCCTGCTAGATCAATGATCTAGCGGGCTTCGACGTTTTCGGACTTGCGTCTGGTTTCCACGTAGTTTCCACTCAGTTTCCAGCGGACTTGCCGTTGGAGGTTGGCTGGATGCCCAAAAGCGCGATGTTGCCCGTATTGCCTGGAATCAAGATTGTCTCGAAGACGCTCGCCGACGGGACGGTGAAGACCTTCCATTACCATCGAGCTACCAAGCTTGCCCTTGGCTCGGATCGGGCACGCGCGATCGCCCGCGCGGCCGAGATCGAAGTGCTCGCTGGCCCCGAACCGCGACGCCGGCAGGTCGGGACGCTGAGCGACGTCATCGCCAAGTTCAAGGTCGCGCCGGAGTATGTCGGGCTTGCCGAGGGGACCAAGACGCTCTGGCTCCCCTTCTTGACGGACCTTGAGGAGCGGGTCGGTAGCTGGGCACCGAAGATGTTCTCCCGTGCGATGGCCAGCAAGTTCAAAGCGACTCTGATCGCCAAGCATGGATCGGGATCGGCCCGGAACCGCTTCAAATGCTATTCGCGGCTTTGGAACTGGGCAGTCCAGAACGGCCATGTCGACGTTGTGAACCCGTTTACGGCCCCGGGCTCGTTCGCGAAGGGGCGGTATAGCAAAAAGGCAAAGCCAATCTGGCGCCTCAATCACGTCGAAGCCTTCTTGTCGTCAACGCGCGAAATCGACGTCGGCGGAAATCCGGCCTTGGTCACGACGAAGGTTACTCGAACGGAGGGCGTTCCAGATGATATGCGTCTTGCGTTTCTGCTCGCGCTTTTCACTCTGCAGCGGCGCGGCGACATTTTGAAGATCACGGGCGACAAACTCCGTGCCGACAATCACGGGCGATGGTGGCTGAAGCTCAAGCAAGAAAAGACTGGGGCGGACGTCGAGTTCCCCATTCATAAGCTCCTTCGGGCTGAAATCGAGCGCCAAAAGATCTTACCCGGCGAAAAGCGCCCACTTGTGCAAACGAAAAGCGAGGGAATGTTCGACGACCGGAATTTCAGCCGGAAATTCCGAACGTGGCTGGAGGCTGCGAAAATCCGCGGCCTCAATTTCCATGCCCTGCGGCGCAGCGGCATGGTTTGGTTGGCAGAGGCCGGTGTCAGTGCTCCGCGGATTGCTGGTCTCTCCGGGCACTCGATTGATGTGACCCAGAAAATTCTTGACGAATACATCGTTCGGACGAAGGAGCTCGCCGAGGCGGCGATCGACGCGTTCGAACGAATCACTCAAGACGCTTTTCCAGCGCACGTAGAACATAGCTGATATCTTCATTAGTTGATTCAGGCTTGAACTGTGAAGCGGCGCTCCCGAATGCCAGACGCTCGATTTCCAGTTTTGACCAACGAAGATGGCGGCGCCGATTGCTGCGATTTTGTGATGGGATCGGATGTAGCAGAGGGGCGTAGTGCGTCAAAAACGTTTTTATGGAAACTTTGAAAATTTGAGATGCTTCCGCAGATGTAAGTATCGGTGCTCGATCGGTTGGGGCAGGGCGCTTAGTAGCTTGCGAATGCGATCGGTTGTTCGTCCGCGGCGCGCCGTTCAAAGCGAGAAGTGTATTGTACAACTGCAATGGATCAATTTGGCGGATGTCGTGATTTGAAGAAGCACCCGGCAGTAGATTTTTTGACTCATGCGCGACGAGACAGGAATTCGGCGCAGTTCGGGTGTTGAAGGGGTGTGGGTTGTATTGTTTTTTCGGTTTGAGTTTACTTTTTGGCCTACGGCAATCGGCAATGGTCGATGCCTTCCCAAGACCTTCAGTAAGGCTCGGGTCGTTCTGTGAGGTTATGGCCTCGTGTCGCTTGGCACAAACGCGTTTCACGCCTAAAGAATGATGCCAGCGTCTTAAAATCCGGCGCGGCTAAAATAAGAACAAACTTAGAATTTTCGCTATAAGATATTGTTTTGTATACGATATATGTGATTTCATTTATTTTTAGTCTGTGGGAGTTCCTCGAGCTTATGCACTAAATGTAGAGTGTCTTACAAGCTGACTTGCTGGAGAAGCGATTTGGTCAATCGTGAAGCCGCCCCCTAATTGACCGGACAGGGTCTGCCCCAAAGATAAGGACTAGGGGTATGACTATGTTTATGACTGGAACGAACGTGAAGGGCGAGCTTCTGACGGGTCCCGAACGGGTCGTCGGCCGAGAAGGTGGTGATCGTGCAAGAAAGCTACGAGCCGGGCGTGACGGTGAGCCTGGTGGCGCGCCGACACGGCCTGACGCCCGCACAGTTGTTCGCCTGGAGGCGACTGGCGAGCCAGGGAGCTTTGGCGGCGACCGGCGATTCCGTTTTATTCTAGGATTTGAAAAAATTAGTCTAGTTTTCTCTCAAGGCCGACACAGAAGTTGCAACGGTAACGTAGGGCGCTTTGACGTAGAATCAAATGCAGCCACAGTTCT
>CAMDLT010000075.1 GCA_945901855.1 Asaia bogorensis | reverse complement strand
TCTATTGCTATGCGCGGCCGACGCACGCATATCTGGGGCTGTCGCCGGGGCTCGATTTCGAGACGCGGCTGTTTGCCAAGCACGACGCCGCCAAGCTGTTGGCGGCCGAGCTTCGCAGGCCCGGCTACAAGCCGCTGGCGATCGCCCTTGGCACCAATACCGACCCCTACCAGCCGATCGAGCGCGACCACAAAATTACGCGCCAGATTCTGGAAACGCTGGCGGCGTTTTCGCACCCCTTCACGATCGTGACGAAGTCGGATCTGGTGGCGCGCGATCTCGACATTATCGGGCCGATGGCGGCAAGGCGATTGGCGCATGTGTTCGTCTCGGTGACCACGCTGGAGCGCGATCTTGCGCGCACGCTGGAGCCGCGCGCGCCCGCGCCCGCCAAGCGGCTGGCCGCGATCCGGGCCTTGGCGCAAGCGGGCGTGCGCGTGGGCGTGATGGCGGCGCCCATGATCCCCGCGCTCAACGATGCCGAGCTCGATGCGATCTTGGAAGCGGCGCGAGATGCGGGTGCGACCAGTGCGGGCTACACGCTGCTGCGCCTGCCGCTCGAGCTCAAGGAAATTTTCGACGAATGGCTCGACGCGCATGCGCCCTTGAAGAAAAAGCACGTGCTGTCGCTGATCCGCGACGCGCGCGGGGGTGCGCTCAACACGGCCGAATTCGGCACGCGTTTTGTCGGCACGGGTCCTTATGCGGCGCTGCTCAACCAACGTTTCAAAAAGGCGCGCACACGACTCGGGCTCGATCGCAACGAGTGGTCGCTGGACCTCGCCCAGTTCCAGCCGCCGCCGCAAAAAGGCGACCAGTTCAAACTTTTTTAGCGGCCTTTGAAGCGGTACGGATGGGCCGGATACACGCCGAGGATTTTGACGAAGTCGGAGAAGAAGCCGAGCTCTTCCAGCGCATGCGCAAAATTGGCCTCGCTCGGATGGCCCTCGACATCGGCATAAAACTGGGTCGCCGTGAACACGCCGCCCAGCATGTAGCTTTCGAGCTTCGTCATGTTGACGCCGTTCGTGGCGAACCCGCCCATCGCCTTGTAGAGCGCGGCCGGGCGGTTTTTGACGCGGAAGACGAACGTCGTCACGGTCGGGCCGGATTTGGCCGCCGCCAGCTTCGGCTTCTTCGAGAGCACGACGAAGCGCGTCGTGTTGTGGTCGACGTCTTCCAAATCTTTGCGCAGCGATTTGAGGCCGTAAATTTCGCCCGCCAGCGACGATGCGATGGCGCCGCGCGTGGGATCGTTCGCCTTGGCGATTTCGGCGGCCGAGCCGGCCGTATCGGCGCCCACCACGCGTTTCAAACCAAGTTTCTTGGTCGTCTCGCGGCATTGGTCGAGCGCCTGGATATGGCTTTGCACGGTGCGCAGGGTTTTCAGCGTGGCGCCCGGCGGGGCCAGCAAATGGTGGTTCACGCGCTGGAAATGCTCGCCCACAATATGCAAACCCGCGCCCGGAATAAGATGGTGGATTTCCGCCACCCGCCCGGCCAGCGAGTTTTCGATCGGGATCATGCCCAGCGCCGCCCGGCCCGTTTGCACCGCAGCGAACGCATCTTCGAAGCTCGGGCACGGCAACGGCTCGAAATCCGGGGCCGCCGCCTTGCAGGCGAGGTGCGAATACGCGCCCGGGACGCCCTGGAACGCGACTTTGGCGGAATTTGACGGCTTTGGCATGGGCTGGGCCTTTTGTTTTCGGGGCGGGAGTATTGAGGGCCAAGGGGCGCCGCGTCAACCGCCCGCCTGCGACAGTCTGCCGCAGGCGAAGGACGGGCTGCCGCACGCGGGTTGAGGGTTGCGCCGCGCCGAAGGGCTCTTTAAATTGACAGTTGATCGCGCGTCGGCGCAGACACTTGGCACAGCAAGAGCAGGCTTATGAACGCTTACGAACTCAACAAGATTTTTGGCGCCGTTGTCGGTTCGGTTCTGGTCGTTACGGTGATCGGGTTCGGGGCAAACATTCTGAGTCAGCCAAAGCACCTCGAAAAATCCGTGCTGGACATCAAAGTGGCCGAAGCGGCCGCCCCTGTCGCCGCTGCAGCGGAACCAGCCGTCGCCCTCGACCCGATCGCGCCCTTGCTGGCACGTGCAGACGTGGAAGCAGGCAAAGCGCTGACGCGCAATTGCACGGCCTGCCACTCGTTCGAAAAGGGCGGGCGCAATGGCGTCGGCCCAAATCTGTGGGACGTGGTCGCCAAGAAAAAGGCGCATATCGACGGCTTCAATTATTCGCAGGCGATCGTTGCGGCAGCAGGCAAGCCCGGCGCGGACGGGCAATGGGGCTACGAGCAGTTGAACGGGTTCCTCGCCAACCCGCGCGCTTACATGCCCGGCACGCGCATGGCCTATGCCGGCATGCGCCGCGCCGAGGACCGGGCCAATCTCATTGTCTACATGCGCAGCCTGTCGGATAGCCCGGCAGCCCTGCCCTAACGCCGGATACGCCAGCCATGGCCGAAACATTCAATGTCGCGGTCGTGAAAGTCGGCGGCATCGAGGTCGTCGTCGTGCATGTCGATGCCAAGTCGGTATCGATCCCCGAATTGCAGACGCGCACGATGAAGTATTTCCAGGCGCGTCTGCTCGGCAAACACGTCGTGCTGATGCATGTCGATATGATGAAAATGCCGATCTATCTGGGCGCGCCGAATCTGGTCGCGCTGCTGCGCGGCAAGGGCGTCAACGATCTGTCTTGGCAAAAAGTGGCGATGAGCTGAGGCGGCCGCTTTTGTTGCCGTAGCCCGGCTATTCGCGCGCGCCGAGGCACGGTCCTTGCTGCACAAGCGGGCTTGTTTTTTCCCCGCAGGAGCCCGCCCGCCAATGTCCAAACAGCCCAAGCGTTTCTGGCACGAAATGACGTGGCCGGATTTTGCCGCGCTCGACAAAGAACGCGCCATCGCCGTGCTGCCGGTGGCGGCCATCGAGCAGCACGGGCCGCATCTGCCCGTCTATGTCGATGCGTGCATCAACGCGGGCGTGATCGCGCGCACGCTGGAGCTGCTGCCCGAAAGCCTGCCCGTGACGTTTCTGCCGCCGATGCCGGTCGGCAAATCGAACGAACATATCGAATATCCCGGCACGCTGACGCTGTCGGCCGAAACCTTGATCCGGCTCTGGACCGAAATCGGCGAGTCGGTGGCGCGCGCGGGCATTCGCAAGCTCGTGATTTTCAACAGCCATGGCGGCCAGCCGCAGGTCTCCGACATCGTTTGCCGCGATCTGCGCGTGCGCCACAAAATGTTCGCGGTTGCGATCAACTATTACGCGCTGGGAAAGCCGCCGAACCTGTTCCCCGAGAGCGAGCTCAAGCATGGCATCCATGGCGGCTCCGGCGAAACCGCGATGATGCTGCATCTGCGCGCCGACCTCGTCAAAAAAGACGAATGCCGCAATTTCGAACCGCTGTCCCTGCGCATGGAACAGGATTACGAAATTCTGGCGCCCGAAGGCCGCATCGGCTTCGGCTGGGAAACCCAGGACCTGCACCCGATGGGCGCTTGCGGCAATGCGGCCGATGCCGACGCCGCGCGCGGCAAAATTCTGATCGACCATTTCGCCGCACGCTTTGTCAAAGCGCTGGAGGAAATCGACAAATATCCGCTCTCGAATATCGTCTCGCGACTCTAGCTGCTGTAAAAACTGGCGGTCTGCCCGAATTTAAGGCAGTTTAAGAGCGCTTTGTTTGACCCGACAAAGGCTCTCGCCAAGGTCGCAATGGTACGGGTTTTGCTGAAATTGACCGGACGGAATATCCCCCGACCACAAAGGAGCAAGTTTATGCGCGACAAAACAGTTTCACGCCGCCAAACGCTTGGTTTGTTTGGCGCTGCTGCCGCCACGGCGACCTTCGCGGCACCGGGCCTGCGCGCCCAAACGCTCGACAAGTTTTCGTACCAGACCAACTGGCGCGCCCAGGCGGAGCATGGCGGCTTCTATCAGGCCGTTGCGACCGGGATCTATCGCAAATACGGCATCGACGCCGAGATCCGCATGGGCGGTCCGCAGCAGGATCCCAACACGCTGCTGCTGGGCGGCCGCGTGGATGCGATCATGTCGAACTCGTTTGCGGGCTTCAACTACGCGGCCGAAAATTTGCCGTTTGTCGTCGTCGCGGCGGTCATGCAAAAGGACCCGCAAGTGCTGATCTCGCACCCCGGCATGGGCAACGACACGCTGCCCGCACTGAAGGGCAAGCCGATCCTGATCGGGGCGGGCGGGCGCACGTCGTACTGGCCGTGGCTCAAGTCCAAATTCGGCTTCACCGACGAGCAGGCGCGCCCCTACACCTTCAACATGGCGCCGTTCCTGGCCGACAAAACGCTCTCGCAGCAAGGCTTCCTGTCGAGCGAGCCGTTTGCGATCGAGCAGGCGGGCGTCAAGCCGGTCGTGCATCTGATGGCCAATTACGGCTTCGACAACTACCAGACCACGATCAACACCTCGTGGAAGCTCGTCAACGAAAAGCCCGATCTGATGCAGCGTTTTGTCAGCGCCTCGATCGAGGGGTGGGTGTCGTACCTGACGGGCGATCCGGCCGCGGCCAACGCGCTCATCAAGCGCGACAACCCCGACATGGACGACGCCAAGATCGCCTACGCGATCAAAGCCATGAAAGAAAACGGCATCGTGCAGTCGGGCGATGCGGCCACGCTGGGCGTGGGTGCCATGACCGACGCGCGCTGGAAAAGCTTCTACGACGCGATGGTCGCGTCGGGCGCGGTCAAGGGCGGGCTCGATCTGTCGCGCGCCTACACGCTGCGCTTCGTCAACAAGCGCGTCGGGATGGGCTGAGTTTGCTGGCTTCCAACAAGACCGCGATAGCGCGACCGGCCGGGAGTCCCCGGCCGGTCGTTGCCGTTCGCGGCGTCGCAAAGCTGTTTTCCAACGGCACGCTGGCGTTGCAAAATGTCAATCTGGACATCGGCCGACACCAGTTCATGTCGTTGCTGGGGCCGTCGGGCTGCGGCAAGTCGACGTTGCTGCGCATGATCGCGGGCCTTGGCGAGGCGTCGGCGGGGACGATCGACTGGCCCGAGGCCGAGCACGATGCGCAAGGGGCCGCCGTGCCGCGCCTGTCGTTCGTGTTCCAGGAACCCACGCTGATGCCGTGGGCATCGGCCATCAAAAACGTGATGCTGCCGTTGAAGCTTGCGGGCGTCGCCAAGGACGAGCGGCGCGCGCGCGCGGCCGAAGCGCTCGCCATGGTGGGGCTTGGCGCTTTCGAGAACGCGTATCCGCGCGAACTTTCGGGCGGCATGAAAATGCGCGTGTCGATCGCGCGCGCGCTGGTAACCAAGCCTGAATTGCTGCTGATGGACGAGCCCTTCGCGGCGCTCGACGAAATCACGCGCTTCAAGCTCAACAACGATCTGCTGGAGCTGTGGCACGCGGCCAATTTCACGGTCGTGTTCGTCACCCATTCGGTGTTCGAGAGCGTGTATCTCTCGCAGCGCATTGTGGTGATGGCCGCGCGCCCCGGCCGCATCATCGCCGACCTCGACTCGGCCGCACCCTATCCGCGCGCGGCCGACTACCGCACCTCGCCGCTTTACAACGAACATTGCAAGCGCGCCTCCGACGCGCTCGAGCTGGCCATGGGCCATGCTCTTGGAGCCCATTAGCATGGCCGAAACCGCCCGCCCGCACATCACCATCGGCGACGACGTGCCCCCCGTGGTGCTGCAGCAAAAACGCGTTCTCGGCATCTCGGTCGCGACATGGCCCAAAATTCTGATGCCGCTGGGCGTCGGGATTCTGGCGCTCGCGGCGTGGGAGCTGACGGTGCAGCTCAAGGGCATTCCGGTCTATATCCTGCCGGGGCCGATCTTGATCGCCAAGACGATGGTCGCCGACTGGGGCACGCTGTCGGGCTCGCTGTGGATCACGCTGTCGATCAGCCTGGCGGCATTGAGCGCCGCCGTGGTGATGGGCGTGTCGCTGTCGGTGCTGTTCGCGCAATCCAAATGGGTCGAGCTGTCGTTTTTTCCCTACGCCGTGATTTTGCAGGTAACGCCGATCGTGGCGATCGCGCCCTTGATCATCATCTGGGTCAACGACGTCAAACTCTCGTTGCTGATCTGCGCTTGGATCGTCGCGTTCTTCCCGATTCTGTCGAACACGACGCTTGGCCTCAATTCGGCCGACCACAATCTTTTGAATCTGTTTCAGCTTTACAAAGCGACGCGCTTCCAGACGCTGATGAATCTGCGTCTGCCCTCGGCGCTGCCGTATTTTCTGGGCGGCCTCAAGATTTCGGGCGGGCTTGCGCTGATCGGGGCCGTGGTCGCCGAATTCGTGGCCGGGACCGGCGGCAGCCAATCGGGACTTGCCTATCGCATTTTGGAATCGGGCTACCAGCTGCGCATTCCGCGCATGTTCGCTGCCCTGTTCATGATCTCGATTTCGGGGATCGTCATTTTTATGTGCCTGTCGCTGCTCTCGCATCTCGTGTTGCGGCGCTGGCACGAGAGCGCTTTGAAGCGGGAAAACTAAGCATGCGAACCGGATTTTTTGCGCCGCCAACGGGCGAACGCTACGCTTTGCGCCATGTGCGCGTTCCAGCCGCACTTGTCGCCGGCGTCAAGGCGCCCGCAACCGCCGACGGGCATCTGGCGCTCGACATCGCGATCGAAGGCGGGCGCATTGCCGCCATCGAA
>CAMDLT010000074.1 GCA_945901855.1 Asaia bogorensis | reverse complement strand
TCCACAGAAACTGTTGCATAGCGGATTCGAGTCGGCCAAGCGCGACTCGACAATGTTTTTGAACATTTTTAGGAGCTTGCGATGAAATTGACCGGAATTCCGTTTTCGACGGTTGATTGGGATGCGGTCGAACGCATCGAACACAAGGGCGAAAGCGGCGTGGCTTTTTGGCGCACCCGCCTGTTTGATGATGTTCGCGTGCGCATGGTCGAATATTCGGCCGGGTACTTGGCAGACCATTGGTGCAGCAAGGGTCATGTGCTGCTGGTGTTGGCGGGGGAGATGGAAACCGAGCTGGCCGACGGGCGCGTTTTCAAAATGGGACCCGGCGTAAGCTACCAGGTTGCGGACGGCGCGGAGCCGCATCGCTCGCGCAGCGAAAACGGCGTGACACTGTTTATTGTAGACTGAAGCTGGTTTTTTGGGCTCGCGATTGGGGCACGCCAAGGTTTTGATTGACGGCAAGCCCGCCGCGATACGAATCAGCGAAAATCGCGCGACGGGTAGTGGGCTTTGGCGTCCGATACAGGGCGGCGCACCTCGTCGGCGCGGGCGAGGGCGCTCGATGCATCGAACAACCCGTTTGCGAGTTGGGCCAGCAGATGCGAGCGGTCGGCAAGGCTGCGCGCGATCACATGGACGACAATGCCTTGGCGCTGCACTTCGCCTTCGACCGCGAGCAGGCGGGCGCCCAATACGACGGGCCGGTATTCTTCGAAAATCTGCGGCCAGACGATCAGGTTGGCGATGCCGGTTTCGTCTTCGAGCGTGACGAAGATCGTGCCCTTGGCCGTGCCCGGACGCTGGCGCAGCAGGACAAGACCGGCAAGGTTGAAAATGGCGCCGTTCTTGGCGCTTTCCAACTCGCGGCAGCTGCGCGCGCGGCCCAGATATCCGCGCAGCAGGGCGAGCGGATGGGATTTAAGCGACAGGCGCAGATGCGCATAATCTTCGGCCACTTCTTCGCCGAGCGCCATTGACGGCAGCGCCACCGTCGCATCGTCGGGCGCCAATCGCGCGAACAAAGGCAAAGGGACCGGCGCTTTGAGGCCCGCCTGCCACAAGGCCTGGCGGCGCGGCAGATGCGCAAACGCATCGCCGCGCGCCAAGGCTTCCAGATCGCCGCGATCGAGTTTCGCGCGTCTGGCAATATCGGCGGGGCCTGCATAGCCTTCGGGCGGGCGGGCCGCGACGAGGGCATCGGCACCGGCGGCGTTGAGGCCCTTGATTTGACGCAAGCCCAGCCGCAGCGTGTTGCGGTCCGCCAAATGCGCGTCCCACATGCTCTGGTTGGCGCAGGGCGGCAGCACGCGAACGCCATGTTCTTGCGCGTCGCGCACGATCTGGGCAGGCGCGTAGAAGCCCATCGGCTGGCTGTTGAGCAGGGCGGCCGCGAACGCTGCGGGGTGATGGCATTTGAGCCAGGCCGACACGTAGACCAGCAGCGCAAACGACGCGGCGTGGCTTTCGGGAAACCCATATGTGCCGAACCCTTCGATCTGGCGAAAGCAGCGCTCGGCAAAATCGGGCGCGTAGCCGCGCTCGACCATGCCGTCGATGAACTTCGCGCGAAATCCGCCGATCAGACCCGCGCGCTTGAAGGTTGCCATCGCGCGGCGCAAAGCGTCGGCCTCGGTCGGCGTGAAGCCGGCCGCAACGATGGCGATTTTCATCGCCTGTTCCTGGAACAGCGGCACGCCCAGCGTTTTGCCGAGCACGTGTTCGAGCGCTGCCGAGGGGAACGTGACCGCCTCCTCGCCGTTGCGGCGGCGTAGATAGGGATGCACCATGTCGCCTTGGATGGGACCCGGCCGCACGATCGCCACTTGGATGACCAAGTCGTAGAAATTGCGTGGCTTCAGGCGCGGCAGCATGCTCATTTGCGCGCGGCTTTCGACTTGGAACACGCCGATCGAATCGGCCCGGCTTAGCATCGCGTAGACTTCGACGTCTTCGCTGGGCACGTCGGCAAGTTCCAAGTGCCGCGCTTGCGTACCGGCGACAAGATCGAAGGCCTTGCGAATGCACGTCAGCATCCCGAGCGCCAGCACGTCGATCTTGAGAATGCCAAGCGCTTCCAGATCGTCTTTGTCCCATTCGAGGATCGTGCGCGCTTCCATCGCGGCATCGACGACGGGGCAGATTTCATCGAGCCGCCCGCGCGCGATCACGAAGCCGCCCGAATGCTGCGACAGATGGCGCGGAAAGCCGACAAGTTCACGCGCCAATTGCAGCGCCAGTTTCAAGCGCGGCGCATCGGGATCGAGCCCGGCGGCGCGTATATGCTCGTCCTGGATGCCGCCCGAACTGCGCCCCCATACCGTGCCCGACAGGGCCGAAAGCGCATCCGCGCTGAGGCCCAGCGCCTTGCCCACATCGCGCAAGGCCGAGCGCGCGCGATAGGCGGCGATGGCGCCTGCAAGCCCCGCGCGCGTGCGGCCGTAATGCCGGTAGATATATTGGATGACCTCTTCGCGCCGTTCGTGTTCGAAATCGACGTCGATATCGGGCGGTTCGCCGCGCGCGGCCGACACGAACCGCTCGAACAGCAGATCCAGACGCGCAGGGTCGACCGCCGTAATGCCGATGCAATAGCACACGGCCGAATTGGCAGCCGAGCCGCGCCCCTGGCACAGAATGCCGCGCGTGCGCGCGAAGGTGACGATGTCGTGCACGGTCAAAAAATAGGGCGCGTAGCCGAGCTCGGCGACGATTTTGAGCTCGTAGGAAATCTGCGCGGCGACCTTGGGCGGGATGCCGTCGGGATAATGCTCTTTGGCGCCCTCCCAGGCGAGCCTTGTAAGGGTGGCTTGCGCGCTGCCGGGCTCGGCATTGGGCAGATCGGGGTAGTCGTAACGCACTTGGTCGAGCGAAAAATCGCAGGCGGCGGCGATGTCGGCGCTGGCGGCGATCGCGTCCGGATGGCTCGCGAACAGGCGCGCCATTTCTGCAGGCGCTTTCAAATGCCGCTCGGCATTGGCGGCCAGCAGATAGCCCGCCCGATCAATCGGCACGATTTCGCGAATGCAGGCAAGCACGTCGCGCAGCGGACGGCGCGCCTCGCTATGCGCTTGGGCATCGTTGGTCGCGACCAGGCGCAGACCCGCGTCGCGCGCCGAGCGTGCGCGGGCGGCGATCGCGGCCGTATCGCTGCCCGCATAGCGAAACGTCGCCGCCAGATACGCGTCGCTTGCAAAGCTACGTTTGATCCGATCAAGCGCCGTCGGCTCGAGGGCGATCGCGATCGTATGTCCCGCGAGGGCGAGACATTCGCCAAGCTCGAGCTTGCAGCCCCGGCCATGGCCCGCGCGTTGACGACCGGTCGAGATCAACCGGCACAGCCCGGCATAGCCTTGGCGGTTCTTGGCATAAAGCAGCAAAGGCGGCCCGTCGCTGGGATCGACGCGCACGCCGACCAAAAGTTTGATGTCCGCTTCCTTGGCGGCGACATGGGCGCGCACGATGCCCGCCAGCGTGCCGTAATCGGCAATGCCGATCGCGCAATAGCCCAGTTCCTTGGCGGTCGCGACGAACTCGTGCGGGTGCGAAGCGCCGCGCAGAAACGAAAAGTTCGTCGTGACCTGCAGTTCTGCGTAGCGTTGGTTCATGCAAACAATCCGTGCAGGAACCAGCGCGGCGGGCGGTCGCGCGTTTGCGTCCACAACCCCTCGCGATAGACCCAAAAACGTCGGCCCTGGCGATCTTCGAGCCGGTAATAGTCGCGTGTTTCGACGTTTTTCGGCGCATTCCACCATTCGTTTGCAATGCGCTCGGGCCCGTCGGCGGCAGCGACGTGGTGGACTTGGCGGCGCCAGCGAAACAGCAACGGCGGCGCATCGGGCAACTCGGCCGTGACGTCGATGGGCTCGGGCCAGCCGAGCAAGCGCAAGGGCCGCGGATTGGCAGGCGCCTTCGCTGCGCGCAAGTGTGCGGGCAACGCCGCCAAAGGCGCGATCAGGTTTTGCGCTTGTTCGGGCACATGGCTTTCGACATGCGCCAGCCGCCCGATATTGGCAGCCCCCAACCGGCTCGCCAGACTGTCGATCAAAGGGGCAAGGTCGAAAAATCCAGGATCGCCGTCGGGCAGCATGTCGCGCTGGGTATTTGCCAGCGCCTCGGCCAGTTCGGCATCGAGCGTAGCAAGTTCAATGCCGAATCCCGGATCGATCGCGCCAAGCTTTTCGCTGAACAATCGGGCGATGTTGTCGGCTGCGCGTGTCGCCCGGCTAGTGCCCAAAGCCAAGCGCCACGCCGTGCCATCGACGCGATGGAAGGCGAGCGCCACGCGCCGCGCCCCTAGGCCCGCGGATTCCAGGCGCGACGCCAAGTCGCCGGCGAGTTTGGCAAGGATGCGGATGAGATCTTCTGGAGCCGATACGGGCTCGGCGAATGCCAGGCGCGCGCGCAAAGCAGGCGGCGGCACGTCGGGCGCCAGCGGCTCGGCCTCGGCCCCCAGCGCTTGAAACAAACGCCGGGCAATCGTGGGACCAAAGCGGCGCGCAAGACCTGCGCGTCCGCTCGCCGCGTCGCCGATCGCATAAAGATCGCCGATGCGACACAATCCCAAGCGCTGCAATTGCAAGAGATCGCCTGCGGCAAGCCGCAAACCCGCGACGGGCAGATCGGCCAGTGCGGCACGTGTTTGCCCAGGGGCGAACACGGTGCAGGCAGTCAGCGAAAACTGGGCGCCTGCCCACGCGGCCCCCAGCGTGTCGGCGATGCAGACGCGTGCGGTCAGATGCTGGCGCCTAAAATGCGCTGCGATATCGGCCAGCAAGTTTTCTTCGCCGCCAAACAGATGGGCGACGCCGCTTGCATCCAGACGCAGCCCGTCTTCGTCGGCGGCTACGAAGGGCGACCAGCGCAGCGCTTGGTCCGCCAAGCGTCGGCGAAATGCTTGGTCCGCTTCGGGTCGATGCGGCCGCACGGCAAGACCAGGCAGGCGGGCGCGCGCTTCGGCGAGCGCAAGGCCCGCTTGCAGGCCGGCTTGTTCGGCTGCCTCGTTCACGCAAACGAGCCGCAGGGCTCCGTGCTGGTTGGCAAAAACGGCGCCGGGCGAGAAAGCTTCATGCGATGCCGTGCCGCGTTCGACCGGCAGATAGGGTAGGGCGATCGCCAGCACGCGGCGGTTTGACAAGTTCATCGGCAAGTTTCCAGACATGGCGCTGGCAGGCGAGCGACCAGGCGGCGGGCTTGCCGCCCTGGGCGCGCGTCAAAGCCACGCGCCAGTGAAGCGTGGCGCCGCCGTTGGCGGGTTCGGCAGCAATCTGCCAGCGCGTACGCGCGGCGCTGGGCGTGCCCGCTTCGTCGGCCGGACGCAGCAGCAAGGCCGTGGTGCCGCCCATTTCCGCAGCCAATTGCAGGCGACGCGACTGCGTCAAATCGACGGCATCGATTTCGGCGACCACGGCGGCCAAAGCAGGATTGCGCAGCGCTTCCTCGAAAGCCCATAGCGCGTCATTGCGCCTTGCCGCATGGACAATCAGCAGGCGGGCGGGGTCGAGCCCCAAGGCAGCCAGCCCCGCCGCACTCAAATCCGGACGCCGCGCGATCCATAAAACCGGCCCGTCGGTCGCCAGTCGCCCTAAAATGGATGCGGCGAAACCGGTCGCGGCTCCGTCATTGGCAGCCCCGACGATTTCGTGCAGGGCTGCGCGCGCCAACCCGCCGCCTGGCAAAGACTCGTCGATTGCCGCAACGCCAAGCGCCAAAGTGCCAGTTGTTTTGGCCTGTCCACGCGTTTCGAAGGCGGCCAGACGCGCTTTAAGTTCCTGTACGCTGGTCGAGGCGAGGCGACGAAAACGCGGTTCTTGGGACATAGCAGACTTCGCATGGGAAGGAACGATCAAGGGATTGCGTAGGCGTCCAAAGCTTGTCTGGTTACGACTGGGGACGTGCCTTAAATTTGTGTGCATGGAATGTTCTGGCACGCAATCGCCCAAATCAAAACCGAGCGAGGTGTTCGCCGCCATGCCTGAGGGGACATAAGAGTGCATCAACATCACAAATTGCTCCGTTCTTGATTTGTTTAATTCTTTGTTTGTTCTAAACCTGCTGAGCTTGCCTGTCAAGCGCAGGTATTTTAGTTTTGCTATCTCAAAAACCGTAAAATTTGCCGATTTTTGAATTTGCAATTTGCAAATTGGTCACGGATACTACGGTCGAGCTTATCGAGAAAACTTCGACCATTTAAATCAAAGAGAATTGTTATGAATCGCTTGGACCGAAAAAACGATCCGATCCCTGCGCAACAAAACACATCGTTGGCCAGCACAGATCTGCCGGATTTGACGATGATCTTGGCCGACCTCAAAAAGATCCTGCGCGAAGACGGCGTGTTGCCTACGCATAAGCACTGAAGCGCGCCATTGAAGCCGCCCCCTAATTGACCGGACAGGGTCTGCCCCAAAGATAAGGACTAGGGGTATGACTATGTTTATGACTGGAACGAACGTGAAGGGCGAGCTTCTGACGGGGCCCGAACGCCGTCGCCGCTGGTCGCCGGCCGAGAAGGTGGCGATCGTGCAAGAAACCTACGAGCCGGGCGTGACGGTGAGCCTGGTGGCGCGCCGACACGGCCTGTCGCCCGCACAGTTGTTCGCCTGGCGGCGTCTGGCGAGCCAGGGAGCTTTGGCGGCGACCGGCGCCGACGAGCCGGTCGTCCCGGCGTCGGATTACCAAGCGCTTCAGCGCCAGATCTGCGAGCTGCAGCGTCTGCTTGGCAAAAAGACGCAGGAAGCCGAGATCCTCAAAGAGGCCCTCGAACTGGCCAGCGACTCAAAAAAACTGCTGTTGCGCACGGCGTCGCTGCCGAAGGGCGGTTCCCGGTGAAGGCGGTCGCCCAAACGCTGGGTGTTGCGCGCTCGAACCTGATGGCCCGCAAAAGCAGTCTTGCCGACGGGCAGCCTGCCAAGCGCCGGGGCCGCAAACCGCTGCCCGACGAGGCTATCGTGGCGGCAATCCAAAGCGTCATCGCCGAGCAGCCGAGCTACGGCTACTGGCGGGTCTGGGCCGTGTTGCGTCGCCAAGCAATGGCCGAAGGCCGCATGCCTTGGAACCGCAAGCGGGTTTACCGGGTGATG
>CAMDLT010000073.1 GCA_945901855.1 Asaia bogorensis | reverse complement strand
GGCGCCAGCGCCCGGATGACGGACCGCTCGGCGATCGACAAATCGACCGACGCCGAAAAAACCGATCCGCGCCCATCGCAACCACGCAGAAAAACCGCGCCCCAGCCTCAACACCCAACCAATCGCGACTTCTTCAGCAGCCTGCTAGGGCTCAAGAAGCGCCGAGGCAGCCGGCCATGTCGGCCGCCATCTTGCGCAAGATGGCGGCATAGGCGCCCGGACCCGGCGGAATATCGACGCCGACATAATCGACGCTGGCAATGCGCGCGTCGGTGCCCTCGACGATCGTGGCGACCAGGCTCGGCTCGAACTGCGGTTCGGCGAACACGCAAATCGCCTGCGCGCGGCGCACGCGCTCGCGGATGCGCTGCAGGCGCTGGGCGCCGGGTTTGCGTTCGGGGCTGACGGTGATCGAACCTGCTGGCGTCAGACCGTAGCGCTTTTCGAAATATTGCAGCGCGTCGTGGAACACGATGAAAGGCCGTCCGGCCAGCGGGCGCAGCTTTGCGGCAAGCTCGGCGTCGAGCGCGGCCAGCTCGGTTTTGACGCGCGCCGCATTGGCGCGATAGCGCGCGGCGTTGGCCGGGTCCGCTTGCGCCAACGCGTCGCCAGCCGCATCGGCCAGAATTGCGGCATTGCGCGGGTCGAGAAACAGATGGCCGTCATAGTCGACCGTGCCCTTCGCGTGCCCGTGCGCGTGGGAATGGCCCTCCCACGGGCCGCCGGCGCGCGCTGCCAGCAATTCGATGCCCGGCAGATCGGCCCAGGCGACCTTGCGCGCTTTGCCGCCCAAATTTTGCAGCGGGCGGACCAGGAAATTTTCGTAGTTCGGCCCGATCCAGAAAACCAGGTCCGCCCGTTCGAGCACGCGCGCGTCGCTGGGCTTGAGCGCGTAGCCGTGCGCGGACGCGCCGCCTTTGACGAGCGTCTCGGGCGTGCCGACGCCCTCCATCACGCTCGCCACGATCGACTGCAGCGGCGCAAAGCTCGCCACCACGCGCGGCTGGGCCGCCGCATTGGAAATCTGGAAAGCTGCCAAGGCGCCAAGCGCCAGGATGAATCGCATTTCGAAAAGACCTTGCTATAATGTAACGGGTCAGGAGTTATAGTATAACATGCCAAAGCAACGCAAATCGAATTCGACCCGGCACGACCACGCGCATTGCGTGGCCACGGCGCTGGCCACGGCCGAGGCGCTGTGCAAAACGCGCGGCGAGCGTTTTACGCCCGTGCGCCGCCGCGTGCTGGAGCTTGTGTGGGCAAGCCACAAGCCGGTCGGCGCCTATGCGCTGCTCGACCGGCTGCGCGTCGACGGCCGTTCGGCCGCACCGCCCACGGTCTATCGCGCGCTCGAGTTTTTGCTGGAGCAGGGGCTTGTGCATCGCGTCGAATCGCTCAACGCATTTTTGGGGTGCGCGCATCCCGCCAGCGACCATGCCGCGCAGTTCCTGATCTGCCGAAAATGCGGCACGGCGGCCGAGCTCGACGAAACGGACATCGCCGCCGCCATCGACCGGCACGCCAAGCGCACGGGCTTTGCGGTCGAGCGGCGCACGGTCGAAGCCTTGGGCCTGTGCGCTGGCTGCAGGGCCGCATGATGGTGTCTTCGTTGCTGTCGTGTCGCGGCCTGTCCAAATCCTACGACGGACGCCAGGTCCTGGCGGGCGTCGATCTAGATTTGGCGGCGGGCGAAATCGTCACGCTGATCGGACCCAATGGCGCGGGCAAAACCGTGCTGCTGCGCTTGGCCTTGGGGCTCGAACAGCCCGATGCCGGTACGGTTGCGCGACGCCCCGGCCTCACGCTCGGCTACATGCCGCAGAAGATCGCGATCGATCCCAATTTGCCGCTCGACGTGAAACGCTTTGTCGGGCTTGCCGGGCGCCATTCGCGCGCGGCCATCGCCGACGTGCTGGGGGAAACCGGGGTGGCCGCGCGCATCGATGCGCCCGTGCAGGCCTTGTCGGGCGGCGAGTTCCAGCGCGCTTTGCTGGCGCGCGCCTTGCTGCGCAAACCCGATCTGCTGGTGCTCGACGAGCCGGCGCAGGGCGTGGACGTGACAGGGCAGGACGCGCTTTACGATCTTTTGGCGCGCGTGGTGGCGGCGCGCGGCTGCGGCGTTTTGCTGGTCAGCCACGATCTGCATCTGGTCATGGCGCGCGCGGACCGCGTCGTGTGCCTGAACGGGCATGTGTGCTGCACGGGAAAGCCTGCCGCTCTCGGCACCGATCCCGCGTTTGCGGCGCTGTTTGGCGCGCGCGGGCAGGCGAGCCTTGCCGTCTATCGCCACGCGCACGACCATGTGCACGACGTTTGCGCCGACCCTGCGGCGCATGGCGGCCACCGGCATGGATGAGTTCGTTTGGCGCGCGGGGCTGGCCGGGATCGGGCTTGCGACGATCGCGGGGCCGCTTGGCAGTTTTGTGCTGTGGCGGCGCATGGCATTTTTTGGCGACGCGCTGGCGCATTCGGCCTTGCTGGGCGTGGCCCTCGGCTTTCTTCTGCATGTCGATATCAATCTTGGCATCGTTGCGATGTGTCTGGCCTTTGCGCTGGGCTTGAGCGCGCTGCTGGCGCGCGCGCGTTTGGCGCCCGACACGCTGCTGTCGATCTGCGCGTTTACCGCCCTGTCGGCCGGACTTGTCGCGCTGTCGTTTTTGGAAACGGTGCGTGTCGATCTGGTCGGCTATCTGTTTGGCGACATTCTGGCGGTCGGGCGCGGCGACTTGCTGTGGATCTGGGGCGGGGCGGCGGTGGCCTTGGCCGGGCTCGCAGCCTTGTGGCGGCCGTTGCTGGCCGCAACGGTGCACGAAGATCTGGCGGCCGTCGAAGGCACCGACGTCAAATCCGTGCGCCTGGCGTTCGTGCTGTTGCTTGCCTTGGTGGTGGCGGTCGCAACCAAAATCGTCGGCGCGCTGCTGGTGACGGCCTTGCTGGTCATGCCGGCCGCAAGCGCGCGGCGATTTGCGCGCAGTCCCGAAACCATGGCGCTTGTTGCTGCGTGCATCGGGGCGATCGCGGTAGCGGCCGGGCTGTTCGCGTCGGTCGCCTTCGACACGCCGTCGGGCCCTTCGGTTGTGCTGGCAGCCGCGTTTATCTTCGTCCTAAGCCTGCTTTGAGCCGGCCGCGTGGGCGGCAAATGCCACCGCCGTCAATAGCACGACCGAGCCTGCCTGATGGGCGGCGGCAAGCGGAACCGGGACCCACAGCAGCAGCGTGGCGATGCCAAGCGCCACCTGCGCGCCGACCGCCAGCACCATCGCCATCGCGGCTTTAGGCGCGCGCGCGCGCAGCGACCATGCGAACGCCCCGACGGCCAGCAAACACGCGATGCCAAGCCAGCGATGGTTGAATTGCACGCTCGCATGGTTTTCGAACAGATTTTTCCAGAAGGGCTGGATGTCGCCGTAGCCCGCCGGCACGAACTGCCCGTCCATCAGCGGGAATGTGTTGAAACGCAAGCCCGCGTCGAGGCCCGCGACAAACGCGCCGGCCAACGCCGTCGTGTAGGCAAGGGCGAGCACCGCCAGCCCGCCCGCGCGCGGCGCCGCCCGCGCGCGCAGCAGATCGAGCGCGATCCACAGCAACCCCAAATAGAGCGCCAACGCGAGCCCCAGATGGGTCGCCAGGCGATACTGGCTGACCGCCAGCATGTTGGCCTCCAGCCCGCTTTTGACCATCCACCAGCCGATGGCCCCTTGCAGTCCGCCCAAGCAAAACAGGGCAAACAATTTCGCTGCAAGCGCGCCCTGCACGTGGCCGCGCAGCAGGAACCAGACGAACGGCACGGCGAACACGATGCCGATCAAGCGGCCCCAAAGGCGATGGAACCATTCCCAAAAAAAGATCGTCTTGAACGCGTCGATCCCCATGCCCTGGTTCATCAGCCGGTACTGGTCGATCTGGCGGTATTTGTCGAATTCGGCCTGCCACGCGGCCTCGCCCAGCGGCGGCAAAATGCCGGTGATCGGCCGCCATTCGACGATCGACAGGCCCGAGTTGGTCAGGCGCGTGAGGCCGCCGATGACGACCATCGCAAAAATCATCGCGCAGCACGCCAGCAACCAAACGCCGACGGCGCGGGTGGCGGGGGCGGCACGCACGGCAGAAGAGACAACCATCTCGCTCATGGCTTCGACATAGACCGAAACGGGGCGTCCGACCACTTGACATTCGGGGCTTGGACACGGGACACGTATGTACACGAATAAAGATTGGCGCGAATAAAGATCGGCATCGATGAAATCAGCCCCCCGTCCTTCGGTTGGTGCGCCTGCGACGCCCAAAGCTCTCGCGTCCGACTACGTGCTCGAACAGCATATCGGACATTTGCTGCGTCGCGCGAACCAGCGCCATGTAGCGAATTTCGAAAAAGGCATGGGGCGTTTCGATCTTACGCCGACGCAATTCGCAGCCCTCGCCAAAATCGGCGAGCGCGGCGAAGTGTCGCAGAATCTGCTCGGCCGGATGACCGCGATGGACCCTGCGACAATCCAGGGCGTCATCCAGCGCTTGATGGCGCGCAAGCTGATCGAGCGGCGGGCCGATCCGGGCGACCGGCGCGCAACCTTGCTGCGCTTGACCCAAACGGGCCACGATCTGGCGCTCGAAGCGATCGCCGCGATCGCGAAAGTTTCGGAAACGACGCTTGCCCCGCTGCAAGCGCGCGAGCGCGCAACGCTGGCCGAGTTGCTGCGCAAACTGACCGGCCTCGCCGAGCCCCTCGCAACGGACACGAACCTGCCATGAGCGCTTTTTTCGAAGCCGAAGTTTTGAGCGTCCACCATTGGACCGAACGGCTGTTCTCCTTCACGACCAAACGCGAGCCTGCGTTTCGGTTTTCGAACGGCCAGTTCGTGATGATCGGCTTGGCCATCGGCGGCAAACCGCTGATGCGCGCCTATTCGATCGTCAGCGCGAACTACGAAGAGCATCTCGAATTTCTGAGCATCAAAGTGCCCGACGGCCCGCTGACCCAGCATCTGCAAAAAATCGTGCCGGGCGACAAAATTCTGGTCGGCCGCAAGGTGACGGGCACGCTGGTGATCGACAATCTGGAAGCGGGACGAAATCTCTATCTGGTCGGCACGGGCACGGGCCTTGCGCCGTTCATGAGCATTGCCCGCGATCCCGCGACGTTCGAAAAATTCGAGCGCGTCGTGCTGATGCATGGCTGCCGCGAGGTTGCCGAGCTTGCCTATGCCGATCTGATCGAAAAGGAATTGCCGCAGCACGAACTGATCGGCGAGTTGATCCGGGACCAGCTACTCTATTATCCGACCGTGACGCGCGAGGCGTTCCGCTACCAGGGCCGCGTGACGGATCTGGTCGCCGAGGGCAAGGTCGAGCGCGATCTGGGTTTGCCGCCGATGGATGCGGCCCATGACCGCGTCATGATCTGCGGCAGCCCGTCGCTGCTGGCGGATTTTGTGGCGATCTTGCAGGCGCGCGGCTTTGTCGAAGGCAACAATGCCAAGCCTGCGACCTATGTGGTCGAGCGCGCATTCGTCGAGAAATAGGCGCGGCTTCGACTTCCGCCGTTTTGCGATCCTGTCCCGCCCGACTCAATGCAGCGTGGCGATGCTGGCGTTGAGGCGGAATTCGGCCGGGCGGATCAAATCGCAGCTCGCGACGCGCACTTTGAACAGCCGTCCGTCGAGGTTCTTCTCCCAGAAATCCAGGAATTTGCGCAAGGTCGGGAAGGCCGGAGCCAGATCGAGTTCCTGCCACACAAAACTCTGCAAAACCGACGGGTGGTCGGGCATGCGGTACAGGATTTCGGCTGTGGTGAGTCGGTAGTCTTGAAGCTGACGGGCGAAATCGGACATGGGAGGGATCCTCCTGTTTGCGATGCGGCCGAGAACCAAGATCAGTTCAAGATTGATGCCAGATTCACAAAAATACAATATTTATATCAACGTCTTAGCAGCCTATTGAAGCGAGTGCTGCCAAACCCTTGACGCGGCTTTTGAGAATCCCTATTTGCTTGGCACTCGCAACCAGCGAGTGCCAATTCACGGAGAGCGAAACGATGAAATTCAAACCCCTTCATGACCGCGTCGTCGTGCGCCGCGTCGAAGAAGAAGCGAAGACGGCGGGCGGCATCATCATCCCCGACACGGCCAAGGAAAAGCCGATGCAGGGCGAAGTGCTGGCCGTGGGGCCGGGCGGTCGCAACGACAAGGGCGAGCTGATCGCCATGTCGGTCAAGGCGGGCGACCGCATTCTGTTCGGCAAGTGGTCGGGCACGGAAGTGAAGCTCGACGGCGTCGATCTGCTGATCATGAAAGAGAGCGACATTCTGGGCACGCTCGACGGCGCTGCCTCGGCTTCCAAGAAAGCCGCTTGATCCACAATCTTCCAGCAAGGAACAACAGACATGGCTGCTAAAGACGTCAAATTCGCGGGCGACGCGCGCGCCCGCATGCTGCGCGGCGTGGACATTCTCGCCGACGCGGTCAAGGTCACGCTGGGTCCCAAGGGCCGCAACGTGGTGATCGAAAAATCCTTCGGCGCGCCGCGCATTACCAAGGACGGCGTTACCGTCGCCAAGGAAATCGAGCTTGCCGACAAGTTCGAAAACATGGGCGCCCAGATGGTGCGCGAAGTCGCGTCCAAGACCAACGATGCGGCCGGCGACGGCACCACGACGGCAACCGTGCTCGCCCAGGCGATCGTGCGCGAGGGCGCCAAGTCGGTCGCGGCCGGCATGAACCCGATGGACCTGAAGCGCGGCATCGACATTGCGGTCGAAAAGATCGTCGAAGACCTCAAGAAGCGCTCGAAGAAGATCACGACCGACGCCGAAGTGGCGCAGGTCGGCACGATCTCGGCCAACGGCGAGCGCGACATCGGCGAGATGATCGCCAAGGCGATGCAGAAGGTCGGCAAGGAAGGCGTCATCACGGTCGAGGAAGCCAAGAGCCTCGAAACCGAACTCGACGTGGTCGAAGGCATGCAGTTCGACCGCGGCTATCTGTCGCCCTACTTCGTGACCAATGCCGACAAGATGACGGCCGAGCTCGACGATCCCTACATCCTGATCCACGAGAAGAAGCTGGCGGGCCTGCAGCCGCTGCTGCCCGTGCTCGAATCGGTCGTCCAAAGCGGCAAGCCCCTGCTGATCATCGCCGAAGAAGTCGAAGGCGAAGCCTTGGCGACGCTCGTCGTCAACAAGCTGCGCGGCGGCCTCAAGATCGCCGCCGTCAAGGCGCCGGGCTTCGGCGACCGCCGCAAGTCGATGCTCGAAGACATCGCGATCCTGACCAACGGCCAGGTGATCTCGGAAGATCTGGGCATCAAGCTTGAAACGGTCACGCTCGACATGCTGGGCCGCGCCAAGCGCGTGACGATCGACAAGGACAA
>CAMDLT010000072.1 GCA_945901855.1 Asaia bogorensis | reverse complement strand
TCGCGATGCTCGATGCCAAGATCGTAGTATTTCAGGTCGATATCGAGATAGGGCAGGATCAGGCGCTCGCGGATCATCTTCCAGATGATGCGCGTCATTTCGTCGCCATCGAGCTCGACAATCGGATTTGCGACCTTGATCTTCTGCATGTTGGGACATCTCCTGGACCGGACGGAAAAACGCGTCAGATCGCAGGAGATACGATAGGCGGGCGCGAAAATCCAGCGCGTTCGGGCCTAAAGCCGGTCGGACTGCGCTTGTATTCTGGCTTGCGGGCGGGCGCGCAGGGCAGGCAGCAGGGCATCAATGCCCTCCACGACGCCGTAAAAATCGCGAAAACTCGCTTTGGCGTAGTTTCGCGCGATGATGGAGTCGATGGCGCCCAGCAATTCGTCCCAGTAGCCGCCGATATTGCACACGACCAAGGGCTTGTCGTGCAGGCCCAACTGGCGCCACGTCAAAATCTCGAACATTTCGTCGAGCGTGCCGGGGCCGCCGGGCAGGACTGCAAACGCATCCGAGCGCTCGAACATCATTTGCTTGCGCGCATGCATCGACGCGACGACATGCAGCTCCGATACTTGGCCATGGCCCACCTCGACGCGCATCAAATGTTCGGGAATGATCCCAACCACATGTCCGCCGGTCGAAATGGCGCCATCGGCGACCGCTCCCATCAAGCCCACGCGTCCGCCGCCATAGACCAGATCGATCCCCTCGGTGCCTAATTGGGCGCCGAATTTGAAAGCCGCCTCGCGGTGCGCAACCGGGCCAAGATTCGAGGAACCGCAATAAACGCAGATAGAACGCAAATTGCTCATTTATTGTTGCCGATCCTTAAACAGTTTGTTTCATTGACTGCGATTGTTCGGTGTATTGTCCTCACGTCGCAGACCATGCATAAATCTCTTTGCAAAATGCGACGAGCGTAATGCTGAAAATTCCTTTTTCCCCCAACGAGGCCGACGCAATGAAAGTTTTTGTTCGCACAACGATGCTCGCAACGGGTTTGGTTGCAGGCCTGCTTGGCGCCGTCGCCGACGCTTCGGCCCAAGCGCCCGAAATCGCCGCGCGTCAGGAAATCATGAAGGCCAACGGTGGTGCGATGCGCACGATGGTTCCCATTCTGCGCGGTGAAACTCCCTGGAACGCGACGTCCGCAGCGGCCGCAGCCCAAGCGGCGGCGACGATACAAAGCGATGCCGAAAAGGGCAAGATGCTGTTCCCGGCCGGATCGATGGCGGCAAATTCGCGCGCAACTGCCGCGGTCTGGGAGCGCAAGGCCGAGTTCGACGCGATTTTCGACCGCCAGCGCGACGCCGCCGCCAATCTTGCGCGTCTTGCCTCTGCTGGCGACGAAGCTGGCTTCAAAGCTGCCTTCCCCGCGCTCGGTCAAACGTGCGATGCATGCCATACGCCGTTCCGTCGCGCCGCCAACTGAGGAAACGCAACGCCATGCATGCAAGCGCCCGCCTTGGCTTTATCGTCGCCCTGGCGGGCGTTTTGTTTTTGGCGGCACGGACGGCCGACGCGGCGGGCGACCCCAAACGCGGCGAATATCTGTTCGCTGCGGGCGGCTGCGCAGGCTGCCACACCGACGTCAAAAACAACGGCCAGCTGCTCGCGGGCGGACGCGAGCTTAAAACGCCGTTTGGCAGTTTCTACGGCCCCAACATAACCGCCCACCCGACAGCCGGCATCGGGCGCTGGTCGGACGACGATTTTGTGCGTGCCTTGCGTCTGGGCCGGCGGCCCGACGGCGCGCATTATTTCCCTGTCTTTCCCTACACGTCCTTCACGAAGATGGCCGACCAGGACATGCTGGACGTGAAGGCGTATATCTTCACGCTGCCGACCTCCGACCGGCCGAACCGGCCCAACGATCTGGCTTTTCCGTTCAACGTGCGCGCGTTGCAGTTCGGCTGGAAGTTGCTGAATTTTGTGCCCGGCGAATTTTCGCCCGATCGCGCCAAACCGGCCGAGATCAATCGCGGCGCCTACATCTCCCAGGCGCTTGGCCATTGCGCGGAATGCCATTCGCCGCGCAATGCCATGGGCGGCATCAAAAGCGGCTTCGCGTATGCGGGCGACACCAACCATGCAGGGGCCGGCACGCGCGTGCCCAACATCACGCCCGATGCCGCAACCGGCATCGGCAAATGGTCGGCCGCCGATTACGGCGATTTGCTGTCGATGGGCATGACGCCGGACGGCGATTTTGTCGGCGGCGACATGGGCGAAGTCGTCAAAAACAGCACGTCGAAATTGACGGCCGCCGACCGCGCCGCGCTCGCAGCCTATCTGCGCCAGTTGCCCGCGATCGCCAACCGCGTGCGCGGAACCGCGCCTTGAGGCGACGCTCGGCGTCGATTGCGGCACGGGCGCGCAAAGCATAGGCTAGCGCTCGATCTTCTCCGGACAAGTCGAGTCGGCGCGCATGAATCGCAATACGTATCTTGGTGTTTTTGGCGTGGCGGCCTTGATCGCGGCCGTTGTCGTGGGTTTGCGCAGTTGGCAGCCGGATCCAACCCCGCCCGCGATCGCGCCGACCGCCTCGGTGGTTTCACCGCCGCCGATGCTGGCACCGCCGCCCGCCGTACCGGCCCCGGCTGTTGCGCCTGCTGCAATGGCGGTTCGGCCGAGCTTCGATGTGGTGCGCGTGAGCCCATCGGGCGATGCGGTGATTGCGGGGCGGGCGGCGGCAAACGCGCTCGTGACCATCCTCGATCTTGGCAAGGAGATAGGCCGCGTCACGGCCGACGGGCGCGGCGAATGGGTGTTCGTGACGGTCGAGCCATTGGCGCCCGGCGCGCACGACCTTACGCTGTTGAGCCGCGACGGCGACGGCGTCGAGGCCACGGGCGAGCGCAGCGTTGCCATCGTGGTGCCGCCGCGCGGCAGCGTACCTGGTGGCACGGGCGGACCGCTTGCGGCCTTGCTGCCGACCGAAGCGGGGCAGGCAGCGCCGCGCGTGCTGGCGGTACCAAGCGGCGCACCGACGGCGCGCGTGACGATCGATGCGATCGATTATGGCGAGCGCGGCGAAGTTTCGATCGCGGGGCAGGGCACGCCAGGTGCGGCGTTGCGGCTCTATCTCGACAATCGGCCAATGGGCGAAGCGCGCATGGATGCCGAAGGCCGATGGACAATCCGCATCCCCGAGTTGGCGCCGGGCTTTTACATGATGCGCGTCGACGAATTGACGGCCGACGGCAAGGTCGCCGCCCGGGCCGAGACGCGCTTCCAGCGCGATTCGATGGTGGCCTTTGCGCCGGGCCAGCAGATCACCGTCGTGCAGCCCGGCAATTCCTTGTGGCGGATTGCGCGCCGCGTTTACGGCGACGGCGTTCGGTTCACAACCATCTACGACGCCAACCGCGACCAGATCGGCGATCCGGATTTGATCTTCCCCGGCCAGGTCTTTGCGCTGCCAAAGACCAACTGAGCAAAACCGACTGAACTGGCGATTTTTGCGGCTTGGCGGTACACTGGCAAGCGCAAGTCGGATTTTACCTTAACATTGGTGCCCAAGCCTATGAGCGATATGTGGAAGTCGGTTTCGGCGCCTGTCCATCGGGCGGGCGTACCGTTTGTTGCAGGCGGCGTTGTCGCGACTTTTCTGGCGGCGTTTGTGTGGTCCCCGTTGGCAGCGTTGCTTGCACTGGTCACGGCTTGGATGATCTATTTTTTCCGCGATCCGGATCGCGTGGTGCCATCTCGCGCCGGGCTGATCGTCAGTCCCGCCGACGGCATGGTGCAGCTGATCATGCCAGCCGTACCGCCGCCCGAGCTCGAGATGGGCGAGGCGCCGCTCACGCGCATTTCGGTCTTCCTCAACGTCTTCAACGTGCACGTGAATCGCGTGCCGGTCGAAGGGCGCGTGGTCAAAGCGCGCTACATGGCGGGCAAGTTTTTGAATGCCGCCCTCGACAAGTCGTCGGACGAAAACGAGCGCATGTCGGTGCGCCTTGCCATGGCCGACGGGCGCGAGATCGCGTTCGTGCAGATCGCGGGGCTGGTGGCCCGGCGCATTCTGTACGACATCAAAGACGACCAGCAGGTCAAGACCGGCGAGCGGTACGGCTTGATCCGCTTCGGCAGCCGGTGCGACGTCTATTTGCCTGCGGGCGTGGCGCCGCTGGTGTGCGTGGGCCAGACGACGATCGGCGGCGAAACGGTGCTGGCCGATTTGACCGCGAGCGAAGCCGCCCGCACGGGGGAGACGCGCTGATGTTCCGCAAGAACCGCGACGAACGCGCCCGCTTGCGCGCCGCGCGCGTGGGCGGCGGCCATATGAACCGTCTGATCCCCAACGCGATCACGGTGGGCGCCTTGTGCGCCGGTCTCTCGGGCGTGCGGTTTGCGATCGACGGCCGCTTCGAAATGGCGGTCGCTGCCATCGTCGTTGCGGCCGTGCTCGACGGCCTCGACGGACGCATGGCGCGCCTGCTCAATGGAACGTCGAAATTCGGCGCCGAACTCGACTCGCTGTCGGACTTCATCAGCTTCGGCGTGGCCCCGGCCTTGATCGTCTATCTGTGGGTGCTCAGCGCTTGGGGCGGGGCAGGGTGGATCGTGGCGCTTGCCTATGCCGTGTGCTGCGGGCTGCGCCTTGCGCGCTTCAATGCGGCGTTGGCCGAACCCAATCAGCCCGCTTGGGCCGGAAATTTTTTCACCGGCGTTCCGGCACCGGCCGGGGCCGGGCTTGCACTGTTGCCGATGATGCTGCAATTCGAATTCGGGCCGGGGCTCGCCGACAGCCCGATCGTGGGCGCCGTCGTGCTCGCCTTGGTGGCCTTTT
The DNA here is from genome assembly GCA_945901855.1 of Asaia bogorensis. Classification (GTDB taxonomy): domain Bacteria; phylum Pseudomonadota; class Alphaproteobacteria; order CACIAM-22H2; family CACIAM-22H2; genus Tagaea. Next base: position 2,701 of record CAMDLT010000072.1, on the reverse strand, counting down.
TGATGGTCAGCCGCCTGCCGACGTTTTCGGGCAAAAAGCTCCACGTGCCGCGCGGCTGGCTGGTGCCCGCTTTGGTCGGCATCGCGTTGTTTTTTGCGGCCTTCACCAGCGCGCCTTGGGGAACCTTGCTGGTTGCGGGCGGCGCCTATCTTGCGCTGATCCCGTTTGCCTATGTTCGCTACGCCAAGCTGCGTGCGGCCGAACCGCCCCCCGTCGCAGATACGCCTGCTGCCAAGCCGAGTCTGAGCGTCGTCAACGACCGAAACTGATCCAACGCTCGGTTAACGCATTGCAATCATTGTTTGATCGGGCAAGATTACCAAATCTTAACCGGCTTATGGCATAGTCGCTTTTCGGGTAGTGTCAAGGGAGAGCCGGATGTTTGCAATTGTCGGATTGCTGTTGGTGCTGTTTTGTGTCTTCGGCGGCTACATCATCGCCGGCGGCAAAATCGGCATCATTTTGAAAGCGCTGCCGTTCGAATTTTTGATCATCGGCGGATCGGCGGCGGGCTCGTTCCTTGTCGGCAATTCGGGCAGCGTCATCAGCCACGCGATCAAGGATTTCGGTCGCGTCTTCAGCGGCCCCAAATACAAGCGCGAAGACTATATCGACCTGCTGTGCCTGATCTTCACGATCCTGAAACTCGCACGCTCCAAGGGCACGCTGGCGGTCGAACCGCATATCGAAAAGCCCGACGAGTCGAACATCTTCATGGCCTATCCCAAGGTGCTGGCCAACAAATACGCAATCCTGCTGATCTGCGACCACATGCGCATGCTGTCGATGGGCGTGGAAGACGCCCACCAGCTCGAAGATATTTTCAACAAGGAGCTTGAGAAGCACCATCACGAGGTGATGCGCGGTTCGAGCGCTTTGTCGACCACGGCCGATGCGTGCCCGGCACTTGGCATCGTCGCCGCCGTCATGGGCGTCATCAAGACCATGTCGTCGATCGACCAGCCGCCGATCATTCTGGGCGGTCTGATCGGCTCGGCACTTGTTGGCACGTTCTTGGGCGTGTTGCTGTCGTACGGAATTTTGGGGCCGATGGCCGGGCGCTTGAAGCAGGTCTACGAAGACGAGTTCAAGTTCTACGAAATCATCCGCGACACGTTCGTCGCCCATTTGCAGGGCAACGCGCCGCAGATTTCGACCGAGATCGGCCGCAAAAGCGTGCCCTCGGAATTGCAGCCGACCTTCTACGAACTTGAAGAGGCGATCGCCTCCAAACCCGCCGCGTGATTGCAAAACTGGCGGCCCTGGCGCAGGCCGGGGCGTGGGAGGAAGCGCTGCAAGCCGCCTTGGCGATCGATGCCGACCCGGCTGCTTTCAACGACGGTCCGTCGCAGTTTGGCTGCGCGCAGATCTTTCTGGCGATGGGCGATCTGGCGCGCGCGCAAAAATCGGCGGCGCAAGCGGTGGCTTTGCTGCCCGGCCAGACCGGCCCCTTGCTTGTGCGTGCCAAACTGCATGCGGCCATGGGCAACGCAGATGCAGCGCTCGCCGACCTTGCCGCGTGCCTTGTGTTGGCGCCGCACGCTGCCGACATCCGCGCGATGCAGGTCGAACTCTTTCATCGTCTGGGCCGCTACGAAGACGCGTCGAAAGCTTTGGATGCGGCCACGGCCGACGGGCGCACGCCGACGCCCGAACTTTTTTATCTGCGCTCGGTCACCGAACTCGCCTTCGGCGAGATCACCAAGGCCGAAGCGTCGGCGCGTTTGGGGCAAAACCCGCGCTGGCTCGGGACTGTCTTGATTCAAGACGGGCGCGTGGCGGAAGCGCGCGCCGCATTTGCCGAGGCAATGCGCGCCGACCCCAAGGACGAACAGGCCTGGACCGACGATCTGTTTGCGGCCAATTACGATCCGGCGTTGGATGCAAGGGGTCTTCGCGCACTTTATGTCGCGTGGGCGCAGCGGTTTTTGCCAAGCGAACCTCCCGCACTATCGGCTCCTGCGATCGGCGGCCGACGCTTGCGCGTGGGTTACGTGTCGCAGGATTTGCGCAACCATTCGATCCGCCATTTTTTGAGCCCCGTCGTGCCGCATCACGACCGCCGACATGTCGAGACGTTTGCCTATGCTTCGGTTGCCAGCCCCGATGCGGGCACGGCCGCCTTGCGCCCGCTGTTCGAAAATTGGCGCGACGTGGGTGCGCTCGGCGACGATGAGTTGGCAGCCGCAATTCGCGCCGACGGCATCGACGTGCTGGTCGATCTTGCGGGCCATACGGCGGCAACGCGTCTCAAGGTTTTTGCGCGCCGTGCGGCGCCCGTGCAGGCGACGTGGCTCGGCTATGGCGGCACCACGGGCGTGCCCGACATGGATTTCTACCTTGGCGATGCGCAGATGCTGCCGCCCGGTGCGGAAGAAGCGCTGACCGAAAAGCCCTGGCGGCTGCCGCGCGCGTGTTTCGCGTACGACCCGCCCGCCGACATGCCAGAGCCAGGGCCGTTGCCCGCCTTGACGGCCGGGCATATCACCTTCGCCAGTTTTTCGCGTCTCGTGCGGCTCAATGACGGCGTTATCGCCGCATGGGCGCGCATCCTCGACGCCGTGCCGAAGTCGCGTCTGTTTTTGAACGCGTTGGCCTTTGTCGATGCCGGGGCGGTCGCGCGCATGCAAGCGCGTTTTGCCGCCCACGGGATTGCGCCCGAACGGCTGGCGTTGCGCTACACGCGCCCGCAGCCCAAGAC
>CAMDLT010000071.1 GCA_945901855.1 Asaia bogorensis | reverse complement strand
AAAAGCCTGCTCCGCACCGCCGCAGCACGCACCATCGACGAACTCGAAGCCGCGATCAAAAATACCCTCCCGGCATTCAAGCCCGCCGAATGCGCGAACTACTTCAAAGCGGCAGGATACAGCTCTACGTGATCGGAATCGGCTCTAGTACGCGTTTTCCTTGCCCAAGATCGCCAGCGGCGTGAGGGCCAAAATCTTCAGGTCGAAAAGCAGCGACCAATTGTCGATATAGTGCAGATCGAACTGCACGCGGCGGCGCATTTTTTCGGGCGTGTCGGTTTCGCCGCGCAGACCGTTGACCTGCGCCCAGCCCGTCATGCCCGGCTTCACGCGGTGGCGCGCGAGATAGTCGTCGATGATCGTGGCGTACTGTTCGTTGTGCGCGACCGCGTGCGGGCGCGGCCCCACCAGCGACATGTCGCCGCGCAGCACGTTCAGCAATTGCGGAAACTCGTCGAGCGAGGATCGGCGCAGAAATTTGCCGATGCGCGTAACGCGCGGATCGTTGCGCGTGGCCTGCGGCACCGACGCGTCGTCCGCCCGCTGGTGGTGCATCGTGCGGAACTTGAAGACGGTGATTTCGTTGTTGGCAAAACCGTAGCGGCGCTGGCGGAACAGGGCCGGCCCCGGACTGTCGAATTTGACCAGCGCCGCGACTACAAGCAGCAAGGGCCCCAGAAGAACGAGTAAGATCGCCGCCAGGATGCGGTCTTCGAGCGCCTTGAGCACGAGGCTCCAGCCCGACAGCGGGCGTTCCAAAACCGACAGCATCGGAATGCCCGCGATCGCGTGGAAGCCGCGCGCGGGCATGTAGGTGCCGATATAGTCGGGGCAGAGTTTGACATCGACCGGCACGATCTTGAGTTTCTTGATGAGATCCTGCAGATCGGCCGACGCCTGCCACGGCAAAGCCACGACGATTTCGTCGACCGGATTCGTGCGGCAATAGGCGATCAGATCGTCGACCGTGCCGGCCACGCGAAGTCCCTCGATCGTCTCGGGCATGCGGTCTTTGCGATCGTCGAACACGCCGACGATACGGCATTCGTGCGACGCGACGTCGGCAAGGTGTTTCAAAAACGCGCGGCCCATTTCGCCGGCGCCGATTACCGCTACATTCATCGCAAGGCGCCCCTGGCGCCGCCAGCGGTCGATTTGCACAAGCAGCAGCAATCGCACGAGGATAAGTCCGCCAAACCCGAGGGCAAGCCAGCCCAGCGCAAAGGCGCGGCTGAACGCGACCGAGGTCTGGGTGAAATAGGCGAGGGCAATCAGGCTCGCCATCACGCCCATCCACGCCATCGCAATTTTGCCGAATTGGCTTGCGAGCCGCGACAAATTCTCGAACACGTATACGCGCGCGACTTGCAGGTAATTGGCCGCCAGCCCCATCGCGGCCAGGATTGCGATCAGATAAAGATCGGGGACCGCCAGACTGTCGTGCCGGGCCCAATAGGCAGCAAAACCCGCAGCCGCGACGATGGCCATATCGGCCACGCGCAATCCGCCGAGCACTAGAGTTTGCAGATCGGCCGCAACGACGCTCGTTTTGCGTTTCATTTCAGAAGTTTGAATGAAGATACCAAGTGTTTCGGATTGGCGGAGCATAAGCCACCCTGGGGCTGGAAGCAAAGTCCATCTCGGGACAAAACGGGGCAGAAGGGTGTAGAATTTCACGCGATGGATATCGATCTCGATGTTTTGACGTGGGGCATGTTGCTGGTGGCTGCGGTGGCGCTGGCGGCGCGTGTGCGCGTGGCGTTCGAACGCCGCGAAGCTGAAAAACGGCCCTTCGACGACGTTGCCATTCGCGTCGTGCGGCGCGTCAAAACGCCGGCGCCGCCGGCCGGCATCGCGCCGGCGATGGCCGTGCGCTTTGCGGCCAATGCCGCCGGGCCCGACCCCGAAGACGCGGTTCGCCGCATGACCCGCACGCTGCTGGCCCTGGCCGACAAACGCGATCCGGTGGGCGCCGCCCAAGCCCGACGCGCGGCCGCCAGGATCACGACTTTGGCCGCGAGCCGCGGCATTGGCGGCGAGGATGTGGAGCGCGCAGCCCTGGCGGGCATGCTGCTGAAGCTTGGGCCCGGCGTTCTGCCGGCCAGCCTGCAGCCCAAACCCGAACGCGCGTTTTCCAGCGTTTTGATGGAAACGGCGCATTTGGAAGGACCGGTACCGGCGATCGTCAAGGCGATCCGCGAGGGCACGGCCGTCGACAAACGCCTGGAGCCGCTGGTGGCGCTGGTGCGCGAGGCGGCGTGAGCGTCGGGAATTGGCGTCGGGTTGCGGGCGTTGTGTCTTGTCCGCAGCCCTGTTATTCGGACGCTGCGTTTAGTTTTTTGGGCCGGTCTTTTTGGGGCCCGTTTTTCTAGGAAGGTCGTGCATGTCGTTGCGCAAACGGATTTTGGTCACGGGCGGCGCCGGGTTTTTGGGCTCGCATTTGTGCGCGCGCTTGGTCGAGGCCGGGCATGACGTTTTGTGCGTGGACAACTACTTCACCGGCTCGAAGGACAACATCGTCCCCCTGTTCGGCAATCCGCATTTCGAAGTGCTGCGCCACGACGTGACGATGCCGCTCTATGTCGAGGTCGACGAGATCTACAATCTCGCGTGCCCGGCTTCGCCCATCCACTACCAGTTCGATCCGGTGCAGACGACCAAAACGTCGGTGCATGGCGCCATCAACATGCTGGGCCTTGCCAAGCGCGTGAAGGCCAAGATCTTCCAGTCTTCGACCTCCGAGGTTTACGGCGACCCCGAAGTGCATCCCCAGCCTGAAGAATATCGCGGCAACGTCAACCCGATCGGCCCGCGCGCGTGCTACGACGAAGGCAAGCGCTGCGCCGAAACGCTGTTTTTCGACTATCACCGCCAGCACGGCACGAAGATAAAAGTCGCGCGCATCTTCAACACCTACGGCCCGCGCATGCACCCCAACGACGGGCGCGTGGTGTCGAACTTCGTGGTGCAGGCCCTGAAGGGCCAGGACATCACGATCTACGGCGAAGGCACCCAGACGCGCAGCTTCTGCTATGTCGACGATCTGATCGAAGGGTTTGTCCGCCTGATGGACAGCCCCGACGCGGTGACGGGGCCGATCAATCTCGGCAATCCCAACGAATTCACGATCCGCCAATTGGCCGAGCGCGTGATTGCGCTGACCGGGGCCAAGTCGAAGCTGGTGCAGCGCCCGCTGCCTGCCGACGATCCGCTGCAGCGCAAACCGGACATTTCGAAGGCCAAAAAGCTGCTCGACTGGGAGCCGAAGATCCAGCTCGACGAAGGTCTCAAAAAGACCATTTCGTATTTCGACGATCTGCTGCGCCGGAATATCGGCCCCGCACCGGTGGGTGCAAAGCTCTAGCAGCGACTCGGGATGCGGCTCTAGGTTCGCTGCATGGAATATCTGCTCCTCTTGGCGGGATTGGCCGTCGGCGCCCTCGGCGCGTTTTTCGTATTTCGCCAGCGCGACGATTCGAGCGACCGCGACCGCATCTACAAAGAGATGCTCGAAAAAGCGGCCGCGAGCGAACAGGATCTGCGCGCGCGCCTCGACAGCACAACGCGCGCGGCGAGCGCCGCGCAGGCGCAGGCCGAGCGCATCCCCGGACTCGAAACCGATCTTGCGCGCGTCCAGGGCGACCTTTCGGCGATGCGCGCGGAAGCCGCAAAGCTTGCCGCCGAGCTCAAAGCCGAACGCGACCAGAGCGCCGAGAAACAGGCTTTGTGGCTCGCCGCCGAGGCCAAGTTCGTCGATACATTCAAGGCCCTTTCTTCCGACACGCTGAAGGCCACGCAGACGCAGTTTTTGGAGGTGGCGACGGGGGACCTCGACAAACGCCAAGTCGCGATCGACGGTTTGGTGGGGCCTGTGCGCGAAGCCCTGGAAAAGATGGGCCTGCGTTTGACCGAAATCGAACAGGCGCGGGCGCAAAGCTACGGCGCCTTGGCCAAGCAGGTCGAAACGCTGGGCGAACGCAGCGACCGGCTGTCGATGGCGACGACCAATCTTGCTTCGGCCCTCAAGAATCCTTCGGTGCGCGGCAAATGGGGCGAAAATACGCTGCGCCGTTCGTTCGAACTGGCCGGCCTCAACAACCATATCGATTTCAACGAGCAGGCCCACGTGGCGCACGAGGGCGAAAGCTTCCGCCCCGACGCGATCGTCCGTTTGCCCGGCGGGCGCGCCATCGTGGTCGACGCAAAGGCGCCGGCCGAGGCCTATTTCAAAGCCCACGACGCGGCCGAGACATCGGACCGTCTGCGTTTCCTCAAAGACCACGCCACGCAGCTGCGCGGCCACGTGCGCGCCTTGGCGAGCAAGAATTACGGCGCCAAGGTCGAAGGCTCGCCCGAATTCGTTTTGCTGTTTTTGCCCAACGAAGGCTTGCTCAGCGCTGCCGTCGAAGCCGATCCGGATCTGCTCGAGTTCGCCGCAGAAAGCCACGTTGCGCTGGCAACGCCGCTGGTGTTCCAGGCGATGCTGTGGGTCATCGCGTATGCCTGGCGCCAAGAAGGCATCGCCGCCAACGCGCGCGAGATCCAGAAGCTCGGCACCGATTTGTACGACCGGATGGCCATCGTGGCCAAGCACGTGGCGTCGATCGGCTCGGCCCTGGACGATGCGACCAACGCCTACAACAAGTCGGTGTCGTCGCTGGAAACGCGCTTGCTGCCCAGTGCCCGCAAGCTGCGCGATTTCGAGGCGGCCGGCCCCAACGCGCCGGACATTCTGCTCCCGCCCGTCGAAGTCACAAGCAAGACGTTCACGAAATCGGAACTGCTCTGATCATTCGTTCGCGTATTTCTTTTCGTCGGCCCAATACGCGGCGAACCCCACGGCCTCCTGGAGCGCGCCGAAATCGAGCTGCGCCGGGTGCGCCACGTTCGATCCCGGCACGAGCGCGGCATAGGTTTGGCGCAGGCTCGCGATCAATCCCGCCAAAGCCGCGATCGGATAGACCGCCAGACGATAGCCGAGCGCTTGCAGCTCGGCCGGGGGCAGCACGGGCGTCTTGCCTTGGAACACCATGTTCGCCATGCAGGGCTTTGCGACCGAGGCGCAGAAGGCCCGCATTTCGGCGGCGCTCTCGGGCGCTTCGAGGAACAGGATGTCGGCGCCTTCGTCGGCAAAATCCTGGCAGCGCGCCAAGGCGTCGTCGAAGCCGTTGACGGCCCTGGCGTCGCTGCGCGCCAGGATCAGGATATCGCCCTGGCCGGCGGCGCGAAGGGCATCGCGCGCTTCGCAGGCCGCGCGAATCTTGAGCCGGGCTTCGCTGCGCGAGACGACTTGTTTGCCCTTCGTGTGGCCGCATTTTTTGGGCATCGCCTGGTCTTCGAGCATGATGGCGGCAGCGCCCGCCCGCGCGAACTCGCCGACCGCGCGTTTGACGTTGAGCGCGTTGCCCCAGCCCGTATCGCCGTCGCCGACCAGCGGCACGCCGTTTGCGGCCGCGAGGCACAAGCGCAGCTGATCGAGCATTTCCCCCATCGAGATGAGGCCTGCATCCGGCAGGCCCAGCCGCACGGCCGAAACGCCGAATCCGGTCATGAACAGCACCTCGTGTCCGGCTTCGCGCGCAAGCTTGGTGGACAGCGCGTCGAACACGCCGGGCAGCACGCGCAGGCGGGGTTCGGCGATCAGCGTGCGCAGGCGCTGGGCAGCGTTCATGGCGGGAAATCCTTGGGTTCTTGCGGCTCTTGACCGAGGGAGCGAGGCGTCTTAACTAACCTTTTATGGCACTTCGCGAGATCCTCATAGCGCCCGATCCCCGCCTCAAAATCAAGGCCGAGCCTGTCGGCCGGGTCGATGCGTCCATTCGCGCCCTGATGGACGACATGCTGGCGACGATGTACGCGGCCAACGGCATCGGGCTTGCCGCGCCGCAAGTGGGCGTGGCCAAGCGCGTGATCGTGATGGACATCGCGCGCGAAAAAGACGACGCCCCGCCGCGCCCCATGCGCATCGCCGACCCCGAAATCGTCTGGGCATCGGCGGAGAAGATCACGGGCGAGGAAGGCTGCCTGTCGGTGCCCGACCATTACGCCGACGTCGAGCGCGCGGCCAAAGTGCGCGTGCGTTTTCGCGACGCGAACGACGCGGTGCAGGAGCTGGATTGCGACGGTCTGCTTGCCGTGTGCATCCAGCACGAGATGGACCACCTGACGGGCACGCTGTTCGTGGACCATATCTCCACGCTCAAACGCTCGATGATCTTGCGCAAATTGCAGAAGACCAAACGCCTCAAGGCGGAGGCGTGAGCGCCAAGCGGCGGCGGCTTGCCTTCATGGGCACGCCGGTTTTTGCGGCCGCCGCCCTCGATGCGATTGCGGCCGCCGGGCACGAGGTTGCGTGCGTCTACACCCAGCCCCCGCGCCCCAAAGGCCGCGGCCAGCGCGAGATCGAAAGCCCCGTGCATCGCCGCGCCCGCGAACTTGGCTTGGCCGTCCGCCACCCCGTGAATTTCAAAGCCGAGGAAGACCGCGCCGCATTTGCGGCTTTGGATTTGGAAATTGCGGTCGTGGCGGCCTACGGCTTGCTGCTGCCGCAGGCGATTCTGGACGCCCCCAAACTTGGTTGCTTGAATATCCATGCATCGCTGCTGCCGCGCTGGCGGGGGGCTGCCCCGATACAGCGCGCGATCGAAGCGGGCGACGCGTGGAGCGGCATCGCGATCATGCAGATGGAAGCGGGCCTGGATACCGGGCCGGTTCTGCTCGAACGGCGTTTGGCGCTTAGCAGTACGGCGACGGGCGCTAGCTTGCACGACGATCTGATGGGCCTGGGCGCGGCGGCGATCGTCGATGCGCTGGGGCTGCTCGAAACCTTGACTCCGCAACCGCAGGGCGACGGCGCCACTTACGCCAAAAAACTCGGCAAAGACGAAGCGCGGCTCGATTGGCGGCGCCCGGCGAACGAATTGGCGCGCCGCATTCGCGCCTTCGACCCGGTTCCGGGCGCATGGTTCCAGCATGCGGGCGAGCGCTTCAAAGTGCTGGCGGCAAAGGTCGCGGACGCGGCGATGCCCGGCGCGCCCGGCACGATCCTCGCCAAGCCCTTGGTCGTTGCGTGCGGCGAGGGCGCTTTGGCGATCGAACGCGTGCAGCGGGCCGGTCGCGGGCCGATGTCGGCGGCGGAATTGCTGAACGGCCTCGACCTTCCGCCCGGCACGGTTTTGGACGCGGTGCCGTGACCCGGTACAAGCTGACGATCGAGTATGACGGCAGCGCGTTTTTCGGCTGGCAGCGTTTGGCGGCCGGGCCCAGCGTGCAGGAAGCGCTGGAAACCGCGTTTGCCAAATTCTGCGGCCATGCAGTGGCGGTCGCCGGGGCCGGGCGCACGGATTCGGGCGTGCATGCGCTGGGGCAGGTGGCGCACGTGGATTTGGCGCGCGACTGGGAACCGCGCAAAATCCGCGACGCGCTGAACTGGCACTTGAAACCGCACAAGGCGCAGGCCCTGACGGTCGAACCGGTCGCCGACGATTTTCATGCGCGCTTCTCGGCCATACACCGCGCCTACATCTTCCGCATCTGCGACCGGCGCGCGCGGCCCGTGCTCGATTGGGGCCGGGTTTGGCACATCAACCGCCGGTTGGACGCCGACGCGATGCACGCAGCCGCACAAAGGCTGGTGGGCCATCACGATTTCAGCAGTTTTCGCGCGGGCGACTGCCAGGCCAAAAGTCCGCTCAAAACGCTCGACCGGCTCGACATCGTGCGCCAGGGCGACGAAATCATGGCCTTTGTCGAAGCGCGCTCGTTTCTGCACCGCCAAGTACGGAACATGATGGGCACGCTCAAACTGGTCGGCGACGGATCGTGGACCGCCGACGATGTGGCCACGGCCCTGGCCGCCTGCGACCGGCGCGCAGCTGGCCCCACCGCCCCGCCCGAAGGCCTGTATCTCGCCCGCGTGGACTACCCGGCCAAATAAGCGACGCCAGGCGACCAGAGGCGACGGTTACCTATTTATCACCTTGATATTGCTGACATGTAACCACGCCGACGATCTGCGGGCGACGTGCAAACGGCGCCCTTGGCCCGCACTCTCTGTTCACTTGTCAAACAGCGCCCGCCCACGAGGGGCGATGGCGGCAGTGGAACATTTTGTTCTGATATTTACAAGGTGTCAGTTATTATACCTATATCAGATTTTGTGCTTTATTTTTGACTCGTTTTGCGTTTATATATCTCCATGTTCAACTTTGGAGGAAATCATGTTCCGGTTCGGCGATGACGACGATTACGCCACCCTCGACAACGCGCCGGGTGCTTCCGGTTGGTTCGACCTTGGCG
>CAMDLT010000070.1 GCA_945901855.1 Asaia bogorensis | reverse complement strand
GAGGACAGTTCGAACGCGCGCGCCGTCTCCGTGGTCGGCGACACGCCTATATCGAGTCTTGCGTTCTCGTTCCCCTTCTTCGAGACCGGCGACATCAAGGTCTACAAGGACGGCGCGGCCGTTTCGAGCGGCTTCACCGTCACGGGCGTCGGCTCGGCAGTGGATGGCGGCTATTCCTCGGGCAACGTGGCGTTTGGCACTGCGCAGTCGAATTGCACAATCGTCATCGAACGCGACGTGCCGCTATCGCGGACCGAGGATTTTGCGTATCCATCGCCGACCTTCAACATCAAGGCGCTGAACACGGCGCTTGATCGTATCGTCGCGACCTTCCAGCAATTCCGTCGTCTGTTTTTGCGCACGCTGCGCCAGCCGGTGGGCGATACGGTCGAACTTGGCGAATTGCCGCTGGCGGCCGAGCGCGCAAACAAGTTTCTTGGCTTCGATTCCACAGGCGCATTGCTGGCAGCCTCGCCCGGCACGCTGGCGCTGGGCACCGGCGACGTGACTGGCGACAAGATCGCGGCGGGCGCCGTCGATCTTTCGAAGCTTTCGCCCGAGGTGGTCGCAGCGCTTGGCCGCGGCAGCGAAGCGATCGTTGCCGGCGAAGCGATCGCCGATCGCGATCTGATCTATCAGGACGTTTTCAACCAACGCGGCGGCGGCGGCGATCGCTGGTGGAAAATCGATACGGATGCGACGGGGCCGGTGCGGATCGGCCCGCGCGTCGGCATCGCGTTGGCGGCGATCTCGAGCGGTGCGACGGGCAGCGCGCAGGTGCGGCCGGGCCGCGTCGCAGGTTTCTCGGGCCTCACGGCGGGGGCACCGGTCTTTGCGGGCGGCACGGCGGGCTTGCTCACGCAAACCGCCCCGACAATACCGGCCACCGGCACGCAGAACGCATCGCGCTTGATCGGCTATGCGGCGAGCGCCACCGAGATCGATTTCAATCCGGACGACGATACGGTGTTCACGGCACGCAATTCCGCACTCGCGGCGACAAGCTCGATCACGGTGCAGCATTGGCCGGATGCGGGGGCCGCCGAGCGTGTGGCGGCGGCGTATCTCGCGGCGCCGTCGCTCGTGCCGACAGGGACGTTTGCCATCGCCACGGCGGCGTCGCGCGGCGTCGATAGCGGCAACGGCATCAACTTCGGCACGTCGTTTGTTGCGACCGTAACCGGGACAATTGCAACCACGCGCATCAATATCCCGGTCGTGACGACGGGCGGCACCTACGAAGCGCGGCTGTACACGAATAACGCCGGAAGCCCCGGAACGCTTATCGGGACGGCGAGCGGGGCGCAGGTTATCAGCGCGACCGGCGACGTTACGTTCACATTCGGCACTCCGCCGTCGGTCACGTCGGGCGTGACATACTGGATGGTTTTTGCCAACACCGCAGGGGCGCCAGTCATCAACGTCACGACGGTCGCGGACCAAGCGGGCTATTCTTCAGGCCGTGGCAACACAATTACGGCGATCACGAACAACCTTCCGTCGAGCGAAGACTGGAAGATTGAAATCATCCAAAACGGCCCGGCGCGTCACGAGCCGGAGCCGATCTTCCCCGAGAGCCGCTTTAGCGCTTCGACCGACCGCGTAACGGGCCGCTTCGACGACGGTTCTGGCGCCAACGCCGACACGCGCACGACGTTCGTCAACCGCACCGGCGCCACGCGCGATCTGGCGGTCGAGGTGGCGCTGTGAGCGATCCGTTTAACTGGGTGGCCGAAGTGAGCGGGGCCACGAAGGGCTTTGTCCTTACCATCGTCGCCGCGTGCGTCGGCCGCGTGATGTACCACGCGCGCCAGGTGCAGCGCGGCGCGCGGCGCTTCTGGTCGTGGCATTTGCTGTGGGAGGTGCCTATCGCAATCGGCATGGGTCTGGTCGCCGACAGCCTCGCGACGTGGCTTGCGCTGCACGAAGGTACCCGCATCGGCTTCGTGGCGGCCGTTGCCTATGTCGGCCCGCACGCGATCGACGAACTGTTCTTCACCGCCCGCGACACCGCCCGCGCGCGGCTCGCCCGCAAAGACTGAGGAGCAAACCATGTCCATTATTCCGGTAGCCCGAGCGGCGATCCCGCGCGGCGTGCGCAACTGCAACCCCGGCAACATCCGCGAAGCGATCGGCGGCGGCACCGAGTGGGTGGGCGAGCGCACGACCGACGACGATCCGGCGTTCGAGGAATTCGAAACGCCGACGATGGGCTTTCGCGCGCTCGCCCGCACGCTGCTGACCTACCGCCGCAAGCATGGCCTGCACACGATCGCGGGCATCGTCATGCGCTGGGCACCGCCCAACGAGAACGACACGGCCGCCTACATCGCCTTCGTGTCGCGCCTGATGCAGGCCGCGCCAGATCGGGAACTGAGCGTCGAAAACCGCGCTACGCTGATCGTGCTGTGCTCGGCGATCGCGCGCAAGGAATGCGGCTACCGGCTCGGCGGGGCCGATTGGTTCGCCATTGAAGACATCGCGGCCGGGGTGGACCTGGCGCTTAAGGGAGCGTGACATGTTCGCAGCCTTGTTGGGCGTGCTGGCGCCGATCCTCGGCGACGTGGTTAAGTCGGCGTTCCCGAACCCCGAAGACGAATTGAAGCGCCTGGCGCTGCAACAGCAGTTGCAGGCGCAGCTTCTGGCCAACGCGGCGGCCATCGAGCAGGCGGCGGCGGCCAACGTTCAGGCCGAAATACGCGGCGAAAGCTGGCTGCAGCGCAACTGGCGGCCGATCCTGATGCTGGTCTTCGGCGGGCTCATCGTCGCGCGCTGGCTCGGCTGGGCGGCGCCAAACCTCACCGAGTCCGAATACCTCAAGCTATGGGACATCGTGCAGCTTGGGCTCGGCGGCTACGTAATCGGCCGCTCGGTCGAGAAGATCGCCCCCGACGTGGCGGCGGCATTGGTGAAAAAGTGAGCGGCAACGTCTTCTCGCTGAACGACCACCGTCCTATTCCGCATCTGTCGGCGCGCGCGCGCTGCGCATGCTGCGCCCACGAATGGGTCGCTGTGGCGCCCGTTGGCACGGTCGAATTGGAGTGTCCAGCTTGTGGCGCCATGCGCGGGGTGCTCAAGGGCTCCGTCTTACGTACCGGCGTCCTATGGACGTGCAAATGTGGCTCGGACCTGTTTCGGATCGACCTGACCGGCCCCTATTGCATCGGATGCGGGACATACGCCGACCCGTGAACGCTGGCGGAACCCGCCCGCGCGGGGGTGGGCGTATCCTGGGCGAGTCCGAGTGCATGTTCCTGCACCGTACGCGCACTTCACTGCATATTTGGGGGTGTTTTGTTCCGGTCTGCCCGAGCGCAAAAGCGCTTAAAACGCCGGAAAACCAAGGTTTCGGGTGGTGCTGCTGGGGAGGATTGAACTCCCGACCTCAGCCTTACCAAGGATGCGCTCTACCACTGAGCTACAGCAGCGCGCCACCCGAAATCGCCCGTTTGATGCCACAGACGCGGTCCCCTTGCAACTCGCTTGGTTTGGAGACCGTTTTTTGGCAAAATGACCTTCATGACCCAAGCTCTTGCCCCTTCCCAATCGATCGATCCGGCCGTGCGCGCGGCCGTAAAGGGCAAGGGCACCTTTTCGTTGGGTCAGATTGCCGACGTCGTGGGCGCATCGCCCATGGTCGTCTTCTCGGTCCTCGAACAAATGGTCGAGGAAGGCAAGTTGCGCCGCCTCAGCGCCGGACGCGGCGTGCCCGGCGTGCGTTGACGCCATCTGGCGGCAACAACGCTGCCTGGCTTCTCCCCGATTATTGGCGTTTGGCGCGGTTGACGGCCGAGGTAACTGCTTTGAGCGACGCCGCCACGATGTTGGCGTCGATGCCGACCCCAAAAAGAGTGCTGTCGCCGATTTTCGCTTCGACATAGGCGGCCGCCTGCGCTTTGGCGCCTTGGGTGCCTTTGATCGCATGCTCGCGATAATCGACCACATCGACCGCAATGCCCAAGCGCGCGAGCGCATCGACATAGGCGGCGATCGGGCCATTGCCGTCGCCGGTCAGCACGTGCGGCTTTCCGTCGATGTCGACGCGCGCTTCGATGCGCCTTTCCGCGCCGTTTTTGCCGGTCGGCAGGGTCGTATGGTCGCGAAAGGCAAGGCTGCCGTCGGTCAGATATTCGGCCGCGAACGCCGCGTGGATGTCCTTGGCGGAAAGCTCCTTCCCCGTGGCGTCGGTCGCGCGCTGGACGACGCTTGCAAACTCGATCTGCAGGCGGCGCGGCAGTTCGAGCCCGTAGTCGGTCTCGAGCAGATACGCGATGCCGCCTTTGCCCGACTGCGAATTGACGCGAATGACCGCTTCGTAGGAGCGCCCCACATCGTTGGGGTCGATCGGCAGATACGGCACGTCCCATAGGCCGGTGTTGGATTTGCTTTGCGCCGTCAGCCCCTTCTTGATCGCATCCTGGTGGGAGCCCGAAAAGGCGGTGAAGACCAACTCGCCGCCGTAAGGATGGCGCGGGTGCACGGGCAACTGGTTGCAATACTCGACCGTGCGCACGATTTCCTGCACGTCGGACAATTCCAGCGTCGGATCCACGCCCTGGCTGAACAGATTGAGCGCCAGCGTGACAATGTCGACATTGCCCGTGCGCTCGCCGTTGCCAAACAGCGTACCTTCCACCCGTTCGGCCCCTGCCATGACAGCCAGCTCCGCCGCCGCGACGCCCGTCCCGCGATCGTTGTGCGGGTGAACGGACAGAATCCAGTTTTCTCGCCCTTTGACGTTGCGCGCGAACCACTCGATCTGGTCGGCATAGATGTTGGGCGTGGCCGCTTCGACGGTCGCGGGAAGATTGAAAATCATTTTGTGCGCGGCGCTTGGCTGCCACGCATCCATCACCGCCTCGCAGATTTCCTTGGCAAAATCCAACTCCGTCTGGGTGAAGCTTTCGGGGCTGTATTGCAGCGATATTTTTGTCTGTGGCACGCTCGCGACGAGCCGCTTGACGGTTTTGGTGCCCTTGACCGCGATATCGACGATGCCCGCACGGTCGAGCCCGAACACGACGCGGCGTTGGGTGGTCGAGGTCGAGTTGTAAAGATGCACGATCGCGTGCTTCGCGCCCGCGATCGACTGGAACGTGCGCTCGATCAGTTCGTCGCGCGCTTGCGTCAGCACTTGGATCGTCACGTCGTCGGGGATGGCGCCTTCCTCGACGATGGAGCGCACGAAATCGAAATCGGTCTGCGAAGCCGCCGGAAACCCGACTTCGATTTCCTTGAAGCCCAACCGGACCAGCAGGTCGAACATGCGGCGCTTGCGCTCTGGTCCCATCGGTTCGACCAGGGCCTGGTTGCCGTCGCGCAGATCGACCGAGCACCATGTCGGCGCCTTGTCGATGACGCGGCTGGGCCACTGGCGGTCGGGCAGGGCGATGGGGGCGAAGGCTTTGTATTTGTGAAAATTCATCGTTCGTCTCGCTCAAAAAAAGGGCAAACATAAAAGTTGCGGTTGGCGCGCCGATTGGCGGCGCGCGGCGCTAAGTCGCTCGAAAAAACCGATGAAGTTCATTGGATAAGTCCGGAAGGCCGAGAAAAACAACGAGTTATCGCCGCTTTGCGCCCCTTCGCGTTGGAAGGGGGAAGCGGATCAAATAAGTCGAAGCTTCAAGGTCATAACGGACATAATCCAATTAAACGGCACAAACCGCGCGCCGTCAACCAGTTTGGCACGGTAATTGAACTTCCAATCGCACGCGCACAAGCGCCCCTTTTCCAGGAGAAAACGCGATGTTGAAGACTTTTGCCCTCGCTGCGACGCTTGTCGCGGCGTCTTTTGGCGTCCAAGCGCAGCAACCCACGCCGATCAAATTTACGCTGGGCTGGAAAACCCAGGGCAGCGACGCAGCGTTTTTTGTGGCGCGCGACAAGGGCTATTTTGCGCGCGAGGGCCTGAACGTGACGATCGACCAGGGCGAAGGGTCCGGTGCGACGGTCACGCGCATCATGGGCGGGGCCTACGATGCGGGCTTTGGCGACATCAATGCGATCATCCAGAACGCGGCTGCCAATCCGGGCCAGCAGCCGATCATGGTCTATCAGATGTGGAACCAGCCGCCCTTCGCGATCGTGGCGCGCAATGCGTCGGGCATAAAAACGATCAAGGATTTCGAAGGCAAAACGCTGGGCGGCGCGCAAGGCACGCCGACCACGCGCCTGATGCCCGTATTTGCCACGGTCAACAAACTCGATCTTGCCAAAATCAAGTTCACCAACATGGCGCCCAACCTGCAGGAGCCGTTGCTGATCCAGGGCCATATGGATGCCGCAATGGTGTTCAACATCACGAGCTACTTCAATCTCGTGGGGCTGAACCAGGATCCCGACAAGGACTATACGTGGTTCTCGTTCGCCGACTACGGCATGGATCTCTATTCGAACGGAATGATGGTTTCGCAAAAATTGATGCGCGAAAATCCGCGCGCGGTCGCGGGCCTCGTGCGCGCGGTCAACCAGGCGACGCTGGAAGTCGGCCGTGACATTCCGGGCGCGATGGCGTCCGTGCGGCGGTACGATGCGCTGGTCGACGCCACTGTCGAAACGCGCCGCCTGAAATTCTCGTACGAAAAACTGATGGTCTCGGCCGAAAGCAAGGAAATCGGCGCTGGCGACGTCAAGGACGACCGTTTGACGCGCGCGATCGGCATGGTCGTGTCGGGTTACGGCTTGACCCGCACGCCGGAACTGCGCGAAGTTTTCTCGCGCGAATTTCTGCCGCCGCGCGGCGAACGCGAACTTGTCTATCTGGGGAACTGACTTGTTGGGGAAGTAGCTTGGCCGAAAACCGTCCGCTCGCCGTCGTTGGCGGGCGGCTTCTCGACATCGAAAAAGATCGGGCCGACCCGGCGGACATTTTTGTGTCCGCCGGGTCGATCGTCGAAATAGGCGCGCCGGGCGCGTTTGCCGCGCGCGATGCGGCAACGCTCGATGCGGCGGATCGGCTGCTGGTTCCCGGCCTCGTCAATGCGCATACGCACGCGCACGGGGCGCTGGCGCGCGGGGCCGTCGGCGACCATGCGCCGCTCGAACTGTTTTTGAATGCGGCGGGCGCGATCAACGGCCAGCGCACGCTGGACGACAAATATCTTACCGCCGCCTTGTCCGCCGCCGAAATGATCCGGCGCGGCTGCACGGCCAGCTACGATCTGTTCGTCGAATTTCCCGCCCCCTCGGCCGAGGCCATGCGTGCGGTCGGCCAGGCTTACAGCGATGCCGGCATGCGCGCAGTCGTGGCCCCGATGCTGGCCGACCGCACCCTCTACCAAGCGCTGCCGGGACTGCTCGATGCGATCCCGTCGGAACTGCGTGCGCCGTTCGAGAAACTGGCGCTCGCCCCCTACCAAACCAGCCTTGCCAATCTGCAGCCGATCTACAAGGACTGGCCCTTCGATCGCGACTTCGTGCGCCCGGGCATTGCGCCGACGATTCCGCTGCATTGCTCCGACGAATTCCTTGCCGCGTGCGCCGCGACGGCGCGCGAGTTTGGCTTGCCGCTGCAAACCCATCTGGCCGAAACAAAGGTGCAGGCCGTGCTGGCGCAGGGCAAATACGGCCGGAGCATGACGCGCCATCTCGACGATCTGGGCGTGCTTGGACCGAATTTCAGCGGCGCGCACGGCATCTGGATCGACCGCGCGGACATGGATCTGATCGCCAAGCGCGGCGGGCGCATCGCGCACAATCCAAGCAGCAATCTGCGTCTGGGATCGGGCGTCGCGTCGATCCGCGAGATGCTCGATGCCGGCATCGAGCTTGCCATCGGCACCGACGGCACCAACACGGGCGATGGCCAGAATATTTTCGAAGCCACGCGGTTGGCGGCGTATCTTTCGCGCCTGCAAGGTCCCGACTATCGCCAGTGGGTGACCGCGCGCGAAGCGTTCGAAGCCGCCACGATCGGCAGCGCGCGCCTGCTCGGGTTCGACAAGGTGGGACGCATCGCGCCCGGTTACGCCGCCGACATCGTATTCCTGCGGCTCGACCAGCCGCATTACGTGCCGTTGCGCAGCCCGCTGACGCAGATGGTGTTTGCCGAATCGGAATCGGGGATCGCGCGTGTGATGATCGGCGGGCGCGTCGTGTTCGAGGACGGAAGGTTGCTGACGCTCGACGAGGCGAAGCTTCGCGCGCAGGCCGAGAGCGCGGCTGCGCGCCTCGATTCCGGCAATGCGGCCGCGCACAAGCTTGCCGCCTCGATCGAGGATTTTGTCGGCACGTTCTGCATGGCGCATGGCCGCGCGGACTGCGCGATTCGCCGCCGCTTGGATTGCCGCGCCGTCTAGAGCCGATTCCGATCACGTAGAGCTGTATCCTGCCGCTTTGAAGTAGTTCGCGCATTCGGCGGGCTTGAATGCCGGGAGGGTATTTTTGATCGCGGCTTCGAGTTCGTCGATGGTGCGTGCTGCGGCGGTGCGGAGCAGGCTT
>CAMDLT010000069.1 GCA_945901855.1 Asaia bogorensis | reverse complement strand
CGGCCGAAGCGGTCGAACGCTACGCGCGCTACACGGGCCTTCCCCCGCAACGCATCGCCGGCGCGCCGGGCGTGGCCTGTACGCGCGGCAGCGTCGTCTTTCGCGACGCATCGCAAATGGCCGGCTTCATCGGCTTGGCGCCGCCCTGCATGCCGTGGATCGCGGGCTACGTCGTGACCTGCCGGGCGGACACCAAGGCGCGCCGGGCGGTGCTGCCGCCGAGCCTTGGCGGCGTCGTGCTGTTCGAGCCCGCGCGCTGACGCGGCTGTCGCGTCGGATTATTTTGTTTAAGCGAGGGCTCCGTAACTTACGGCGCGCTGCGCGCGAATCGCTGGCAACAGTGGATTCCCCCTCGAATGGAAGGCACCCCCCTCTCTCATGAAACGCCGCAATTTTGCCGTCGTTCTGTCGGTCCTGGCCGCCGCGACCTTGGCTGCGCCTGCTTTTGCCCAAAGCAACGATGTGGACAAAACTGTCGAGGCCCAACGCACGCTTGCGGGCAACCAAAAAGCGCAGCCCAGCGGCGCGGCGATCGTCGCCAAGACATCGAAGGTGGTGGCGCGGCTGTCGGTCGGCGGCGGCAATCCGAAAGTTGCCGACGCGACCAAGACCGTGAATCGCGGATTTTCGTTCCGCATCGACGACGGCGGCACAGCCGAAACGGAATTCGTGATGGTCAATGCCCCGCTCAATTTCGTGAAGTCGCCCGAGCAGATGCTGGCCTTTCTGCAAGCGCGTTTGCCCGGCGCAGACGGCCGCCCCGGCGACGAGATGACCAACGCCACCCAGCAATGGCCGGACGAAGACCAGCGTCCCACGACGCGCCTGGGGCGTCTTGCGATCACCGCGCTCGAAAACAACGAGACGTGCGACGCGCGAATCTTCGATCCGCTCAATCTTGCCAGCGGCGTGGCGGGGCCCGACAACGATCCGCTGTTCACCGCGCGCCAGCCCGCTTACGCGATCTCGATCAGCCAGCGCAACTAAAGCGGGTTCGGGACCAAGCGGCGCGTTTCGGCGTCGGCCCGATTTTCGGCCCGACGCCTTGACGCGCTATTGGTACTCGATCGGGATCGTCGTTTCGGTCGGCTCGCGCACGAGTTCGACAACGAATGCGACGCGATCGTCCATCACGCGCAGTTCCTTGTTGGCCCGCACGGGCAGTTCCTTGTTGGCCCGCACGGGCAGCGGAATGCCGACTTTTTTGCAGTAGCGGATCATGGCTTGCGCCAGCGCTGCCGAGTGGAACTCGACCGGCGGTTCGGGCGCGGCGCCGCGCTTGGCGAAACTCAGCTTGGCCGACATTGTCGCGCGGTCGATCTGCAGCCTGGCGGCCGTTCCGCCCGGCAGCTTGGTGCCTTGCGTGCGCGCATGCTCGATCAGCGCCATGACGATCTCGCGGTCCTCGAAAAACACGACGCGGTATTCGCTGCTCATGCGACGCGGTTCATCGGAAACCGTCCTTGGCCGCGCGCAAGGCGCCGAACACGGCGAAGGCGGGCGCATCGGCAAGCCCGAGGCGTTTTTTGAGCCCCGCATCGTCGGCGCGCAAAAACGGGTTGGTGCGTTTCTCGAGGCCCAGAAGCGACGGCACAGTCGCTTCGCCCGCCGCACGCAGCCGGTCGATTTCGCCCGCCCGCGCGACAAGTTCGCGGTTGTCGGGATCCACGCTCAAGGCGAAGCGCGCGTTGCTTTGGGTGTATTCGTGCGCGCAGTGGACGTTCGTGGCATCGGGCAGGGCACGCAGTTTTTCGAGCGAGGCCCAAAACTGCGGAGCCGTGCCCTCGAACATGCGCCCGCAGCCCAATGCGAACAGCGTGTCGCCGCAAAACAGGGCGTCGCTGTCGGCAAACCAATAGGCGATATGGCCGCGCGTGTGGCCGGGCACGTCGAAGACCCTGGCTTCGAACGGCCCCAGCGCCACGCGATCGCCCTCGCCAACGGCAATGTCGATGCCCGGTATGCGCGCGCGGTCGGCGCTGGGCCCGACGACTGTCGCCTTGAAGCGCGCTTTGAGCGCCAGATTGGCGCCAACATGGTCGCCATGATGGTGCGTGTTGAGAATATGTGTAAGACGCAGGCCGTGGCGGGCCAGCGCCGCTTCGACCGGCGCCGCTTCGGCCGGGTCGACGACGGCGGTCGCGTCTCCGCCCGTGCGCAGCAGCCACACATAATTATCCTGCAGACACGCAATTCGCTCGATCGCCAGCATGCGAGTATTGTAACTCGCCGCGCGCGGCGTTTAAATGGCGTTCGTCGGATGTCTTCGGGGTGTCGATGTTCAAAAAAGAAATCTTCGAAGTCCAATGCCTGAAAGACGGCCGCTGGACCATCGAATCGAGCCTCTCCAGCCAGGCCGAGGCGGAGACTTTCGCCCGCCGGTTGCTGGAAAAGCGCGAAACCGAAGGCGTCAAGGTTCTGCGCGAGAAGGCCAGCGGCGGCTCGCAAACGCCCGTTTTCACGAAGATCAAGGAAAAGCGCGAAGAAAAATTGACCGTCGGGCGCATCGACCAGGCGCCGCCCTGCGCTGCACCCGAAGATTGCTACAAGCTGCCCGCGCGCATGGCGATGAACCGTCTGATGCGCATGTATCTGGACAAACAGAACCTGACGCCGATCGAAATCCTGCACCATGCGCGCGAATTGAAGCGCCTGCAGGATCAGGACGCGCTGGTCGGCAGCGCGCTCAACCAGGTCGCGACCTTGCAGGCCGAAGCGTCGGGCGGGGCGGCCACGGTTGGCCAGCGCCGCGACGCACTGTTCGGCTTCTCGTCCGAGCTTGCCAAGCGCGCGCGCGACGTCGAAACCACGCAGCTGCCCTCGATCAAGCAGCTCGGGGTCGACGCGATGGCCGCAAAAATTGTTGCCGGTGCGGGCACGGATCCCGCCAACGCCGATTTTCTGTTTCGCGTCGCCGTCAGCCGCGAGCTGATCGAAATTCGCAATTACACGGGCAAGCTCGATCGCTTGATGTTCTGGCTCGGCGAAAGCGAGGATGCGACGGCCGCGGCGCGCTTGGACGATTTTATCGCCGACATTCTGGGGACCGGCAGCGTCGTGCAGGATTTGCTCGGCGACCAGCCGAACTTGGCGGCGGCCGTCAATCGGCTGCTCGATATTGCCCTTGGCCAATGGCAAGCGCCGCCGCCCGGCGTTGCAGCGCCCGCAACCGGCGCCGAAGAAGACCGGCTGGGGCCGATCGCGCGCGCGATCCAGGCCGGCCAATTGCCCGGCGGCAGCCAGGTGCTGATCGAACGCGTGCGCATCCAAGTTGGCGGCGCCAACCCGCTGGTGCGCAGCGACCCCGAACAGGAAGTTCCGACGTTCCGCCAGTTGCTCGACCGGTTGATGCCCGACAACGACTATCCGGTCGGCGGCACGGAACTGGTCGATGCGCTGGTGCAGCGCAAGATGCGCATCCTCAATCGCGGCGGCGCATCCGGCTACCGGGCGGCGGCGGCGTGGATCGCAATGGTGATGCTGAACCCGCTGCGCAAGACGCGCTTTCTGGTGGCGCTGACCCAGACCGCCACCGGCCGGCATTTTGCGGACGAAACCTACGGCCTCATCGACGACGTGCTCGTCAATGTCGAATCGATTTCCGACATCGTCAAAGCGCGCGTCCCGCCCAACGAAAAAATGGCCGGCATCACCCAGGTGTTCGGCGAAATCCGACGCTCGTCGCTGCCGCTCGATCGTGTCGAACGCATCTGCGCCCGGCTCGACGATCTGCTCGTCCAATTCGTCAAGTCCGAGCGCATCCTCGAAAAGATCGACGATCCCGCGCGCCCGCTGCGCATGCGCACGATGATGCTGATGAAGATGTGCCTGCCCACGTCGCTGCCGCCCGGCAAGGCATCGAACCTCGCGCGCGAGATCATCGTCGGCATGCTGAAGCGCCCGAATTTCGAGGGCGAAGTGGTGGCCGACATCGCGGACCCGGCCGAAAAAGCGCGCGCCCAGCGCGACCTGTTCGTGCTGATGCGCCAAGCCGGCTTCATGTGACGGCCCGACCCGCGCCTGCACACGCACAAAAAGGCGCCATCGGATGCAACCTTGCGCGCCCCGATTTTCTGTTCCTCGACGAAGCGACGGCCGCGATGGACGAACCGAACGAGGCGCATATCTAAGCATTGCTGGCGCGTTCGCTGCCCGACACGGCGATCGTCAGCATCGGCCATCGCGCCACGCTGAAGGCGTTCCACACGCAGTTCTGGCGCGTCGCGGGCGGCAAGCTTGCCGTGTGACGTCGCCGGCGACAGGGGCCTTGCCAATCAAGCCTTGACGAAAGCCGGGCAGCGCCCGATTTTACGCGCAAATCGGAAGGGTCCCATGTTTCGCGCACTCGTTCTCGACAAACACGACGGCAAGGTTACCGCCTCGGTCCAATCGCTCGACGAGGCAGCGCTGCCCGCAGGCGAGGTGACGGTTGCGGTCGCGTATTCGTCGCTCAACTACAAAGACGGGTTGGCGATCGCCGACAAGGGCAAGATCGTGCGCAGTTTCCCGATGGTGCCCGGCGTCGATTGGGCGGGAACGGTCGAAAGCGCCACGCACGGCGCGTTCAAAGCCGGCGACCGCGTGATCTTGACCGGCTGGGGCGTCGGCGAAAACTACTGGGGCGGCATGGCGCAAAAAGCGCGTGCGCAAGCCGAATGGCTGGTGAAGCTCCCGGCCGGCACGGACGAAAAATGGGCGATGGGCATGGGCACGGCCGGCCTTACCGCGATGATGGCAGTGCATGCGCTTGAGGCGGCCGGCATTCGCCGCGACCGCGAAATTCTGGTGACGGGTGCGGCGGGCGGCGTCGGCTCGGTTGCGGTCGCGTTGCTCGCGAAGCTTGGCCACAAGGTTGCGGCATCCACAGGCCGACGCGAACTCGAGCCCTATTTGCGCAGCCTGGGTGCTGCCAGCATCGTCGATCGCGCGGAACTGGCCGCGCCGTCCAAACCGCTTTTGACCGAACGCTGGGGCGGTGCGATCGACTCGGTCGGCGGCACCACGCTGGCAACGGTGCTTGCAGGCTGTGCGCGGCGCGCCTCGGTTGCGGCCTGCGGCTTGGCGGGTTCGGCCGATCTGCCGACCAGCGTGATGCCGTTCATTTTGCGCGGCGTGAAATTGATCGGCATCGATTCGGTGCTGTGCCCGATTCCTGAGCGCGAAGCCGCGTGGCGCAAACTCGCAGCGCTGCTGCCGCACGGTTTGCCGGGCGAGGGCATTTCCGTATGCGGCCTCGAAGACCTCCCCGCGCTCGCCGAAAAAATCGTCGCCGGCCAAATTCAGGGCCGCGTCGTCGTCGACGTGCGGCGCTAGAAAGAAAACAAATGAAACGCGAGACCCATTCGGCCAAGGGCGCGACGCAGCGCCAATTGCGCGTCGGCGAAGCCTTGCGGCGCGCCGTCATCGACGTCTTGCGCGACGGGCATTTTCGCGATCCCGATTTGCGCGACGTGCACACGATCACCGTGGGCGAAGTGCGCGTCGCCCCCGATCTCAAACACGCGACGGCGTTCGTCACCACGCTTGGCGGCATCGCGGCCGAACCGACGATCGCGGCGCTGGGGCGGGCGCGGGCCTATATTCGCGGCGAAGTCGCCAGGCGCGTCGATCTGCGCGTGGCGCCCGAATGGCACTTTCAGCGCGACGTGTCGTTCGACTATGCCGAACGCATCGAGCGCGCGCTGCGCGACCCGAAAGTCGCGGCCGATATCGCCCCCGCTCCGGACCCCGCCCCGCCGACCAAGAAGCGCGCCAAGAAAAAAACGTGAGCCGGTCGACGCGTCAGAAAATCGACGGCTGGGTCCTGCTCGACAAACCGGTCGGCCCGTCCTCAACCCAAGCGCTCGCGCGCGTGCGGCGCGTGTTCGATGCGGCCAAAGGCGGCCACGCGGGCACGCTCGATCCGCTGGCTTCGGGCGTGCTGCCGATCGCCCTTGGCGAGGCCACCAAAACGCTGCCCTATCTTGCCGACGGCGACAAAGAATACGAATTCGCCGTCCGCTGGGGCGCCGCCACCACGACCGACGACAGCGAGGGCGAGATTGTCGAACGCTCCGATATCCGCCCCTCGGCCGCCCAAATCATGGCGGCCCTTGGCGCGTTTGTCGGCGAAATCGACCAAACGCCGCCCGCCTACTCGGCCATCAAGATCGACGGCAAGCGCGCCTATGCGCTGGCCAGGGCCGGCGAGGCCGTGGTCATGAAATCGCGCAAGGTGCTGATCCACAAGCTCGATTTTCTTGGCGCCAGCGATGCCGACACGGCGCGCTTTCGCCTGGCCTGCGGCAAGGGCACGTATGTGCGCAGCCTTGCGCGCGATCTGGCCAAGGTCTTGGGCAGCTGCGCCCATGTGACGGAATTGCGGCGCACGGCGGTCGGGCGGTTTCGCCTGGAAGCCGCGATTTCCCTGGATAAGTTGGAGGGGTTTGGGCATAGTCCCTCCCGCTTTGGGGTCCTCGCCCCGGTTGAGACCGTGCTGGACGACATCCCGGCTCTGGCCGTAACCGCAGAACAGGCTGCCGCCCTCCGTTTGGGCCAAGCCTTGCGAGACCCCCGCGTGGATCCATCCCCGCTCGAGGCGCCGACGCTCGTCGTTTTTTGCGACGGCAAGCTTGCGGCGCTTGGGGCGGCTTCCGGCGGTTTTCTCCGCCCCACGCGTATCTTCAACCTCTAGGGTCCAAGGAGAGACCGATGTCGATGAACGCCGCACGCAAGACCGAAATCGTCGAAAGCTATGCCGTCACGAAGGGCGATACGGGTTCGCCCGAAGTCCAGGTGGCGCTCTTGACCGAGCGCATCAAGGAATTGTCGGAGCATCTGACGACGCACAAAAAGGATTTCCATTCCCGCCGCGGTCTTTTGATGATGGTCGGCCAGCGCCGTTCGCTGCTCGACTACCTCAAAAAGAAAGACCACAAGCGCTACGAGACGCTGATCGGGCGCCTCGAACTGCGTCGCTAAAGCGGGTCGCTTGACCTTCCAGCGTTCGACGGGCATGCAGCGCCGCCACCCGATGCCGGGTGCGGCCCGGCATGCCCGTTTTTCGTTTTCCAGCCTTCAACCCCGCGCGGCGGTCCGTCGTACGACGCCGCGCAACCTCCATTCGACGTCCCAGCAAACAGGGACGGCGCCGGTTGGGGCGGGGGCCATCCGGGCCTTCGCAACCGTCGCCACGTCGCGCATGCCAGGGGGCATGCGCCGGCGGGTCCGTACGCGGCAGATAGAAAGAGAGTAATCCGATGTTCGATACCGTTCGCAAAGAAATGATGTGGGGCGGGCGCAAGCTCGTGCTCGAAACCGGCAAGATCGCGCGCCAGGCCGACGGCGCCGTGATGGCGACCTACGGCGATACGGTCGTGCTGTGCACGGTCGTGGGCGCCAAGAGCGCCAAGCCCGGCCAAGATTTCTTCCCGCTCACCGTGCATTACCAGGAAAAGACCTTCGCCGCGGGCAAGATCCCCGGCGGCTTTTTCAAGCGCGAAGGCCGCCCGACGGAGAAGGAGACGCTGACCTCGCGCCTCATCGACCGTCCGGTGCGTCCGCTCTTCCCGGAAGGCTTCCGCAACGAAGTGCAGGTCATCGCGACCGTGCTCAGCCACGATCTCGAAAACGATCCCGACATCGTCGCGATGGTCGGCTGCTCGGCAGCGCTCACCATTTCGGGCATCCCGTTCATGGGCCCGATCGGCGCTGCGCGCGTGGGCGTCTATAACGGCGAATTCCGCCTCAACCCGCTGCAGACCGACCTCGAAGCCAGCGACCTCGACCTGATCGTCGCGGGCACCAAGGACGGCGTTCTGATGGTCGAATCGCAGGCCAAGGAACTGTCCGAAGAAACGATGCTGGGCGCGGTCATGTTCGGCCACGAATCGTTCCAGCCCGTCATCGATCTGATCATCGGCCT
This sequence comes from Asaia bogorensis, assembly GCA_945901855.1. GTDB lineage: Bacteria > Pseudomonadota > Alphaproteobacteria > CACIAM-22H2 > CACIAM-22H2 > Tagaea. Next base: position 2,450 of record CAMDLT010000069.1, on the reverse strand, counting down.
GGCCGAAACGGCCGCGAAGGATCCTTGGCCGCTGACGCCCCCCTCGCCCGTCGCGGCGTCGGTCAAGGCGAAGCTCGCCGCGTTTGCGGGCGATCTTGGCAAGGCGTATGGCGAACCGATCAAGTTCGCGCGTCGCGACAAGGTCGCGACCGTCAAGGCGGCGGCGCTCGCGAGCGTCAAGGAAATCCCCGAAGAAGCCGCCGTGTTCGGCGCGGCGTTCGAGGAACTGGAAGCCAAGGTCGTGCGCGACAACATCCTGGACACGGGCCGTCGCATCGACGGTCGCGACACCAAGACCGTGCGCCCGATCGTGACGGAAGTGGGCTTCCTGCCGCGTACGCACGGCTCGGCCCTGTTCACGCGCGGCGAAACCCAGGCGCTGGTCGTGGCGACGCTGGGGACCGGCGACGACGAGCAGATCATCGACGCGCTCGAAGGCGAGTACCGCGAACACTTCATGCTGCACTACAACTTCCCGCCCTACTCGGTCGGCGAAGCCAAGCGCATGGGTTCGCCTGGACGGCGCGAAATCGGCCACGGCAAGCTCGCCTGGCGCGCCATCCGGCCGCTGCTGCCGCCCAAGGACAAGTTCCCCTACACGATCCGCGTCGTGTCGGAGATCACCGAGTCCAACGGTTCGTCCTCGATGGCGACCGTGTGCGGCACGTCGCTTGCCATGATGGATGCGGGCGTGCCGTTGCCGCGCCCCGTCGCCGGCATCGCCATGGGCCTCATCAAGGAAGACCGCGCGTTCGCCGTGCTCACCGACATCCTGGGCGACGAAGACCATCTCGGCGACATGGATTTCAAGGTGGCCGGCACCGAGAAGGGCGTCACCGCCCTTCAGATGGACCTGAAGATCACCTCGATCGACGCGAACATCATGAAGATCGCGCTCGGCCAGGCGAAGGACGGGCGGTTGCATATTCTTGGCGAAATGGCCAAGGGTCTCAACGACCCGCGCCAGGAAGTCTCGAAGAACGCGCCGCGCATCACGACCTTCCAGGTGCCCAAGGACAAGATCCGCGAAGTCATCGGCACGGGCGGCAAGGTCATCCGCGAAATCGTCGAGCAGACGGGCTGCAAGATCGACATCGAAGACGACGGCACGATCAAGGTTGCCTCGGTCTCGGAAGAAAACGCCAAGAAGGCGATCGACTGGATCAAGGGCATCGTGTCGGAACCCGAGATGGGCGCCATCTACACCGGCAAGGTCGTCAAGATCATGGATTTCGGCGCGTTCGTGAATTTCATGGGCTCGAAGGACGGCCTCGTCCACATCTCCGAACTGGCACCGCGCCGCGTCGAAAAGACCGGCGATGTGGTCAAGGTCGGCGAAGCGGTCAAGGTCAAGCTCATCGGCTTCGACGATCGCGGCAAGGTCAAGCTGTCGATGCGCCGCGTCGATCAGGCGACCGGGGCCGACATCTCCGACCAGTTCGACAAGAAGCCCAACCCCGCCGAGTAAACCCGGCAGATTTGCGGCAGACGACCAGCCCCCGCCGGAGCGACGCTTCGACGGGGGCTTTTTTCTGGGATTTTCTCTCGGATTTTCGAGGACAGCACCCATGCCCCAACCGCCCCGTATCGTCGGCCATCGCGGTGCGCGCGCCAGCGCACCGGAGAACACGCTTGTCTCGATCCGCCGCGCCTTCGAGGAAGGGACGACATGGATCGAATTCGACGCCAAGCTTACCCGCGACGGCCAAGTCGTGCTGATGCACGACGAAACGCTCGACCGCACGACCAACGGCAAAGGCCCGGTCGCGGGCGCGACCTACGCCGAGATCCGCAATCTGGATGCGGGCAGCCATTTCGGGCCGCAGTTTGCGGGCGAAAAAGTGCCGCTGCTGCGCGAGGCGATGGCGCTGATGGCGGAACTGGGCATGGGCTTCAATATCGAGATCAAACCGTGCCCCGGCCGCGAGGCGGAAACCGCGCGCCTTGCCTGCGCCGAAGTGCTCGCCTATTGGACCGGGCCCGTGCCGATCGTCTCGAGCTTCAAGCGCGCGTCGCTGGAGGCCGCGCGCGATACGGCGCGCAGTCTGCCGCGCGGCTACCTTGCCGAGGAACTTGGCAAAAGCTGGCGCACGGAAGCCGAAGCGCTCGATTGCATCGCCATCCATCCGGGCTGGAAGCATCTTGTGCGCCAGCAAGTGCGCGATATCAAGGATGCGGGTTTCAAGGCGTTGGTGTGGACCGTCAACGAGCCCGCGCGCGCGCGCGAGCTGGTCGCGTGGGGCGTCGACAGCATCATCACCGACAAACCCGCCGAAATCGCCGCGGCGTTGGCGGGGTGAGTTTCTAGAGCCGATTCCGATCACGTAGAGCTGTATCCTGCCGCTTTGAAGTAGTTCGCGCATTCGGCGGGCTTGAATGCCGGGAGGGTATTTTTGATCGCGGCTTCGAGTTCGTCGATGGTGCGTGCTGCGGCGGTGCGGAGCAGGCTT
>CAMDLT010000068.1 GCA_945901855.1 Asaia bogorensis | reverse complement strand
GTTCCCTTCCACTCATAACCTGAAGGTCACAGGTTCAAATCCTGTCCCCGCAACCAAATTCAACCCGCTTGGCCCAAAGCCAGGCGGGTTTTTTTGTTGTCTGTTGGCGAATACGATGCACCGCCTGATCCGGGACAGTGCGATTGCCGAGAGCAAGGCAGATGCAAAAATGATAAAATCCCGCGAGACAACAAACCGCTTCCCTTCTTTGTCTGTCTGAGATATTAAAATGATAATGACTCGCGATAGACCCTTTAGCGCCGCGCTCTCGGCCCTTGATACCGCAGGCTTGCGTCCCACGCGCCAGCGCGTGCAGTTGTTGCGTCTGCTTCAGGACGGCGGGCATCGGCACTTGACCGCAGAGCAGTTGCATGCGGAAGCCAAACAAGCTGGGTTGCCAGTTTCGCTTGCCACTATCTACAACGCTCTCAAACAATTCACGCAAGCCCATCTGCTGCGCGAAGTGGTGGTCGAACCCGGAATTTCGTATTTCGATACGAATATGAGCGAGCACCATCATTTTTATTTCGAGGACGAGCGCCGCCTGCAAGATATCCCGTCCGATTTGATCGCCGTTTCGGCATTGCCAGCGGTACCCGCCGGTACCGTCGTCGCGCGCGTCGACGTGGTTATCCGGGTGGTCCCTCAAGTTTAAGCTTTCTGAAATATTACAATTCGTTCAAATATTGTTTGGAATAATTCTATTTTCTTGACGGCAACCACCGAAAGCGTCATAACGCGGGTCGATCGGGCTCTTTTACCCGCTCGCCAACGCGTTGGATTTTTGAGGGAGTTTGCCATGCCCAGTCTCAAGGGAACCAAGACCGAAAAGCATCTGAAGGAAGCATTTGCCGGCGAAAGCCAGGCCAATCGCCGCTATCTCTATTTCGCCCAAAAGGCCGACGTTGAAGGCTACAACGACGTCGCAGCCGTGTTCCGCTCGACGGCGGAAGGCGAAACGGGCCATGCGCACGGCCATCTCGAATTCCTCGAAGAAACGGGCGACCCGGCCACGGGCGAACCGATCGGGACGACGGAACTCAATCTGAAGGCCTCGATCGCGGGCGAAACGCACGAATACACCGACATGTATCCGGGCATGGCGCGCGCCGCGCGCGAAGAAGGGTTCGATGAAATCGCCGACTGGTTCGAGACCTTGGCCAAGGCCGAGAAGTCGCACGCCGGCAAGTTCGCGAAGACCCTCGAAGCGATGAAGGCTTCGGCCTGATCTGTCCCGGCCCCGTCGCAGCCCCGTTCGGGCGCTGCGACGGGGCCGTTCTTTGTTTCGATTGAAAATTGGGAGCGTTGCGTCCATGCGCGAAGGCAGTCTCGAAGCGCCAACTCGGCACAAGCTCGACTGGACCAATCCGGATTTTTGGAACGAGGAAAAGCTCGACGCCGAGCTGCGCCGCGTTTTTGACATCTGCCATGGCTGCCGCCGATGCTTCAATTTGTGCGACTCGTTCCCCAAGCTGTTCGATCTGGTTGACGCAACGCCGGGCGAGGTTCTCGAAGAAGTGCCGTCGAGCGAGTTCAAGGGCGTCGTCGACGCCTGCACGCTGTGCGACATGTGCTTTCTTACCAAATGCCCCTACGTGCCGCCGCACGAATTCAACCTCGATTTCCCGCATCTGATGCTGCGTTACCGCGCCATCGAAGCCAAAAAGGGCAAGGTGCCGTTCGTCGAAAGCGAGCTTACCAAGACCGATCGTAATGGCCGTTTGGCGAGCTTCGTGCCGGCGATCGCCAATTGGGCGAGCGACACGAAGAATACGACCGCGCGCGCCGCCCTCGAAAACATTGCAGGCGTGCATCGCGAGGCCGCTTTGCCGAAGTTTCACGGCACGACTTTCGAAGTGCGCGCCAAGCGCGACACGCTTGAGCTGAACCGCGAAGCGCCCGCGTTCGGCAAGCGCAAAGTGGCGCTCTATGCGACATGCTTCGTCAACTACAACAATCCCAATATCGGCATGGCGATGCGCGCCGTGCTGGCCAAGAACGGCATCGAAAGCAAGGTCGTCTATCCCAAATGCTGCGGCATGCCGCAGCTCGAGCACGGCGAGATCGAAAAGGTCGCGGCCAACGCGAAACTGGTCGCAACCGAACTGAGCCCGCTGATCGACGACGGCTACGACATCGTGGCGCTGATCCCGTCTTGCGCGCTGATGCTCAAATTCGAATGGCCGCTGATTTTGCCCGACGATCCGTTCGTCGCCAAACTGGCCAAAGCGACATTCGATGCTTCGGAGTACGTCGTCGATATCCACAAAAAGCATGGGCTTGCTCCGGGCTTGGCCGAACTCGACGGCGGCGTGTCGATGCATTTTGCCTGCCACGCGCGCGCCCAGAACATGGGCCCCAAGGCCGCCGAAATGATCCGCCTGGTGCCCAAGGCAAGCGTGGCGATCATCGAGCGTTGCTCGGGCCATGGTGGCTCGTGGGGCGTGTTCAAAAACAATTTCGAGACCGCCCTTAAAGTCGGCAAGCCCGCAATCAAGGCCGTCGCCGCCAATAAAAAAACGTACCTGACATCCGAATGCCCGCTGGCGGGCGAGCATTTGGTGCAGGGGCTCAATCGGCTCGATACGGCGGAAAAGCCGTCGATCGAGCATTCGCTGCACCCGATCGAACTTTTTGCCAAAGCCTACGGGCTGTCCTGACGGAGAGACGACAATGGCCAGTGCGCTCAAGCGCGAAATCACGCGTGCCGATATTCTGTCCATCGACGCCTATGCGCGCGAGCGCAAGGCCTTGCGCGAAAGCGTAGTCGCAGCCAAGCGCCTGCGCCGCGTGGCGGTAGGACCCTACGCCACCTTTTATTTCGAGAACTACCAGACAATGTGGCATCAGGTGCACGAGATGCTGTTCATCGAAAAAGGCGGCGAGGCGCAGATTGCCGACGAACTGGCCGCGTTCAACCCGCTGATCCCGCAGGGCCGCGAACTGGTTGCGACGATGATGATCGAAATCGACGATCCGGTGCGCCGTGCGGCCGTGCTCAACTCGCTAGGCCATATCGAACGGCATATCTTTTTCGACGTCGCGGGCAAGCGCCTGTCGGCGGCCAGCGAATCGGAAGTCGAGCGCACCAAGGACGACGGCAAGACGTCGTCGGTGCATTTCCTGCGCTTTGCGTTCGACACGGCGTCGTTGGCGGCGTTCAAGGTGCCGGGCGCGCGCGTGCTGCTGGGCATTGACCATGCCAGTTACGGCCACATGGCCGTGCTGGCCGACGACGTGCGCGCGGCTTTGGGCGAAGATTTTTCTTGATAAGTCGGGCGCGCCGATCGAATCGGCGCGCCGCATTCTCTCCGCTTCCATCGGCGGCCATTGATCCATGTCATAGGGGCGCGCGCAAATAGGGCGCACGCTCTCCTCTGACGTCGGTCGATGTCGTGCGATTTGGGGAGAGACATATGAAACGAATGGCGCTCTATGCGGCACACGCGATCTTCGTCGGCGCGTTGGGCTATTCGTGGCTCACGCACGGCACGGGTGTCGTGCACGACGATCCGGCCCGCAACATCAGCATTCCGACGAAGCTTACTGTGCCGCTCGAAGTGTGGGCCGCACACGACGGCGAGAACGTCTTCTTCCGCTATCGTTGGGCCGCCCCTAATGCAGGCATTTTCCACGACGTGCTGCGTTTCACGAACGGCGCGTGGGCCGTTCGCGGCGAAGCCGTACCCGGTTCGCAGCCCGACGGGCTGCACGAGGATCGCGTATCGATGATGCTCGATGACGGCAGCGTGCCGGAGTTTGGCCGCTACGGCGGCTACGTGACGGTTGGCGACCGCCTAGCCGGTTTGACCGGCGAAGCTAGCGGACGCGAGGTGCGCGACCACGCGTATCTCGGCAAGAAACTCGGTCTCGACGAGCCGACCAAATATCTTCCCTCGACCCGCACCGACCATGCCGACTGGAAGTCTGTCGTGCCGGAGGCCGAGCAAGATCGCCTGCGCGCAGCGGGCTACTTTCTCGATCTGTGGCACTGGCGCGCGCAGCGCTCGGATCCTTTGGGCGTCGCCGACGACCAACTCGTCGGCGCTGGCAGGCTCAGCGATTCCGGACGCGGCGCCTACGCGACGAACTGGGACGGCGACAAGAAGCTCCCCCGCCTGATGCTGGATCGCGCGAAGGTCGGAAAGACGGCGCTGAAGTGGGACGACATCGTCCAGGGGCGCATCGGGCCGAACGATGTCTACTATCTGCGCGAAGACCAAGCCTTGCCCTTCGACGCGGCTGCCGCATGGCAGGAAGGCGACACGATTCCGCGCCGCATCCTGCGCGCTCCGCAGGGTTCGCGCGCGGATATCGGCGTCGTGGGCCGCGCGCGATGGGCCGACGGCTATTGGGATGTAACGCTGCGACGCAAGATGAACACCGACAAGCCGACGGAAGACAAAGTTTTGCGCGACGGCGGCGTTTACCAGGTCGCCTTCGCCATCCACCGCCAGGCGACCGGCGGACGCTGGCACTATGTATCGCTGCCGTTTTCGGTGGGATTTGGGCGGCAAGCGGAAATCGAAGCCAAGCGCTTCGAGGGCGCAGCCCCCGACTGGAGCCAACCGTCTTTCAAAGCGACGCTGTTCTATCCGGGCCAAGTCGGTTGGGGGATGCTCAATAGCGCGCGCCATGCCGGTGCCGACAACATCAAGAAGGGCGTTCCCGTCCGCTACCGCCATAGCGAGGAACAGCTTGCCCACTATGGCATCGAAGCCGAGTTCGCCGACGCGATCCGCAGTCAGTGGCTGCTGACGCTGCTCGCCGGTCTCGTGCTCGTTGCTGCCTTCGGCATTGCCCTCAATCTGCTCGTCGCCCGCAAGCAAGGAGCCTGACCATGTCCGCCTATCATGTTGTCCTTGTCCACTTCCCGATCGCATTGTGGATGACCGCGACGCTGGCGATCGTCTGGCGCGCGCTGTCGGATGGCGAGCTTGCCAGATCGATCGACCGGGCCCTGGTTCCGCTGCTCTCGCTCGGGCTGGTCGCCGGTATTCTCGCTTACGCGGTGGGCACGCAGGTCTGGCCCTGGGAGACGATCTCGTCAACGCCGCTTGGGCGCAACCACATGCTGCTCGCGGCATGGACGACGGCCTATTGGGCGTTGCTACTTGTCACGCGCTGGCGGCTGGGCGAAGCGGTCTGGGAAGGCGGCATGCGCTGGGTGATGGCGGGACTTGCGGTTTTTGGCGGTGTGCTGCTCGGCATCACCGGCACGCTTGGCGGCCATCTCGTGGGGATCTATACGGCCGTTTCGCAGGTGCTGCGTTTGATGGGCTGGGAGGTCTACACGACCTTCTATCTCCCGACGCCGACGCTGGTCGTGGTCGCTGCCGCGTCGGTGCTGCTGGTCGTCCTCGGGCTGTGGGGTCGCCGCACCGCTTAGCGAAACGCCATATCCCCAGCTGCGTCCAAGGCCTCGATGGGCGGGGCTTCGGCGCGCATCGAATCCGCCAGCGCCGCCCCGTCCGCAGGCACGGCACGCGGGGGCTTCGCGACAAAGGCGAAGGTCGCGGCCGAGACCAGACCGACCGCGCCGGCCGCAATCCAGTTGGGGCCAACGAAATTGAGGGCAAAGCCCGCCAACGTGCCGATGGCGCCGGCGAGTCGCACTTGACGGCTGCGGGCTTCGCCGAATACGCACGCACCGACAAAATGCTCGCAGTTGTTGTCGAGCCAGTCGTAATCCGCTTCGCCCAGACGCGCGTGCCCGCGGGCGACGATTTCGGCGGGCGGAAAGCTCGGCCGGTCGATAGGCACCGTATAAAGATCCCGGCCGTTGGCGAACGCCGCGAGCGGCAAGCGGACCACGCCTCGATGCGGCAGACGGCTGATCGCATGGCCTCGCCCGTCGGCAATGCCGACATGCCAGTAGACGGCCCGGCGCACGGCCAAGATGTCGCCCGCTTCGATGGTGCTCACTTGATCGCCTCGTTCGGATAGACGCCCCAGATCTCGGTGCGCGGAACCCAGCCCCGGAAACCGGCGGTTTCAAGTCGGCACCACGCATCCTTGCATTCGAGGATCGCCGCAACGACGCCCGGCTCGACGCGCGCAACGACAGGCGCTTCGGCCTCCGGGCGGCGGCGCAGATTGCGCATCTCGCCCTCGACGACGGCTGCGCGGCGGCCGGTCAGCATGCTTTGGTGCACCCAACCTTCGGTGCCGTCGCGGTCGCGAATGCGGCGCCAGTTTTCGAACTCCTGCAGGATCTCGACCGGCATCTGGCGGCGCACGAACACCCATTCGACCGGATAACGCACGCCAGGACCGGTGCGCAGATTGACCTCCTCCGACCGCAGCGATACGAAGCGCGGCACGGGCAGATTTTCGCGCGGCGTCTGGGCGTTTGCGGCGGACGGGACCGCCAGAACGGCCAGGACCAGAAGTGCGGATAAAATGCGAATCATGACCGCCAGTATAGCCGTTCCGGCAATTCTGGACAGAGGGGGCATGCGGCTGCTACGCCAACCGTCTGCCTGTCGCCATTTTCCCCGGGAAACACGCTTGCCATGACCCGCCGCCGGCCGCTCGTGATCGTCACGCGCAAACTGCCCGACCAGATCGAAACGCGCATGATGGAGCTGTTCGACTGCAGGCTCAATCTCGACGACCATCCGTTCAGCCAAAGCGAACTCGCGAAGGCGATGGCCGAGGCCGAGATTCTGGTTCCGACCGTGACCGACAATCTCGATGCCGCGCTGATCAACGGTGCCGGCGCGGATTTGAAGCTCATCGCGTCGTTCGGCACGGGCGTCAACCATATCGCGCTCGAGGCGGCCAAAGCGCGCGGCATCGTCGTCACCAACACGCCCGGCGTTCTGACTGAAGATACAGCCGACATGACGATGGCGCTGATTTTGGCCGTCGCGCGGCGCATCGGCGAGGGCGAGCGATTGGTGCGCGCCGGACGCTGGAAGGGCTGGGCGCCCACCGCAATGCTCGGCATGCGGTTGCACGGCAAGCGCCTTGGCATCGTCGGCATGGGACGCATTGGGCTTGCGGTCGCCAAGCGCGCGCGGGCTTTTGGCATGTCGATCCACTACCATAATCGGCGCCGCATCGAGGCCGCGATCGAAGCCGAGGTCGAGGCGACGTACTGGGAAGGGCTCGACCAGATGCTCGGGCATATCGACGTTCTGTCGGTCAATTGCCCGCATACGCCTGCGACCTACCATCTTTTGTCGGCGCGTCGGCTGCGCCTGCTGAAGCCGCGCGCGATCCTGGTCAACACCGCGCGCGGCAGCGTGATCGAAGAAGAAGCGCTCGCCCGCGCGCTCTACGCGCGCGAGATCGCGGGCGCCGGTCTCGACGTCTACGAAAACGAGGCCCAGGTGCATCCGCGCTTGCTCGAACTCGACAATGTGGTGCTGCTCCCCCATATCGGTTCGGCCACGCATCAGGGCCGCTCGGAGATGGGCGAGAAGGTGATCGTGAACGTCAAAAGCTTCGTCGACGGCCATACCCCGCCCGACAAAGTCGTCTATACGATGTATTGAGTCCGGTCAGGCCGTCTTGTGGTGCGGCACGTCGATCAGGCGGCGCGTGCCCGCCGCCAGATCGTAAATATGGAACGAGCTCATGTTGCGCCCATAAAGATGCAGCGACACGCATGTTGGCCGTCCCGCCGCCACGCCCGTCATATGAATATGGTCGGGGTTGGGCACGAAGCTCGTCACCGCGCCTGGATTGAGCAGCACCACGCCGCCGCGTTTGAGAGCGATGCCCGAATCGGCGCAGATATCGCCGGTCGGGCACATATAGGCGCGCTCTTCCAGAAAACCCTCGACCACGCCAACGACGCCCCAACTGCCATGGTCGTGCACGGGCGTCCATTGGCCGGGCAGCCAGACCAGCGCGTAGAGCGAGATCGAGTCGTCCGCGCTGACATAGATCGCGTTGCGCCGGTAATGCGCGGGATCCGACTGCAAATGTTCGGGCTGCAGAAACGCCGGCGCTTGCGATGCCAGACGCTGCATCAGCGGGGCGATCGCATCCACGCGGTCGGCAACGTCGTCGGTACGCGCGACTTCCCGTTTCGTGGCGTCAATAAATTCGGTGAGGGCTACGTGCATGAACCCTTCCTCAGCTTTCGTGGCCGCCGATAAGATAGGCGCCGACCAATACTAGGCGCACGGCATCGTCGCCCTTGGCGCGGTCGGACAGCGGCAACGAAATCCGTTCCCAGGTTTGGTCCAACTGCCAGCTTTTGCGCCCGTCGAGCGTGCCGAATTCGAATAGCGCCGAATATGTACGGAACACGGGCGCGGCCCCGTTGCGCACGCGGTCGTATTCTTCGCGCAGCAGCCGAGCCTGTTCGTCGGGCAATTCGTCGATCGATTTGCCCGTCATTTCGCGCCGGAAGGTTTCGACAAAATAGGTGCCGTAGAGGCGATAGGTCCAGCGCGTTTCGGCATATTCGACCAGCATCAAATGGCCGAGCCACGCGCGCATGTCGACGGGGTCCAGATCGGCACGATCGGGATAGGGGCGCTCGCCCTTGCGGGCGTGCCAGAACGCGTAGAGTTCGGCAAGCTTGGGTTCGTTGAATGTGTGCGGCTCGTCCACGGTCGATTCGCCTCGGTCCGGTTCGATTCGAGTATGCCGCCAGCCCTGGGCCTGGCGCAATGCTGCCTCTTGCTTTGCTCCCAAGAAGCGTGTTCTTTCCAGAAATTCACCGCCAAAACACGGTCCCGCACGGCTTTGCTCAAAAAAATCCTCCGCTCGGCTCTGGGTCAGACTGTGCTTGCGGCGCTTGCCGCCGCCTACATGCGCTTCGTGCACACCACGACGCGTTGGACGGTGCTGGGCGATGCGCATCCCGAAACCATGGCCAAAAACGGCAAGCCCTTTATCGGCTGTTTTTGGCACCAGCGCATGCTGATGCTGCCGCCGATCTGGGCGGATCGGGGCAACATGCACATGCTGACCTCGTCGCATTCCGACGGGGTGCTGATCGCCAAGACGATCGCGCATTTTGGCGTAGCCACGATCGAGGGCTCGACCAATCGCGGGGCCGCAGCCGCGATGCGCAAGATGGTCGAAAAATTGCGCCAAGGCGACCAGGTCTCCGTCACGCCCGATGGACCGCGCGGGCCTGCTCGCGTGGCGGCGCCCGGCGTTGCGGCGGTCGCGATGTTGGCCCAAGCCAGCGTAATCCCGGTCGCGTATTCTGTATCGCGCGCGCGGTTCTTGCGTTCGTGGGACCGCATGCTGGTGCCGCTGCCATTTTCGCGGGGCGTCATGATTTGGGGCGAACCCATCCCGCCCCCTGCAGACCGCGGTGGCGTCGAGGCCTTTTCGCGCGATTTGGAACTGCGCTTGGACGCTTTGTGCGTCGAGGCCGACCGCATGGTAGGACTGGCTGCGCCATGATGCGCGCCCTCTATCGCAGCCTCGCCAGCCTCGGCAGCCCGGCACTCGATGTCGTGCTGCGCCGTCGGGTGGCGCGCGGCAAGGAAGATCCGCTGCGCTTGGGCGAACGCAAGGGGATCGCGGGGCGGCCGCGCCCGGCAGGCAAACTTTTGTGGATCCACGGCGCGTCGCTTGGCGAAGCGCGCTCGATTTTGCCGTTGGTGGCACGCGTGCTGGCGGCACGCCCTGCGGCTACGGTGCTGGTGACAAGCGGAACCCTTGCCTCGGCGCAGATGCTGGCCGGCGCGCTCGACGGGATCCGCGCTTTCCACCAGTTCGTGCCGCTCGACGTGCCTGCTTGGGCGGTGCGTTTTCTCGACCATTGGCGGCCCGATGCGGTGCTCTGGCTCGAAAGCGAATTATGGCCGAATTTGCTGGACGCGATCGCAGCGCGCGGCATTCCGACGGCGCTCGTCAATGCGCGCATGAGCCAGCGTTCCGCACGGCGCTGGCAACGCGCACGTGTATTATTCGAACCGCCTTTCGAAGCATTTTCGATCGCGCTTGCGCAAAGCGCTTCGATCGCCGATCGCCTGCGCGCCCTTGGGCTCGCGCGGGTTGCGACGATCGGCAATCTCAAATACGACGCGCCCGCGTTGGCGATCGACGCGGCGGCGCAAGCCGCTTTTGCAGCCGAAGCCGCATCGCACCCGCGCTGGCTGGCGGCCCAAATCCATGCGATCGAACTTGCGGCGATCCTCGACGCGCACGCCGCCCTTGGCGGTGCGGCAGCGCTGGTGCTGGTGCCGCGCCATGCCGAACGCGGCGCCGAAATGGCCGCCGCCGCCGCCGCCCGCGGCTTCGCTGTCGCCAGGCGCAGCCAGGGCGACGCGTTTGTGCCGGGCGGCGTCTATGTCGCCGATACGATGGGCGAGTTGGGGCTGTTTTACGCCGCTTGCCCGGTTGCGTTTGTGGGTGGCTCGCTTGAGCCGCATGGCGGGCATAACCCCCTCGAGCCCGCGCGTTTGGGGGTTGCCATCGCGTTCGGCCCGTCCATGGAAAACTTTGACGAGCTGGCGCGCGATCTGACGGCGGCAGGCGCAGCCACCCAGATCGCGGATGCGCAGGGCCTCGCGGCGTTTGTGCAAAAGCGTTTGGGCGATCCGGAACAAGTCGCGCGCGAAGCCGCCGCCGCCATGGCGTTTGCAGCCCAAGGGGCGGGTACGCTCGAGCGCGTTCTGGTTGCCTTGTCGCCGGTCCTGGCGAGCCTCGGACCCGAGGCGATCGAACATGCGCGCGCCTGATTTTTGGCAACGCGACGGCTGGCAGGCGCGTCTGTTGGCGCCGCTTGGTGCCGCATACGCGCTGGGCGGGGCCATGCGCCAGCGCCACGCAACGCCATGGCATGCACCCGTTCCGGTCGTGTGTGTTGGAAACCTCACGCTTGGCGGGACCGGAAAAACGCCGCTGGTTGCAGCGCTTGCGCGTCTGCTGCAAAGCCAAGGTCGTCGCCCGGCGATTTTGAGCCGGGGCTATGGCGGAAAACTGGCAGGCCCCGTGCTTGTCGATCGGGCCCTGCACCGTGCCCGCGAGGTTGGCGACGAACCGCTGCTGCTGGCGGACGCGGCGCACGTCTATATCGCGCGCGATCGCAAGGCGGGTGCGGAATTGGCGCTGGCGGCGGGCGCCGACATTCTGGTCATGGATGACGGGTTCCAAAATCCATCGAT
>CAMDLT010000067.1 GCA_945901855.1 Asaia bogorensis | reverse complement strand
TTCATCCCGCTCAAGCGCGAATGGTTCGAGGCGTTCGAACGCGGCGAAAAGACCGTCGAGTATCGCGCCTTTGGGCCGGGTTGGAACTCGACCACATGCAGGCCGGGCCGCGCCGTCGTGCTTAGCTTCGGCTACAGCGGGCGTCGGTTGAGCGCGAATATCGAATGTCTCGAATTGTTGTCGCCAGAAGCGGCGCCCAAGGTTGCCGCCGAATTTTTCCCCGGCAAGGTAATTGCCGCGATCCACCTTCGCGACATTCGGCCGCTCGCATGACCCCCCGCCTGCCCCTGCCTGATCTTATGGCGCGCCCGCTCGAAGCGCTGCCCTGGCCGCTGTTCGTGGACGAGGTTGCGGCACGCCTCGGCTGTTCGCGCCGCCAACTGCTGGCTTTGCTCGTTCAGCACCCCCACTATCGCAAGGCGGGCCGGTCGTTTATCTTCATGCACGCCGACTTCATCGCCCTGACGGAGGCCATTGCCCCATGCCCCTCTATGTCGAAGCCCGCCCTGACAACGGGGTCTATTACATCCGCGGCACTTTCCAAGGCGTGCCCGTCCGACGCTCGGCCGACACCAAAGACAAAGCCACGGCAGAAGCGGTCCGGTCGCTCGTCGAGAAGGAAATTCTTGCGCGAATCCTCGACCCCTCGAAACCAGCCCAACGTGATCGCCTTTCCTTCGCCGATGCCTGCGACGAATACCTGACCAAGGGCCAGGGTGCGTCGGCGGGTCCGGCGCAGAAACGCATCGTCGAACGGCTGCGCGATCACCCGCCGCTGGGCGCCCGCGCGATCGAAACCATCGACCAGATCGCCGTGGACGAAGCGGTGAGCGCGCTTGTGGGCGACGACGCGGCACCCGCCACCAAGATCCGTGCGGTGATCGGCCCCGTCGCCACGGTGCTGCGCCATCACGCGGCGCGCGGCCGTTGCGCGCGTCCGGCCTTCGCCAAGCCGCAGGTGCCCGTGTCGCGCACGCCGTTCCTCGAACCCCGTCAGGCGCTGGCGCTGATCGCGGCGGCGGCCGCCCACCTCAAACCGCTGCTCGTGTTCCTGTTCGGCACGGGTGCACGCCTCGGCGAGGCGCTGGGGCTCGATTGGGAGCAAGTCGATCTACAGGTCGCCCGCGCGCGGCTCATCGACACCAAGAACGGCGCCGACAGGCTGGCCGCCCTGCCGCAGGCGGTCGTGGTGGCACTGGCCAGCCTGCCGCACCGCACGGGCGCGGTGTTCCGCCGCGACGACGGCGCGCCCTACGCCGATCGCGAGGGCGAAGGCGGCGGCCAGATCAAGACCGGATGGAAAGCCGCCTGCAGCCGGGCCGGGTTGGTCGTTCCCGCACTCGACCCGGACGGCACGCCCGCCCTCGACGCGGACGGCAATCGCATCATGCTGGCGCGCTTCAAGCCGCACGACGCGCGCCACTCGTGGGCGACATGGTTCTACGCCCTGAGCCGGAATCTGCTGCTGCTGAAAGACGAGGGCGGCTGGCGAAGCGACGACATGGTGACGCGCTACGCCAAGCTTATGCGCGTCGAATTCGAGGCCGACGTGGCGCTTGTCTGGGGCGGCCAGCACCCGCGTATTGCACCCGAAACTCGCCCAGGATACGCCCATGTCAAAACAGCCGTTTGAAAAACCGAAGGCGCATCAACGGCCTGCCTCGCATGTCCTCAGCCTTGGTAAGGCTGAGGTCGGGAGTTCAATCCTCCCCAGCAGCACCACCCGAAACCGCCGGTTTGGCTCGATTTGACAGGGCTTGAGGGCAAACCGACGATGGACAGCGCGACATTG
Organism: Asaia bogorensis; assembly: GCA_945901855.1. Lineage (GTDB taxonomy): Bacteria > Pseudomonadota > Alphaproteobacteria > CACIAM-22H2 > CACIAM-22H2 > Tagaea. Next base: position 10,226 of record CAMDLT010000067.1, on the reverse strand, counting down.
TGGATTTTTGTGGTCGCCTGCATCGCGCTCGCGGCCACGCCGGGGCCCGACATGCTGTTGGTGGCCGCGCGCAGCGTCGAACAAGGCCCCAAGGCCGGTTTCGCGACGCTGGCAGGCGTGCAGGCAGGAGTCTATTGCCACGCGCTTGCAGCCGCCTTGGGCTTGGCCCAGCTCTTTGTCGTTTACCCGATCGCGTACGATGCCGTGCGCTATGCGGGCGCTGCCTATCTGCTTTTTGTCGCGTGGCAAACATTGCGCGCGCCCACGGCGCTGGCGCTGGATGCCGCGCGACCCCACCGCGCCACGCCGTCGCAGGTGTTTCGCCATGGGTTGTGGAACAATCTGCTCAATCCCAAAATGGCGCTGTTCGTCCTTGCCCTGTTCCCGCAATTCGTCGATCCCGCGGGTCCGTCGATCGTTTTGCAGATGATGCTGCTGGCAACGATCCTCAATGCGATCGGCGTGTTGGTGAACGGTATCGTGATCCTCGCCGCCAGCCGGGCGGGCGAAGCATTGGCGCGCCCCGGTCGGTTTTCGACGGTCATGCGCTATTGCTTGGCCGGCATATTTGCGGGCCTTGCCTTGCGTCTGATCGTCGCCGAGCGCCCTTAGGCGGGCAGCCAGCTATCCGGGTCGGCATCGACCTGGGAACCGCTCGACAATTCTTTGACTTTGTGCGGCACGCCGGGCGCGCTTGGCATGAACCACACGAACGGGATGCCCTTGTCGGTCGCGTATTTGAACTGCGCGTCGGCCTTGCGGTCTTCGTGATACATTTCAACCTTGAGCCCGCGCACGCGCAAGCGGTGCGCCACCGCCGCGACGTTCGCGTAGTCGCCGTCGCGCGGAAACAGCACCAGCACGTCGGTCGGCGTTTTCCGCGATGGCTTGATGCGGCCCTCTTTTTGCAACTTCCAGAAAATCCGCGTGAGGCCGATCGAAATGCCGATCCCCGGCAAGCGGCGGCTGATCAACGAGCCGACAAGATTGTCGTAACGCCCGCCGCCGCAGACGGTCGGAAAATCCGGAAAATCGACGAGCTTGGTCTCGTAGACCGAGCCCGTGTAGTAGGCGAGCCCGCGCGCGATCGACAGATCGGCGACAAACGCGCCGGGCGGAAAACGCTTCAGCGCGTCGAGCACGAAACCGAGCTCGTAGAGGCCCTGCTCAAGCACCGGCGATTTGACGCCGAGCTTTTCCACCGCCGCCAGAATGCTCGAATCGCTGCCCTTGATTTCGGTCAGCGCCAAAATTTTGCCGATCGCGTCGGGGCCAAGGCCGAGCTCGCTTGCCAGCATGTTCGACACGCCCGCAACGCCGATCTTGTCGAGTTTGTCGACGATGCGAATCGCATTGCCCGCGTCCGAAATGCCGAGGCCCTCGTAATAGCCCTGCAGGATTTTGCGGTTGTTGATTTTGGTGGCGACCGGCCCGACGCCGATCCGGTCGAGCGCTTCGTACATGATTGCCGGCATTTCGGCGTCGAAATGCAGCGGGATCTCGCGCACGTCCACCACATCGACGTCGCATTGGTAGAATTCGCGAAAGCGGCCGTCCTGGGGGCGTTCGCCGCGCCAGGCTTTTTGCATCTGGTAGCGTTTGAACGGAAAGACCAGATCGTTGAGGTTGGCCGCGACATAGCGCGCCATCGGCACGGTCATGTCGTAATGCAGCGCGTGCTCGGGCGCTGCCGCCTCGCCGGGGTCGGCCAGCAGGCGGCGGATCGCGTAGATTTCTTTGTCGGTGTCGCCTTGCTTCAACAGCACTTCGACCGGCTCGATCGCCCGCGTTTCGATGGGCGCATAGCCGTAGCCTTCGAAAACTGCGCGGATCTTGTCGAGCCATTGCAACTCGACCATCCGCAGTTCCGGCAGCCATTCGGGAAAACCGCTGATGGCTTTCAGTTTTTGTTTTTCGATCACGTCGCTCGGCCCCCAGGCAATTGAAACGTGACTTCCATAGCCCAGACCGGTCGATCGAGCAAACGAACGCTGCGCCAGCGCGCGAAAGCGCTTGCGGTCTTCCGACATCCCAACCGACCACAAGCCGTTTGCGCGGGAGCGGTCCTCCTCTAAGATCGCCCGATCATGGCCGAGTCCTACGATATCGTAATTGCAGGCGGTGCCGCGATCGGCGCTTCGATCGCGTTCCATGCGATGGCTCGGACCGATTTCAAGGGCCGCGTGCTCGTCGTCGAACCCGACCCCGGTCTGGCGCGCGCGGCCAGCGCCTTGTCGGCGGCTTCGATCCGCCAACAGTTTTCCAGCGCCGTCAATATCCGCGCTTCGTTGTTCGGCATCGAGTTTCTGCGCCGCGCCGACGAGCTTCTGGCGGTCGACGGCGAGGCGCCCGCGATCGGGCTGCACGAAGGCGGATATCTGTTTTTGGCGACGCCCGCTGGTGCCCCGATCCTGGCCGAAAACCATGCATTGCAAACCGAGCTTGGCGCCGACATCGCGAAATTCGAACCGGTGGAACTGAAGACCCGCTTTCCGTGGCTCGAAGTCGGCGACCTTGCGGCTGGAAGTTGGGGGCGAACCGGCGAAGGCTGGTTCGACGGTTACGGCCTGGCGCAGGCCTTTCGCAGAAAAGCGCGCGCCTTGGGCGTCGAATTTCGCAAAGCCGCCGTGTCGACGCTGGACATGGCAGGCGGGCGCATCGGCGCGGTCGCGCTCGACGATGGTACCCGCATTGCCTGCGGACATTTGGCGATCGCGGCGGGCACGGGTGCACGCGCGCTCGTGCGCCAGACCGGCTTCGACATTCCCGTGCACGCCAAAAAGCGCATGATCTTCACGTTCGATTGCCGCGAAAAGCTCGAAAACTTCCCGTTGCTGATCGATCCCACCGGCGTCTATTGCCGCCCCGAGGGCAGCGGCTTTATCGGCGGCGCATCGCCCCCTGCCGACGAAGATCCCGATGCCGACGGCGATTTCGAGGTCGACTACGATTTTTTCGACGCGCATGTCTGGCCCGTCTTGGCCGCGCGTGTGCCGGCGTTCAAGGCAATCAAACGCGGCCGCGCCTGGGCCGGGCACTACGACATGAATCTGTTCGACCACAATGCGCTGGTGGGTGCGGTCCCCGGCACGTCCAACGTGTGGCTGGCCAACGGATTTTCAGGGCACGGACTGCAGCAAAGCCCGGCCGTCGGGCGCGGGCTTGCCGAACTGATCGTTGCGGGCCGCTTCCAAACGCTGGATCTCGGCGATCTCGCGCCGCAGCGGCTGATCGAGCGCCGCCCACTCGTCGAAAAAAACGTCGTCTGAAAAAGAAAACGGCCGCGCGAAGCAAGCGCCTCGCGCGGCCGCCGTCGGAATAATCTAGCGACGCATTCTGACGAACCGCAGCTCGACGTCTTCCTGCACGCGCATGTTGAACTCGGCCACCGTGTCGAGCAGACCCAGCACTTGCGGCTCCTGGTGGATCGGCACGATCGGCACGTCGTCCACGATCAGCTTCAGCGCTTCGCGCGACAGCACGTTGCGCTTGGCAAGATCGGTTTCGACCGCGATCTGGTCGCGCAATTCTTCGACTTTGGGGTTCGAGTAGCGGCCCCAATTGAAAGTGCCGGCCCCTTTGGTTGTCGTGAGCAACTCGCGCAGCGGGTTGGAGATGTCGAAATTGCCCGGCGTCCAGCCCAGCATGTAGAACTGGAACGTGCCGTTCTGCCCGGCCGGAATGAACTGCGAGAAATTCATCGCATTGAGCCTGGCATTGATGCCCACGCGCGCCAGCATCGGAACGATGGCGGTGCAGATCGCCTCGTCGTTGATGTAGCGGTTGTTCGGGCAGTGCAATGTGAACGTAAAGCCGTTGGGATAGCCCGCCTCGGCGAGCAAGCGGCGCGAGGCGTCCGGATCGAACGGCAGGCGACGATTGAGCTCGGCGTCGAACCCTTGGATCTGCGGCGCAAAGATGAGCCCGGCCGGCTGGCCGAAACCGCGCATGATCACGCGATTGATGCCGGTCATGTCGATCGCTTGGTAGATCGCGCGGCGCACCCGCACGTCGCGCAGCGGGTTCTTGACGCCGGGTTGGTCGAGCACGTCCTCGCGCGACGTGTCCATCCCGATATAGGTCGTGCGCGCGGTCGCACCTTGGACGACTTGCATGCCCGCTTGGCCCTGCAAACGCTGCACGTCCTGCAGCGGGACCGGATAGATCAGATCGAGTTCGCGCGACAGCAACGCCGCGACGCGCGTCGCGGGATTTGCAACCGGGCGCCAGATGGCGCGCGTGATGCCGTGCGTCGCCTCGCCCCACCAGGCGGGATTGGGCTCGAGCACCGTGCGCTCGTCCGCAACGCGCTCGACCAAACGGAACGGGCCCGTGCCGTTGACGTTCACGTTGCCGAAATTCGTATTCGCGCCGGGCTGGCCCGTGCGCACGATGGCCATCGCGTTGTTCTTCTCGATCCAGGGCTTCGACATGATGAAGAACAGCGTCAGGTCCTGCAGCAGCACGGGGTTGGGCCCCTTGGTCACGATATCGACCGTCAGATCGTTGACCTTTTCGACGCGTTCGATCGACGTGACCGTGTAGTTCATGTCGCTGCTCGCCTGACGCACGCGCTCGAACGAAGCGATCACGTCGTCGGCGTTGAACGCCTCGCCGCCATGGAAGCGCACATTGGGGCGCAAGACGAAGCGCCAGGTCGTCGGGTTCACGATCGTCCACGAAACGGCAAGACCCGGCTCAAGCGAGCCGTCGAATTTGCGGCGCACCAGGGGCTCGTACATGTTCGACTTCATGGCGTTCGTCACGCCATGGTTGTTGGCGTGCGGATCGAGCCCCAAAATGTCGTTGGCCGAGCCGTAGCGGAATTGCGTCGCTTCGGCGCCGCCCGGTACCACCACGCTCAAGGCCGCGGCCGCTACGGCCGCAAGAAGAATCGTTCGGATAGTCATCGCTGGCGCTCCTCTGTCGGGTTATCGTTGGTGCCAATGTGCGGTACGGGCGCGGGCAAATCAAGTCCGCGTCTTGGTTTTTGGTTCCATCGTATGGTAGAAACACCCCATGCTGCTGTTCAAAAATGCCCGTCTGGTCGATGGCCACGCCAAAGCATCCAAGCCCGGCATGCATGTGCTCGTCGAAGGCGCGCGCGTGCGCGAGGTTTCGAGCAAACCGATCAGATCGCCCGGCGCCACCGCGATCGACCTCAAAGGCCGCACGCTGATGCCCGGCTTGATCGACTGCCACGTGCATGTCGTGGCAACCATGGCCAATTTGGCGCGCAATGCCGCGATGCCGACCTCGTTCACGGCGTTAAAGTCGGTTGCGATCATGGCCGCCATGCTGCGGCGCGGCTTTACCACCGTGCGCGATGCGAGCGGCGCCGATTTCGGTCTGAAGCTTGCCATCGAGGAAGACCTGTTTGTCGCCCCTCGCCTGTTCATCGCGGGCAAATCCTTGAGCCAGACGGGCGGGCACGGCGATTTGCGCGGCCGCTTCGACGACCGCGATTTTTGCCTGTGCCATGCGCGCGTCGGCTTGCTGAGCCGCATTGCCGACGGCGTGGACGCGGTGCGCAAGGCCGTTCGCGAAGAAATCAAAGGCGGCGCCGACCAGATAAAGATCATGGCCTCTGGCGGCGTTGCTTCCCCAACCGACCCGATCGATTTTCTGGGCTACAGCCGCGACGAGCTTCGGGCCGCGGTCGAAGAAGCGACGAATGCGCGCACCTACGTAATGGCGCACGCTTATACGGCCGAGGCGATCGCGCGCGCGGTCGACTGCGGCGTGCGCTCGATCGAGCATGCCAATCTAGTCGATCTCAAGACCGCCAAGGCCATGACTGCGCGCGGCGCATTTGCCGTGCCAACGCTCGTGACCTACGAAGCGTTGGCCAACGAAGGAGCCAGCCTCGGCCTTCCGCCCGAATCCGTCGCGAAGATCGAGAATGTGCGCGGTGCGGGTCTCGAATCGCTCGATGTTTTCAAGCGTGCGGGCACCAAGGTCGCTTTCGGCACCGACCTGCTTGGGGAGATGCACCGCCATCAGTCGGGCGAGTTCGCGATTCGCGCGCGCGTGCTGCCGGCGCACGAAATCGTGGCTTCGGCGACGTCGGTTGCGGCCGATCTGCTCAACATGACCGGCAAGCTTGGAACCGTGGCACCGGGCGCCTTCGCCGATCTGCTGGTCGTCGACGGCGACCCGCTGGTCGATGCCACGATCTTGGGCGGCCAGGGCGAAAATCTGCGTGCCATCCTGAAAAACGGCAAATTCTACAAAAACGAACTCTCCTGAGGACACGCCCATGACGACGATCCCGCGCACGATCCGCCTCAATAGCGGCGACAATCTGGTTGTCGCGGTCGACACGGTCCCGCCGGGCACAGTCGTCGCGGGTATCGAAGCGCGGGTGCGTATCCCCAAAGGCCATAAAATGGCGATCGCAGCGATTGCGTCCGGCGATGCGGTGCGAAAATTCGGACAGACGATCGGCTTCGCGACAACGGCAATCGCCCCCGGCGAGCATGTCCACACCCAGAACTGCGAGTTTCGGGCCTTCGCGCGCGACTACCATTTTGGCGAAGACGCCAAGCCCTATGCGCCGCTGCCACTGGCCGAGCGCGCGACCTTCCAAGGTTTTCGGCGCGGCGACGGACGTGCAGGCACCCGCAACTATATCGGGATCCTCACTTCCGTAAATTGCTCGGCCTCGGTCGCGCGCTTTATGGCGGAGGCCGTCACGCGCTCGGGCATCCTGGCGCAGTACCCGAATGTCGACGGGGTCGTGTCGTTCGTGCACGGCACTGGCTGCGGCATGGCGTCCAAGGGCGAAGGCTTCGACGTGCTCAAACGCACGCAATGGGGCTATGCGACCAACCCCAATGTCGGGGGCGTCCTGCTGGTGGGCTTGGGCTGCGAGGTATTCCAGATCGACGAAATGAAACGCGCCTACAATATCGTCGACGGCGATCTGTTCCAGTCCATGACGATCCAGGACAGCGGCGGCACGCGCAAGACCATCGAAGCCGGCGTCGAGAGCATCAAGACGATGCTGCCGCTCGTCAATCGCGCGACGCGCGAGACGATCCCGGCCAGCGAATTGATGCTCGCCCTGCAATGCGGCGGTTCGGACGGCTATTCGGGCATCACGGCCAACCCCGCGTTGGGCGCTGCCGTCGATCTGCTGGTCAAGCATGGCGGGACCGCGATCTTGTCGGAGACGCCCGAAATCTACGGGGCCGAACATCTGCTGACGCGCCGCGCCCAAACCCCCGCGATCGGCGAGAAGCTGATCGACATCATCCGCTGGTGGGAGGAATACACCAAGCGCAACGACGGCTCGATGGACAACAACCCTTCGCCCGGCAACAAGGCAGGCGGCCTGACGACGATCCTGGAAAAGTCGCTGGGTGCGGCGGCCAAGGGCGGAACGACGACGCTGCGCGGCGTCTACCGCTACGCCGAGCGCGTGGACGCCAAGGGCTTCGTGTTCATGGACACGCCGGGCTACGACCCCACCTCGGCGACAGGCCAAGTTGCGGGCGGGGCAAACGTGCTGTGCTTCACCACGGGGCGCGGCTCTGCCTATGGCTGCAAGCCGACGCCCTCCATCAAACTTGCGACCAACAGCGACATCTATGCGCGCATGATCGAGGATATGGACATCAATTGCGGCGACATCGTCGATGGCGTGAGCGTCGAAGCCAAAGGCCGCGAGATCTTCGAGCATATCCTGCGCGTCGCATCGGGCGAGCGCAGCAAATCCGAATTGCTGGGCTACGGCGACAACGAATTCGTGCCCTGGCAAATCGGCGCGACGATGTAGCGCGTTCGCCGCTTCGCCAGAACGGGGGCCGCAGCTCGATGGACAGATCCAAGCTGGAAATCTTGCGGCAACGCTACGGCGGTGCGCTGGGCGGCGACATCAAAGACCCCGCCTTTGCCAAGGTCGCCGCCAAGATTTTCACCAGCACCGACCAGCGCAAATGGCCGTTTGCGGATCCCGCAACGTTTCTGGACGCGCCTTTCCGGCCGCTCGCAAGTGCGGCCGATCTGGTCGGGCTCGACGCTGCCCTGGTTGGCGTGCCGATGGATCTGGGCGTTACGAACCGTGCCGGCGCCAGATTGGGCCCGCGTGCGGTGCGCGGGATCGAGCGCATCGGGCCTTACGAACATGTGCTGCGACGCGCACCGTTTGGCGAACTGAAGGCGGCCGACATTGGCGACGTGCCGATGCGCAGCCGCTTTTCCCTCGCCGACTGCCATGCCGACATCGAAGCGCATTTTTCAAAACTGGTCGAAGCGAACGTCGTGCCGCTCGCCGTGGGCGGGGACCATTCGATTTCATGGCCGATCTTGCGGGCGATCGGGCGCGCGCGACCCGTCGGCATGGTGCATTTCGACGCACATTGCGACACGAGCGGACCCTACGAAGGGTCCAAATTCCATCACGGTGCGCCCTTCCGCATGGCCGTGCTGGACGGCGTGCTCGATCCCGAACGTACGATCCAGATCGGCATTCGCGGCGGTGCCGAGTATTTGTGGGAGTTCTCCTACGACAGCGGCATGACCGTGATCCACGCCGAGGAGATCGACAAGATGGGCATCGATGCCATTGTCGCCAAAGCCCGCGCGGTCGTCGGCAACGGACCGGTTTACGTGTCGTTCGACGTCGACGGGCTCGACCCTTCGTTTGCGCCCGGAACGGGCACGCCCGAATCCGGCGGTCTTTCGATGCGCGAAGCGCTGGCGATGCTGCGCGGCCTTGCCGGGCTGAACATTGTCGGAGCCGACGTCGTCGAGGTCGCTCCGCAATACGATCCGACAAGCATTACCGCGCAAAACGCCGCCCAGATTCTTTTTACCGAGCTTTGCCTGGTCGCGATCGCGCGCGAAGCGCGCCAGCGATAGTGCGGCGCCCAAACTGACGCCAGTCCGCTTGAATAGCCAAGCGCGGATTCCGCGCTCGGTGCTCAGAACCGCCGCTCGCCCCGTTCGGCATCGCTCGGCGGGGAAAACGCTTCTGCCGCCGGAAAAAGCCTTGAATCGCCATTGCTTCGCGGTTTCCAGACCGAATGGAAATAGCGGCGATGTGCGATCGGGAGAAGTCTCCAGTCGGATCGTTTTGTATCGAAATTCGGGCGATTTGAGATTCGAGGAAGCGGCTTCGTAACCTCTTGAGCGGCGATCGCGAAACGATGGCAAGCGCCAACCGCCCGAAGAGAGACTTTCATGCAGACCGCACCCAATTTTGTAGCCAAGTACGCGCCTTGGGTTCTGGGGCTTTGGATTGCCTATATTTTCGTCTGGTACTTGCAATACAAATTCTTCGGCCACGAAGGTAGCGTGTGGCTTTTCACTGTTTTGACCGATTGGCTCGGTTTCAACGGCTACGAAAAAGTCATGCGCATCGGGGTCGGCTCGGCCGAACTGGGCGCGTCGATCTTGTGCCTCTATCGGCGCACGCAGCTGGTGGGCGGACTTGCGGCGACCGGCATCATGACCGGTGCGATTTTCTTTCACGTCGTCTCGCCGCTTGGCATCGATCCTTACGACGACGGCGCGGCATTGTTCAAAGAAGCGCTGCTCGTCTGGGCCGCGGGACTGGCGCTTGCCTATATTCGCCGCGACGACTTGCCCGCGTTGTTGCGCCTGCTGAACGCGAAACTGCATCCGGCATGACTGCGGCCAAAAAGCCACGCGATATTCGGCTCGACTTTTTTCGCGGCTTGGCGCTTGCGGCGATTTTTGTCGCGCATGTGCCGGGCGATTGGCTGGCCCAGATCATTTGGGCGCGCTTTGGCCTTTCCGACGCAGCCCATGTGTTTGTGTTCATCTCGGGCTATGCCGCGGCGATCGCCTTTGGCGGCACATTCGTGCGCGACGGCTTTGGCGCGGGCTGCAAACGCATCGCGCGACGCTGCGTGCAGCTTTACGGCGCCCATCTGTTGCTGTTCGCGTGCGGCGCCGCCTTGTGCGCCGTTGCGGCAAGTCTTGGCGTCGACTATGCGGCATTCCTTGGAATCGATGCGGTTTTTGCCGATCCGGCCGAAACGATTCGACTCCTCCTCCTGCTTGCCTACATCCCGACCTATTTCGACATTTTGCCGCTCTATATGGTCGTTCTAGAGCCGATTCCGATCACGTAGAGCTGTATCCTGCCGCTTTGAAGTAGTTCGCGCATTCGGCGGGCTTGAATGCCGGGAGGGTATTTTTGATCGCGGCTTCGAGTTCGTCGATGGTGCGTGCTGCGGCGGTGCGGAGCAGGCTTT
>CAMDLT010000066.1 GCA_945901855.1 Asaia bogorensis | reverse complement strand
GCGTTCTGCGTCGAAGCGCTCGAAGAAGCGCTGGCGCGGTTCGGCAAGCCAGAGATCTTCAACACCGACCAGGGCAGCCAGTTCACTGGTGCTGCATTTACCGGCGCGCTCAGTAGCCGGAAGATCGCGATCAGCATGGACGGCAAGGGAGCTTACCGCGACAACGTGTTCGTCGAGCGGCTGTGGCGGACGATCAAATACGTGGAGGTCTATCTGCGCGCCTACGACACGGTGAGCGAGGCGCGCGCGTCGCTCGGCCGGTACATCGCGTTCTACAACGGGCGGCGCCCGCACTCGAGCCTTAACCGGCAGACGCCGGATCGGGCGTACTTCAACCGGCAGCCGCTTCTCGCGGCAGCCTAAACCCGGCAGAGGCTCCACTTATAAATCCCGGAAAAGTATTCAAAAAAACCAAGCCAGCTCTTGCGTCCCCAGATAAAAGCGAATTATTAGCGTGGACACGTAGAGAATGTTGGAGAGCTAAGGATCGTGTTTGAGAGCGCTAGATAGAATTGTGCGGCGCGCTCGAACTACTCGCCACGAAATCTTTTAGGAGATAAAAATGACATTTGATCTTACGATCTATCCGACACTTCCTCTAGTTGAAGAAGTTTTGACGCCGTGGTCGCAGCGCATTGGTTCAGACTACCAAGGATATAAGAATCACGTTTACCGCATGCTGCATTGCTGTTTTGCTTTGTATCCATGTAGCGAGCAAGATAGAGCCAAGCTGATGATCGCGGCATGTCATCATGATATTGGTATGTGGTCAGATCACACGGTCGATTACCTACCGCCCTCCATCCGGGAGGCAGTTCAGTATCTTAAGGCGTCGAAATTAGATGAATGGGAGGTTGAAGTTACACTGCTCATTGATCTTCACCACAAGATTCGGCCGATCACAGATGACAATGTTATTCAAAATCATCCACTTGTTGACGTTTTCAGAAGAGCCGATCTTGCCGATTTTTCACTTGGCATGATTTTGGGTGGGGTGCCGTACGATTTCATGGGACGTCTAAAAACACAATTCCCCAACGCGGGTTTCCACAAAATGCTATCAAAAGGAGCATTTCAGTGGTTTACGCGCCATCCCTTTACACTTCCACCATTTATGAGGTGGTGAGCGACGCTGCGAGTGATCCTGCCCCGAACTTAGGTCCATTCGCCAAGCGACGTTTTAAGCACTCTCAATTTGTGTCTGCGAAGGCCTTCGGCGTCAAGTGATCTGCCCCCTTCAGAGCGGTCCAAAAGTTAACTTAGACTAGACCCTGAAGGAGGCAGATCAGGCAGCTTGCACAACTTATAGATTTCTAATCATCGTTACTGCGAAACGAACGAGGATGCGACCGATGAGATGCATCTCTGCAGAACGGCAGAGACTGAAGTCAAGTGGGCGCGCCTTCATGGAAGCAATTTTGATGGCATGAAGCCCCCCGGGACCGAATTAGTTCTCACTTTCATCCGCGCTGGCGTGCCGTAGTGGATGTAGGTGAGAACCTTTGGTTCGAGATTATAAAAGTTGAAAATGTTTATTAGCTACCCAGTATTGATTGTATATTTTATAAAACTGGAAAATCAAAAAGTGTAATGTTTGCGATCTAACTGGGTATCTCCGCTTGACCGGGACGATTTGGGGTTGCTGCGACTATGTCGGCTGCTGTCGGGCAGACACGCCACCTACTGCGCTGTTCTGACTCCCGAGTCGGCTCTCGTTGGCGACGGTTCACACCCGCGCGCCGACGGATCGTGCGCGCGGAAAATCCTCATTTTGCTAAACATGCATGATAAGTTTCCTTCTTCTTTCTTATAAAAACAATGCTTTTTCAGATTGACATGTTTAGTGATCGTATATTTACTAAACAACGTGCTGAACACGGACCAAAGTTCCGGGGCAGCGTGAGGAAACGCGAAACTGCCGCTTTGCCACTGCGTTCGCCTCGCCGACTGTTGCCGCCTTGGTGTGTTGGTGGCGCTGACGCGTAACGGGTCATGATCCGGAATGGGCATGACAGCAAAAACAGGGAGGATCATCACATGAAGGCACTCAAGACGTGGGCCATCGCGACGACGATCGCAACAGGAGCTGTGCTTGGTGCGTCGTCGGCACATGCCCAGGGCAAGACCATCACGCTCTGCTGGGCGGCATGGGATCCTGCGAACGCGCTCGTCGAGCTGTCCAAGGACTTCACGGCAAAATCCGGCATCAATATGAAATTCGAGTTCGTGCCGTGGCCGAATTTTGCGGACCGAATGCTCAACGAGCTGAACTCCAAAGGTAGGCTTTGCGACCTTATCATCGGCGACTCGCAATGGATCGGCGGTGCCGCCGAGAACAAGCACTACGTCAAGCTGAACGACTTCTTCGCGCGCGAAGGCATCAAGATGGATGACTTCATGCCCGCTACGGTCACCGGCTATGCCGAATGGCCCAAAGGCACGCCCAATTATTGGGGCCTACCCGCCATGGGCGATGCCCTTGGCTGGACCTATCGCAAGGATTGGTTCGAGGACGCCAAGAACAAGGCGGACTTCAAGGCCCGGTTCAATCGCGATCTTGCAGCGCCGAAGTCGCAGACCGAACTCAAGGATATCGCCGAATTCTTCCAGGGCCGCGAGATCGGCGGCAAGCGGGTCTTCGGCGCCGCGATCTTCACCGAACGTGGCTCCGAAGGCATCACCATGGGTGCTGCCAACGCGCTCTATCCGTTTGGCTTCGAGTATCAAGATCCCAAAAAGCCCTATGCGATGGAAGGTTTCGTCAACGGCCCCAACGCTGTGGCCGGCCTTGAGTTCTACAAGTCGCTCTACAAATGCTGCACGCCCCCCGGCTACTCTAATGCGTATATGCAAGAAGGGCTCGACGCATTCAAATCCGGTCAGGTTGCGATGCAAATGAACTGGTTTGCCTTCTTCCCCGGCCTTCACAAAGACCCGGCGGTCGGCGGCGACAAGATTGGCTTCTTCGTCAATCCGGGCCAGAACGGCAAGACAGGTTCGCAGCTTGGCGGCCAGGGCATGTCCGTTGTGTCCTATTCGCCGAACCAAGCCGAGGCACTGGCCTATATCAAGTGGTTTGCAGCCCCGGATGTGCAGACGAAATGGTGGGCCCTTGGCGGCTACTCCGCTCACAAGGCCGTGCTAAACGATCCGAACTTCGCCAAGACCGCTCCCTTCGCCGCCGACTTCCTGGTTGCCATGGGCCAGGTGAAGGACTTTTGGGCCGATCCGTCCTACGCACAGCTTCTCCAGGCGATGCAACGCCGGTTGCACGACTATATCGTCGCCGACCGGGGCACCGCCAAGCAAGCGCTTGACGGCTTGGTTCAGGACTGGACCAAGGTCTTCAAGGAAGACGGCAAGCTCTAATATCTAGCCTACATGTCTCGACTCGCTCCGCGCCGGTCTTTCGGCGCGGAGCTTCCAGACCCGCTGTCTTTGTGGCAATAGCGTCGCAGTGCGACCCAGAAACTGTCCGGATATGAAGCAGCAACCCAACACAACGGCCGAGAGGATTGCAGCTGGCACACCCGCAGCCATCGTGCGCCAGGTGCGCGGCCTCTCTGACAAAGCCATCGCATGGCTTTTCATTGCACCGACGATGCTGCTGCTGCTCGCGATCAACCTGTTCCCGCTGATCTGGACCATCCAACTGTCGTTCACCAACTACCGCGCCAACCGTCCCAACGCGCCGGTGCGCAATGTGGGCCTCGACCACTACCAGACGATCTTGACGGATCCCGAGATCTGGCAACGCATGCAGGCGACAGCACATTTTGTGTTTTGGACGATCCTGCTACAGACCGTCATCGGGTTCGCTCTTGCCTATTTGATCGACCGCAAATTCCGCGCCCACGGCTTCTGGACCACGCTAATCTTGATCCCGATGATGCTTTCGCCCGCTGTGGTCGGCAATTTTTGGACATTTCTCTACCAGCCGCAGATCGGCCTGTTCAATTACATCGTCTCGTTTTTCACCGGCTTCCCCGCCTCATCCTTCCAAATGTTGGGCGACGTTACGCTCAGCCCGTGGGCGATCATCATCGTCGATACCTGGATGTGGACGCCCTATGTCATGCTGATCTGTCTTGCGGGCCTGAGGTCGATTCCCGACTATATCTATGAAGCGGCCGAAGTGGATCGCGCTTCCAACTGGCGGCAATTCGTTTCGATCACCCTGCCGATGTGCCTGCCCTTCATCATGTTGGCCGTCCTGTTCCGCGGGATCGAGAACTTCAAGATGTTCGACATGGTGAACCTGCTGACTTCCGGCGGACCGGGCTCGACCACGGAACTTGCCTCGATTACGCTCAAGCGCTCGGCCTTCGAGGCGTGGCGCACGGGCTATTCTTCGGCCTTCGCCATCATTCTGTTTGTCGCGGTGTTCGGGCTCGCCAACATATATGTGAAGGCGCTCAACAAAGTGAAAGCACGATGAGTGGCACCTCGATAGCCCATTCCGTCGTCGAGCCGACAGGCCGCGTGAAGCTGATCGCCGGCGTTCTCGTCACGTTGTATGCCGTCATTTCGCTCGTGCCGCTGCTGTGGATCGGTCTCACCAGTGTAAAGACGCCGCCGGACTCGATTTCCTATCCGCCGAAAGTCGTGCCCTATGTCGATTTCCAGCCCTCGATCGAGGGCTTCTGCAATCTGTTCTTCAACCGCTCGCGCCAAACGCCAGAGTACATAAGGTCGCTTCCGCCGCCGCAGGGCATTTGCGAAGAGATTACGCGCTCGCGCAATCTTGTGGTTGTCGGCAACTCCAACTACATTCCGCGTTTCGTCAATTCGCTGATCATTGCATTCGGCTCCACCTTTTTGTCGGTCGTTCTGGGCACGGCTGCGGCCTATGCCTTCTCCCGCTTCAAAGTGCCGCTGAAGGACGATCTCCTATTCTTCATTCTGTCGACGCGCATGATGCCGCCCATCGCCGTCGCGATACCGATCTATCTCATGTATCGCGAGCTTGGCCTGTCCGACACGCGGCTTGGCATGATCCTTCTCTATACGTCAATCAATGTCAGCCTCGCCGTCTGGCTGCTAAAAGGCTTCATCGACGAGATCCCTCGCGAATACGAAGAAGCCGCGATGATCGACGGCTACACCCGCCTGCAGGCATTCCGCAAGGTCGTCTTGCCGCAAGCCACGACCGGTATCGTCGCCACATCCATCTTCTGCCTGATCTTTGCGTGGAACGAATATGCCTTCGCGGTGCTGCTGACATCGGGTGCCGCACAAACGGCGCCGCCCTTCATCCCGATCATCATCGGCGAGGGCGGACAGGATTGGCCGGCGGTTGCGGCTGGCACGGCGCTGTTCTTGATCCCGATCTTGGTCTTCACGGTGCTTTTGCGAAAGCATCTGCTGCGCGGCATCACGTTCGGGGCGGTGCGCAAATGATCCCGCATCCCGAAAACGATATGGACGCTGTGCCGTCGCGACGCTGGCCAAAGCTCCTGCGACGCGGACCCATGGAGACGCTGGCGACAGTGATAATTGCGGCCGGCGTGCTGATGATGCTCCAGCCCTTCGCGCTGGTGCTTTACTCGTACTCCTTCGTCACGACACTGGTCGGTGTGCTCATGTTCACTTTCGTCACCAAGTTCCCGGAGTGAATCATGGCTAAGATTCGAGTCGAAAATCTCGCCAAACGATTCGGCTCCTTCGCCGCGGTTAAGGACACGAGTTTCACGGTCGAAGACGGCGACTTTTTCTGCCTGCTCGGGCCATCGGGCTGCGGCAAGACAACCACATTGCGGATGGTGGCGGGGCTGGAGTTGCCGACGTCCGGCAGCATCCAGCTTGGCGGCGAAGATGTGACGTCCAAGCGGGCCCGCGAGCGCGACATCGCCATGGTGTTCCAGCTGTTCGCGCTCTACCCGCACATGAATGTGCGGCAGAACATCTCGTTTCCATTGGTTTGCATGGGCGTCCCCAAGTCCGAGGTGCGCCAGCGCGTCGAGGATGCAGCTAAGACGCTGCGCATCGGCCATTTGCTCGATACATCCGTTAATGGCCTTTCGGGCGGCGATCGCCAGCGCGTGGCGCTTGGCCGTGCGATCGTGCGCAAGCCCAAAGCCTTCATGATGGACGAGCCGCTTGGAGCACTCGACGCCGAGTTTCGGCATTTGATGTGCGGCGAATTGCGGGCACTGCACGACCGATTGAATGCCACCACGGTCTACGTCACGCACGACCAGATCGAAGCCATGTCGATGGCCGACAAGATCGCGGTGATGAACGAGGGAATCGTCGAGCAGCTGGGATCGCCGCAAGACGTGTACGACCGGCCGGTATCGATGTTCGTCGCCGATTTCATCGGCTCCCCGTCAATGAATTTCATCTGCTTCGACGACAGCGTCGCACCGGGCGCCAAGACCGTCAGGATCGACGGCGCCAGCATTGCGGTGCCTGAAGTCCGCGAGGGGCAACCACAGGGCGCACTGGCGTTGGGCGCTCGACCCGAGCAGATAATCGTCTCGGATTCGGGGACCTTGCGCGGTGAGGTGTTCGGTGTGGAGTATCTCGGCACCACCCAGATCGTCACGGTGAAAACAGGGCGCGGCATGCTCAAAGCGCGGACCTCCGCCGATGTCGCGGCGGCGCCGGGCGACCAGGTGGGTCTCTCGTTTAAGCCGGAGCGGCTTTCGCTGTTCAACGCCACCACAGGCCGCGCCATTCGTACGGCACTCCACGACGCGAATTTCTTGGGGGCGCGTCGTGGCTGAGGTCAAACTCCAGAATGTCAGCCGGTCATTCGGCGCCGTGCGCGCCATCCGCGATCTGTCACTGACGATTGCAGACGGCGAATTCGTCGTGCTGTTGGGCCCGACGGGTGCCGGCAAAACGACAGTGCTGAGACTTGCGGCCGGCCTCGAGAGCCCGGATGCGGGAACGGTTTTGATCGGCGGCGTCGATATGACGGCGACCCCGCCGGCCGGGCGGGACGTAACCTTCGTTTTCCAGCAATACTCGCTGTATCCGCATTTGACCGTCTTCGAAAATCTCGCCTTTCCTTTGCGTGCGCCGACGCGCCGCACGCCCGAATCCGAGATCGATCGCATCGTGCACGATGTGGCGAAAATGCTGCGCATCGACAGCAAGCTGGAGAACAAGGCGACGCAACTCTCCGGCGGCCAGATGCAACGCGTCGCCATTGGTCGGGCGCTGGTTCGCCGCCCCGCCATCGCGCTGATGGACGAGCCACTTTCGTCGCTCGACGCAAAGTTGCGTTCCGACCTTCGGATCGAATTGAAACGCATCCAGCGAGATCTCGGTGCGACAATGCTCTATGTCACGCATGACCAGACCGAGGCTATGACGCTCGCAACGCGCGTGGGCGTGATCGACCGCGGCGGTCTGGTGCAGATCGGCAGTCCGCGCGAGATCTACGAGAACCCCGCCAACACCTATGTTGCGACGCGTCTGGGCAGTCCCAGCATCAATCTGTTGCCGCGCGCGTTCTTTCCGCAAGTACCGGCACCGGGCGGCACCGAGACTATCGGCGTGCGTACGGAGCATTTGCGCGTCAAGCGCAGCGGTAAAGCCGAGGCCCAGGTGAAGTGGATTGAACGGCTGGGAGACCAGAACCATCTGCACATTGCGCTGTACGACCGCGAGATCATCAGTCTTGTGGATCCAGATTCGGGTCTCGATATCGGCGATTTGCTCGATATAGAGTTTTTGAATCCGCTGTTCTTCGATTCGACCGGCGAAAGGGTGATGTAGAAAATGGATACAGCACTTGGAAAAAGGCTGATCCTGATCATGGCTGAAACCGTGTTTGCGCACGCAGAAGAGCTGACAAAGCTGGATCAGGCCATCGGCGACGGCGATCACGGTCTGAACATGAAGCGCGGTTTCGAGGCCGTGCTGGCCGATGCCGACGCCATCGCCGCAAAGCCCCTGCCCGATGCGCTCAGAGCCATCGGCATGACATTGGTGATGAAAGTCGGCGGCGCATCGGGTCCGCTTTACGGCACTCTGGCTATGGGACTTGGCAAAGGTATGCCGCTTGAGCCAGGCGGTGCCGAAATCGCCGCAGCTCTCGAGAATGCCGTCAAGGACGTGAAAGCGCGCGGCAAGTCCGATACCGGACAGAAGACATTACTCGATGTCCTGGCGCCCGTGCAGGCGGCCTTGTCGGCCGGCGGATCGGACATGCTCTTGCGTCTGCCGGCTGTTGCGGCCGATGCCGCGCAGGCAACGATACCGATGAAGGCCATTCGCGGCCGCGCGTCGTTTCTCGGTGATCGTTCGATCGGCCACATGGATCCCGGGGCGAGGTCGCTAAGTCTGCTTGTTGCTGCCATCTGCAGCACACTGAAAGGTTAAGACATGAGTTCCGATTCGAATGTCGGCATTGTTATCGTCTCGCACTCCGCCAAGGTGGCGGAAGGCGCAGCCGACATGGTGCGGCAGATGGTCGGCCACAGCGTGCCGCTCGCCTCTGTCGGCGGCAATGCGGAAGGCGGGCTGGGTACGGATGTCGGCGCTATAATGAGTGCGATCGACAGGGCGTGGTCCGAGGCAGGTGTCGCCATTCTCGTCGATCTGGGCGGTGCAGAAACCAACAGCGAAATGGCGGTGGAAATGATGCCGCTGGCCCGCCGCAGCCGCATCGTGATCTGCAACGCGCCGATCGTGGAAGGTGCTGTCATGGCCGCAACCGAAGCGTCGGGTGGATCGCCGCTCGATGTGGTGCGGGCGACAGCCGAAGAGCTGATGGCAGGGTGACGGGCGATATGGTCGGCAATGGACAGGAGGCGGTGATGGAGGAGGTCAAGGCGAGTGCGCCGCTAATCAACAAGATCGGTCTCCATGCGCGCCCTTCGGTCAAGCTCACCCAGCTTGCCAAGCGCTACAGCTCCGTCATCGAAGTGGCGACCAACAGCGACGGGCCGTGGACGGATGCCAAGAGCCCCGTGAAAATCATGCGGGTCAAGGCAGGGCACGGCGAGATGCTCTTTTTGAAGGCCTACGGGGTCGATGCAAAAGCGGCGATGACGGCGCTGATCGATCTCATCAACTGCAAGTTCGACGAGGAGTGAAGCGTTGACGCAGTACACCCATTCGGGGCTTGCAGCAGCGGCCGGGGTTGCCGTCGGCCAGGCCTTCGTATTGCGCGGTCTTACGGACGCATCGCGGATAAAAGGCTCGCCAAGCGAAGAAAAGGCCGCTCTCGCCGGTGCCGTTGCATCGGCCTTGTCGGCCGTTGCCAAGCTCGTGGCGACGCTGGAGGGCGATGCCGCCGACATCATGGGATTTCAAGCGGCGCTGCTCGACGACGATGCGTTGACGCAAGACGCCTATGCGGCGATCGCGGCCGGACGATCGGCGGACGCGGCATGGCGCACGGCGCTGGATAGGGAAATCGCGGGATACGAGGCTTCTGACGACGCGTATTTCAGGGCCCGCGCCACGGATCTTTCGGATGTGCGCGACCGGGTCTTGCGCAAGCTGATGAACTTGGCCGATGGCGACGCTGTGCCGGCTGCAGCCATTCTGCTTGCCGCCGATATCGCCCCATCCGCGTTCCTGGCCGTCGACTGGTCGAAAGGCGGCGGCATTGTTTTGGGCCAGGGCAGTCCCACCAGCCACGTCGCCATGCTGGCGCGCGGGCGCGGCGTGCCGATGGTGGTTGGTCTGGGCAACGCATGGCATGGCATTGTCGGCGAAGTACTGGTCGATGGAACAAACGGGACGGTGGTGTCGCAACCCTCCGAACAGAAACTCGCGGCGGCGACGACTGCCGCCGCGGCGCTTTCACTTACGCGCGCTGCAGCCGAGACCCGCATGAGCGAGCCTGCCGTCACCAGCGACGGAACTGCCGTCCGCGTTTTGCTGAATGTGTCGAGCATTGCGGATGTTGCGGCTTTTCCCGTCGAGGCTTGCGATGGAATCGGTCTTGTCCGGACGGAATTTCTGGTCGAGGGTGCGTTGCACGACGAAAATGTTCAGTACGACCGCTATCTCAGCCTGATCCGCTGGGCCGCCGGACGTCCGGTGACGATACGCACGCTGGATGCAGGCGGCGACAAACCCATCGCGGGCTATACGCAAGACGCAGAGGCCAATCCGTTTCTTGGCATGCGCGGGATCAGACTTTCGCTTCGCCATCCCGACGTCATTCGGATTCAGTTGCGGGCACTTGCTCGTTCCGCTGCGCACGGCCCCCTCAAGGTCATGCTGCCGATGGTCACGCACGCAAGCGAGCTTGAACAGGCGCGCAGTCTGTTCAAAGACGTGATCGCCGGACTGAAGCAAGAGGGTATTGCCCACGCCGAGCCTGTTCTGGGGATCATGGTTGAAGTGCCGGCCGCAGCAATGGCTGTCGCAACCTTCCGGTCGGGCTTTTTCTCGATCGGGTCCAATGACCTCACGCAATATGCCTGTGCTGCATCCCGGGACGGCACGGATGTGGCTGCCTATGCCGATGTGCTCAATCCCGGAGTCGTTGCGATGATCGCCCATGTGGCGAGCTATGGTGCTGCAACGGGACTTGATGTCAGCGTTTGCGGCGATGCGGCGGGCGACCCACGCGCAGTCCAAGTGCTTTTGCAGGCCGGTGTTCGCACCCTGTCGGTTGCCCCAGGCTTGCTTGCCCAAACGAAAGCCGTTGTCCGCAACGTCGATCTCGGCGTCGTCAGGCCGCACCCATGAACGATCTTCCTGCAAACGCCGCGCCGCCCTCGCCGCTGGAAACCTACAAGGAAATCCTGCGCACCGTTGTCGACAACCGGCCGTCCGGTACGCGGCAGCGTCTTGCCGAGGCGATCGGTAAGAACCGCAGCTTCATCTCGCAGATCATCTCGCCGTCCTACGCGACGCCGATTCCGATGCAGCATCTGGAGACCATTTTCCACATCTGCCATTTTGCGCCTCAGGAGCGCGAGGCGTTTCTGGAAGCCTACCGCGCGGCGCATCCGGGCAGGCTCGAGGTTGTCGATGCTGCCCGACCGATGCGGCAACTGGTGGTCGATTTGCCGGATTTCGGCGACGTCGATCTCAATGTGCGAGCCGACCATCTCATCACCAGTTTGGCGCGCGGCATCGCGACGCTCATTTCCAGCACCGCAAAGACCGACGGTGAGAGCTGAAGGAGACAAGCCGTGAAAAAGCTTATCAATGGGGTGGACAGCGTTCTGAGCGAAAGTCTGCAAGGGATGGCAGACGTCCATGGCGACATTCTTACGCTCGGCGAGAACAACGCATTTGTTCGGCGCAAGACCTTGAAGAAGGGAAAGGTCGCCTTGATCTCCGGCGGCGGATCCGGGCATGAGCCGCTCCATGCGGGCTTTGTGGGCGAAGGTATGCTAGACGCCGCCTGTCCAGGCCAGGTCTTCACCTCCCCCACGCCGGACCAGATGCTGGCGGCTGCCCAAGCCGTGGATACCGGCAGCGGCTGCCTGTTCATCGTCAAGAACTACGAAGGCGACATCATGAATTTTGCGATGGCGTCCGAGATGTTGGAGACGCCCAACGCCACCGTAATCACCGATGACGATGTGGCCGTGGAAACATCGACCTTCTCGACAGGGCGCCGCGGGGTCGCCGGCACGCTGATCGTCGAGAAAGTTCTCGGTGCAGCGGCC
Source organism: Asaia bogorensis (assembly GCA_945901855.1). Taxonomy (GTDB): domain Bacteria; phylum Pseudomonadota; class Alphaproteobacteria; order CACIAM-22H2; family CACIAM-22H2; genus Tagaea. The sequence continues at coordinate 1,114 of CAMDLT010000066.1, read as the reverse complement.
GAGCAAGGCATGGATCTCGCAGCGCTGAAAAGCATCGGCGACGACGTCAACCGACGCACGCGCTCGATGGGCGTGGCCCTCACTTCATGCATCGTCCCGGCGGCTGGAAACCCAACATTCGTGCTGGCCGACGACGAGATGGAAATGGGCGTCGGTATCCACGGCGAACCTGGCCGCCGACGCGTCAAACTGTCGTCTGCGGATGCTATTGCGAGCGAATTGCTGGGCGCAATTCTAGGCGACCTCGATCTGAAGTCGGGAATGCCGTGCCTGTTGCTCGTCAATGGCTTCGGCGGCACACCGGCAATGGAGTTGTATATCATGGCGAGCGCGGCCAGAAAAATCATGGTGGGTCGCGGCCTTGTCGTTGCCCGCAGTATGGTCGGCGCGTATGCCACCTCGCTGGAGATGGCTGGCTGCTCGTTGACGGTGACCGCTCTGGACGATGCCGTCACAAAGCTCTGGGACGCGCCGGTCCATACGGCAGCCTTGCGCTGGGGCGATCCTGACCTTTTAACTCGATCCCAAGGTTAAGCGCGAACTGGGCGCATTTGGTCCGGCCCTGGACTTAGATCCATTCGCCAAGCGAACGTTCGGGTTCTCACTTTCGTCGCCGCTGGCGTGCCGTAGTGGATGTAAGTGAGAACCTTTGGCAGGAAGCCTGCAACACACACGCTGTGGCCCTAACTAGCTGAGGCATTTTTATATTTTTTGACTTTCGTCGAGTTGGTGAGTCTCCGATCTCTCGTTTGGCTTGGTTCAAAAACTCGGACAGGTCAGCACGCCGCGCAAAGACGGCGGAAGGCGGCCTCGTCAGCCGCCGCGTCGGCCGCTACGACGGGGCCAGATAGAAGTGTAGCAACGGCGAGGCCGAGCATTAATTGGATTGGCACTTTCATGGCGGCAATCGTGTCCTTCGTTCCACTGGACCGGTGGTCAGTCGATCGTGGTGGCAATCTAGGAACCTAGAGCAAATTCCGAGCTGAAGGAATCGCAGGGGATTCCCAACTGCCGCGAATTGTGATTCAAGCTTTGTACTGGAGTGGAGGCCAGTACGGATGGCGCGATCACTTTCTCAGGATTTGCGGTCTCGTGTTGTGGCGGCGGTTGCGGG
>CAMDLT010000065.1 GCA_945901855.1 Asaia bogorensis | reverse complement strand
ATACGCGGCGTCCGCACTCGAGCCTTGACCGGCTGACGCCGGATCGGGCGTACTTCAACCGGCAGCCGCTGCTCGCGGCCGCCTAAACCCGGCAGAGGCTCCACTTATAAAACCCGGAAAACTGTTCAAACAAACCGAGCCAGCTCTCTCGTCGCGGAGCCGCGCCTGAACTTTGGCCAATGCAAACTCTTGTTGACGAGTTGGCCTCTTGAATGTGTATCGGTATCGGACTTTGACCCCGGCACAGACTTGCTGCAGCCATCAAAGCGAGGCGCAGATTCGGTAGTTTGGTGGGGTCACGCTTGAAAACCGATGCTTTTCCCCGAAATGCCCTGATCTGAATGGAATTTCAGCCCGATAGATCTGGGGGCGGAGGGGTCAAACTTGAACGCTGACTCACATGCTTGACCGTACCGTTCGGCAGAGTCTGCTTCATCAATCTCATCGTCATCCCATTCAACGGTGACGATGAGCCGAAAACTCTCCGGTACGCAAACCACTCAAATTGTCCTTTAGGCGCTGATGGCGAACACACGCACCGAGCCTGTATGGCGCGCTTCCCAATGTCTCTGTCGGTTTGTCTGATCCGACGATCGATGCATGGGCCGTCACCGCAAATAGCCCAGTTCAAGGTCTCCACAATCAGAGCCGCGCTACGCTGAATTCATCGGCGATCCGGTCGAGTTCGGCGCGCAGGGTCGGTGCCAGCGCGATACCGCCCGCGTCGGCAGCAGCACGCCTTGCGGCGCGCCCCTCGCCGGGGATGCGAACCGAATCGTGGCCAGGCAATGGTGTCGATGCTTTCAACGTGTCGAATGTCCGCTGACAATGCGCCTCGAAAGCAGCCATTCCGACGAACGCCGAGACGTCGATAGCGGCAACAAACTGGCCCGTATTGGTCGGACTCTTCGTGTCATTCGTAAAGTCGACGACGTCCGCGCCGAACGCGGCCCCGTTCAGAACGCCCGCGAGCACGCCAATGGCAAGCGACAGGCCGTAGCCCTTGGCGCCGCCAATCGGCAAAAGGAACCCGTCGTCGCGTTTGGCGGGATCCGTCAGCGGCTTGCCGTCGCGGCCGACCATCCAACCTTCCGGCATTTTCTCGCCGCGCTGGGCCAGTGTCTTGACCTTGCCCATCGCCGCGACCGTGGTCGCCATATCGAGCACGAACGGGTCCGGCCCGCCGCTCGGAGCGGCGATGGCGATCGGGTTCGTGCCAAGCAAAATGTCGCTGCTGCCGAACGGCGCGACGTGGTTGGCGCTGCCGACGGCCGCACACAGCCCGACCATTTTTGCGTGTGCCTGCGGGCGCACATAGAGTGCAGCCGGTCCCGCGTGATTGCCGCCGCGCACGCCGACCCAGCCGATGCCCGCAACGCTGGCCTTTTGCATGGCAAGATCGCAGGCGAACTTCATGGCGAGATGCCCAAGCCCGTTGTCGCCATCGACAAGGGCAGTCGCCATCGTCTCCGATACAATGCTGGGCCGTGCGCGCGCATTGCAGCCGCCGTCGCGCAAACGGTTTGCATATTGGCGGAGCCGGAAGACGCCGTGCGTGTCGTAGCCCAGCGCATCTGCCTCGGCCATCAGCGCCGCGACGGCGCGCGCGTCCTTGGGTGGTACGCGTAAGGCTTCAAACACGGCCGCAACGAAACTTTCGAGCGTCTGCCTGGCAACGGCTCCGTCGGCACCCACGGGTCTCAGACTTCGCCGCCGACGACGCGGTCCTTGTGCCAGAAGACAAAGCGGCGCTGCATCCACACCACAATCCCGAACAGCAACATGCCGACGAGGCTGAGATAGATGATGAGCGAGAATACGCGCGGCGTGTTGAGCTGCGTCGATGCGATGCGGATAAGTTCACCAAAGCCACGCCCGCCGCCCAGGAACTCGCCGGTAATCGCACCCGCCATGACGCCAACAGCAGCGATTTTGAGCCCGGTGAAGATCTGCGGCAGGCCCGTCGGCAATTTCATTTTGACGAGAGTTTGCCAGCGCGTCGCCCCCATCGTCTTGAACAGCATGCGCGCATTCGCGTCGGCCGAATGCAAACCCGCCGCCGTGCCCACGACAATCGGAAAGGTCGCGATAAAGGCGGCAAGTGCCACTTTCGATTCGATGTCGAAGCCCAACCACGCGATGAAGATCGGCGCAAAGGCGACTTTCGGCATCGTGTCGATCGCCACAAGATATGGCATGATGGCGCGCTCGCCGAATGCCGTCTCGCCGACCAGGACGCCCAACGAGAAGCCGATTGCAACAGCCAGCGCAAAGCCGTAGGCGACTGCACGCAGCGTGGTCCACAGGGCTGCGAGCATGTATTCGCCGCCGATCAGGTTGCGCCCAACGAGGATGATGTCTTTGAGCGTCTCGAGCGGCGTCGGCAGAATGATCGGCGAAACGAGGCCGAGCAGCGTAACAAGTTCCCAAAGCCCGATGAAGACGGCGAACACAAAGGCCATCGCAACGGCGCGCGGCACACGGTCGAACCAAGCGACGTGCTCGACCCAGATGGTCTCGGCGTCGGCGCCTTGCGGTGCCGGATTTGCGGGCGCGGTCAAATGAAGGCCTCCTTGTCGAGACGATTGCGAATCCGCTCGACCAGCGCGCCGAATTTCGGCGTCGTGATCATCTCGAGCGTACGCGGACGCGGCAGGTCGATCACCACTTCTTCCGCGATGCGGCCGGGCCTAGGTTTCATCACGTAGACGACGTCCGAGAGAATGACCGCCTCGGGAATAGAATGCGTCACGAGGAACGCGGTCGCGTCGCGCGATGCGCAGATGCGTTGCAGCTCCATGTTCATGAAATCGCGCGTCAGCTCGTCGAGCGCGCTGAACGGTTCGTCGAGCAACAGCACGGCCGGCTCGGTGATCAGCATACGGCAGATCGCAGCTCGCTGTGCCATGCCGCCCGAAAGTTCGCCCGGGTAGGCTTTGTCGAATCCTTTGAGCCCGACAAGTTCGAGGAGTGCTCGGGCCGGATCGTGGGCGGCAAGCGCCGCCTTTTTGCCATCGCGGATCTCGATCGGCAGCACGATATTTTCGATCGTCGTGCGCCATGGAAAGAGCGTGGCCTGCTGGAACATCATGCCGATGTCCCGACGCGGGCCGGTGACGGGCCGTCCTTGGAGGACGACCCGCCCGGTCGACGGGGGAACCAGCCCCGCCATTATCTTCAACAAGGTCGATTTGCCGCAGCCGCTTGAGCCGATGACGGACGAGAAACTGCCTTTCCGAAGTGTCAGGTCGACCCCTTGGAGCGCGTGGGTCGCGTTCCTTGCATAGGTCTTCCCGATGCCGGAAAGCTGGTAGACGATCTCGGCCGATTGCGTCGGCACAGACGCGAGGGCTGCGACACTCGACATCAGCGGATCCCTGCGTTCCACGCAGCCACGAACTGGTTCGTATAGGCCGCGCTGAGATCGGGCAGCGGCGCTTTCAGATCGCCGGTAGCCTGCAGGTTTTTGTGCCACTCTTCCCAGGTCTCGGGCGGCTGATAGCCAAAGCCCTTGGAACGGTCGATGGGGATCGTCTTGGCCGAAACCGCATCGAACAGGGCGGCAGCGAAGGCGCCGTCCTCGCTCTCCTGCGGCATGCCCGTCTTCAGATGCGCCAGTACGCGCGCTCGGTTTGCTGGATTGAGCGAAAATGCGTGCGCACGCGCGACGGCGCGGCCGAATTTCGTCACGAGATCCGGGTTGTTGCGCACTGTGGCGCCCATCGTCGCGATGCCGTTGCCGAACAGCGTCAGATACTCGGCCGGCGTAATGTCGCGAACCTTCATGCCGCGATTGTTCAAGATCGCCATGTCGGCGGTGGAGGCCGAGTAGGCCTGGATGTCGTTTCGCGTGAACCCCGCCGTTGCCGGACCGCCGTCGCCGACCGTGAGGAACTTGTAGTCCGTGTTTTCGACGAGACCGGCACCGCGCAGCACGTTGCGCGCGAAGCCGACTTCCGCACCGTCGGCCGTGCCCGTGCCGATTGTCCGGCCTTTGAGATCGGCCGGCTTCTGGTAGGGCGCGCCGTCGCGCACGACAATGCCGAAATTTGTGCGCGTCGAGACGTTGTAGATAAACATCACATCGACACCGCGCGCGCGCGCGGAGAGGACCGGGCTGGGGCCGGGACGGCCGAACTGCGCCTGGCCCGACGAGAGCGCTTGGAGCACAGGACCGGAGCCGTTGATCGATTCGACGCGGACATTGAGGCCTTCTTCCCGGAAAAAGCCTTCGCCGATCGCGACATAGATCGGGAACGAGTTGATCGCCGACGGGCTCGGCTGGACGAAGGTTACGTTTTGAACTTGGGCGCGCGCATCGCGGGCGCCAAGTGCCACTGCGGCAACCGCGGCGAGTGAGCCTGCGATGACAGCACGGCGTCCGGTGCGGGGGAATGTCGAGTCACTCATGATGGTTCCTCTCCTCTTTTTTGTTTCTTGATTTCGTCCGGGCCATTTTGCCGCCCGGCGTCTTTTACGCGGCGCGGCTGGGGGCTGCGGCCGTGGCAAAGCTGTTGGCAAGTGTACCGATGCCCTCGACCTCGCACTCCACGATGTCGCCGTGCTTGAGGAACTGCGGCGGTACCATCGCGTAGCCCACGCCCGAAGGCGTTCCGGTCGCGATGACGTCGCCGGGTTCGAGCGTGAGGCCTTCGGATAGCGAGGCGATGAGCGTCGGAATGTCGAAAATCATCGCCGCCGTATTGCCGTCTTGACGCAGGTTGCCATTGACCTTGAGGCGGATGGTGAGCTTGGTTGGGTCCGGCATCTCGTCGGCCGTAACAATCCACGGGCCCATTGGGCACGACCCGTCGAGCCCTTTGCCCTTGAAATACTGGCCGCCGTGACGGCGCTGGACGTCGCGCGCCGTCACGTCGTTGATGATCGAGTAGCCATAGACGTGCTCGAAAGCCTTCTCGCGCGGGATGTCGCGCCCGGGCTTGCCGACGATCACCGCAAGTTCGACCTCGTAATCGATTTGCGTCGAGATATGGGCAAACAGCGGCACAACGCTGCCCGGGCCGACAACCGATGTCGCGGGCTTGGTGAAAAACACCGGATGGTCTGTGATGCCGACCTTGATGCTCTGCGCGCGCTCGCCTTCAGCGATATGTTCGGCATAATTGCGGCCGACGCAGAACACGTTCTTGGCCGGGCGCGGCAGCGGCGCGGCCAGTTTCACGGCCTTTGCAGCTACAACCGCAGCCGTCATGCTGCCAGCGGACGCAACAAGCTTTTTTGCCGACGCAAGCGTGGCCTCACCACCCTCGACGATCGCTTGGACGGATGCGAATGCGTTGGTCGGCACGCCCGCGAGCCGGGCTGCGGCCTCCAGCCGGAGAGCTCCGCCATCCGGCAGGATGGCAGCACTTTCAAGGCGTTCATCGATACGAATCGTTGCCAATCGCATGCGTGCTTCCTCCTGCAGATCAGCGCGCCAGTTTGCCCTGCGTCGCTTCAATCCGGCAATCTAACCGGACGCGACAATAGGTATTATAGAAGGTGCATGCCGTGAAGGCGGATCACTTAACCAATTCCACGATTGGTATCAGATCGCCGCGTTGTGCTCGGCAGCACTTGCCGGCTCAAAAGGCTGCGCCACCCTTCTTGTAGGCCGGTTCAGATCCCGCGGAAGCGGCGGCGCAGCGCGCCGATCACCGGAAGCAGGATCGAGCCCGCCACAAGCACGACCAAGAACGCCGCGATCGGCCGTTCGACGAAGATCGAGAGGCTTCCGAAGGAAAGCAGCAGCGACTGCCGGATCGACGTCTCAAGAAGCTGCGCGAGCACAAGAGCAAGCACAAGCGGCGGACGCGGGATATCGAACTTGATCATCAGCCAGCCGAGCACGCCGAACACAAGGCACATCCAGACCGTTCCCATGTCGAGCGTTGCGGCGTAGGCGCCGACGAGCGACAGGACGAGGATGCCGGGCGCGAGGAAGACATACGGTATGCGCAGCAGCGAGGCGCACAGCGGTGCCAGCGGCAGGTTGATAACCAGAAGGAACACGTTGCCCACGAACATGCTGGCGATCAGCCCCCAGACGAGTACCGCCTCCTGCTGCATCAGCATCGGACCTGGCCGCACGCCGTGCAGCACGAGCGCCGCCAACAGCACAGCTGTGCTCGCCGAGCCGGGAATGCCAAGTGCGAGCATTGGAATAGTGGCACCGTGCGCGGAGGCGTTGTTCGCCGCCTCGGCTGCCGCAACGCCGTCGATCGCCCCCTTGCCGAATCGCTCAGGCCGACGGCTGAAGCGGCGCTCGGTAACGTAGGCGAGCATCGAGGCGACGGAGGCGCCAGCACCGGGCATGATCCCGACGATGAGACCGATGATGCCGCCGCGCAGAATCGCGACCCGGCTTTCGGCCCATTCGGCTGCGGTCAGCCACATGTCCTTAAGCCGCGTGCGGATCGGCTTCATGTCGTGCGCGCGCTCAAGCGACGAGAGGACCTCGGCGATACCGAAAACGCCGATCGCGACGGGAATGAAGTCAATCCCCTCGAACAGCGCCGGTTGGTCAAAAGTCAGGCGCGGCGCGCCGGTCACTGGGTCGGCGCCGACCAGCGCGATCATCAGTCCCAGCGTGGCGGCCATCAGCGCGCGCACCGGCGAGCCGCCGAGACTCGCTGCGGCCGTGATACCCAACACCGCCAGCAAGAAATACTCCGGCGCATTGAAGCGCAGCGCGAACGAGCTTAGCGCCGGCGTGATGAACGCAACGGCTGCGACGGCGCCCACGCCGGCGAGGAAAGAACCGATCGCCGCAATGCTGAGCGCAGCACCCGCCCGCCCAGCCTTCGCCATCTGGTGGCCGTCGACGGCAGTCATCACGCCCGACGCCTCGCCGGGCACGTTGATCAACACCGAAGTCAGCGTTCCCCCATACTGGCCGCCATACATGATCCCCGCGAGCATCATGATTGCTGTCGCCGGGTCGAGACCGAAGGTCAGCGGCAGCAGCAGAGCCATGCCTGCGGATGGTCCGATCCCAGGCAGCGCGCCGACGATCTGTCCGATCACGACGCCGAGAAAGATGAAGGCGAGGCTCTTGAACGTGAAGACGGTCGTGAAGCCCTGCGCCAACAGGTCGATCGTGCTCATGAAGTGACCTGAAACTTAGAGAAATGGAATCGGCGGCAACGCAATCTTGAGCGACTGGACGAAGACGATCTCGATCGTACCAGCGACAATCGCGGCCGCAGCCGCGCTCGGTATCGCACGCTGGCCGAGCACGACGAGAAGGATAAACATCATGAAGACGACCACGGCCGGCACTACGCCGATCAAGGGCATCGCCACGACGAAGGCGACCATCGCCGCCGTCGTCAGCGCCACGCGCGCGAAGGCGCCGCGTTCCGGCAGATCGGTCGTGCCGGAATCGGTGCCGCGGCGAAGCTGCACGAGCAGTGCTATCGAAAGCGCGATCCCGACGCCTGCGATCCAGACGGGGAAGAATCGCGGGCCGGGCGTAATGCCCGCCCAATAGACGAGGTCCGCCGTCCCGAACAGGACGAGCATGGACAGGCCAATCAGGAAGACGGCCGGAACGGCCTCGACCAATCGCATGGCGGCGGACCTCGCTATCGGTATCGCGTCATTGCGGTTTGGCGAGGCCAACGCTCGTCAACAACCGGCGGAACGTGTCCTGCTCACGCTTGAAATAGGCGTCGGCCTCGGCGAGCGCGTAGAAGCTGCCAAGCTGCAGCTTTTCGCTGAGGCTATCCTTCCAAGCCTTGGTCTCGGTTGCCTTGCGGAACTTGTCCGCCCACCACGCGGCGACGGCCGGGTCCATTCCCGGCGGGCCGCCGACGCCCCAAAATTGCGTGTATACGACATCGACGCCCTCTTCGCGGGCCGTTGGCACGTTCTTGTAGCCTTCGTCCGTACGGCGTTTTTCCGACAAGATCGCTATGGCGCGAGCCTTGCCCGCCTGCATGTGCGGCAGGCCTTCGGACAGCGTCGCGAAATAACCCTCGACATTGCCGCCCAGGAAGGTCGCCAGCGCCGCCGAGCCGCTCTCGTGCGGGATGTAGGTCATCTTGATGCCGGCAGCCTGCTCGATCAATGCCATCGCAAGATGGTCGTTGCCACCCGAGGCACCGCCGGCGATGCGCACGCGGCTGGGTCGCGCCTTGGCGCCGTCAACAAACTCCTTCAGCGACTTGAACGTGCTGTTCGGCGGCACGAGCAGCACGAGTTCGGACTGGGTGAAACCTGCGATCGGCGTGATGCGGTCGATGACCGACGGCGTACCCTGCACGATCGGCGTCGTGAACACCGGCGAGGCGAGCGTCAGCAGCGTGTTTTCGTCGCCGCGCTTGCCGAGCACGAAGTTGAACGCGTTGGCGTGGCCCGCACCGGTACGGTTCTGGACGACGATCGGGACGTCGATGATTTTCTCGTCCGCCATGATCTTCGCGATCGAGCGCATGATCACGTCGGGCGTGCCGCCAGCACCGGCGCCGACGGTGATTTCGACCGGACCTCTGGGCGCACGCATCTCCTGTGCGTCGGCCGGTGCAGCGCTCGACACGTAACCGAGTGCCAGTACGCCGCAGAATACGAGGGCGGCGAGCGAAGGGGGGGCTTTCAGCGTCATCCGTATCTCCTTTTCGATCGGCCGGTCCGGGGGGAACCGGCATCGTCGTCATGTATCGAGCACCGAAGGGTCGAAGAGTTCCTCCGGCGCCACCGCGCGCACGGCAAGGTGTTGCTCGATCGAGTAGCGGCACGCGGCGGCAAGCTCCGCGCGGGCACCTGCAAATCCGTAGGGCCAATAGTGCGTGCCGAGCGACGCAAGCGTTCGCTCCATCGACGCGTTGAGCCAGGGCAAGCTCAGGCGGTTGGCCGAGCCGAGCCATACTTCGTTCAGACGCGCCAGCGCGATGTCGCGGGCCTTGCCAAACGCGTCGAAAAGAAGCCGCGAAAGTTCGGGATGCCGCATCGCGAGCGAACGACGCACGGCGATCACATGCATGATTGGAAAGAAGCCCGTCCGCGCGTGGTAGTCGCGCTCGACGGTTTCGAAGTCCGGGAACACGCGTTCGATCCAGGGTTCGCCCGCAAGGAAGGCCTTGGGGGGTGCTGGCGCTAGCAGCCCGTCGATCTCGCCGTCCCGCAGCAGGTCTTGCAACGTCCGGCCGTCCTCGATCGGCTCGATCTGCAATTCGGGCGGCGGTGCAAGCGCCAAGCGCTCGCGGCGCACGCCCGCATCGAGCGCGCCGGTGCGCCAACGCATGTCGGTTGCCTTCACGCCGAAATCATCGGCGAGGATGCCGCGCATCCACAGGGCCGCCGTCATTTGGTATTCCGGCACACCGATTCTGCGGCCGCGGAAATCCGCAAGCGTCGCGATCCCGGACCCCACGCGGCGGAAGAACCCGTTGTGGCGGAAGGCGCGCGACAGGAAGACCGGGATCGCGGTATACGCCGCGTCGCCGCGCGATACCTGCAAAAGATGGCTCGACAACGACAGTTCGGTCACGTCGAAACGCGCTTCCTGGACCGCGATCGGAAACAGCTGGCTGGTCGGCAGAACATGCGTCTCGAGCGCGAAACCCGGCACGGGCACAGTCCCATCGACGATGGGCATGGCGCGGTCGTGGTCCCAGCAGGCGAGTGTAATGGGGATCGTCATGTTCAGGCGTTCCGCATTCACAACTGCGCTTCGTTAAATGGGGCAGCGCTGGGCGCGCCGGCATTCTCAAGACGCACCTCGAATCGGATCGTTGCCACTCGCACGCGCGTTTCCTCCTGCTCGGGCATGGACCCGTCGGCGCGCCGGTTTCGCCAGCGTCGCCGAAATCGACGGTACCCACCTAAGCCTTCAATTGATATGATAACGAATGTGTTCTGAGAAGGCGGATCCGTTTACCAATTCCGCGATTGGTGTCCGATGGCAGTGTTGTCGCAAATGACGCTTTCCGAAAGGCTGCGGCGGTACATCGCCGACAGCGGCTTCGACCACAATGCCAGGTTGCCGCCCGAACGCGTTCTTTGCAGCACGCTTGGCGTGTCGCGCGGCGAGTTGCGCAAGGCTTCGGCCGAGCTTGAAAGCGACAGCCTGATCTGGCGCCAGGTCGGGCGCGGGACATTCGTCGGCGCGCGCCCTGTGCACAATCTCAACGACGTCGAATATCTCGAAAAGCTTGCCCGTCCGATCAAGGTGATCGAGGCGCGGCTGGCGATCGAACCCGAACTCGCACGCCTATCGGCGATCCACGGCGCCAAGGCCGATTTCGACGAGATCCGCGCCTGCAGCCGAAAGTGCCAAGAGGCTCGCGATTGGCGGTCCTACGAGGCGTGGGACAACAATTTCCATCTCGCGATCGCGAAGGCGACGCACAACAAGGTGCTAATCCACCTATTTGAAACGCTCAACGTGGTACGTCGATCGATTGTCTGGGGCCAACTCCGGTCATCGACCTTGCCCCCGCGCACGCATCCCAGTTTCAGCCAGCACGATTCAATCGTCGCCGCAATTTCCACGCGTGACGCATCCGGCGCCGCCGCTCGAATGCGCGAACATCTCGCCTCTGTCCGCGACCGCGTTATCCCCGCGCTTTCCGGCGTTCATCCGGAGAGCGCGGGGCTTACCGGTCAGACGACCTTGACCGTCAGTGTTCCGACGCCGTCGATCGCGGCTTCCATCGTGTCGCCCGCCACCACGGCCGCTACACCCGACGGCGTGCCTGTCATGATGACGTCCCCGGCCGCCAGTTCGAAATAGTCCGACAGGTACGAGATCATCTCCGGCACCTTCCAGATCATCTGGTTGAGATCGCCAGTCTGCTTGGTTTTACCGTTGACCTTGAGCTCGACCTTGCCGGCCGCCGGATGGCCGATCAGAGAGGCCGGGACGATCGGACCCATCGGCGCTGACTTTTCGAACGCCTTTCCGATCTCCCACGGGCGGCCCATCTCCTTGGCAATCCCCTGGAGATCGCGGCGCGTCATGTCGAGACCGACGGCGTAGCCCCACACATGGTCGAGCGCTTTGGCGATCGGGATGTTCGTCCCGCCCTTGGAAAGGGCGACAACCAGCTCGATCTCGTGGTGCACATCCTTGGTCTGCGAGGGGTATGGGAACTCGCCGGAGAAGTCGATGTTGTTCGGATTTTTCTGGAAGAAAAACGGCGGCTCGCGGTTCGGATCGTGCCCCATCTCGATCGCGTGCGCAGCATAGTTGCGGCCGATACAGTAGACGCGGCGAACGGGAAAGAGCTTGTCGGATCCCTTGATCGGTGCGGCGGCAATGGGCGGCGGATCGATGATATAGGCAGGCATCGGTGAGTCTCCTGACAGTTGAAACCGCGCGAGAGTGTCAGAGAGGAATTTCACGATCAAGTCTGAATACCGCGCTGCCGGAACCAATTCAGCGATTGGGCATTGGCTTATGCGCCCGGACGATGGCGAGCTGCGCGCTCGGGTACATGCGCCGCCCGGCTGACACGCCACCCGACGATACGCCTGTCTTAGGCGTCGATCACGAAGGCCACATGGCCGAACCCGGACCGCCTGCTGAAGCAAGTAAAATCCAATAGCCAAAGCAGATTGGATGTCTGTGTATCAAACAGGCGGTTTGCATGACCCAGCGGGCACGGCGTAGCCTTGTCGCTGATCTTGGTGCGAACTGGCTTGCTGCGAATCACGCAGCAAGCCGGTTTTACCCGGGTATCGACGAATGCTGGGGCAAACCGGTCGGCAAGTCACCGGCGATCTGTGCTGCGAGCCTGGTTCCCGAGAGCCACGCAGCCTCGACGCAGCCGCCGCCAAGCCAATCGCCGCACAAGCCGATGCGTCGTTCAGCGTCCCACGCGAGGCTGGGTGTTTGGCCAAGGGCATTGGCATATCGCCAGCGATGCGAGACGCTGGCAATCGGCGGCGGCAGAGCCGTGCCAAGGCGATGTGAAAACACCGCCGATAAGGCGGTTGTAACCCAGCCAGCGTCGGCCTCAAGATGCGTACGTGACCAATCGGGGCTTGCTTGCAGAACCCAAGCTTCGGGTCCAGTACGACCGGGCTTGGCGCTGTTGCGCGCTGCCCAAGCAAGCGCATCCTCGTCATCGCCCCGTAGACAGTCCTGATCCAACGCCAGCGGCCCGGCGAATGCCAGCATCGTCGTCCAGCATGGCGTGCTTCGGATTGCAGCGGCCCGTGCGGCGAAATCCGGTGCCGCGGACGCCAGCAAGGCGGCGGCCTGCTCGGCAGGTGTTGCGACAACAACAATGTCCACCTGGATCAATTCGCGCTGATCGAGAACCAGTTGCCATTTTGAATCAGATTTCTCTATTTGTACAACCTGAGATAAAAACCGAGTCGACTGTCCATTGGCCATTTGCTTGATCGGAGCACTCATTGCGGGAAGCCCGACATAGGCTGCTGGGCCGGCTGCAGGCCAAGGTGCAACGACACGGTCGGATATCCACGATTCGACACGACGACGAAATTCGGCGCCACGCACCGTAAAATACTGGGCTCCGTGATCGAACCCGACTTCGCCCGCGGTTGTTGGAACGCGTCGGGTCGACATCCGACCGCCGGGTCCGCGCCCCTTGTCGAGCACCACGACATCGCATTTGTATCTCGAAAGCCCCTCGGCGCAAGCCAGCCCTGCTATCCCTGCGCCTACGATCCCAACACGCATTGTTGACTCCCTTTTGAAAAAACGCGACGCGATGCCGATACCAAGCCCGCGGTCACCGGCGCGTCGTCGCCTTGCGCGACTTGATACGGCCGACAAGGCGAGAGACAAACGGTCGAAGCAGACACGCGCCAGCGGGGCAATCGTGCCCGGATTTCGACAACGGCAGCTGCACCCGAAAGCGCCTGAGCGTCGTTTTGCGCGAACATGGAACCGCTTTATTGCAAGCTGTTTCGTGATCCCCTCCGGCGTTGCGGCTGCCGGATCGCAGACATCGACAAAACAACGGCGCTTGTTTCGTCCTGGCGTCGATAACTGGTAATCTCGACGCGACACAAGGCGCAAGAACCATCGAAAAATGCCGTCGACTTCGAAAGTTCGGGATCCACACGAGGCTCCTGTTTCGACATGGCCGCACCATCACCGAGGCTGCGGTGGCTGGTCGCTATCGCTTTGGCCATAAGCACGGCTGCACGTAGAATACGACGTCGCGATAGCGAAGAAAACGCAAACGGTAGCGATCGACGACGCGTCGCTCTTTCAGGCGCGGTGCGAGCAGGCAACAGGCGGTGAAGTTGACGGCCAATGCGAGTTGACAGGGGGTCCAAGACGGCAAGGTCCAAAGCTTCAACGCGAACACCACTTATATCGGCTGCCGGACCACACGAAAGAGACCGCCCAGAGATGGTCCGGCGAAATCTCGGGGCGCCGTCCGCAAGCATGCAAGCAATGCCAAAACAGACTACTCCCGCGCATTGTCGCCAGCGTCCAATCATTTCCTCTTGTTTCATGACGAACCGGCACCTCCGCAGCGACGGAAGCCGCCGAATTTGGCTGATGGGCGCTGGTCTAGGTGGTTGGCAACCCAATTTTTGGCAGGGCTACAGCATCGGGGTGTCTGGGGTCCTTTGAAGCCGCTGGAACTCGACGCCGCAACGGTGTATCCCCGTGCCGTTCCAGACCTCAAACGTGCCCTACGGGAGATCCATTCAAATGCAGAAGATCAAGGTCGCAAATCCGATTGTCGAGCTCGATGGCGACGAAATGACGCGCATCATCTGGAAGATGATCCGCGAGCGCCTGATCCTGCCCTATCTCGATATCGACCTGAAATACTACGATCTTGGCATCGAGCATCGCGA
>CAMDLT010000064.1 GCA_945901855.1 Asaia bogorensis | reverse complement strand
CACCTTCTCGGCCGGCGACCAGCGGCGACGGCGTTCGGGCCCCGTCAGAAGCTCGCCCTTCACGTTCGTTCCAGTCATAAACATAGTCATACCCCTAGTCCTTATCTTTGGGGCAGACCCTGTCCGGTCAATTAGGGGGCGGCTTCACCTTATTACTCAAAGCCATACGCAATTCAAGGTCCTCTGCAGGCAGTAATGGGAAGAATGGGTTACCTCGGGTTTTGTGGACACTGAGATTAGGTGTCACACTGGAACTGGAGGACGACCATGGGACAGAGAAGGACCTTCAGCCTCGAGTTTAAGCTCGAAGCGGTGAAGCTGATACGAGATCGCACGTCGGAAGCTAGGACCGATTCCGGGCGCCGCGACGGCGAGATACGTATAGTGTCCCCGCAATAACTGGTTCGGGCGGCGCTTGAAAATTCTTGTTTTGTTCGATTCTTTTTGATAGTGTATTGGCAAGTTGGAAACACGCTCCGGCGGTGCTGTTTGACATTGTGAATAAGGATTTTGGCCGTGCGAATGCGCCGAGATTTTTTCTGTGCGACTGTCGCGCAGGCCGATTTCCAAATCTTTGAGAATCAAGCGCTTGGCGACGTTTCTTCGGAAAAATGTCGCGTCAGAGGGCAAAAATGTTGCGTCTATGTCGCGTGGATGTCGCGCCTGTGTCGCGTAGATGTCGCATCTATGTCGCGCGGATGTTGCGTGGGTGGCTTACTCCGCCGCTTTGCTGTTGGGCCGGGCGAACGCGGCTTCCATCTCGCGACGAATTTTGACCGCGTCGTCGTTGGCGTCATAGGTGACGTCGGCCCAGCCGATCTGCCCGCCTTCGGGAATGTCGCGTTTCAACGTGACATGGCTTGCGAGCCCCAGCGGCAGATAGCCCGCTTCCAGCGAGCGCGTTGCGGGCACTTGTTTGCCCCACACGCAATAGCCGCCCTCGCCGTCGAGAACTTCGCCCGCCTTCAGCGCGCGCTTGGCGGTCGCGGCGACGTCCGAGTGGAACGCAAGCGGGGCGCCCGTCGGCTCGTTTCGCAAGGCGGCGCTGGCAACCGAAATGCCGATCTCGAGGCCGATCATGTGGATCGGCCGATACAGCGCCATATGCTCGCATGTTTCGTCGGGCAGCATGCAGTATTCGGCGGCGCATCGGCGCACATATTCGTGGTCGGCCGCGACAACGACGTAGGTACCCCATTGCAGATGGTTGGGCACCGGCGACTTGTCGCGGTAGAGCGAGGAGACCACTTCGACCGTGCCGGATTTTTCGAGCACGCCGCCCTTGGATTTGGGTTTGCAGATCTTTGCCAAATCGGGCGCAGGGGCGGGCGGAAAGGCAAGCCCGTCTTCTTGGGCAAGCAAGCCCGTCGCGTTCGACACGGCCGTCATCTCGATGCCCGACTTCGAACCGTCGATGAAACTGTTGAACATTTTTGGGTTCATGCCGCCTTTTTCCGCCATCTCGGGCGAGAAGCCAAAATTCGACCAGACCGTGTCGGGCGTCGAGCGGTGAAAATCGGGATGGTACCGGGTGCCTTTGCCGGCCGACACCACCTCGAACCCGCAGGCGCGCGCCCAATCGACCTGCTCGCAGATGAGGGCGGGTTGGTCGCCATAGGCCAGCGAATAGACCACGCCTTGCGCGCGTGCCTTGGCCGCAAGCAGGGGGCCCGCCACCACGTCGGCTTCGACATTGACCATCACGATGTGTTTGCCCGCCGCGATCGCATTCAGGCAAAAACGGATGCCCGCGCGCGGATCGCCGGTCGCTTCCACAATCACCTCGATGCCGGGATGGTCGATCAACGCGTCGGCATTGTCGGTAACAAATGTGCGCCCGCTGTCGATCGCGTCGCCCAAGCCGGTCGCCGCAATGCGCGCCGCATCCCAGCCGCAGCTGGCAAGCGCCGCCTTGGCGCGCGGTGGCGACAGATCGGCAATGCCGACGACATGCAGTCCGACCGTCTTGCGCGCTTGGGCCAAAAACATCGTGCCGAATTTGCCCGCACCGATCAGCCCGACCGTGACGGGGCGGGCCGCGGCCGCGCGTTCGGCGAGTTTGGCGGCGAGATTCATGGCGTCGTTCCTCCGGGCATGTTTGTTTTGCCGCAGCAAAGCATGCGACCTGCACCCTTGCCAAGCGGGGCTGGGCTTCGTATAGCCTAGTGCCTGCGAACGGAGTCGATCATGCGTGCCGAAATTGCCGCCATTTCCGAAGAAATCAAGCAGTCGCTTGTGCTGCTGAGGAGGTTTCTTTGACTGGGATCGCGCCCTAAAACGCCTCGACGAGCTTAATGCGCTGACCGAAGACCCGACCTTGTGGAACGATCCGCGCAAGGCACAGGCCTTGCTGCGCGAACGCAAGCAGCTCGATGCGGCGGTGGGCGCCGTCAAGGACATGACCGCCAAGCTCGACGACGCGATCGGGCTGATCGAGCTTGCCGAAATCGAAAACGATGCGGGCGTGTTGGCGGATGCCGAAGCCCAGCTCGTGGCGCTCAAGAAGGAAGCCGAGCAGCGCGGCCTGCAGGCGTTGCTGTCGGGAGAAGCCGACGGCAACGACGCGTTCGTCGAAATCCATGCGGGCGCGGGCGGCACGGAAGCGCAGGATTGGGGCGAGATGCTTGTGCGCATGTATCTGCGCTGGGCCGAAAAGCGCGGCTTCAAGGCCGAGTTTCTGGAAGAAAGCCCCGGCGAAGAAGCGGGCATCAAATCGGCCACGCTGCGCATTTCGGGCGAAAACGCCTATGGCTGGCTCAAAACGGAATCGGGCGTGCATCGGCTCGTGCGTATTTCGCCCTACGATTCGAACGCGCGCCGCCAGACGAGTTTTGCCTCGGCCTGGGTCTTTCCGGCGATCGAGGACGACATCGAAATCGACATCAACGAAGCCGACGTGCGCGTCGATGTGTATCGCTCGTCGGGTGCCGGCGGCCAGCACGTCAACAAAACCGAGAGTGCCGTGCGCCTCACGCACATTCCGACCAACACGGTCGTCGCTTGCCAGACCGAACGCTCGCAGCACAAAAATCGCGACCGTGCGTGGAAGATGCTGCGCGCGCGCATGTACGAAGCGGAACTGCGCAAGCGCGAAGCTGCGGCTCTCGCCACGCACGAAGCCAAAAGCGAGATCGGTTGGGGCCACCAGATTCGCTCCTACGTGCTGCAGCCCTACCAGATGGTGAAGGATCTGCGGACGGGCGAGGAAACCTCGGACACGCAAGGCGTGCTGAACGGCGATATCGACCGTTTCCTCGAAGCCTCGCTCGCCTCGCGTATCAAGGGCGGCACGGCAACGGTCGAAGATTTGAATTGAAACTCGTTCGATTGCGGTTTTTTGTTTGACGGGATCGCGGTGTTGAATCACGCTGTTACAGCATAACAGCGTGGAGTCGCAATGTTCCGGAGCCGTCAGTTCGTTGCCGCACTCGTCGTCGCCCTGCTTGCCGCGGGCGGATATGCACCCGCCCAAGCGCAGCACGGCCATGGCGACGGCGCCCATGTCGACGTCGATGTCACGCTCAAGCTTGGGGTCGACCGCAACTACCGTTCCAGCAACAACCGCTCGGTGCTGACCGACGGGTATGGCGAAGCCGAGGCGGTCGCTAAGCTGTTCTTCAATTCGAACATTTTTGTGCAGGCCAAGCTGCATTGGGAACGCGTCAAGTTCCCGACCGAAAGCCGCTTCCTTGGCGGTCATGCTGGCTATATCGAGAACCTCTCGCTCAATGCAGATATCGACGAAGCGCGGCTCTATGCCGGCAAGTTCAACCCGGCTTGTTGATATCGCCACTTTCTTTTTCGACAACACGGTTCTGTCGCGTTCGGCCTTCAATTTTCCGGCCTACGGACCCGGCCAAGGGCCGCTTTCGACCACGCAGCGTCTGGGCCAAAACCGTCTCGTCTATGGCGGTCCTGGCAATACAAGCGCGCCGCAGTCGGTGGCGATCCAATACGAACTTTCGGATCCCGCCAACCTTGAGGGGCTGTCGCTTGGGGCGGGATATCGCTACTTGCGCGCCGGAGCCCGCCAGCCCGAGACCCTGCAAGCGGGCAATGGTCCGGTCGCGAGCCGCGACTCGCAAGGCTTCGTTGCGGGCGGGCGCTACGAAATAGGACTGCCGCTCGACATTGTGATGACGCCCTTTGTCGAGTGGGCGCGGCTGACCGACGTTTTCAACGCCGATACCGTCATGGGCAACCAGTTCAAGGATCGAACGTACCTGACGACCGCCGCGATCTTCACCTGGAAGGATTGGACGCTCGTTGCCAGCCGGATGACCCGGCGCTTCGACGAGGCCAACAGCAGTGCGGCCGTCGGCACGTTCTTCAACCAGCAGGACCGCCAGCTTGCGGGCAACCTGCTCTACAAGGTTTTCGACAATCTGGTGCTCGGTGTCGGCTATCGCAAAACGAAGGCCGTGCCGCCGTTCGGCGACGTCACACGCCAGGCGACGACCCACACGCTGGGCGCGTAGGCCGTCTACACGCTGGAATTCTAGAGCGCCTTGGTTGCGGCCAGCACGTCTTCGACATGGCCGGTAACCGAAACTGGACGCCAGACGTTGCGGATCGTGCCGGTCTTGTCGATCAGATAGGTTGCGCGCTCCATGCCCATGTACTTGCGTCCGTACATGCTTTTTTCGACCCAGGTGTCGTAGGCGGTTGACGTCTTGCCGTCCTCGTCGGAGGCCAGATGGAATTCAAGGCCGTATTTGGTCGCGAATTTGTCGTGGCTCTTCATGGCGTCGCGCGACACCCCGACGATCTCGGCGTCGAGCTTGCGGAACTGGGCGAGCATGTCGTTGAAGCCGCAGGCTTCCTTGGTGCAGCCGGGCGTGTCGTCCTTCGGGTAGAAATACAGCACGACCGTTTTGCCTTTGAGCTTGGCAAGCTCGACCGTACCGCCGCCGACCGTCGGCATCGCGAAAGCGGGTGCCTTGCTGCCCTCTTTGGGGCCGCGTGCGGGGGCTTCGGGTTTGGATTTTTTGGCGGCCATGCGGAACTCCTTGGCGGTTCTAAAGGGCACCCGGCAGGCGTTCGGCCAGCAGGGTGCGGATGTCGTTCGTCGTGGCAGCGAGCTTGGCTTCCAGCGCCGAAAAGTCAACCGCGCCGGCGGCGGTCGCCAGCAGCGTTTTGAGCGCGGCAGGCGCCGTCTCCGGATCGAACGATTCGTCGATCGTCAAACGCAGCAGCGACTGGATCTCGGCATAGAGCGAATGGGCATCCGCCAGGCGGTCGGCGATTTTGGCCGGCAGCTTTTTGGCGCGCTTAAGCCCGGCGATGGCACCCGCCAAATTCGGATCGAAGGTTTCGGCGGCATCGGCGAGCAACGCATGCTGGACCAAAAACTCCACATCGACCAGACCGCCGCGCCAGTCTTTGATTTGCCATACGCTCGTCGCAACTCGCTCGGCCGCCATGCGTTGGCGCATGTCGGCGATCTCGGCTGCGAGTTTGGCGGGCTTGATCTTGCGCACCCGCGCGGCCGCGATCGCGGCCAAGGCTTTGGCGCCAAGTGCCGCATCGCCGCAAACAAAACGCGCGCGCGTCAGGGCCATATGCTCCCAGGTCCAGGCGTCCTCGACCATGTATTTGGCGAAGCCGCCGATCTCGGAGGCGAGCGGTCCCTTCGCACCTTGCGGGCGCAATCGCAGATCGATCTCGAACAAGGCGCCCTCGGCGGTGGCGACGCTCAAGGCCGAGACCAGCCGGCTCGCGAGCCTTGCGAAATAATGCGACGGGGCGAGCGGTTTTTCGCCGTCCGATTGTTCGAGCTTGGCGGGATGCGAATAGACCAGGAGCAGATCGAGGTCCGAGGTCGCGGTCAGCTCGCGCCCGCCGAGCTTGCCAAGACCGAGCACCGCGAAGGCGGCGCCTGTCAAGCGACCGTGGCTGCGCGCGAACTCGTCTTGGCAATCGGCCAGCAGGCTTGCCATGGTGCAGTCGGCAAGATCCGACAGCGCGGCGCCGGCGGCTTCTGCGTCGAGGGCGCGTTTGAGCAGCTGGACGCAGATCTGGAAATGGCGCTCGTGCTGCCAGCGCCGGGCAATATCGAGGCGATCCTGGAAGTCCCGGGCCTGGGCGTTGGCGGCGGCGAGGTCTTTGGCGAGGCTTGCCTTGTCGGCTGGCTTTGCGAAGAAGCCTGGGCTCAGCACCGCATCGAGCAAATGCACGTGGGTGGCGATCGCCTCGGCCAATCGCGGGGCGGTGCCCATGATCTCGGCGACCAGATCGATCAGGCTTGGATTGGCCTGGAACAGCGAAAAGAGCTGCACGCCGGCCGGCAGCCTTTCCAGGAACCGGTCGAAGCGAACGAAGCCCGCATCGGGTTGCGGCGTGGCGGCAAAGGCCGTCGCGATCGCCGGTGCGAGTTCGATCAAAAGATCGCGCGCGCGCGGCGTGCGGGTGGAGCGATAGCGCCCCGACTGCCAGCCGCGCACGGCAGATGCGATCTGGCGGGCGTCGCGAAAGCCCAGCCTTTCCAGTCCCGCCAAGGTTGCCGGATCGTCGTCGGGCCCGGCGAAAACCAGCGACGGCGCGCGGGCGCTCGCCCCTGCCTCCTCGAACAGCTGCGAATAGTGGCCGGCCACGCATTCGAAGGTTTTTTTGAGCGCAGCCCCGAAACGCTCGCCGTCCGCAAACCCGAGGAACGTCGCAAGCCGCAACCACTCGGCCGGATTGTCGGGCAGTTTTTGGGTCTGTTCGTCGTCGAGCATCTGCAGGCGATGTTCGACCGTGCGAAGGAAGCCATAAGCCTCGATCAGCTCGTCGCGGACGGCATCTGCCAGGTGCCCGGCGGCGGCGAGCGCGTGCAGGGCCGGCACGGTCGCGGGGATGCGCAACTCGGGGTCGCGGCCGCCCCAGACCAATTGCTGGGTCTGGGCGAAAAACTCGATCTCGCGAATGCCGCCTCGGCCGGTCTTGACGTTGTGGCCAAGCAGGGCGATTTCCTCGCCGCCGCGATGGGCCTGGATCTGGCGCTTGATCGAATGGATGTCGGCAAGGGCCGCGAAGTCGAGATGCTTGCGCCACACAAAAGGTTTGATGGCTGCCAGGAACGCGCGTCCTGCTTCCGCATCGCCCGCGACCTGGCGGGCTTTGATCATCGCCGCCCGCTCCCAATTGAGCCCGATGCTCTCGTAGTAGGTCTCGGCCGCGAGGGTCGAGAGCGCCATGGGCGTGGCGGCGGGATCGGGGCGCAAACGAAGGTCGGTGCGGAAGACGTAACCGTCGGCCGTGCGCGCCTCCATGATCTTGACAAGATTGCGCGCGAGCTTGACGAACACGCTTTGCAGTTCGTCCGCATCGGGCCCCTTGGCGCGGTCGGCGTCGTAGAGCAGAATCAGATCGATATCGGAGGAGTAGTTGAGTTCGCCCGCCCCAAGCTTTCCCATTGCCAGCACGACCAAGCCGCTGCCGCGTTCGGGGTCGGCTTGGTCGGGCAGCGCAAGCCCGTCGCGCCGTGCCGCTTCGCGCAGCAGGAAGCGGCAGGCCAGCCGCAAGGCGGTTTCCGCGACGTCCGAAATCGCCGCGGTCGTTCGCGCGACGTCCCAAAGCTTGGCGATGTCGGCAAGGGCGATCGTCAGCGCGGCCCGCTTCTTGAACAGCCGCAGCCCGGCCATCAAGGGGACGAGCTCGCTTGCCGACGCCAGATCGCGCTTGGCGGCGTGGGTTGCGAAGGCAAGGGCCTTGTCGGGGCCTTGGGCCAGCAATTTGGCGGCAAAGTCGGGCTCGCCCAGCACGAGGTTCGAGAGATGCGGCGAGTTGCCGAACACCGCTTCCAAGGCCGCCCGGTTCTGCCGCTTGGCATCGACGCCTTCGGCGGCTTCCAGCCAGCGTTCGAACTCGCGCGCGCCCGCAGCCGGGTCCGACATGCGGGGCCATGCCGCCTTCGCGAATCCGGGGTAGAGTGACGCCATGATGCGATTCTGTCCTTGTCTTCGAGGCTTTCAGTTGGCCCGGCCCTGCCGGTGCGGTCAAGGGCCGCAATGAGCCATCCGATCCGGCTGTTCTTCGAACTGATCGGTTCGCTCGCCGCCTTGCTGCTGGTGGCGGTCGGCGTGCTTTTGTGGCGGCTGTCGGTCGGGCCGGTGGTCGTGCCGTTTGTCACGCCGCTGATCGAAGCGGCGTTGCGCGAGGGCGCGGACGGCTTCACGGTCGATGTGGGGCAATCCTCGCTCGACTGGTCGAGCAGCAGCCGCTCGATCGAGCTGCGCGTGTCGGACGTGCGCGTGCTGGCCGCCGACGGGGCGGAGATCGCGCGGGTGCCCGAAGCCTGGATCGCGCTGTCGGCCAACCGCCTGCTGCATTTCGAACTGCAGCCCGAGAGTTTCCGCATCCAAGGGTTGCGATTGAACCTGACGCGGACCGCCGACGGCACCATCCAGTTTTTCGAGGCGCCCGGCCAGGGTGCTGAACCGGCTGCTGCGGCGGGCGGCGGGTCGCTGGCGGCCTTCCTGGTCGCGGAGTTCGCGGGGCCGGCCGATCCCGGCAGCGCGCTTGGGCTGCTGAGCCAGGCGATTTTTTCCGACGCGACCATCGTCGTCGACGACGCGATGACCGGCCTGCGGCTGGCGGCCGAACACGCCAATCTGGTGCTGCAACGCAACGACCAGGGGTTGCGGCTGAAGGCCGCGATCCCGGCGGCGATCGGCGGCCAGCGCCTGCCGCTCGACCTCGACGCGCTTTACGTGGCGCAGAACGAGCGGGTCGAATTCGATCTGCGCGCGCGCGGGCTGTCGGTGACTGGCTTGGCCGGGCTCGATCCGCGGCTCGCGGATTTGCGCGGCTTGGACGCGACGCTCGATCTGCAGGTGCGCGCATCGGTCGGGCTCGACGGCAAACTTGCGCCGCTCGCGCTGGCGGTCGATGCGAGCGGCGTGCGGCTGCTCGATCGGGCGTGGTTCGACAAGCCCGTGGCGATCGACCGCGCCAGCTTGCGGGCCACCATCGCCGGCGACTTCGACCGGATGGAGATCGAAGAGCTGCGCGTCGATGCGGGGGCGGCGTCGATCCGCGCCGCGGCGACGCTCGAGGCGGCGTTGTCGAAGCCGCGCCTGGCCGCGAAGGTCGATATTTCGGGGCTGACGACGGACGAGCTCAAACGCCTGTGGCCGTTGTTCGCCAGCCCCAATGCGCGCAGCTGGATTGCCCAGAACGTCGCGGGCGGGCGCATCGCGTCGGCCAAGGCCGATCTGGCGCTGGGCAGCGCCGATGCCGACTGGTCGGCCGTCAGCATCGACCGGCTGCGGTTCGATTTTGCCATCGAAGGGGCGGCCGTCACGTTCATCGACGGGCTGCCGCCGGTCGAAGGCGTGGGCGCCACCGCCACGATGGACGCCAAGCGCCTGGAGATGAAAACCCGCGGCGGCACCGTGGCGGGCTTGCAGGCGGGCGAGGGCACCATCGTGCTCTCCGGCCTCGACCAGGATCGGCAATACGCGGCGATCGATCTGCGCGTGAGCGGTGCGACACGCGATGCGCTGGGCCTCGTCGACCGTCCGCCGCTGGGTTTTCTTGCGCGCATCGGCGAACGCCCCGACAGTTTCGGCGGCCGGTCCGACACGCGCATCGCGGTCAAGTTTCCGCTGCTCGCCAACTTGAAGCTCGACGATGTCGATGTCGTCGCCACCGGCCGCATCCTTGGCTACACCCAGCAGAACGCGGTGCTGGGCCAGTCGATCGAGGACGGCACGATGGATTTTCGTGTCGACGCCAAAGGGCTCGACGTCAAAGGCCCGGTCCGCCTTGCCGGTGCCACGGCCGAAATCGCCTATCGGCGCGAGTTCGACGCCACCGCCAATCCGGTCGAACGCGCCTCCGCCAAGGGCACGGCGCCGACCCGCAGCGTCAACCGGCTGGGGTTCGATTTTGCGCCCTATGCGGTCGGCCCCGTGGGCTTTGCGATGTCGACCAGCGCCACGCGCGACGGCCGGCGCGAACTCGACCTCGACCTCGATCTGGCGGAGGTCGATTTTGCGGTGCCCGAAATCGACTGGTCGCGCAGCCCCGCCAAAGGCACCAAGGCGGCGATGCGGCTGTCGCTCGGCAACGAAAAATTGCAGACCATTTCGAGGCTGGATCTGGCGGGCGAGGGGCTGGCGCTGAAGGGCGACGTTGCGTTTGCCGAGGACGGCCGCACCTTCCGCGAGGCAAAATTGTCGCGCCTGCTGCTGGCGGGCCGCGTCGATCTGGACGCTGCCGCCGTGCGGCGCGAACCGCCGCGCGCACCCGGCCAGCCGATGCGCAACGTCTTCGAAGGGCGGGGCGCTTTTTTCGACGCGGCCCCGTTTTTGGCCGACAAAACGCCGCCCGAACCCGGCCGACCCGCCCTCAAACTCGACTTGGAGGTTGCCAAGGCGGCGCTCGGCGCCGGCCGCGAGCTGAGCGCCTTGACCTTGCGCGGCGAACGCAGCGCCCTGCGGTGGGAGCAATTGGCGGTCGACGCCAGAACCCAGCCGCGCACCCCCGACCTTGCGCCCGGCACGCTGCGCATCGCGATCGCCCCGGCCGCCGACGGTTTGCTGGTGCTGCGCGGCTCGTCGGACGATGCGGGCGCGTTGCTGGCCGCCCTCGACATCACGCCCAACGTGGTGGGCGGCAAGCTTGCCGTCGAGGGCAAGGAAGATCCCGCGCGCGCCGACCGCGCCATCGTGGGCAAGGTGGCGATCGAGGATTTTCGCCTCGTCAACGCGCCGGGCTTCGCCAAGCTTCTGTCGGTGGCGTTGCTGACCGGCATTCTCGACAGTCTGCGCGGCGACGGGATCGGTTTCAGCCGCCTCGATGCCGACATTGCCTGGGCCGATCCGAAGATCGAGATCAAGGATGGCCGCATGCACGGCGCGGCATTGGGGCTGACCGCGCGGGGCCAAGTGGATCTTGCGGCCGACACGCTGCAGATCGACGGCACCATCGTGCCTGCCTACGCGGTCAATTCGATCCTCGGCAACATTCCGTTGCTGGGCCAACTGTTGGTCGGCGAGCGCGGCTCGGGCGTGTTTGCGGCCAACTACCGCGCCTCCGGTGCCATGGCCGACGTGCAAACCACCATCAACCCGCTCTCGACCCTGGCGCCGGGGTTCCTGCGCCGCGTGTTCGGACTGTTTTCCGGCGGGCCGCAAGGCGAGACGACCGTGCCGGACCCGATCAATCCCAACGACTCAATGCGGTAACCAACCACCGCGCCGCAAATTTTAGCGCGACATCTACGCGACATCCATGCGCCGATTGCGCGACATAGACGCGACATCTGCGCGACATAGACGCGACATGTTGCGCATCAAGCTATTGATTCGGAACGATTCACGTCGCAAATCGCACCGATTTTTCCGGCGGCGACTTTTGGACCCGATATTCACGATGTCAAACAGCGCAGGCCAACCGATGGCCATAACTGTATAATAGCATAGTTAGGTAAATAGAGAAGAAAATTGCGATCAAACGGCCCTGCTGCCGCGCGGCGTTCGCACGGCGCGTTTTGGCGTGTCGCCGACGGCGCTGGCCCGCCAGATCGTAGTGCCCGCCGATCGCGTGCGCCGGATCGTTGCGGGCAAACGCGCCGTCACGGGCGATACGGTGTTGCGGTTGGCCATTGGTTCGGCCGCGACCCGCAATCCTGGCTCAATCTTTAAAGTGCTTATGAGATATGTCTTGCGGCGAAAAAGGCTGGCCGGGAGATCGTGCGCTTGCCGGTTCGGGCGAAGGCTGGGCCCAACGCTTCTGCTTAGAGAAATGGGATCAATGCGATATGCGTCAGGTGGGAGATAAGTATAGTGTCCCCGAAATTCTCCGCGACATACCCACTCGTTACCGCATCAAAAAGAAATAATCAGAGATTTTTACGTAATGTAATTTAACGTTGAAGCATTAACATAGAAAAATAGAATAAACGTGTAGAGTCGGAAATCCGACAAGAATACAGAGACAAAAGTAAAACACCAAATCGGGTTGCAACATCATTTGACGTGGAAACGCTGCAATCCTAAGAAAAAACAGAGAGGCCATTCGCCTAAACTCCACTGTTCGCGTGTTCTTCGACTTTAGACCGCAATACCAAAATAAAAATACTTATAGTGAAACCCACTAGATATTGCGTCAGAAAACAAAAGAAAAAATACTGCACCACACTTATTCGTCTTTGGCTCAACCTTAAATTATTGACATCATCGGGCAGAAAAGCTCCAAAACTTGCGCCCAACCAACAATAAAAGAAGAAAACAAACGCAAGGCCTAAAATCATTTCACTTCTAAGATAGAAAAACTTTTCTACTTTAATAATATTTTTATTGAGGTTAGCTAAATTGACGTTGAAAAAAAATGTCGACAAAATCTGTATGACACAATTAGCAAAAGAGACGAAAAAATCGAACAACATAAGTTCACGAGTTAACCCCTCTACTCTAACCGCCAAAGAGTATTGCAAGACGGCATCTCGAATACTAAACACAGTCGTGCAACGTTCTGAAGACTCAGGGCTCGTAAAATCGCAAAAGCCGCTTATTAAACTTTCGATTGCCTTTACAGTCTCGATATAATTGACCGTCAATAAAGTAACGACTGAGACCGGAAGCAAAATGCCGCACATAAAATACCAAGCCGAATACACCCGACCGCCTGGTGACATTACAAGTTCGCCATATAGCCGTTGAAGAAACTTCATGCGACCGACACCCCAAACATCGCCGCGTACACGGTCGCCAAAACAATTACTGCAAAACCGTTCCTAAATCGGACAGCCCCCAAACACCGCTCCGCGTCCGTGCGCTTCGCTGCATCGAGCGACTCTTCAGCAATCTCGATCATATAAACAGCATCTCGGGTCGGTTGACGAAAGTCGAATGCGCCACCGTCAATTTTGGTGCGAGTCTGACAAACGAGAATAGCAAAATGCAAATGCCCCGAACGTGCGCGTTAAACCATCCAAGTACCGCAAACTCGAGACACGACGGATTTAGTACCACGCTCTCACCTCGCTTTATCTGCGCCCCTGCATTGCAATCGACACGTTCAGTACGCGCTGACGAATGCCCCAAGTGAAGAGGGTGGCAAGGGTCCGGTTCGAAATTCAAGTGGAAAATGATTG
Organism: Asaia bogorensis; assembly: GCA_945901855.1. Classification (GTDB taxonomy): domain Bacteria; phylum Pseudomonadota; class Alphaproteobacteria; order CACIAM-22H2; family CACIAM-22H2; genus Tagaea. The sequence continues at coordinate 1,058 of CAMDLT010000064.1, read as the reverse complement.
GTAGCATACTTATGTAGTAAATTTTCGGTGGTACCTTGATTCCAAAGCATTAAAATATGTTTCTGTCCTCGGTCGCTTTCAAGTTTTGCGATCACAACGAGCTTGGAATAAGACACGCTTCTCGACAGAATGTGGTGAGTTCCAAGATTTCAGATATTTGCGGCTGCGGTGCTCTGCCACAGGAAGTTACGGCACATTGTTAACTTAGAATTTGACTGCTGCGCGAGGAGCGGGGACACTATACTTAACTTAAAAGCGTAAACCCAAATACCGCGTTACGCTGACGAGATAAGTATAGTGTCCCCGAAGTAACTCGCCACTAGGAGATAAAAATGACATTTGATCTTACGATCTATCCGACACTTTCTTTAGTTGAAGAAGTTTTGACGCCGTGGTCGCAGCGCATTGGTGCAGACTACCAAGGGTACAAGAATCACGTTTATCGTATGCTGCATTGCTGTTTTGCTTTGCATCCATGTAGCGAGCAAGACAGGGCCAAGCTGATGATCGCGGCTTGTCATCATGACATTGGCATGTGGTCAGATCACACGGTCGATTACCTGCCGCCCTCCATCCGGGAGGCGGTTCAGTATCTTAAGGCGTCGAAATTGGATGAATGGGAGGTGGAAGTTACACTGCTCATTGATCTTCACCACAAGATTCGGCCGATCACAGATGACAATGTTATTCGAAATTATCCACTTGTTGACGTTTTCAGAAGGGCCGATCTTGCCGATTTTTCACTTGGCATGATTTTGGGTGAGGTGCCGTCCGATTTCATGGGGCGTTTAAAAACACAATTCCCCAACGCGGGTTTCCACAAGATGTTATCCAAAGGGGCATTTCAGTGGTTTACGCGCCATCCCTTTACACTTCCACCTTTTATGAGGTGGTGAGCGACGCTGCGAGTAGAGCTGGCTCGGTTTGTTTGAACAGTTTTCCGGGTTTTATAAGTGGAGCCTCTGCCGGGTTTAGGCGGCCGCGAGCAGCGGCTGCCGGTTGAAGTACGCCCGATCCGGCGTCAGCCGGTCAAGGCTCGAGTGCGGACGCCGCGTATT
>CAMDLT010000063.1 GCA_945901855.1 Asaia bogorensis | reverse complement strand
CACGAACGCGCCGTAGTCGGTGATGTTCTTGACGATGCCTTCCAGGATCTGGCCTTCCTTGAGCGAGGCGACCAGTTCCGAGCGCTGTTCGGCGCGCGTTTCTTCCAGAACCGCGCGGCGCGAGACCACGATGTTGCCGCGCGAGCGGTCCATCTTGAGAATCTGGAAGGGCTGCGGCGTGCCCATCAAGGGCGTGATGTCGCGCACGGGACGGATATCGACTTGGCTGCCCGGCAAGAACGCGACGGCGCCGCCAAGATCGACCGTGAAGCCGCCTTTGACGCGCCCGAAGATGATGCCGTTGACGCGCGCATTGTCCTTGAAGTTCTTGTCGAGCGCGCCCCACGCTTCTTCGCGCTTGGCCTTGTCGCGGCTCAACGCCGCTTCGCCGTGCTTGTCTTCCATGCGCTCGACGAACACGTCGACCGTGTCGCCGGCCTTGAGTTCGGCGGGGCCGCCGGCCGTGCCGAATTCCTTCAGCGCCACGCGACCTTCGGCCTTCAGGCCCACATCGATGATCGCAAAGTCGCCTTCGATCGAAACGATCGTGCCTTTGACGACGCGGCCGTCGAACGAACCGCTTTCGCCCAGCGATTCTTGCAGCAGTGCCGCAAAATTGTCGCCGCTCGCGGCCGGGGATTGCTGGCCGGCCAGTTTGGATGCTCTCGCCATTTTTGGGTCTTTTCCTTCGGGTCTTTCAGCGCCGGTCGTCCGTAACGCGCAACGCGTTCGGCCGACGCCGGGGTCGGAGTTCGCGTCCAGGGACCATCCCTAGTCGCGTGTTTTCGCCGCAATGCGGGCCAATGCCGTTTGGAACACGGCGCTGGCATCCAAATCCGAGGTGTCGATCAACTCGGCGTCGGCGGCTTGTTTCATGGGTGCGTCGGCGCGCTCGCTGTCGCGCCGGTCCCGTACCGCCAAGTCGGCGAAAACGCGCTCGTGTATAGGGGTTTCGCCCAGCGCAAGCAACTCTTTGAATCGGCGCTCGGCGCGTGCGGCGGGGCTGGCGGTCACAAAAAATTTGACGACCTCCGGCCACGGACACACGACCGTGCCCACATCGCGCCCGTCGAGCACGGCGCCGCCTGGCTGGCGCGCGAAATTGCGCTGGAATTCCAACAGACTGGCGCGTACGGCCGGGATCGCGGCCACGACCGAGGCCTGCGCCCCCACGGCACCGCTGCGCAGATCGCTTGCGGCCATGTCGGTGGCCGCAAGCGTTGCGGCCGCGATTTCGGGCGTGCAGTGTTCGCGCAAGACCTTCGATGCGACTGCACGATAGAGCGCGCCCGTATCCAGATGCGGCAGCTTGAAATGCGCCGCCAGCGCCTTGGCAAGCGTACCCTTGCCGGCGGCAGCCGGGCCGTCCAACGCGACGATCACGTGATCGCTCCGCCCAGCTTTTTCATCAGATCCAAAAAGTTCGGGAAGCTTGTGGCGATCGCGCTTGTATCGTCGACCGTGACGGGCTTTTGGCTGGCGAGGCCCATCACAAGAAAACTCATCGCGATGCGGTGATCGAGGTGCGTCACGATCGCGGCCGTATCCGCCGCCATGCCTGGTGGCGCCCCGTCGCAGCCCTCGACGATCAAATCGTCGTCAGCGATGGTGGCGCTGACGCCGCATGCCGCAAGTCCGCGCGCGATCGCGGCCAGCCGGTCGCTTTCTTTGACGCGCAGTTCGTTCAAGCCGCGCATCACCGTGCGGCCCTTGGCGCAGGCGGCCGCAACCGCGAGGATCGGATATTCGTCGATCATCGAAGGTGCACGCGATGCGGGCACGTCGACGCCCGCAAGGCGCGTGGCGCGCACGCCGATATCGCCGACTTCTTCGCCCGCCGACAGGCGGCGATTGCCGATGTCGAGAACCGCACCCATTTCGCGCAAGGTCTGGTACAGACCCGTGCGGCGCGGGTTCAAACTTACATTGCGCACGGTGATTTCCGACCCCGGCACGATCAACCCCGCGACCAGCGGGAATGCCGCCGACGACGGATCGCCCGGCACGTGGATCGTGCAGCCGACGAGTTCCGGCTGGCCCGCAAGTTCGACCACCGACACGCCGTTCTCGTCGCGCACGCCGAGCGTGGCGCCGAAATGGCGCAGCATCAGCTCGGTATGGTCGCGCGTGGGTTCCTGTTCGCGCACGATGGTTTTGCCCGGCGCCGAAAGCCCCGCCAGCAGCACCGCACTTTTCACCTGCGCCGACGGGACAGGCAGCGTGTAGTCGATCGGCACCGGCGCGGCGGCCCCGATGACGGCGAGCGGCAGCAGGGTTTTGCCGTCGGCCCGCCCGCGCGCCTCGAACCTTGCGCCCATTTTTTCGAGCGGCTGGGTGATGCGCCCCATGGGCCTGCGGCGCAGCGACGCATCGCCCGTAAAAACCGACATGAACGGATGCCCGGCGACCAACCCCATCAGCAGCCGGGCACCGGTGCCCGCATTGCCAAGATCGAGCACGTCGGCGGGTTCGACCAAGCCGCCCAGGCCCCGCCCGCGCGCGCGCCAAATGCCGGTGGCCGCGTCTTTGACGATCGAAGCGCCCATCTGGCGCATGGCGGCGGCGGTGCGCAGCACGTCTTCGCCTTCGAGCAGGCCGTGGACCACCGTTTCGCCGACCGCAAGACCGCCCAGCATCAGTGCGCGATGCGAGATCGATTTGTCGCCCGGCACATCGATTTGGCCCGCAAGAGCGGCGCTTGCGCTGGCGGTTGCGGGCAGAAGGCTGGCGGCATGGGCCATTGCGGTTTCCTGATTTCCCTCGAGAGGAGCGGGTTTTAGCAATCGCCCCGGGCGGCGGCAACCGGTTCGGCGGCGGGGCGCCTGCCGGGCACGTATCGACAGGCTCGTATTGACAGGGGGGACGGGACGTGGCATGTCCCGCGCCCGTTCCAAAAACGGGCGTTTTTTTGGGGAGCAGTCGATGTCGAAGGCCGAATGGGGTTTGAAGCGGACGTGCCAATCGTGCGGTGCGCGTTTCTACGACCTTCTGAAGATGCCGATCACGTGCCCGAAATGCGACGCGGAATACGATCCCGAAGTGCTGCTGAAGTCGCGCCGCGGCAAGGCGCCGGCGGCCGTGGCGAAGCCCGTGCCGGTGCCGGTCGCGGAGGACGTCGACGCGATCGAACCCGCCGTGGGCGACGAGGCAGAAGAAGAGGACGCGGTGATTGAAGACACCTCGGAGCTCGGCGAGGACGAAGAAGACGTCGCCGAAGTTATCGAGAATGTGGAAGACGAGGAGCGTTGACCGCCGGCCCGGTTCGGCCTAAACAAGCGCGGTCAAAAAGTTTCGGGGCCATAGCTCAGCTGGGAGAGCGCCGCAATGGCATTGCGGAGGTCAGCGGTTCGATCCCGCTTGGCTCCACCATATAAAAGGCTCGGCCGGAAACGGCCGGGCCTTTTTTCTTGGCGGAGCGAGGGGTGAACAAGTGCACGCATTGTTTACACACCCTTCCGATATGTTAACATAATTGCGTTTTGTTAACATGTTGGGATTCTCATGTTAAAAGAAACGTATCGTCTTCCCGACCTGCCGCCAGATATCGATCTGGAAACGACGCGCGTGCTGAAAGCACTTGCGACTGCCAACCGCGCGCTTGCGGAACTCAAAGGGCGGGCAGCGACGATTCCCAATCAAAACATACTGATCGATACGCTTGTGCTGCAGGAAGCCAAGGCAAGTTCCGAAATCGAAAACATCGTGACGACCCAAGACGAACTTTTCCAGGCCAGCCTGTTTCCCGATGCGCCGCAGTCGGCGGCAGCAAAGGAAGTCGCGCTCTATCGCGACGCCCTGATCCTCGGCTTTCGGCGTGTCGGCGAATTGGGCGGACTCATTGCCAAAAGGACGTTCGTCGATATGTTTCGGCTGCTCAAAGGGCGAAGTGCCGGCTTCCGCAGAACTCCGGGGACCGCGCTCAAAAACGAACGCACGGGCGCGATCGTATACGTGCCGCCGCAAAACATCGCTGACATCGAAATGCACATGGCGAGGCTGGAGCGTTTCATCAACGACGATGCGGTTTGCGCGCTGGACCCGATGATCAAAATGGCGCTGATCCACCACCAGTTCGAAAGCATCCATCCGTTTCCCGACGGCAACGGCCGCATCGGACGCATCTTGAACGTGCTCTATCTCGCGCGTACCGGCTTGCTCGATACGCCGGTCCTGTATTTGAGCCGCCACATCACGCAAACCAAAGACGACTATTATCGGCTGCTGCAAGACGTGCGCGACACGGGCGCTTGGGAGGCGTGGGTACTTTATATGCTCGAGGCGGTCGCCAAAACGGCCGAAACGACTCTGGGCATGGTCGAAGCCATTCGCCGCGAAATGCAGTCGGCCAAACACCGTCTGCGCGACGAGTTGCCCAAACTTTATTCGCAAGATCTGCTCAACACGCTGTTTCGCCATCCCTATACGCGCATCGATTTTGTCGTCGCCGATCTTGGCGTCACGCGGCAAACGGCCGCGAAGTATCTCGACCAGCTTGCGATGCGCGGATTTGTCGAGAAACATCAGGCCGGCCGCGCCAACTACTATGTCAATACCGCGCTTGTTCGAATATTCGCGAGCGCTACGGGCGAAACTTAGGGCGCCCCATGTCGGTCCCCGTGATTTTCGGGCGCGTCGCTCCAAATATCTTGAGAGCGCTTCGTGGCGCTGTCATCGGAGATACCCACGCAATGGCCAGACCGCCCGCCGCACCAAGATTCGACAATGGAACTTCGTCCGCATGCTGATGCCGCAAAAGCAGTGCCGCCGATGAGCGGTGCGCATCCAACGCCGCCGCTGCACGTCGTCTGGTTCAAGCGCGACTTGCGGGTCCACGACCACCAACCGCTGGCCGAAGCCGCGCGGCGCGGGCCCGTCTTGCCGCTGTATGTGGTCGAGCCCGGCCTGTGGCAGCAGCCCGACGCCAGCGCGCGCCAATGGCGGTTCATCGCCGAGAGCCTCGGCGAATTGCGCGCAGCGCTCGGCGCGCTTGGCCAGCCGTTGGTCGTGCGGGTGGGCGACATGGTCGATCTGCTCGAAACGATCCGCCGCACGCGCGGCATCGCCGCCTTGTGGTCGCACGAAGAAACCGGCAACGGCTGGACCTATGCGCGCGACAAGGCGGTGGCGGCTTGGGCGCGCGCGCACGGCATCGCATGGCACGAAGCGCGCCAGACCGGCGTGCAGCGACGGCTTGCGACGCGCAATGGCTGGGCCGCCGCCTGGGACCGCCAGATGGCGCAAGCGGTCGTGCCAGCGCCCGCCGCCCTACCCGCAATCGGCGGCATCGAACCGCTGGCCATTCCATCGGCATCCGCGATCGGGCTTGCCGACGACGCTTGCCGCTTGCCCCAAACCGGCGGGCGCAGCGCCGGCCAAGATCTGCTCGCAACGTTTCTGGCCGGTCGCGGGCGCGACTATCGTCGGCAAATGTCGAACCCGCTGGGCGGCGCCACCGCCTGTTCGCGCCTGTCGCCGCATCTGGCGTGGGGAACGCTGGGCATGCGCGAGGTGGCCCAAGCCACGCGCTTTCGGCTCGACGCGCTTGTCGGCACGCCCGTGCCCGAGCTGCGCGCGCTGCGGGCCTCGCTCGTTTCGTTTCTGGGCCGGCTGCATTGGCATTGCCATTTCATGCAGAAACTCGAAGACGCGCCCGACATCGAGTTTCGCGAACTGCATCCGGCCATGCGCGGCTTGCGGCCTGCCGCGCCCGATCCCGCACGGCTGCATGCCTGGGCGAGCGGCCAGACCGGCTATCCGTTTCTCGACGCCTGCATGCGCAGCCTTGCGGCCACCGGCTGGCTCAATTTCCGCATGCGGGCGATGGCCATGTCGTTCGCAAGCTACAATCTTTGGCTGCCATGGCGCGAAACGGGGCTGCATCTGGCGCGCCAATTCACGGACTACGAGCCCGGCATCCATTGGCCGCAGTCGCAAATGCAGTCGGGCACGACCGGCATCAATGCGATCCGGATCTATTCGGTCGTCAAGCAAGGCCACGACCAAGATCCAACTGGCGCGTTCGTGCGCCGGTGGGTCCCCGAGCTTGCGGCCGTGCCGGATGGCTGCCTCCAGGAGCCATGGAACTTCGAGGACGCATCGCGCATCGTCGGGCGCCTCTATCCCGAGCGCATCGTCGATCTGAAAGCATCGACGGCCGAGGCGAAAGAGCGGATCTTCGCGACGCGCCGCGACGCCGGATTTCGCGCCGCCAGCGACCGGATCCAAAATCGGCATGGCAGCCGCAAGAGCGGGATGCCCGTCGCCGGTCGGCGCCCGGCATCCGGGCCTGCCAAAAAGATCGGCCCGTCGAAGGCCAAGCGCGCGCAGATGACATTCGATCTTTGAGCACGCGCGCGCTAAGCTCGCGCACACAAAGTGCGTCGATCCAAGGGAGCCTTGTCCGCCATGAAAGTCCGTGCCGCCGTCGCCTACAGCGCCAAAACGCCGCTCGTCGTCGAGACCATCGATCTGGACGGGCCCAAGGAAGGCGAGGTGCTGGTCGAAATCAAAGCGACCGGCATTTGCCACACCGACGAATACACGCTGTCGGGCGCCGACCCCGAGGGGCAATTTCCCGTGGTGCTCGGCCACGAAGGGGCGGGCATCGTCGTCGATGTCGGCAAGGGCGTCACGTCGCTTGCCAAGGGCGACCATGTGATCCCGCTCTACACGCCCGAATGCCGACAGTGCAAAACCTGCTTGAGCCAAAAATCCAACCTGTGCACCGCTATCCGCGCGACGCAAGGCAAGGGCGTGATGCCCGACGGCTCCAGCCGGTTTTCGTGCACCGGCAAGCCGCTGCTGCATTATATGGGCTGTTCGACCTTCGCCAATTTCACGGTGCTGCCGGAAATTGCGCTGGCCAAGATCCGCAAGGACGCGCCCTTCGAAAAGGTATGCTACATCGGCTGCGGGGTTACGACCGGCATCGGCGCCGTCATCAACACGGCCAAGGTCGAACCGGGCGCGAATGTGGTGGTGTTCGGGCTGGGCGGCATCGGCCTCAATGTCGTGCAAGGCGCGCGCATGGCCGGGGCCGACATGATCGTGGGCGTCGACATCAACCCCGCGCGCGAGGCGATGGCGCGCAAATTCGGCATGACGCATTTTGTGAATCCCAAGACGCTGGGCGAGCGCGACGTGGTGGGGCATATCGTCGAGCTTACCAAGGGCGGCGCCGACTACAGTTTCGAATGCGTGGGCAATACCACGCTGATGCGCCAGGCGCTGGAATGCTGCCATCGCGGCTGGGGCGTATCCGTAATCGTGGGCGTGGCAGGGGCCGGCCAGGAAATTGCCACCCGCCCCTTCCAGCTCGTCACCGGCCGCACCTGGAAGGGCACGGCTTTTGGCGGCGTTCGCGGCCGCACCCAGGTGCCGCAGATCGTCGACTGGTACATGGACGGCAAGATCGATATCGACTCGCTGATCACGCACGTGCTGCCGCATGCGCAGATCAACGAAGGTTTCGATCTGATGCGGCGCGGAGAGTCGATCCGCACCGTGCTTACCTACTAGACGCCGCCATGGAAACCCTCGCCGAACATGCGTGCTTTGGCGGCACGCAAGGTTTCTATCGCCACGCGTCGGCTGCGTGCGCGGGGCCGATGCGCTTTGGCGTGTTCGTGCCCAACAGCGCCAAAAAGGGCCGCGCGCCGACGGTACTGGCGCTTGCGGGCTTGACCTGCAGCGAGGAAACCTTTGCCTTCAAAGCAGGGGCGCAGCGCGCGGCAGCAGAGCTTGGCCTGGTGCTTGTGACGCCCGACACGTCGCCGCGCGAACCCGTCCTTCCGGGCGACCGGGATGCGTGGGATTTCGGCCAAGGTGCGGGGTTTTATGTGAACGCCACGCAAGAACCTTGGGCCAAGCACTACCGCATGTTCGACTACATCGCCGACGAATTGCCCGCATTGCTGGCGGCGCAGTTTGCGGTCGATCCGGGGCGCATGGGCGTGATGGGCCATTCGATGGGCGGACATGGCGCGTTGGTTGCTGCCTTGCGCCGACCCGACCGGTTCAAATCCTGTTCGGCCTTCGCGCCGATCGCGGCACCTGCGCAATGCCCGTGGGGACACAAAGCGTTTTCGAACTATCTGGGTCCCGACCGCGACGCGTGGGCTGCATGGGATGCAAGCGCCCTGATGCGGAACAAACCGTTTGCGGGCGAAATTTTGGTCGATCAGGGTTTGGCCGATAAGTTTTTGGCCGAGCAGTTGATGCCGGAAAAACTCGAAGACGCGGCGCGCATCGGCGGCCAACGCCTGAAGCTTCGTCGCCATGCGGGCTACGATCATGGCTATTTCTTCATCCAGAGTTTTGTGGCCGACCATTTGGCGCACCACGCGGGCGCGCTGGCAGCTTGAGAATCGCCCCTAAAAATTGCGCTTAAACATCGCCGGCGGGCGCTCGGTCGAGGGCCAGATCGTCGACGCGGATCGCAGGCTTGCGGCCAGCGATCAGATCCGCCAGTACGCGCCCGGTCCCCGCAGCCATCGTCCAGCCAAGCGTGCCGTGGCCGGTGGCGAGCTGCAAATTGGCATAGCGCGTGGGCCCCAGAATCGGCGTGCCGTCGGGTGTCATCGGGCGCAGGCCGGTCCAGAAGCTTGCTTTGGAAACGTCGCCGCCGCCGGCGAACAGGTCGCCGACGACAAACTCCAAAATCTCGCGGCGACTCTGGTCCAAGCGCAGATCGTAACCCGACAGTTGCGCCGTGCCGCCCACGCGAATGCGCGAACCCAGCCGCGTGACGGCCACCTTGTAGGTTTCGTCCATGACCGTCGATTCGGGCGCTTTGGCAGCGTCGTCGATCGGCACCGTGATCGAGAATCCTTTGACCGGATAGACCGGCAGATCGATGCCGATCGGCCGCAGCAGCAACGGCGAATAGCTGCCCAGCGCCACTACATACATGTCGGCCGTGAGCAATTCGGCGCCCGACCGCACGCCCGCGATGCGCCCGCCCGACACCGCCAGCCCGTCGATCTTGGTGCCGAAGCGGAACTTGGCGCCAAGCTGTTCGGCCGCTTTGGCCAGCGCTTGGGTGAACATAAAACAGTCGCCGGTTTCGTCGCCCGGCAGGCGCAAAGCCCCAACGAATTTATCTTTGGCCGCCGCCAAGCCGGGCTCGTAGGCCAGATACCCGTCGCGATCGAGCAGCTGGTACGGCACGCCGAACGCGTCGAGGATCGCGATGTCGCTGGCGGTGCCGTCGAGCTGCTTTTGCGTGCGGAACAGTTGCAGCGTGCCTTGCATGCGCGCGTCGTACAAAACGCCGGTTTCGGCGCGAAGCTCGGCCAAGCAGTCGCGGCTGTATTCGGCGAGCCGCAGCATGCGCGATTTGTTGACGCGGTAGCGCGCCGCCGTGCAGTTGCGCAGCATGGCAAGGCCAAAGCGCCACATTGCCGGATCCAGCATCGGCTTGATGACAAGGGGGCTATGGCGCATCAGCAGCCACTTGATGGCTTTGAGCGGAATGCCGGGCCCCGCCCATGGGGCCGAATAGCCCGGCGACACCTCGCCCGCATTGGCAAAACTTGTTTCGAGCGCCGGGGCCGCTTGGCGGTCGACGATCTCGACCTCGTGCCCGTCTTTGGCCAGCGCATAGCCAACGCTGGTGCCGATCACGCCGCTGCCGAGCACCAAAACGCGCATCGCAACTCTCCCGCCGCAGGATTCGCCCGCGTTCGATTCGATCCTAGCGGCAAAGCTGCATTGCGAGCTACGGGCCCAAATCGCCGAAACGTCAGCTTCCCGGCACGTAGCCGAACAGCTTCGGGACCCACAGCACCGTGTCGGGCGCCAGGATCATCAACAGCAACGAGGCGATCAGGACCCCGATCCAAGGCCAGATATAGCGGATCAGCAGCTTCATCGGCACGCCCGTAATCGCGTTGATTACGAAGAGAAGGACGCCGTAAGGCGGCGTGATCAGCCCGATCATGCAGTTCACCACCGCGACCACGCCGAAATGCACGAGATCGATCCCCAGCGCGCTCACCGTCGGGATGAAGACAGGAATGATGACGAGGATGATCGTCGAGGCATCGAGCAGGCAGCCCAAAACGAGGAACAGCAGATTCAGCAGCAGCAGGAAGACGATGGGCGATATCTCCACGCCCTTCATAAGCTGCTGCACTTGCGCCGGAATGTTCTCGGTGGCGACGATGTAATTGAAGATCAGTGCTGAGCCGATGATCAGCCCGACCGAGGCCGACGACTTCACGCTGTCATGCATGACGCCGCGGATATTGCTGAAGCTCAGCGCACGGTAGAAGAAAACGGCCACAAGGAAGGCATAGGCGGCGGCGATGGCAGCCGCTTCGGTCGGCGTGGTGGCACCGCCATAAATGCCCGCCATGAGGATGATCGGCATCAGGAGTGCGGGAAACGCCCGGGCCGTTACGGCAGGGATTTCCCGCAGCGGGATCGGCTCTTCCAGCGGCACGTTCATGCGATGCGCCATGTATGTGTTCAGCAGCATCATCGCCGCGCACATGATAAGTCCCGGCAAGACGCCGCCAAGGAACAGGTAGCCGATCGACGCATCGGACACGATCGAGTAGAGCACCATCGGGATCGAGGGCGGGATGATGGGGCCGACCACCGCCGTCGCCGCCGTGATCGCTGCCGCATACCCCAGCGGATAGCGGTTGTTCTTGACCATCATGTCGATCGACATCTTGCCCATGCCGACGACGTCGGCGACGGCGGAACCCGACATGCCCGCAAAGACGAGGCTGTTGAGCACGTTCACGTGGCCCATGCCGCCCTTCAGCCGCCCGACGATGGCAAGACAGAAGACGTTGAGCCGGTCCGATATCGTGCCGGCATTCATGAAGTTCGCCGCCACGATGAAGAGCGGAATGGCGAGGATGACAAAACTGTCGTAGAGCCCTTGGATGATCTGCTCGGCCGCAAGCCCCATATCCTGGCCCTTCACGGCCAGGTAGACGATCGCCGCGACGATCATCGACAGGGGGATCGAAGCGCCGATCGTCGCCAGGAGGAGCAGCACCGCCAGGCAGGAAAACAGTGCGAGGCTCATTGCACGTGATAACCGTCTTGGATCGCGCGCTTGTCGAGCGTGTCCGGATCGGCACCGCGCGCGACGAGGATGGCGCGCCAGACATAGCGGATCACCAGCATCGCCGCGAATACGCCGTAGATGCTGAACACGATGTCGAGCCGGATGCCGAGCACGGCGCTGCGTTTGATTTGGTAGAAGGTGATGTAGCTCCATGTGGCCGGCAGGGCCGCCAGCATGCCGCCGCCGATGGCGACGGCCGAAACCATCGCGAAGACGCGCCGGAGATTGCGGCCCACCGCGACGTAAAGCACGTCGAAGCGGACATGGTCCTTCTCCTGGAGCACAAAAGCCCCGCTCCAGAAAACCACCCACAGCCAGAGCGTGAGGCAGGTCTCGAGCGTCCAGAGTGCGGGCGCGTTGAACACGTACCGCGACAGGATCTGGATCAGGAACACGACAAAAAGCGCGCCCAGCATGAGCGCTGCAATATCGAGCGCAATCACGCGCGCCCATTGGATCAGTCGATTCATCGCAACCCTGGCGAACGCAGCCGCGGTCCCATCGGGACCGCGGCCACTCCTTGTCTACTGGATCGCGTTGATCTGCTCGACCATGCCCTTGGGCCAGTCGGCCGCGAACTTCGATTGCTGGTAGGCGCGCTGCACCGTCGTGCGGAAGGCCGCGACGTCGGGCGTGTAGACCTTGAGGCCGCGTTCCTTGAAAAACGCCTCGAGTTCGGCTTCGAGTTTGAGCTGGTTCTGGCGCCCGGACTCGGCCGCATCGTCGGCCGCCTTCTGCACCGTGCGCTGCTGCTCGGGCGTGAAGCGGTCCCACACGCGCTTGGAAAACGCGATGTAGTTCTGGTCGACCAGATGGCTTGTCAGCACGATCTGCTTCGTGACTTCGAAGAACTTGGAATCGCGCACGGTGGGCAGCGGATTGTCCTGCCCGTCGATCGCTCCGGTCTGCAGCGCCGTGTAGATTTCGGTGAACGCAACGGGCACCGGATTGGCGCCCAGCGCCTGGCCCAAGAACAGCCAGGCTTCCGTGCCCGGCATGCGCAGCTTGACGCCCGCAAGATCGGCCGGCGTGCGGATTTCCTTTTCGATGCGCAGATTGATCTGGCGTCGGCCCAGATACATGACCGACAGCAGCTTCACATTCAGACGGTCTTCGACGGTCTTTTTGAGACCGTCCATGATGTTGCTCTCGAACACCTTCTTTTGATGGGCGGCGTCGCGCAGCAGATAGCCGGCCGTGAAGATCGACCATTCGGGGAAGATCGTCGCCAGTTCCTGGGCCGAGGTGATCGACATTTCCAGATTGTTGCGCGCGATGGCTTCGAGCTCGGTGCCCTGGCGGAAAAGCGTCGCGTTGTAGTGCGGCTGGTAGGTGGCGAAACCGCGCACGGCAGGGGCAAAAATCTGTTCGAGCGCCACGGCGCGCTGGTCGGTCGGCGTCATCGGCCCGGACATGCGCAAGGTCACGCCTTGCGCGAAAGTCTGCGACGGGGCCATTGCGGCGAACGAGGCACCGGCGATTCCGGCGAGGGCCGTGCGGCGGCCAATTTCGATTTTCATGCGAGCGGTCTCCCTTTGGATTTTTTTGCGATTCGCATCTGGTGGACGAGGCGAACCTGAGCCAATATGTCGTGTCGCAGATACGAAATCAAATGCCAATTGGGCGGATCCGTTCGCATGATCACCGGTACCACGCGGCTCGTCGCGCATCTGGGCGTGCCGACCGCCACCTTCAAATCGCCGATGATCTACAATCCCTATTTTGCGGCCGCGGGCATCGATGCGGTCGTCGTTCCCATGGGCTGCCAGGCGGCCGATTACGCCGCTTTCCTCAAGCTGCTTTTCAGGCTCACGAACATCCACGGCGCGCTCGTGACGATGCCACACAAAGTCGCCACGCTGGCCCTGCTCGACACCGCGTCGACGGCCGCCAAGATCGCCGGGGCATGCAATGCGATCCGCCCGATGCCCGACGGCACGCTCGACGGCGACATGTTCGACGGCGAAGGGTTCGTGCGCGGCGTGGCGCGCAAGGGGCTGGCGCTTGCGGGCGCACGCGCCATGGTTGTGGGCAGCGGCGGCGTGGGCTCGGCGATCGCGGCGTCGCTCGCGGGCGCGAAGGTCGCCGAGCTGGCGCTTGGCGATACCGACCGGTCCGCCGTCGGCGCACTGGCCGCACGCCTGCGCCTGCATTATCCGGCGCTGCGCGTGCGCGAGAGCATGGGCGATCCGGCGGACTTCGACCTGATCGTCAACGCGACGCCGCTTGGCATGCAGGCGGGCGACGCGCTGCCGTTCGACGTGTCGCGTCTGGGGCCCAAAAATTTCGTCGGCGAGGTCGTGCTCAAGCGCGAAATGACGCCGCTGCTGCAAGCCGCCGCCGCGCGCGGCTGCCGCTACCAGGTCGGACTCGACATGCTGTTCGAGCAGATTCCGGCCTATCTCGAATTTTTCGGCTTTCCCACGACGACGCCCGAACGGCTGCGTGCCCTCGCCAAGATCGTCGAGACCTAGACGCGTCGCGCGCGATACCACGCGACCGTGCGCCGAATGCCTTCTTCCAGTCCGATCTTGGGCGCGAAACCCAGAATTTCCTGCGCCCGCGCGGTGTCGGCAACTTTTCGCGTTTCGCCCGCCGGTTTGGCGGTATCCCAGAAGGCGGGGGCCGTACTGCCGACGGCTGCGCGAATCGCGTCGACGACGTCCCGTATCGCATAGCCGCGCCCGCTGCCCAGATTGATCGGCCCCTGCCCCAAGCCGCGCTCATACGCGGCAAGCAAGCCGTCGACCGCGTCCTCGACATAGAGAAAGTCGCGCACCGCCGTGCCGTCGCCCCACACGACCAGCGGATTTTCGCCCGCCGCCGCGCGCGCGATCAGGGCGGGCACCACCAAGGCGCTTGCCGGATCGAAATCGTCGAAAGGCCCGAACGTATTGACCGGCCGCACGACGGCGATGTTCGCCATGCCGTACTGCACGCCGTACGCTTCAACCAGTTTTTCGGCAAGTCGCTTGGCCCACGCGACATACTGGTTGGCCGGGTGCGGATTGGCCGACCACGCGAGGTCTTCGACGTAGCGGTCGAGCGGCGGATAGACCGAGACGGTGCTGACATAGACCATGCGCGCGATCCCGGCTTGGCGCGCGGCTTCGAGCGTGTTGAGACACACGAGCGCATTGTCGGCGAGCATCGTGGCGCCCTGGTCGATTTGGATGCCGACCGAGCCGCGTTTGCCCGCGAGGTGGAAAAGCCCGTCCGCGCCGGCCGCCACGCGCGCCGCAAAATGCGGGTCTTTCAAATCGCCAAGGCAAAGTTCGCACCCGGCATCGAGCGGTATTGCGGGCGCGCGCGTGGCGACGGCGCGCACGCGCGCCCCCTTCGCAACCAAACGCGGCACGAGCGTCCGGCCGTAAAGACCGGTCGCGCCTGTCACCAGAATCGTTTTGTCGGCATACGGATTTTGCATAACGGATCGATCATCGCGCGATTGTAGGACCAAGGCTCAATAGATCAGATCGTCCTCGCCGCCGCCGCCGCCCTTGGAGAGAACGATCTCGTCCTTGGCGGCGAGTTCTTTGGCGACATTGACCATCGCGGTCTGCGCTTCGGCCACGTCCTTGCCGCGCACGGGCCCCAGCGCTTCGATTTCTTCTTTCAGCATTTTGCCCGCGCGTTCGGACA
>CAMDLT010000062.1 GCA_945901855.1 Asaia bogorensis | reverse complement strand
CCTTGCGCGACGCCGCCATGCAACTGGCCCGCCACGAGCATGGGGTTGATCACGGTGCCGAAATCGTTGACCGCCGTGTAGCGCACGACATCGACGATGCCGGTCTCGGGATCGATTTCGACCTCCGCCACGTGGCATCCGTTGGGGAAGGCCGAGGGCGCGGCCTCGTGCACGTGCTGCACGTCGAGCGTATCGGGCACGCCCGCGGGCAGCTTGAGGCCCGCGCGCAATTTGGCCGCCAGTTCCAGGATCCCGATCGACCGGTCGGTGCCGACGATCGCGAAGCGCCCCTGTGCGAATTCGATGTCTGCCTCGGCCGCCTCGAGCGCTACGGCCGCAATCTGGCGGCCGGCCGCGACGACCTTTGCGCTGGCTTCGACGATCGCGGCCCCGCTTGCCATGATCGATTTGGAACCGCCGGTGCCGCCGCCCGCGATCAGCGCGTCGCTGTCGCCTTGGAGTAGGCGCACTTTGTCGAACGGCACGCCCAGTTGCGCGCACAGCACTTGCGCGAAAGGGGTTGCGTGGCCTTGGCCGTAATCGAGCGTACCGGTCACGATCGTCACGGTCCCCTCGGCATCGAAGCGTATGCCGCCCATTTCTTTGGTCGGCGGCGCTGTTACCTCCAGGAACGAGCCAAGCCCGCGCCCGCGCAACCGTCCGCGCGCGGCGCTTTGGGCTTTGCGCGCCTCGAACCCGTGCCAATCGGCCAGCGACACCGCCTTGTCGAGCAGGGCCGTGAATTCGCCGCTGTCGTAGTTCATACCAGATGGCGCGGCCCACGGCATTTGCGACGGCTCGATATGGTTGCGGCGGCGCAGCTCCAACCGGTCGATGCCGATTTTGTCGGCGGCCGCATCGATCAGCCGTTCCATATAATAATTGCCCTCGGGCCGACCCGCGCCGCGATAGGGGCCCACCGGCGACGTATTGGTGAAGATCGAGCGCGAACTGACTTCGATCAGTGGCGTGCGATAGACGCCGATCGAATTTTTGACGATGTTCAGTGTCGACATCAGCGGCCCGACGCTGGTGAGGTAGGCGCCAAGATTGCCGTAGATCGCGAAGCGCAGGGCGAGGAACTTGCCCTCGGCGTCGAGCGCCAATTCGGCCGTCGTTTCGTGGTCGCGTCCATGGCTGTCGGACACGAAGCTTTCCGAGCGCTCGTCGGTCCATTTGACGGGCGCGCCCAGCACGCGCGCGGCGTGCAGGATGCAGGTGTATTCGGGATAGGCCTGCGCCTTCATCCCGAAGGAGCCGCCGACATTGCCGGTCACCACGCGCACCTTGTCGCGCGCGACTTTCAACACGTCGTCGGCAAGCTGGTTGCGCAGGCCGAATACGCCCTGGCTGCCGACATGCAGCGTGAAGCGTTCGGCCGCAGCATCGAAGCTCGCCAGCGCCGCACGCGGCTCCATCGCGCTCACCACCACGCGCGAATTGGCCAGATCGAGCTTGACCGTGTGCGCGGCAGCTGCGAACGCAGCCGCGACCTTGGCGCCGTCGCCGTAATGGTAGTCGAGCGCGCGGTTGCCGGGCACGTCGTCGTAAAGCAGCGGCGCATCGGGTGCGGCGGCCTTGCTTGCTTGCGTGACGGCGGCCAGCGGATCGATCTCGAGTTCGACGGCCTCGGCGGCGTCTTTGGCTTGCGCGGGCGTTTCGGCCACCACGAACGCGACGGGATCGCCCACAAAGCGCACCTTGCCGCTCGCCAGCGACATACGCTGGGGCTGGGCCATCATGCTGCCGTCGCGATTTTTGAGCGGCATCAGGCAGCGCAGCGGACCGTAGCCCGCCGCGTCCAGATCGGCGCCGGTAAAGACGCCGCGCACGCCCGGCATCGACGTGGCGGCATCGGTATGCACCGCGCGCAGAATGCCGTGCGCGTAGCGGCTGCGCACGATAACGGCGTAGAGCTGGCCCGGCAGCGACACGTCGTCGGTATAGCGGCCCTCGCCGCGCAGCAATTTTGGATCTTCGCTGCGCGGCACTGGCTGGCCGACGGCGAATTTGGCCAATGTCATTTGCAGGTCGTTGTCGGTCGCGTTCATGGAGTCTCCGATGGGTCTGTCAGTCCAGCATGGGCGGCGGCGGCAGGCGTGCGACCAGTTGCGACAGCCCGTCGCTGTAGCCGCCGCGCAATTGGTTCCAATAAGGGTCGCTCTTTTCGTACGTCGTGAGGTTCCGCACGGAAAAACTATCGGCGCGGTAGCGCAGCATGTCGATCGGCGCATCGACCGACAGATTGCTTCGCATGGTCGCGTCGAACGACAACAGCGCCAATTTGGCCGCCTCCTCGAGCGAGCTTGCGCCGGTCAGCGCGCGATCCAGGATGGGCTTGCCGTATTTGGTTTCGCCCAGCTGCAAAAAGCGCGAGCGATCAGAGGCTTCGACAAAATTGCCAGCCGAATAGATATGGAACAGGCGCGGCGCTTCGCCCGCAAGCTGCCCGCCGACCAGGAAGTTTCCGTTGGGATCGCCGAAGGGCTGCACGAAGCCGCCGTCGCGCGCGAGCACCGCGCGCAGCTTGCCGCCGACCATTTGGGCCACGTCGAACATCGTGCGCGCGGCAAACAGATCGTCCTCGAACCGGCCCGAGCCGAGCGTTTCGCGCAGCCCGCTTACGACCGCCTGCGTGGTGGCAAGGTTGCCGGCCGACAGGATGGCGATCACGCGCTGGCCCGGCAGTTCGAAGACGGCAAGCTTTTTGACCAGCGCTACCTGGTCGACGCCCGCGTTCGAACGCGAGTCCGAGGCCAACACCAAACCCGTCGGCAAGATAATCCCGAGACAATAGGTCATGTCGAACCCCTCCGTGTAGCAGCATCGACTTTGGCGCGCGAAGCTGCAAGTCTGTCGTTCGAAAAGCCGTGCGAATTCCGGGGGAGGGGCATGGGCAGCAGCGATCTGGCCGCGTTGGCCGAGGCGGTAATGTCGGACGTGGCCGCGCAGATCGGCAGCGGGCGTGTGGCCGACTACATTCCAGCACTTGCGCGCGTCGATCCGCGGCATTTCGGCCTAGCGCTGGTCACGTGCGACGGGCTGAAAGCCTCGGCAGGCGATGCTCATGTGCCGTTCTCGATCCAAAGCATTTCGAAGGTGTTCACGCTGACGCTGGCGCTCGAACGGCTGGGCGACGCGTTGTGGCAGCGTGTGGGGCGCGAACCGTCGGGCTCGCCTTTCAATTCGATCGTGCAGCTCGAGCGCGAGCAGGGCATTCCGCGCAATCCGCTGATCAACGCGGGCGCGTTGGTCGTCACCGATTGCCTGATCGGCAAGCGCAGCCCGGCGGCGACGATCGCCGAGATCCTCGCGTTCTTGCGCGTTCGCGCGCACGACCCGTCGGTCGCGATCGATGCGGAGGTCGCGGCGTCGGAAGCCGAGACGGGCTTTCGCAACGCGAGCCTTGCCAATTTCATCCGGTCGTTCGGCAATATCGAGCACGCGGTGGGCGACGTGCTCGACGTGTATTTCAACCAATGCGCGCTGCGGTTGAACTGCACGCAGCTTGCGCGCGCAGGCTTGTATTTGGCCAATGACGGGCTCGATCCGCTCGACGGCACGCGCGTGGTTGCGGCCAATGCCGCGCGGCGCATCAACGCGATCATGATGACGTGCGGGCATTACGACGCGTCGGGCGATTTTGCGTTTCGCGTCGGCTTGCCGGGCAAAAGCGGCGTTGGCGGCGGCATCCTCGCGATCGCACCGGGCGAGGCCGCAATCGCGGCGTGGGCGCCGGGCCTCAACGCGTCGGGCAACTCGCTCGTGGGGGCTCTGGCGCTCGAGAGCCTCGCGCGCCGTACCGGCTGGTCGGTGTTCTAGAAGCTCTCGCTGCGCGCAAGCTGCCAGGCTTCGGCGATGATGGGATGGTCGGTGCCCGCTTCGATCTCGCCGGGTTTGAGGAAGCGGTAGACTTGCGCGAACGTCGCGGTCTGGTTTGGCCCCAAGCGTCGCGATACGTGATGCGGGCGAAGTTCGTTCGGGTGCGCCAAACCCGCCGCCGCGATCAGTTCGGAAAGCGCCGTCAGCGTCGATTTGTGGAACTGCGCCACGCGCGCCGCCTTGTCGGGCACGACAAGCGCGTGCTGGCGCATTTTGTCTTGCGTCGCCACGCCGACCGGGCAGCGGTCGGTATGGCAGCTCTGCGACTGGATGCAGCCGAGCGCGAACATGAATCCGCGCGCGGCGTTGCACCAATCGGCGCCCAGTGCCATCACGCGCGCCATGTCGAAGGCCGAGGTGATCTGGCCGCTGGCGCCGATCTTGATGCGGTCGCGAATGCCAAGCCCGACCAGCGCGTTGTGCGCAAACACAAGCCCGTCGCGCAGCGGCGTGCCGACATGGTCGAGAAATTCGAGCGGGGCCGCACCGGTACCGCCCTCCGAGCCGTCGCTGACGATGAAGTCGGGATAGATGCCCGCTTCCTTCATCGCCTTGCAGATTCCCAGAAACTCGGTCGGATGGCCGATGCACAGCTTGAAGCCGACAGGCTTGCCGCCGCACAGTTCGCGCAGCTGCTTGATGAACAGCACAAGCCCCATCGGCGTCGAGAAGGCCGGGTGCGAAGCGGGCGACACGCAGTCCACGCCCTGCGGCACGCCGCGCGCGGCCGCGATTTCGGCCGACACTTTGGGGCCCGGCAGAACGCCGCCATGGCCGGGCTTGGCGCCCTGGCTCAGTTTGATCTCGATCATCTTGATCTGCGGATCGACGGCTTGGGCGGCAAAGCGCTCGGGCGAAAAACTGCCATCCGGATTGCGGCAGCCGAAATACCCGCTGCCGATTTCCCAGATGATGTCGCCGCCGAATTCGCGGTGATACTGGCTGTAGCCGCCTTCGCCCGTATCGTGCGCAAAGCCGCCGATCGCGGCTCCCTTATTGAGCGCGCGAATGGCGTTGGCGGAGAGCGCCCCGAAGCTCATCGCGGAAATGTTGAAGACCGACGCCGAATAGGGCTTTGCGCAGTCCGGCCCGCCGATCGAGATGCGGAAGGGCGCGTGCGCATGGATCTTGGGCGCGATTGAATGGTTGATCCATTCGAAGCCGGTCGAATAGACGTCGAGCTGGGTTCCGAACGGGCGTTTGTCCAGATCGGCTTTTGCGCGCTGGTAGACGATCGAGCGCTTGGAGCGGTTGAACGGCACGCCGTCCGTGTCGCTTTCGAGGAAATACTGGCGAATTTCGGGTCGAATTTCCTCGAGCAAAAAGCGGATATGCGCCGCGATCGGATAGTTGCGCAGAATGCTGTGGTGCTTTTGCAGAAGATCGCGCGTGCCGAGTGCGGCCAAAGCGCCGGCGGCGGCACAGCCGACCAGAAACCAGCTATTGGCAAAGCTCGCGAGGGCGAAAGCGAGCGTCGCTACGAGCGAAACCGTGTACGTAATGTAGCGCGGCGCAAATGCCAATTTTGCCCATTGCAGCAACGGCAGAGTGGGGATATCCGAATTGGCGGGGTTCGACACGTGGCACTCTCCCTCGGGCGCGGACCGTTATTGCGTCCTGCGATACGACTGTAGCGAGGTTCGCCCCCGCCGCCAACTGCACGCGCTTGTCAGCCTGCGACCTCCGTCCAGACCTGTCCGCCCCGGTAGCGGCGGATCGCACGGCCTTCGTCGGCGAGGGCGTGCAGGTGAACCCAACCGTTTTCGACGAGATGGCGTACGGTTTCGTGCTTTGCGATCAGGCGGTCCATCTCCGCTTCCGGCGCTTCGATGAAGACGTTGAGGCGCAACGGCTCGTGCATGAAGCGCTTGCCGTCATGCACCGATTGGAAGGGCAGTCCGGTCTTGAGGTCGCCGGCATTCCCCTCGAGCACGCCAAGCGCGCCCACGACGTTGTGCAGCGTCTTGTTGCCGCTGCCGAAGTTGCGATTGTTTACGGTCGATCCGAAATATTGGAGATTGATCCAACTCGCCACCACCATGGGCGCGGTCATGATCAGTTCGAGAACGCCGAACCCAGCATCGTCCGCCCAGTCGTAATTGTGCAGGAAGGCGCGTCCACCAAGCGCCAGCCCCAACGTGCGCGCGCGCGGCGCCGCGATGAAGGCGGCATTGCCCGCAAGGCCCCATTCGGGACGCGTTTGCGACCAATCGTGGCTGCGCGCGCGGATCTGGGCGTGCGGCGTCGGCGCCAGATCGAGCCCCAGCAGTGTGGCGCGTTCGGTGCGCGCGAGCGCTGCCGCGCGGGCAAGCGCCTTCTGCAGCGCGTCGAGTTCTTCTGCATGCGTTAACGGCACGGATGCGGCATCGAACAGGCGGACGTCGTCGGTCGTGGTGTCGTGCAGGGCGCCCAGGAACCGCGTGTCGGACGGAATCTCGATGCCGCGCGTGCGCAACCCGTCGCGCACGTCGGCGTCGTTTAGGATGGCGGCGGCAACGCGCGCATTGGCTTCGCCCGTATGCCCGCCGCACGCGCCGCAATCGAGACCCGACGCGTGCGGGTTGTTGACCGTGGTGCTGCCGTGGCCTGCGAGCAGCACGAGGCGCGCGAAATTGCGCGTCATCGACATGGCGCGCAAAACCGCTTCGGCCATGGCGACGCGCTTTTGCGCGTCGAACCCGGTCGCGCGGCCCGCAACAATGCGCGGTTCGATGCGCGGACCGATGCGCTGCGCGACAAACGCCTCGAGCCCGTCGCGCGTGGGGTCGGGTACGGGCCGCGTGATGCCGAAGCCGTCACCGACCAGCTTGGCGGCAAATCCAAGCCCCATCGTCTCGACATAGGTGAAGGACGAGACGGCCGACAGCTTGAACGACTTCCACGCTTTGCCCGCGCGCCGCCGCAGCAGGCGTAAACCGAGGATTTCGGTTTCTTCGTCCTCGGAGGCGCCCGCAACCTGCTCGCACACGATCACGCTGGGGGCGAGCAGCACGGGGCACTGGGCGCCGCCGCGTTTGTTGCCGATCGCAACGTACTCGATCGGGAAGCCGAAGAAGCCCGCAAAGCCGATCGTCTCGACGCTGGGCGCTGCGGTCTCGAGTGCACGGCGGAAAATTTCCGACCTCACATCGATGCAGAACGCCGCCTGCACGGCCTTGCGCGTTGCCGTTGCTGGCGTGTGCCCGACATGGGCGACCAAGCGCTTGACGAGTTCGCGTTGGTAGGCGATTTCGAACGCGTTCTGCAGCACGATATCGACGCCCAGATCCGCACTTGCACCCGCAATCTCGTCGGCGGGCGCTGCGGCTGCGGCGGCCATTGCGGCTTGCCAGGCCTCGCGAAAGGCGGGATCGGTGCGTTCTTCGAACAGCGCATAGCCCCACGCTAACCGGATCGCCAGCAGTTCGACCAAGCTGTCGTCGGTGCGTCCATAGAGCGCTTCGTCCCAGACTCGGTAGCGTACATAGGCGGCCCAACCCTGGATGTCGAACAAAGCGCGGTGCAGATAGTCGGCCACTGCGCGTTCGGGAATGCCGAGGGCCGCGACAATGGCTCCGATCGCCGCACGCGCGTCGTCGGGCAGGGCGGCGACGTTGGCGGCAAAGCGTTTGATGCCCATGGCGGCCGGGTTGCGGTCGAAGCGCATGGCTTGGCGCCATGCGGCATAGGGTCTCAGTTCGCGCCAAGGATTTTTCCACGATGCTTGGGCTTCGTCGAAATAGCCGGCGCAAAATTTGGAAATCTCGTCGACCATGAACGCCGTACCGGCGGCCAAGCGGTCGCCGCCTGCAAGCGTTTCGAGCACGTCTGCGACCGTTGCGACGACAGCCGGGGGCGCTTCGTGGGCGGGTTCGGCATCGGCGGCACGTTTGAGGGCGGCCAGATCGCGCGGCACGGCAAGCGTCGCGGGCGCTGCCGCCAAGGCGTGCGCAAGATCGGCGTCCGCAATGGATCCGTCGGCGATCTTGGCGCGATACTACGCGCGCGGCATCAGCATGTCGGTGCGCGCCACGCGCTTCAGCGTCGCGCAAGTCGCAGCGAAACTCCGCGACGAAAATCCGAGAAACGGATTGACCGCGACAAAATGTTTGAGCGGCCACAAAGGGGCGATGCGATGGCAGGCGGTTTCGATCGCGGCGTCGAGGGCGGTCATTTGCGGTCTCCTTGCGGCCACAGGCGGATGGCGAGGCGATTGGCCAAGCTGTTGACGTAGAGGCCGTTGGACAGATGCACGTAAAGCGCCTGCCAGAACGGCCGCTTGGCGCAGCGCCCGAGCTCGCTTTGCAGCAGCGCGACGCCCGCAAAAGCCAGAACCACGCCAACGGCGATGCCCGCGTCGAGCGTGCCGCGCAACGCTTGCGTGGGCGCCAACGCGCCTGCGGTCAGCTTCTCCGCGCCGGCCTGCAGCGCGAAATACAGCATCGCGACGACGGCCGAAATTGCCGCCGTGACGCCGAGCACGTAGGCGTTGGGGCGCTCGTCGATGGCATTCGACACGTAGAGCGCGAGCCCCAGCAAGGCGATCGCGACGAGCGCGAAGACGCCAGGCTTGTTCCACAGATTGGCCTCGAACAGATGGCCCGTCGCGAAGGCGACGCCCAGCACCGTTGCGAGGGCGATCGCGTTGCGCGCGGGATGCGGCCAGCCGCCGGGGCTCGGGCTCCACGAGGCGCGCAGCAAATCGATCACGCTGCCCGACGACAGGAAGGCGTGCGCCTTGTACAGCGCGTGCGCCACGATATGCAGCAGCGCCGCGGCAAAAGCGCCGAGCCCGCATTGCAGCAGCATGAAGCCCATCTGCGCCACGGTCGAATAGGCAAGCCCGACTTTGACCGAGGTCTGCGTCAGCATGGCGAGCGAGGCGAACAAAGCGGTCGCGGCACCCACGATCGCAAGCGTGTCGAGCGCGATGCCCGATAGCGCCATCGCATCCGACAGGCGCAACACCAGGAATCCGCCCGCATTGACGATGCCCGCATGCAGCAGGGCCGAGACGGGTGTGGGCGTTTCCATCACCTCCAGGATCCAGCCATGCAGCGGGAACTGCGCCGATTTGAGCAGGGCAGCGAGCACGACCAACAAGCCCGCGACATGAAGTAAGACGCCGGTCTCGGCGGTCTCGCGCGCAGCTTCTGCGATCGTTTTGATGTCGAAGCTGTCGAACTGGCCGAACAGCAACAAGGTTGCCCCGACGAGCGCGAGGTCGCTGGCCCGGCTTACGACAAATTTCTTACGCGCGGCGAGGCGCGCGGCCGGACGCTCGGCATAAAACAGCAGCAATTTATTGAGCAGTATGCTGGTCGTGATCCACGCCGCCAGCAGCTGCATAAGATTTCCCGACACGACCAAGATCTGGACGGCCGCGATCGTCAAGCACAGTTGGCGCACAAAGCGCGTCTGGCCGGGATCGCCGTCGAGATAGTTGCGGCTGTAGCGCACGACGATCAGGCCCACAAACGCGACCAAAGCGTACATGACGACGCTGAGTGCGTCGAACATAAAGCTGATGCCCGCTCCTTTGAAGACTCCCGCGGCCGCCCCCAGAGGGCCGTTGCTCGCAACCGTAATTGCGGCGGTGGCTGCGAGCGCGCAGGCGAGCGTTGCCGCCCAAAGAGCGCGTGTTGCGGCTGTGCGCGGGTCGCGCCCGTCAGCGGCTGCAAGACCCGCCGCAACGAGCGCAATCGGCCCAAGTGAAAAAATCCAGGGAAGAAAGGTGAGCATAGCCACTCCTTCGAGAAAACGAAGGAGGAGGTAGCAAGCGGCTCGATATTCGATCCAATTCAAAAATTGGAAAAAATCGTTTTATTAAATAGAACAATTTTATGGCCCAACTGAACTACAAGCATTTGCATTATTTCCACGCCATCGCGGCCGCCGACAGCCTCACGCAGGCCGCACGGCGTCTCAACGTATCTCCCTCGGCCTTATCGATCCAATTGCGGCAGCTCGAGCTTGCCCTTGGCCACAAACTGTTCGAACGCAGCGGGCGTCGCTTGGCGCTGACCGAGGCGGGCCGCTTGGCGCAAGAGCGTGCCGGGGCGATCTTCGCGGCCGGCGCGGAACTGGTCGCGACGCTTAAGGGCAGCACGGCGCCCCGACGCGGCGTCGTGCGCGTTGGCGCGCTCGCCACGCTGTCGCGGAATTTCCAGATGCAGTTTTTGCGCCCGTTGCTGGGCCGCGACGATGTCGAGATCGTGCTGCGGTCGGGCGCGCTTGGCGAATTGCTGCAAGGGCTAGAGGCGCACCGCATCGACGTTCTGCTGGCGAATCTGACGCCGCCGCGCGATGCGGCCACGCCGTGGATTTCGCGCCTGATCGCCGACCAGCCCGTCAGCCTTGTGGGCCATCCCAAGCGCGCGCGTAAGAAGCGCCCGCTGCGCGCGTGGCTGGCCGAGGAGAAGCTGATCGTGCCGACGGCCGAGAGCAGCATTCGCGGCGATTTCGACGCGCTGCTCCAGCGGCTCGACATAACGCCGCAATTCGCCGCCGAGGTCGACGACATGGCGATGATGCGGTTGCTCGCGCGCGAGAATGTGGGGCTGGCGGTGGTGCCGCCGATCGTGGTGCGCGACGAGTTGCAGGTGGGCACGCTGGCCGAAATCAAGCGCCTGCCCGACCTTAAGGAGCGTTTCTACGCGATCACGCTGGCGCGCAAATTTCCCAATCCGTTTTTGGCGCCGCTTCTCAAATAGGCGCCGTCAGTCGCGGCATATGCGCGCGTGCGCCACGCGCCCGACCGAGCCTTCGGGTTCAAGGCCGAAACGCACTTCGCGCTCCTCGCGCGCCAGCGCCAGCTTTTCGCCTTCGGCATCCTCGAAGAGCAGCACGCGCAGGCCCGCATTTTCGCCCGAGCCGCAGTCGAAATGCGCCAACGCCTGCATGCTGGCAACGCGCACGTTGCCTGCCTGGATCGGCTGGCGATAGACGACCCGCACCCACGCCGTGCGCACGTTGCCGGCCGCGCGCATGCTCTGGAGATCGACAAAGACTTCGTTGTCGCCCGCCGTCTCGCCTGCCGGTTCCCACGACACGGCGAGCGCTGGCGCGCTTGCGCCAACGGCAAAAATCGCAACGATCCAGGCGGCCAATCGCAATCCGCTTCCCCCTTCGATTCCCTCGTCGCGGACACTATATGGGCCGCGTTCGAAAATGTCGCGCGTCGGCGTGGCGAAAATGGGGCAGAGGCGATCCGCGCTCCGCCCGGCACGCCTAGGCCAAAGCGCGTTCCAGAACGCGCGCGACATGCACGGCCGCGCGGCCGGCACCGTCGGCAATCTGGTGGCGGCAGCTGGTTCCGTCGGCGACGATCAATGTGTCGCCCTGTGCCGCGCGGATAGCGGGCAACAAAGCCGCTTCGGCCATCTTTCGCGACGCGTCCTGGTTGGCCGTCTCGTAGCCGAACGCGCCCGCCATGCCGCAGCAGCTGCTCTCGATCAGTTTGGCTTCGAGACCCGGAACGAGTGCCAGGACCGACAAGGTGGGCTTTACCGCATCGAACGCCTTCTGGTGGCAATGCCCGTGCAGCAGGGCCTTGGTCTGGCCGATCGGCTTCAGCGCCAGATTCAAACGCCCGGCCGCCTGTTCGGACGCCAAAAACGCTTCGAACAGCATGGCGCTCTCGCCGATTTTGTCGGCCTCGGCCCCCGGCAGCAATGCGGCAAGCTCGTCCTTGAGCGCGAACAGGCACGACGGTTCGAGCCCGACGATGGGGACGCCGCGTAGCGCATAGGGCAGCATCGCCGCCATCAGGCGCTTGGCTTCGGCACGGCCTTCCTCGACCAAACCCGCCGACAGGAACGTGCGCCCGCAGCAAAGCGGCCGGTCGCCGTCGCCGGCTATGGGCACGATCACGCGGTAGCCCGCTGCCTCGAGCACGCGCAAGGCCGCGCGCGCGTTTTCGGGCTCGAACCAAGTGTTGAAGGTATCGACGAACAGGGCGACTTCGCGCCCCGGCTTTTTGTGCGTTGCTTCGTCGGCGCGGAACGGATCGGCCGCCCAGGCGGGCAGGGTGCGTTCGGCCGCAAAACCTGCGATCCACTCGCCCAGTTTGGCGGCGCCGGGGATCGCATCGCGCAGCTTGAAAAGCGCCGCAAATTTCGAGGCGACGGGCGCATAGCGCGGCAGATAGCCGACCAGCCGGTCGAACAGGCGCAGCCCGTGGCGCTTGCGGTACTGGTGCAGGAATTCGACCTTCATTTTGGCCATGTCCACGCCGGTCGGGCATTCGCGCTTGCAGCCCTTGCAGCCCACGCACAGGCGCATAGTTTCGTACATCGCGTCGCTGGTCAGCGCGTCGGGCCCGAGTTGGCCCGAAATCGCCAACCGCAGCGAATTCGCGCGCCCGCGCGTCAGGTGCTTTTCCTCGCCCGTCACGCGGTACGAGGGGCACATCGTGCCCGCATCGAACTTGCGGCAATGGCCGTTGTTGTTGCACATCTCGATCGCGCCGGCGAAGCCGCCGCCCTTCGACCAATCGAGCGCCGTGTCGATTTTTCCGACCGCGTAGCCGGGCTTGAAGCGGAACAGACTGCGGTCGTCCTGTTTGGACGGGCGCACGATCTTGCCGGGGTTCATGATGCCGGCCGGATCGAACATGTCTTTGATCTCCTCGAACGCGCCGGTCAGACGCGGCCCGAAGAAGGGTGCGATCCATTCCGAGCGTACGAGCCCGTCGCCATGTTCGCCCGAATACGCGCCTTTGTATTCGCGCACGAGCGCTGCGGCCTCCTCGGCGATCGCGCGCATTTTCTTGGCGCCGTCCTCTTTCATGTTGAGGATCGGGCGCACATGCAGGCAGCCGACCGAGGCGTGCGCGTACCACGTGCCCTTGGTGCCGTTCGCTTCGAACACGCGCGTCAAGCGCGCGGTATATTCGGCCAGATGTTCGAGCGGCACGGCGCAATCTTCGATGAACGACACGGGCTTGCCGTCGCCCTTCATCGACATCATGATGTTGAGGCCCGCCTTGCGGACTTCCCACACGTCCTTTTGGAAGTCGGCCTCGACGATCTCGACGACCGACTCCGGCAGGCCCAAATCGCCCATCAGCGCGACCAGATCGCGCAGCTTCTTTTGCTGCGCTGCCAGATCTTCGCCCGCGAATTCGACCAGCAGGACCGCGTCGGGTTCGCCCTTCAAGAAGCGCTTCACGATGCCCGCATAGGCCGGGATGCTGCGCGACAGATCGATCATCGTGCGGTCGACGAGTTCGACTGCGACGGGACCCAGCGCCACGATATGTTGGGTCATTTCCATCGCCTGATAGAAGGTCGGGAAATGCACGACGCCCAGCGTCTTGTGGCGCGGCAGCGGCGCAAGTTTGAGATGGACCGCGCGCGAATAGGCGAGCGTCGCCTCCGAGCCGACCAGAACATGCGCCAGATTGTGCGCGGCGTCGGCCTTTACGGTGTCGAGATTATAGCCGCCCACGCGGCGCAGAAGCTTGGGGTAGCGCGCTTCGATTTCGTCGGCGTCGCGCGCGGCGATGCGGCGCAGATCGCGCACGATGTCCTGGAAGCGTTGCGGTCCTTGGAGCCCGGCAAGATCAGCTGCGAGCGCGCCGAAATGCGCTTGCGTGCCGTCGGCCAGCAACGCGTCGATGCCCAGCACGTTGTGGACCATGTTGCCGTAGAAGAGCGACCGCGAGCCGCACGAATTGTTGCCGGCCATGCCGCCGATCGTCGCCTGCGCTGAGGTCGAAACGTCGACCGGAAACCACAGGCCATGCGGTTTCAAGGCGGCATTGAGATGGTCGAGCACGATGCCGGGCTCGACGATGGCCGTGCGTTTTTCGACGTCGAGATGCAGGAGCTTCTTGAGATGCTTGGCGTTGTCGATGACGAGGGCCGCGCCCACGGTCTGCCCGCATTGCGAGGTGCCGCCGCCGCGCGGCAGCACGGCCACGCGTTCCTCGGCGGCGATTTGAATCGCGATGCGCGCATCCTCGAAGTCGCGCGGCACCACCACGCCCACGGGCTCGATCTGGTAAATCGACGCGTCGGTCGAATAGCGTCCGCGATCGAACTTGCCGAACAGCACGTCGCCTTTGAGTTCCTTGCGCAGGCGCGCTTCGAAAGCGGAGCTTGCGGGGCCGGGGCTGTCGAGGGGCATGGACTTGTTTCTCCGGTTCAATCGTAGGCTTCGGCGGCGGTATCTGCGGCAAAGGCGGCTAGCACGCTTTCGCGTTTGCCCGCCAGATGCGCTTCCAGGATTTTTCGCAGCGCCGCGCCGTCTCGCGCGGCCAGCGCTTCGATCATGCGGTCGTGCTCGGCGACCGCTTTGTCCCAGCGCGCGCGCGAAAGATTTGCCGCATACCGCACGCGCTTAACGCGCGCGTTCAGTTTTTCGAACGTGTCGGCCAGCACGCCATTGCCGCCGGCCGCGGCGATCCGCGCATGGATCGCCTGATTGGCGGCGAAATAGGCAGCCCGGTCGCCGCGCGCATGGTGGGCGCGCATTTCAAAATGCAGCGCCTGGATTTCGGCGAATTCGGCATCCGTGATGCGCGCTGCTGCCAATTCGCCCGCCAAGCCTTCGAGCGCGCCCAGCACCTCGAACGCCGCTTCGATGTCCGCGCGTTCGATGGGGGCGACGATGGCGCCGCGATTGGGTTCGACCTGCACGAGCCCTTCGGCCGCCAGCATGCGCAACGCCTCGCGCAGGGGGGTACGCGAAATTCCCAGCCGCTCGCACAGCACGCGCTCGTTGAGGCGTTCGCTCGCGGCCAAGGCGCCGTCGAAAATCATTTGGCGCAGTTGGCTGGCCGCGTTTTGCGGCAAGGTCGCGCGTTCTAAGGGGCGGAAATCATCCGGCATAAAAGCATTGTATACCAAAATTTACGCGCCTGTCATCAAGCTTGACACATCGGATACAAATTTGTATACCAAATGAAAGATCACAGAGGAGCGCCCCATGCTGAAGCTGAACTATGCCCCGAGCGGACGTCATTTTCTGCAAATTCCGGGGCCGACCAGCGTGCCGGACCGGATTTTGCGCGCGATCGACAATCCCACGATCGACCATCGCGGTCCTGAATTCGGTGCGCTCGGCCTGTCGGTTTTGAAGGGCATCAAGGGCATTTTCAAAACCCAGCAGCCCGTCATTATCTACCCGGCGTCCGGCACGGGGGCGTGGGAAGCGGCGCTCGTCAACACGCTGTCGCCGGGCGACAAGGTGCTGATGTTCGAAACGGGCCATTTCGCGACATTGTGGCGCAAAATCGCCGAGCGCTTCGGATTGGTCGTTGATTTTGTTCCGGGCGATTGGCGGCACGGCGTCGATCCGGCCATCGTCGAAGCGAAGCTTGTCGCCGACAAGGGCCAC
>CAMDLT010000061.1 GCA_945901855.1 Asaia bogorensis | reverse complement strand
GGCAAGCGTCCTCGCGATGCAACGGGGCGAGACGCTGCGCTACCCACGGGGCTTCGCGCCTCGCCCCGTTGCCACAACCACCCAGACAGGGTCAAATAAGGAACAGACTCTACATTCAAACGGGTGAGTTCACGGGCTCAGGCCAAGTCCATCACACACCCGATGCCTTGGTTGGACCACAATATGGAAAAGTGCATAGCTATATGATGCGTCAACGCCGTGGTCGTCCCTTAAGACCGACACTCTAATTTTTTCGATGTGGGCTGCCTCGGGTCCAGGTGGCCTGCATTGACCTGGCCGAGCTTTCGAACCAAGCAGAATGCGGAATCTTGGCCACATTGGGCGATTTAATGACCACCGCAGATACATGACTTGTATCAGATAATCAGGAGCAGATTTCGAACATACCTGTTTCGATCCAAAGGTTCTCACCTACATCCACTACGGCTCGCCACGACTGCCTATAGATTGTCTCGCGTTACTTCGGGAACAGATCGTCCAAGCTCGTTGCTTCGAGCGAGGCGGTCATCGTCGCTGCCAGGCGCTCGAACGGGCTTTGGACGATTTCCTGCGCTTTGATGATCGCGTTGCGGCGTATCCTCTCCCGCGTTTCGATCGGCAAACTTTGGAAATGCGTTTCGCACTGCCGCTGCAGACGTCGCCGCTCCGCGTCTTCGGCGCCCATCAGATCGAAATAGCAGGCGGGCGCGTCCGGGACCGTGCCGCGCACGGCCGCCACAAAAACGCCCAACGCTTTTTCGGGACCCACCGCGTCGAGACTGCTGAGTGCTTGGCCAAAATCGTTCATGTGTGTTTCGATCTAACGCAACAGATGCACGCACGTTAATCGAAATGACAGGCGAATGTCTTGTGAAGAAACAGCGCCAATGCCGTCATGCGATGATGTTGACGGGCTCTGATTTGGGTTTTGGCGGCGGCGGCGTTCCGAACACGCGTGCGACACGCTTTCCCTGATCGCCCGACAATACGATATCGACGAAAACCCGTGTTGAATTGTCGTAGAGCCCAACATTTTGTGTATAGGGCGGGTCGGGCAAGGTGACGGGGGGACGCGAAACGGCCGCGGAAGTCTCGCCGCCGGCCGCTAGCGCGCGGCTGCCGTTGATCAGATCGCGACGAACCTGACTGGCAATGGCCGACGAAGCAGCACCTCCGCCCAACTCGATCGAAACAGCCGGCGCAGCAACAGGCGACGCAGCCGGGCGAGATTCCGGTGCGGAAGCGCTTGAAGCCTGCACGGCCACCGACGCCCGGACAAACCCCGGCGCGGTAGACCCAGCTGTGATCGGCGGCAAAGCCACCATAGTTGACGGTCCTTCTGACGGCCAAAATCGGATGGTTTTCGACCTATTCGTAGTTAAATTCGAATATAGCGCTGTTTAGCAAGCAAGACAAGAAAATTTAGCAGGCGCAACAGATATCAACAGTGGGTGAGTAAATATTTGTTTTGTCAAGATTTTTTGAGATTTTTTGACTTGAGGAGCTTGGCAAAGCTGCGGATATCAGCCCTTAGACACGAGGCGGCGAGCGTTTCCATGCCCCGATAACGGCGCAAAACATCGTGCCCGAGTTCTGTGACGCTGGCGCCGCCGCCGCGCCGTCCGCCGACCCCGCTGACGATGAGCGGCGCGCAAAAAGATCGATTGAGTTCGTGCGCCAACAGCCAAGCGCGCCGATAGCTCATGCGCATCGCACGCGCGGCGCCCGAGATCGAGCCGGTGGTCGCGATCGCGGCCAGCAAATCCGCCTTGCCGGGTCCGATAGCGATGGCCTCGCCCAGCAAGATTCGCAGTCGCGGGCGCGCGTCAGGTGCCATAAAGTCTGTCCGGATCGACCAAGACGGGTTTGTCGACGACCCAACGGCCATCTTTGGCGACGCGAAAAAAACAATCGCGCCGACCGGTATGGCAGGCAACGCCCGTTTGATCGACGCGCACGAGCAGGGCGTCGGCGTCGCAATCGAGGCGCAATTCGATCAAGCGTTGCTGCTGGCCCGAACTCTCGCCTTTGCGCCACAGCTTCATGCGACTGCGCGACCAGTAGCAAACTGTGCCTGTCGCAAGCGTCTCGCGCACGGCCGCGCGGTTCATGTAAGCGAGCATCAAGATCTCGCCGGTATCGTGCTGCTGGGCGATCGCGGCGACCAGGCCTTGCGTGTCGAATGCGATTTCGGCGAGCAGAGCGTCGATCACGTCGTCCGTCATCCGGCTTTCGCCTTGCGCAGTCGCTGGAAGCCTTTTTCCAGATCGGCAATCAAATCTTCGGGCGCTTCGAGGCCGGCATGCACGCGAAGAATCTGGCCGGGATCGGTCCATGGCGTTGCGGTACGGTTTTTACGCACGTCTTGCGGGATCATGAGGCTTTCATAACCGCCCCAGGAGGCGCCCATGCCAAACAGTTCAAGCCCGTCGAGGAATTCCGCCAGCACGTTACGCGCGACTGGGTCGATCACAAAACCAAAAAGGCCGGAGGCGCCTTTAAAATCGCGCTTCCACAGCGTGTGCGAAGGATCGTTGGACAAGGCCGGGTGCATGATGCGTGTGACTTCTGGTTGCGATTGTAGCCAACGCGCGAGGGCGAGGCCGGTTTCGTGGTGGCGCGGCAGGCGCACGGCCAACGTGCGCAGCCCGCGTAACGCAAGATATTGGTCGTCCGGCCCGCTTGCCGCACCCAATTGATCGACCGTCGCGCGTACGATGTCGTAGAGCGCTTGGGTGCGCACGCCGATCACGCCCATGCTGACGTCGGAGTGGCCGGTAATGTATTTGGTCGCAGCCTGGATCGACACGTCAACGCCATGATCGAAGGGCCGGAAATAGAGGGGCGTTGCCCAGGTGTTGTCGATCGCCGTGTAAACGTTGTGCTTGCGGCAAGCGGCGGCGATCGCGGGCACGTCTTGAACCTCGAACGTCACGGAGCCGGGCGATTCCAGGATGCACAGCACGGTGTTTGGCTTTATCAGGCCCTCGATGCGCGCACCGATCGCAGGATCGTAATAGGTCGTTTCGACGCCGAAACGCTTCAGGTATTTCTCGCAAATCTCGCGCGTGGGACCGTAGGCCGTATCGACGCAAAGAATGTGGTCGCCCGTCTTCGCGAATGCCGACAAGGCACCGGCCACTGCCGCGATACCGGAACCCACGACAAAACTTGCATAGCCGCCTTCCAGTTCCGACAGCGCATCTTGCAGCGCAAAGGTTGTCGGCGTGCCGTAGCGTCCGTAGCGCATCTGGTTCTTGGCTTTGGTTTTGTGGGAGTTGTCGTAAGCCGCCAAGGTCGGAAACAGAATGGTGGACGCGTGGTAGACGGGCGGATTGACGACGCCGAAATTGGCTTCCGGATCGCGGCCGAGCGTCGTGACTTTGGTTTCGGGTTTCATCGCTTGGGGCTGCCTGAGCGTGGGAGAAGCGGAAATTTGCGCTAAACTATAGCGTTCCCTCCGCGCCTGGGCCACTGGTGTGGCTGTGTCGATACAATTTGATTGAGCGGGATTGGGGCACCGTGATAGCTTCGCGTCGTTAAAAGGGCGGTCGTAGAGCAAAGCCGAATGGCGGCTGACGATTGCTATTGTTCGGCAGGCCAGCATTTTGGCCCAATAGGGAGTGTTTCTCGAATGAAAACCAAAGCTCTTCTGCTGGCGACGGCCATTGCCGCTGTTGCCGGTTCGCTGCCCGCTGTAGCCCAGCAGGCAGCAACATCGCCGACCGTCGATGCCATTAAGGCGCGCGGGTTCTTGCAATGCGGTGCCAACGGCAGCGTCGCTGGGTTCGGCTTGCCCAACGCCCAAGGCGTGTGGACCGGCCTCGATGTCGACGTGTGCCGTGCGGTTGCCGCCGCGATTTTCGGCGACGCAACGAAGGTGCGCTACACGGCCTTGACGGCGCAGCAGCGCTTCACGGCGCTGCAGTCGGGCGAAGTCGATTTGCTTGCGCGCAACACGACATGGACCTTGTCGCGCGACACGTCGCTCGGCCTCGAGTTCACGGGCGTCAATTTCTACGACGGGCAGGGCTTCATGGTGAAGAAGTCGCTGAACGTCAAGAGCGCCAAGGAACTCAATGGCGCCACGATCTGCGTGCAACCCGGCACGACGACCGAACTCAACCTCGCCGACTATTTCCGCGCCAACAACATCCGCTTCACGCCCGTCGTCATCGAGCGCGAAGAAGAAAACGTCTCGGCCTATCTCGCGGGCCGGTGCGATGCCTACACGACTGATATCTCGGGTCTTGCCTCGGTGCGCGCGTCGCGCACGCCGGTGCCGGGCGACCATGTGATCCTGCCGGAAGTGATCTCGAAGGAGCCCTTGGGCCCGTCGGTTCGCCATGGCGACCAGCGTTGGGCCGATGTCGTGCGTTGGGCGCACTTCGCGATGCTCGAAGCCGAAGAAGCGGGCATCACGTCCGCCAATGTCGATCAGATGCTGACCTCGACCAACCCGAACATCCAGCGTGTGCTGGGCGTCACGGGCGGCATGGGGGCGATGCTCGGTCTCGACAATCGCTGGGCCTACAACATCATCAAGCAGGTCGGCAATTACGGCGAAAGCTTCACGCGTAACATCACGCCGCTCGGCATCGAGCGCGGCGTGAACAATCTTTGGACCAAGGGCGGCCTGATGTATAACCCGCCGCTTCGCTAAACTTTGCAGGACTAGACGGTCGGGAACCGGGCCAATCCGGTGGGTTGGCCCGGTTTTTGAAAGCAGAACAATGCGGTCGCTAGAGCCGCAAGTCAGCAACTGCTGGCACATGTCGTTGATGTGCCCGCGAACAGAGGGGTGGAGCGATGGCCGGTCAATCGGCAGGCTCCGGTGGACGCGCCAACGGAAACGCGATGCGTTATTCGTTGAGCGATCCGACATTCCGGGCAATTTTTTGGCAAATCGTCGTCGTGGGAATCGTCGGATTCTCGTTGTGGTGGCTGATTTCCAACACGCTGACAAACCTCGCGACGCGCGGATTTGCCACGGGTTGGGCCTTTTTGTCGCGCGAAGCCGGGTTTGCGATCGGTGAGGCGATCATCGAATACGGACCACAAGACACGTATGGGCGCGCTGTCTTTGTCGGTATCCTCAATACGCTTCGCGTGGCGGTGATTGGCATCGTTCTGGCGACAATTTTGGGCACGATCATCGGCATTGGGCGTCTATCCAAGAACGTTCTTGTCGCAAAAGTTTGCGACGTTTACGTCGAATTCATCCGCAATTTGCCGCTCTTGGTGCAGTTGTTCTTCTGGTGGGCAATGTTCCAGGACAGCCTGCCCGGACCGCGGCAGGCGATCGAGGCGCTGCCGGGCGTGTTTTTTTCCAATCGCGGCGTCAAGATCCCGATCCCGGCCGAGCATTGGGTCCATGCGTGGATGGGGCTCGCGTTTTTGGCCGCGATCGTTGCTTCGTATTTTGTTGCGCGCTGGGCGCGCGCGCGCCAGGCCGCGACGGGCGAGCAATTTCCAGTTCTTTTGACGACGATCGGTCTTCTGTTCGGTTTGCCGCTTGCCGTTTGGCTGATCGGCGGCGCGCCCGTTGCGATGGATTGGCCCGTCCTGCGCGGCTTCAACTTCCAGGGCGGCCTGACCATGACGCCGGAGTTTGCGGCATTGCTGGTCGGGCTCGTGACGTATACGGCGGGCTTTATCGCGGAGATCGTGCGAGCGGGCATCTTGGCGGTTCCAAACGGCCAAACGGAGGCGGCATCCGCCCTCGGGTTGCGCCGCGGGCCAATGTTGCAGCTCGTTATTCTGCCGCAGGCCTTGCGTGTGATCATTCCGCCGATGACAAGCCAGTTCCTGAACCTGACCAAGAACTCGTCGCTGGCGGTCGCCATCGGCTATCCGGATCTTGTGTCGATCGTCAACACGACCCTCAACCAGACCGGCCAGGCGATCGAAGGCATCGCAATGATCATGGCGGCGTATCTCAGCGTCAGCCTGTCGATCTCGCTGCTGATGAACTATTACAACAAACGCATCGCCTTCAAGGAGCGCTAAGCCATGGCCAACGCAAATACGGCCGCGATAGGCGGGATGGCGGATTCCAAATTGATGGCGTGGGTCCGCGTCAATCTGTTTTCGAGCTGGGCCAACACGGCGTTGACTTTGGTGGTGTTCTATATCGTCGCCAAGGCGCTAATGTTTTTCTTGCCGTGGGGCGTTTTCAACGCGGTCTGGACCGGCAGTTCGGCGGATTGTCGCGCGGCCAAGGGCGTTGGCGCCTGCTGGACGATGTTCGGCGAAAAATGGCGTTTTATTCTCTTTGCGACGTATCCGTTTGACGAGCAATGGCGCCCGGCCATCTCTTCTGCGATTTTTATCGGTCTGTATTTTTTCAGCGCCATGCGCGCGAATTGGAACATGCGGCTGCCCATCGCGTGGGTTGCGGGCCTTGTGTCCATCGCGGTTCTGATGTGGGGCGGCGTGTTCGGCTTGAGCTTCGTGCCGCAGGAACGTTGGGGCGGGCTGGTTCTGACCCTCATTCTTTCGACGTTCGGGTTGGCGCTGGCGTTTCCGCTCGCAATCCTGCTCGCACTCGGGCGGCGTTCGCATATGCCGGTCATCAAGACGATGTGCATCGTCTACATCGAACTGATCCGCGGCGTGCCGCTGATCAGCCTCTTGTTCATGGCATCGGTCATGTTTCCGCTGTTTTTGCCGGAAGGCATGTCGATCGACAAATTGCTGCGCGCGCAAATCGCGATCATCATGTTTGCAGGCGCCTATCTGGCGGAAGTCATTCGCGGCGGTTTGCAGTCCCTGCCCAAGGGCCAGTACGAAGCGGCCGACGCGTTGGGGCTGTCCTATTGGCAATCAACGATGATGATCGTATTGCCGCAGGCCCTGCGTATGGTGATCCCGCCGATGGTCAACACGTTCATCGGGCTTTTCAAGGACACTTCGCTCGTGCTGATTATCGGCTTGCTCGACATTCTGAACGCAGCCAAAGTTGCAGTCGCCGATCCGCAATGGCGCGGCTTCGGACCGGAAGCCTATTTCGGCGTTTCGCTGATCTATTTCGTCTTCTGCTTCGCGATGTCGAAATACAGCCAGCGCATCGAAGTCGAACTCAACCGCAACAAACACCGCTAACCTCGGAGCTCTCGCGCCATGACCGCTTCCCCCGTCCACAACGCCGTCGGCCCGATGATCCAGCTCAAGGGTCTCAACAAATGGTACGGCGATTTCCATGTGCTGCGTAACATCGACTTCGTATGCGAGCGCGGCCAAAAGATCGTCGTGTGCGGGCCTTCGGGATCTGGCAAGTCGACGATGATCCGCTGCATCAATCGGCTTGAGGAGCACCAGAAGGGGCTTCTAATGGTCGACGGCATCGAGCTCACGAACGACCTTAAAAACATCGAGGCGATCCGGCGCGAAGTCGGCATGGTGTTCCAGCACTTCAATCTGTTTCCGCATCTGACCGTGCTCGAAAACCTAACACTGGCGCCGATTTGGGTGCGCAAAGTGCCCAAGAAGGAAGCCGAAGAAACAGCAATGCATTTCCTCCAGCGCGTACGCATCCCCGAGCAGGCCAACAAATATCCGGGCCAGCTTTCGGGTGGCCAGCAGCAGCGCGTGGCGATCGCGCGCTCTTTGTGCATGAAGCCCAAGATCATGCTGTTCGACGAGCCGACATCGGCCCTCGACCCCGAAATGGTCAAGGAGGTGCTCGACACCATGGTTGAACTTGCGCGCGAAGGCATGACGATGATCTGCGTCACGCACGAAATGGGCTTTGCGAAGGCCGTCGCCGATCGCGTCGTGTTCATGGACAAGGGCGAGATCGTCGAGGCCAACGAGCCCGAAGCCTTCTTCGGCAATCCCCAGAACGAACGCACCAAGCTTTTCTTGTCGCAGATCCTCAATCACTGAGATTCTGTCGGCAAGTCGCTCGCGCTCGTTTTTTGCTCAGTCGTCGACGGCAATCGGCGGACCGCTTTCAAGGCCCCATTCCGACCACGAGCCGTCATAAACGGCCGCGTCCGGGTGGCCGATCTGGTAGAGCCCGAGGGCAAGCACGCACGCGGTGACGCCTGATCCGCACGACGCAACGATGGGGCGAGCAGGATCGAGCCCGGCAGCGGCAAAACGTTTGGCGAGTTCATCGGGCGGCAGTACGGTCTGCGTTGCTGGATCGAGCAGTGCGGTATAGGGCACGTTCTTCGAACTTGGAATATGGCCGCCGCGCAGGCCCGCACGCGGTTCCGGCGCTTGGCCAACAAAGCGCGCGGCCGAGCGCGCATCGACCACTTGAAATTCGCCGGTCTGAAGATTCGTAACAAGATTGGCTTGGCTGCGCACAAGCTCGGGCCGGAATTTGGCCTGGAAACGACGTGCGGCCGGTCGCGCTTCGGTCGTCGAAACTGGGTGCCCGTCCGCGCGCCACTTGGCGAACCCGCCATCGAGGATCGATACGCGTTCGTGTCCAAATGTGCGCAGCATCCACCAGGCGCGCGCCGCACTCATCAAACCGTAGACATCGTAGGCCACAACATGCGTGTCGGCATCGATGCCAAGGGCCCCGATTGCGGCGGCAAACGTGTCTGCGTCGGGCAGCATGTGCGGCAGCGGATTGTTATGGTCGCTGATCGCTTCGATATCGAAAAATACGGCTCCGGGAATATGGCTCGCCAAGTACTCGGTCTTGGCGTCGCGTTTGACAGTCGGCAGATGGTACGAGGCATCGATGACGCGTACGCTGGCATCGTCGAGGCGCGCTGCCAGCCATTCGGCCGACACCAAAGCGGGGAAGCTCATGCGGTCACCGTTTGTAGGGGGGTGGGAACGGGCAGGGCGGCGCGATCGTCGAGCCAGCTTGGTACGGGCAAATTTTTGCTGCGCAAGAAGGCCGGGTCAAACAATTTGGACGCATACCGCGCGCCACCATCGCAAAGGATGGTTACGATCGTATGGCCCGGTCCGAGGAGTCGCGCCATCGCGATGGCGCCCGCGACATTGACGCCGGACGACGCACCCAAGAACAAACCTTCGTCGGCCAGCAAGTCGAAGACGATGCGCACAGCCTCTTCGTCGGCGATCCGGAATGCGTGATCGACCGCAAGTCCTTCGAGATTTTTGGTGATACGGCCCTGACCGATTCCTTCGGTGATCGAACTGCCCTCGGACTTCAGAGCGCCGGTCGTGAAATAGCTGTAGAGCGCCGCGCCGAAAGGATCGGCGATGCCGATCTTGACGGAAGGTTTGAGGGCGCGCAGAGCGCTCGCCGTGCCGGCAAGCGTTCCGCCGGAGCCGACGGCGCACACGAATGCGTCGACCTTGCCGTCTGTCTGGCGGAAGATTTCGGGCCCCGTGGTGCGGACATGCGCCTCGCGATTGGCAACATTGTCGAATTGGTTGGCCCATAAAGCGCCTGCGGGATGAGATTTTGCGATATCTTCGGCGAGGCGCCCCGATACTTTGATGTAGTTGTTGGGGTTCGCGTAGGGGGCCGCGGGGACGAGGCGCAACTCGGCGCCGATCAGGCGCAGAAAATCCTTTTTCTCCTGGCTTTGCGTATCGGGCATCACGATCACGCTGCGATAGCCGCGCGCATTGCCCACGAGGGCGAGGCCGATACCGGTATTGCCGGCAGTGCCTTCGACGATGATGCCGCCGGGGCGCAGCAGGCCCTTTTCTTCGGCATCGAGAATCATCTGCAAGGCCGCGCGGTCTTTGACCGATCCGCCCGGATTCAAGAACTCGGCCTTGCCAAGAATCTCGCAGCCTGTGGCTTCGCTTGCTTTGCGAAGACGGATCAGGGGCGTGTTGCCGATGGTGCCGACGAAGCCGTTGCGAATGTCGCTTGCCATTCTAAGTCCCCCATTTGGCGCGCAAGCCAGCGCGATTGAGCGCAAGCCATTGCAGGCCCATGATCGTAAACGAACTGCCGATGCGCGTGCCGTCGAAAAACGACGCCAAGGCCGCATCGAAATCTTCGGCAAAGACGCGAATGTCTTCGCCCTCGTGCGCAAGTCCGTGAAAGCCGCCGGCTTTGCCAGCGTCCACCTTGGCGGCGTACATTTCGACGCACTCGCTTGTCCCGCCGGGCGAGGGCATGGCCCGCCCGATGCGCTCGATCGCCAGCGGCTCAAGCCCGGTCTCCTCGGCAATTTCGTGGCGCAGCGTGGCGATCGGGTCGGCGCCCTTGGCCAGCATGCCCGCGACCCCTTCGACCATCCACGGCGTTTCTCCGGCCGAAAATGCGCCGACGCGAAACTGTTCGATCAGCACGATTTGGTCGCGGCCCGGATCGTAGAGGACGGCCGACACCGCATTGCCGCGTTCCATCACTTCGCGCGACAGGGTCGGGCTCCAGCCGCCTGCAAACAGCCGGTGGCGTAGTTTGATTTCATCGACGCGCAGAAAGCCTCGATAGCTTGTCGTGCGTGCCAAAACTTCGATATCGTCGTTATTCATCGGTCCATTGTCCCTTGGCGCATGCCGTCAATTCAAGTTTTTCAGCAGGAGCGTCCTATGGCGCATACCCCACCCATTCTCGTCGTCGAATCGGAACCAAAATATGTCAACGAAATCCACGCGGAAGGCCACGTCGTCATTTCCGACTTGCCGATCGCCGAAGGCGGCCATGCGAGCGGCCTGCCGCCGTTTGGGTTTGTGCTCGCGGGCCTCGGGGCGTGCACAAACATGACCCTGCGGCTTTATGCCGACCGCAAAGGCTGGAATGTCGGTCGTATTCAGACCCATGTATCGATGGCGGCGGACAATTCGATCGCGCGCGAAATCGAATTCGACGGCATGCTCGATGGCGACCAGCGGACGCGCTTGCTTGCCATCGCCGAACACTGCCCGGTCCACAAGTTTTTGGCGGCAGGTGGGGCCAAAATCGTCACTACGTCCCGATCCTGAGCGGCGATTGAAGGCGCTGCAGCGTCGCCAGCACGGACAGCGGCACGATGGCGCTCGTTTTCGGGTTGTCGGGCGAGGGCAGGCCTTCGGTGCGCGCAAAGAATGTCACGCTGTCGGACACGAGTTCGAATTCGTGGACGTTGCGCGTCAAGGCGGGATCGGCCCAGATTTCGACCCATGTCCTGTCCGGCCCGGCACCGGCTAGGCTCAGCGCGGCCGCCACGTTGACATTGGCAGGAAAGCCTTTGGCCGCGTCGCGTGCGGTGCCGCTGAAGACGCATAGCGGCTCGCGAAGACGGGCAAGCTCTATTTTGTTGGCAACGATATAGGGCGCATCTGCCAATCCTGCCGGCGGTTTGCGGTTGCGCATTGTCACGCGTTCGATCGTACCAAGCGCCGCAGCCGCGACGGCATC
Organism: Asaia bogorensis; assembly: GCA_945901855.1. Taxonomy (GTDB): domain Bacteria; phylum Pseudomonadota; class Alphaproteobacteria; order CACIAM-22H2; family CACIAM-22H2; genus Tagaea. The sequence continues at coordinate 3,925 of CAMDLT010000061.1, read as the reverse complement.
CAGCGCCAGCAAGGCCCCGGTTGCCACCACTATGCGCCCACCGTTGGCGGCGGCCATATCGACCAAATCGAGATGGTCGAGCAAAGCCGCCGCATTGACGGTAACAAGCGTTCGTCCCGCCGCCACGGTCGTTTCGGCGATGTGCCGGAAGCTTTGGGCCGTTGCGCAATCGACCACAACGTTGCTGGCGGCAACCAATTCGCCGAGCGCCACTGCCGGTATGCGTAAGCCAAGAGCAGCGGCCTTGGCCGCCGTAGCCGCCGACTCGCGCCCGGCGACCGCCACGAGCCGCAACGGCGCGGCAATGCGCTTTGCCACAGCGGCGCCAATTGAGCCAAGTCCAACAATGCCAATTTTCAATTCTGCCTCCGTTACTTAGCGAGTCCGCGAAAATGCTGGTCGGAAGCCCCGCTGGCTTCGTATATAACCGGTATCGGATCGCAGCGGCAGGAGTGAATCGTGCGCATTGGCCGGACAGTCACGGTAACGTTGGCAGCATTGGTGCTTGGCTCCGGCTTGGCCTTGGCGCAGCAGCAATGCCTGACGCGCGAGGAGGCGGTTGCCGTGAAAGCACGCGTGCTGCAGACCGAACTGATGGTCGCGACGCTTTCGTGCGCGCGCGCGATCGACCAGAGCGGCCGCTACAATGCGTTCATGGATCGCCATAGCGCCGAGCTGCAGCGCCACAACCGGGTCATTCAGCAGCATTTTGCGCGCGTCGGCGGCGGCAATCCGCAGCGCCGGTACGACACGTTTACAACCGCGCTTGCCAATGACGCGTCGAACCGCTCGATGGAATCGCATGGCTTTTGCGACGAAACCGTCAAGCAGTTTTCCGACGTCGCCGATATCGCGCGCGGGAAGTTGGGCGAGCATGTCGAAGCGAAGGCCAAGATCGGCGAGATGCGCGTCGGCGAGAGCTGCGGCCGCGATCCGGCGATGCAGTACGCCCTGGCGCGTTAGGCGGTCGATCATGGCGCGACTGCAGCCTGTGATTTGTAGGCACGTTTGCGCTTCGACCAAACGCTCCTAAACGTTTTTGTCCCGCTTGGGGCTTGTGGAAACGCCGATCTAGGTTGTTTTTGGCTTGGCTTGGCGCCGCATCCCGCCATGGCGCCAATGCACTGAGATAGCAAATACGTAGATTGGATCCCGCAATGGGGCACGCCCAACGAGAAAGGGCCGGTCTTGCGACCGGCCCTTTTTTTGTTCCGAATGACGTAATGCAGCGTTTACTGCAGGACGATTTCCACACGGCGGTTCTGCGGTTCGCGCACGCCGTCGGCGGTACGAACGCGAAGTTCGCCTTCGCCACGACCGATCGTCACGATCTGATTGGCCGGGATACCCTGGCGAACCAGTTCGGCGCGGACGGCGTCCGCACGGCGCTCCGAGAGGCGCTGGTTGTACTGCGGCGAGCCCGACGTATCGGTATGACCTGTCGCGGTGATACGCGTCACATTGCCCTGGCGTGCCGTCGTGCTGGCCTGCTGGACGATGCGTGCGGCCTCTGGCGTCAGAACCGATTCGTTGAAGTCGAAGAACACAAGGAAGTTGCGCTGGATCTGCGCGACCGGTGCTGCGGCAGGCGCCGGTGCGGGAGCGGGTGCAGCAACGGGCGCTGGTGCCGGAGCAGGCGCTGGTGCGGGAGCAGGCGCTGCGGCCGGAGTCGGACGCGCTGGTGCGCCGAATTCATAGCGCAGGCCGAGCAATACCGTGTGGACCATCGGACGGTCGGCTTCGAACGTCTGCAAGTTGCCGTTGAGGCCGCGCAGCGACGCCGACGTATCGAACTTCGGCTTGTCGATGGTCGACTTGAAGCGATAATCCAATGTCGCCTTCAAATTGCTCATCAAAGGCAATGCCATGCCCGCGATCAACTGGTAGCCAACCGCATCGGCCGAGTCGTCGATGGCCGTGATGTTGCCGATATTCGAGTTGACCTTGCTTTCGGCGTTCAAGCGCATCCAACCGAGACCGACGCCCAAATACGGCGTGACCGGCAGGCCCAGATTGAAGTCGTAAAGCGCGTTGCCCATAACCGTGAAGGCGCTAGCGTTGCCGCCCGTCGTTGCGGTAATCCCGCTGCCCAAGTTTTGTGTGCTGTTCTTGGCTTTGAAGTCATTCCAGGCGATTTCGAGCTCTGACCGGAAGCCATTGCTGTAGCCGTAACCCAACGCGCCCAAAAGGCCGTAGCCGGTCTTGTATTCTTCGTTGCCCTTTGAGCCAGCAGGCTTGTAAGTCCCATCGATATCCTGAAGGAGCGAGACCCCAGCACCGCCGCCGATATAAAATCCTGAGACGCTTTGGGCGGACGCCGTGCCAACTAGGGCAACCGTGGCTACGGCAGCAAGGAGTGCGGAGCGCGACAACATTCTGGAAACCCTTTCAAACGTTCAAAACACAACTTACTGAGCCGAGATGTCGAAATGACATCAGGACCTGATGTCTTCTTGTACCATAAAATTGGAGAAATGCACTGCTAAACACGTAAGTAGAAATACGCTGTTGCACAAAAAACACAGTCATCACGTCACGCCGTACGGCGGCTATGACCCTCTATTCTATAACAATTTCGACACGCCGATTGCGGGGTTCGTTCATATTATCAGGCGAAGGGACGAGGAGTTGCGTTTCGCCACGACCGACAACAACGATCTGCGTGGCTGGTATCCCTTCGCGAACAAGCACATCGCGTACCGCATTTGCACGGCGAATCGACAAGGCCATATTGTAGCGCGGCGTACCAACCGTATCTGTATGGCCTGTTGCACGGATACGGGTGAAAACACCGGCTCTAGCTGTCTCAGCTGCTTGGGCGATGACACGGTCGGCATCGGCCGAGATCGCCGCCTTGTCGAATTCAAAGAAAATCGTGAACGCGCGCGGCCCACCTGCAGCTGCGGCTTGCGCAGCTTGGGTGGGGGCAGCGGCTACCTGTGGCGGGCTCGGTTGGAATGCATTCTGCGGCGGCTGCGGCGTCGGAGCGGTCGACATACTCGACGGAACAACCGCGACGTTGGCGATCGCGTTCGGGGTGCTGTTGGGCTGGGCATTGAACGACCAAGTGAGGCCGGCCGTGATGGAATGGTCACGAACTGCGATTTTGGTAGGGGTTGCGGCATCGCTAGCAATCGACGCCTTGTCGGTCGCAAAATAACGGTATGTGACACCAACAGCGATATTGTTTGTAACGCTGTAATTGACGCCTGCAATCCCTTGATAAGCGGGAACAATCTTCGATCCCGTTGTTGTTCTCCCGCCTGGCGCATCTTGACTGGCTCCGGTGATACCGAAGTTATTCAGTTCAACGCGTGCGCCCCCCACACCACCACCGACAAATGGGGTTAAACCGATCGACGTTGGAATGTCGTAAATGGCGTTGCCCATCAAGCTGACAATACGCATACGACCGCCAGGTCCAGGTGAGACTGTTGAAATATTCCCGCCGCCGTCATCCACTTGATAGCTATTTTCTAGTTTATTTACGGTCGCTTGCCGAACCGATCCTTCAAGTTCGCCGCGAACACCGTTGCCAAGCGCGATACCGACAGCAGCGGTTCCAATAAAGCCGTTTGCAAATCCGGCTTTTGTTGTCACGCTATTGCTGCTGCTACCAGTTTCCTCGGTTCTGGTGCCTCCCGCTTGTCCGCTGACATAGAGTCCGTCCAAGTACTGGGAGCGTCGCTGCGCCTCGGCCGAAGTGGCTGCCAAGAGCAAAACTACGGCTGTGGAAAAGACTTGGAACTTCATGTGTTGACGCCTCGATTCGGAATTCCACAGAAACTGTTGCATAGCGGATTCGAGTCGGCCAAGCGCGACTCGACAATGTTTTTGAACATTTTTAGGAGCTTGCGATGAAATTGACCGGAATTCCGTTTTCGACGGTTGATTGGGATGCGGTCGAACGCATCGAACACAAGGG
>CAMDLT010000060.1 GCA_945901855.1 Asaia bogorensis | reverse complement strand
AAAGCCTGCTCCGCACCGCCGCAGCACGCACCATCGACGAACTCGAAGCCGCGATCAAAAATACCCTCCCGGCATTCAAGCCCGCCGAATGCGCGAACTACTTCAAAGCGGCAGGATACAGCTCTACGTGATCGGAATCGGCTCTAGTGGCGACAACGTCGAGACCGTCCGCATCGGCAAGAATGCTTTCGACCTTGAAGACGTCACGCCGATCGTTCATGCGGCCGAGCCCGACCGTATCGACAACATCGAACCAATCGTCGGAAGTTTCCGATTCAGGCGACCCGATTTTCGGGGCTTACACGGCAAGGCTCCGGCACCGCTAGCGCCGGTATCTCTCGATGGCTTCGAGGACCCATTTAGGTTTTTTGACGTCGCCCCAAAAATTCTCAGGCACGTCTTCGGGGGGCATGTGCGAGAAAGCCGAACCGGATCTTTTTGGAAACTCGACACAGATTGTGGCGCCACGATTCTGCCGATACCAGTCGATCACGCCTTCGGATGCCGCAAACGACTTGCTATTGCCAAAACCAACGTAGACACGTCCGAGACCCGCATGAAAGTCCGTTAGCGACGCCCAATAGACGGGAACCATACGGCGCCCGATCTTGCGGGCGAGATTCATTATCTTGGCCTCGATTTTCTTTTCACGTTCGAATTGTCGTCGAAAAGAACTCTGAATCATATTCCCGGGCCAATAGTGTGCGGGAATCTCCCCATCTACATGCCACCATAAATCGTATCTTGGCTCCTTTGTTGGTGCCCCTATCCAAATTTGTGGCGACCAATATTGGTCGAAGGTCCAGTGGAGCTTTCCCCACTTGTCGGGCAGACGCACGAGCTTCGGCTCCCATTCGGGAGCGGGGAAGCACATTTCTATCTTTCGGCCAGGCCGCGACTGGTCCAGTCGTTTGATGCGCGTAAGCAACGGTTCGGTCTCGCCCGACTCCTCGGAATTTTTGAGACCTTCGTAGAAGAACACATTTGGGTACGCAGCGCGCACCGAAATCTCGAACTTGTGCCAATCCTCCGGGCACCATGCAAAGGAGACGCTACGTCCCATATTGGGAGGGGTGACTGGATTCGGTCCCTCCCACAGAAGCTGCTTCACGTCCATGGCAGATCTCTAGTTTTTTGAACGGTTAGCGTCCAGCATCAACTTTTCCAGCGCACCGACGACACGTTCGCAAGCGGCACGCGCGATCTTCGCATACTCCTTCGGATCGTCGCCCTCTTTGTATTTAGGAATCGTCTGGATGAGTTCTTCATCTTCAAGCTTCTGGGCGATCGCGTCGCGTGCACGGTGTTCTCGGCCCGTCAGCCAGCCGTCGGCACGAGTCGATGCGGTGTTGATATGGCCCGATGGAAGCTTAGATTTTCCGTCGTCTTCGACGCCCATAGAATAGTCTGGGAAACGACCGCGTTGATCTTTCTCTCCCCCAACCATTTGTTCATGCGGCCGAGGCCGACCGTATCAACAACATCGAACCAATACTCAGAAGTTTCCGATTCAGGCGACCCGATTTTCGGGGCGTACATGGCAAGGCTCCGGCACCGCTAGCGCCGGTATTTCTCGATGGCTTCGAGGACCCATTTAGGTTTTTTGACGTCGCCCCAGAAATGATCGGGCACGTCTTCGGGGGGCATGTGTGAGAAAGCCATGCCGAGTTGCGGCAGAACGTTCAAAAAGAGGGCGCGTGAGCGATCCTGTCGGTACCATTCGATCACCCCATCGGACGCGTAGTGGGACTCGCCGCTGCGAAAGAACCGATCGACGCGCCCAATACCCGCGCGATAATCCGCAAGCGACTCCCATCGAATCAGGACCATTCGGCGGCCGATCTTGCGAGCGAGATTGAGGATCTTGGCTTGGCACTTGGCCTCGTGTTCGAATTGCCGCCGGTAGGAGCTTTGAATGCTCCGACCTTGCCAGGCCACGACAGGGGAACTGCCGTCGCGTGGCCACCAACGATCCTCGTAAGGTTCCTCCGTCGGCGGTCCCATCCAGATGCGCGGCGACCAATATTGGTCGAAGGTCCAATACAGATTGCCGAAATCGTCCGCTTGCCGAATCCATTTCGGCTCCCAAGTCGGATCCGGGAACAGCATTCGGATGGTTCGCCCTGGGCGCGAGCAAACCAAGCGATCGAGCCGCGTCATTGGCGGTTCGGCCTCGCCCAACTCTTCGGAGTTCAGCAATGACTCATAGAAATAAACGTTCGGATAAACGGTGCGTACCGCAAGCTCGAAACGCCGCCAATCCTTGGGGCACCATGCAAACGACACAGTGTGCCCGATATTCGGCGGGATGACTGGCTTCGGCCCTTCCCGCATCAGCTTTGTCAGATCCATCGCACAACCTCAGTCTGCCGCACGCATGGAATCAAGCACAATCTTTTCGATCGTTCGGACGATCCTGTCGGCGGCGGAACGCGCAACTTTGGCGTATTCCGCCCGATCTCCACCTTCCTCGAGTTTGGGGATCGCCTCGGCAAGGCCTCTGTCTTTCACCGCGTCTTGGATCGCCTCGATCGCGCGCTGTTCGCGGCCGGTCAATGCGCCGTCGGCACGGGTCGAGGCGGTGTTGATGTGGCCGGACGGATACTTTCCGACCACATCGCCTTCGACGCCCACCGTAATGTCCGGACGACGGGCACCGTCCGGTGTCGCGATCGTTTTCTCCGGCAAGTAGGCTTCGCGCTTTCCATCTAGGGAGGCGCCGCCGACATGTTTGTAGATATCGGCAACGCGGGAGCCTTTCAGGGCCTCCTTGAACTGATCCGCCGCGATGTTGGTGCCATCGACAGTCGCGTCTTTGCCGCGATTATCCGTTCGGCCGTCGTCGTATTCGACATTGAAGACGACATTCGTGATGATATCATTGATCTCGTTGCGTACGTCGTCCGGGGCTTGCGGGATGGTTTTGAGCACCTCGCGGTCTGCGTCGGTCAAATCCGGGAAACCCGGCAGCGCTTGGATTGGCGATGCGGGCGTGGTGCCCGGCTGCTGTTCGGGCGGCGGGGCCGGGCTGCGGCCGGGCAGCGGGTCGGACGTGCCGCTCGGCGGCACGAACGGCGGTGGGCTCGACGGCACTTGGCCGGGCTTCAGCGTTTCGACGATCTCCCTTTTTGCGAGTGCGCCGCCTACGATTGCGCCAAGTTGCGGCAGCGCCCCCTGGATGATCGTTCGCCCCGCCGCGGCCAACTGAATGTTCGGATCGACCCCGCTCTCGCCCGTCTGCGCCGCATCGCTTTCTCGCGCAAACGCCTGCAATGCTTCGGGCCGGAGCGTGCCAATGGGCGCGCTCTGCGGCAGATTGCCGCCCACAAACGCGCGCTGATCCACCGAATCGTCGAGATGGCGCAGCACGGCCGCCACCACATCCGGCCCTTGGCCGGGTTTGGCCGTGTCCCACTGCTCAACGAAATCGCGCGCCTGCAACACGCCTTGCGCGCCGAAATTCTTGATGTAGGTCGCCAGCATCTCGGGCGCGCCGTCGAAGTTTTTTCGATTGCGCGTCAGGAACTCGACCCACGATGTGTTCGAGCCGTGCGTCTCGCGGTCCACCGGCGGATAGCTTTTCGGCTTCTTGAGTTCGATGCGCGGCGGACGCGCCACCAGCAAGCCGTCCTGCCCCTGCGACGCCAACGCGTGGTGCTGCTCGATCTGGTCTTGCGTGGGAGCGGCGAAGCCCGCAAAGCGCTGGCCAAACTGTTCGCGCATTCTGGCGATGGTCGGGCCACCCGGCCGCAGCCAGCCATCCACCTTGAGGCCATTGCGCTTCTGGTATTTGCGCACGCCATCGTCGAGCGTGTAATACCCGAAGCCGGTCGGGCCGTTGGTGGCGGCGACGTCGAGACCGCCCGCGTCGGCAAGAATGCTTTCCACTTTGAACACGTCGCGCCGATTGTTCATGCGGCCGAGGCCGACCGTATCAACAAGATCGAACCAATCGTCGGCGGTTTCCGATTCAGGCAACTCGATTTTCGGGGCGTACATGGCAAGGCTCCAGATGTTCGGCACCGGGCCTTAAAGCCGGGCCAGTTGACGGGTGCTTTCCTGTGCGGAAAGCGGATCATGAATAGAACATAATATATACAGAAAATTTAACCGTGCAAGGAAAATTTATTTAAGCATGCGCGTTGGCCAAAAAAAACGGGGCCCGAAGGCCCCGTTTGATCGTCGCGACAAGTTCAGCTTGTTTACCGCCGAGCGGGCGCCGTCGCTGTCGTCGGTACCGGTGCGCGTTCTCGGAAGTAACGGAAGAACTCGCTGTCGGGGGTGAGCACGATCGTCGCGTTCGTATCGCCGATCGCGCGCCGATACGCTTCCATCGAGCGCCAGAACGCGTAGAACTCGACGTTCGAGCTGTAAGTGCGCGCGTAGATATCGGCCGCTTCCTGGTCGCCCCCGGCACGCGTGACCGAGGCCTGACGCTGGGCTTCGGCAAGCAAGATCGTGCGTTCGCGATCGGCTTCGGCGCGGATACGTTGCGAGGTTTCCGCCCCTTCCGCGCGCGCCTGGCGCGCTTCGCGCTCGCGCTCGGTCTGCATGCGCGCGTAGATCGCATTCGAGTTGTCGGGCGGCAGATCGGCCCGCATGATGCGCACGTCCACCACTTCGATGCCGAAATTGCGCGTCTCGCCCACCACGCCTGTCGTGATCTGGCGCATGAGATCCGCACGACGCTCGGTCAGCAACGCTTGCAGCGGCACGCCGCCGAACGTGTTCTGCAGATTCGACTGCACGGCATTGGCCAGTCGCTGGCGCATGCCGAACTCGTTGCGCGCGGTCGTGAAGAACGCCAGCGGATCGACGATGCGGTAACGCGCGAACACGTCGACCACCACGCGATTCTGGTCGCCCAGCACGATTTCACGCGGCGTATCGTCGAAATCGAGCAGGCGCTTTTCGAAATAAAGCACGTTCTGCACGAAGGGCAGCTTCATCTGCAAACCGGGCGTTTTCACAACCCGCACGGGCGCGCCGAATTGCAGCACGAGCGCCTGCTTGTCCTGCGCCACGGTAAAGAACGACATGCTGGCGGCCAGCGCCAACAGCACGAGCGCGCCGATACCGACAAAGAGTTTGGTCTGGTTCATCGCACGGCTCCTTGGGGCGTCGCCACCGAGGGCGTTTGAGCGGGCATGGCGGCTGGGCCTTGGACGGCCGGCGCTGCGGGTCGGCGCAGCAGATCGGTCAACGGCAGGATCGGCAGCACGTTTTGTCCCTGTCCGCCGCTCCCGCTGCCTTGCGGATCGAGGATGACCTTCTGGTTGCCGCGCAGGACTGCCTCCATCATCTCGAGATACAGACGCTGGCGCGTGACTTCGGGCGCTGCCGCGTAGGCCGCAAGCAACGCTTCGTAGCCCGCAATGTCGCCCTGGGCGCGCGCCACGACCTGTTGGCGATAGCCCTCGGATTCCTGGATCAAGCGCTGGGCCTCGCCACGGGCACGCGGCACGATGTCGTTGCGATAGGCTTCGCCTTCGTTGCGCGCGCGTTCGCGGTCTTGGTTGGCGCGTTGAACGTCGCGAAACGCGTCGATGACCTGGGCCGGCGGTTCGACCGCACGGAACTGCACCTGTTCGATGGTGATGCCCGCATCGTAAAAATCGAGGATTTGCTGCATCGTGGTGCGCACCCGCGTTTCGACCGCGTTGCGGTTCGTAAAGATCGCATTGGCGGTGGTTTGACCGACCGCTTCGCGCATCCCTGCCTCGGCAACGGCTTTGACCGACGCTTCGGGCTGGGCAATATTGAACAGGAACTTCGCCGCATCTTGGATGCGCCACTGCACGGTGAAGCGCACATCCAGGATGTTCGCATCGCCCGTCAGCATCAGGCTTTCGTCCAGCATGGTGCGGTCGCGGCGCGCTTCTTGACCGTCGCGGAATCCGATATTCAACTGGTTGACCTGCAGCACGTTGGGCTGGATCACGGTTTCGATCGGGTACGGCACGTGCCAATTAAGACCCGGATATGTGATGCGCTCCATTTCGCCAAAACGCAGCACCACGCCGACATTGGCGGGTTCGACGCGGTAGAAGCCCGTGAGCAGCCACATCGCGATCAGCGCCAATGCGCCAAGCCCCAGTCCGCGCCCGGCGCCCATACCGCCCGGCAGAACTTCGCGCAAGCGCGCTTGGCCTTGGCGAATTATCTCCTCGAAATCGGGACCCTTGCCCCCGCCGCCGCCACTGCCGCTCGGGCGACCGCCCCACGGATTATTGGGCTTCTGACCGCCGCCCCAGGGACCGCCGCCACCACCTTGATTCCACGGCATTGTGCTGTTGTTCCTTCTATTCGTCTTTGACCCGCACGTCATCGGTTTGGACGGCGGGAACCTTGGGCCTATATAAGCGTCGGACGCGACGGGGCCAAGGCTTGCGTTTGGTGCTCCGTTTATTTGGTCTCAATTCACCCCAAATCAAGACAGGAATTCTCGTGAGCGCCGTAAAAGCCCCCTTCGAAGCCCAAATTCTGGATGCCTTGAAAAAGATTTTCGATCCGGACCGCCGCCAGGACATCGTGGCGCTTGGCATGGTGCAGGGCCTCGTCGTCAAAGACGGGCATGTCGCGTTTTCGCTCGAAGTCGATGCCAAGCGCGGCGGGGCGATGGAACCGGTGCGCAAGGCGGCCGAAAAAGCAGCCGAAGCGGTGCCGGGCGTCTTGAGCGTGTCGGCCGTTCTGACCGCCCAAAAAGCCGCCCCGCAAGCATCGCCACGCCAAAGCGGAACAGGCCCCGCTGGCGGACCCAATGCGCCGGGCGGCAAAGAATTGGTGCCCGGCGTGCGCGCGATCGTGGCGGTGGCGTCGGGCAAAGGCGGGGTCGGCAAATCGACGACGGCGACGAACTTGGCGCTCGCTTTGTCGCTGCAAGGCCTCAAAGTGGGCATGCTCGATGCGGATATTTACGGCCCCTCGCAGCCGCGCATGATGGGCATCTCGGGTCGGCCCAATTCGCCCGACGGCAAAACGCTGACGCCGATGGCCAATTTCGGCGTCAAATGCATGTCGATGGGCTTTCTGGTGCCCGAAGACACGCCGATGATCTGGCGCGGCCCCATGGTGATGGGCGCGCTCGAACAAATGCTGCGGGACGTGGCGTGGGGCGAACTCGACATTCTTGTCGTCGACATGCCGCCGGGGACGGGCGATGCGCAACTGACGATGGCGCAACGTGTGCCGCTGGCGGGCGCTTTGATCGTCTCGACGCCCCAGGACATCGCGCTGCTCGACGCGCGCAAAGGCCTCAACATGTTCCGCAAGGTGGACGTGCCGGTACTCGGCATCGTCGAAAACATGAGCTACCACATCTGCTCCAGTTGCGGCCATCGCGAGGAAATCTTCGGCCATGGCGGCGCCCATCGCGAGGCCGACAAATTGGGCGTCGAGTTTCTGGGCGAAGTGCCGCTTCATATCGCCATCCGCGAGACCTCCGATGCGGGCCAACCCATCGTGGTGAGCCAGCCCGACAGCCCGCACAGCGCCGCCTACCGTGCCATCGCCAAACGCCTTTGGGAAAAGGTCGAGGCGGGGCTCGCTTCCGGCGCATCGGCGGGACCGCGCATTGTTATTCAATAAAGACGAGCGTTCGACTCCGGGGGCGGCAGTTGGGTAAAATCGCCGACAGGGCCCGAGTCGGGACAGGTCGAGGATCCATGAAAAAAGTCGGTACCTTCGCTTTCATGCGCACGACGCTCGCGGCTTTTGCGGTGCTGGCAATGGCTGCGTGCGCCAACCAAGGCCCCAATCCGCGCGCCGCGAATATCGTGCCGCCGCCGCCGCCGCCCAATCCCTTGCAGCAACAAGCCCCGCAGCAACAGCAGCAGCAGGCAGGGCCGCCAGCGCAGATTGCGCAAATGCCGCAGCGAAACCAGCAGCCGAACCAACAGCAGGCCCAACCCCAAACCCAACAGCGCGGCGCCGCGCGCGCGCCGGCAGGAAATATGGTGATGGGCGGACATCTGGAATCGCACAAATCGATGGAGGGCGCGGAAGCCGCCTGGCAATCTTTGGTGCGCAAGCAGCCCGCCTTGCAGCAGCTGCGCCCCTATTTTGTGCCCGTGCTGGTGCGCGGCGAACCATGGGTACGCCTGCTCGCGGGCGACTTCCCGGACCGCAACGAGGTCAACCAGTTTTGCAATTGGGCGCGGGCGCAAAAACTGTACTGCGCGCCGATGCCGCTTGCGGGTGCCAGCCTCGAAAATCCAGCGTCGATCTCGGGTGGCAGTTCCTCCGCCCCGAATGCAGCCCCAAGCGCTGCCCCGCGCCCGCAGCCCCAACGCCAGCCGCGCGGCACGCCGCAATCGGGCGATGCCGGCACGCTGCAAGTTCCGGCACCCGTCGCAGCGCCGCCGCCAGTTGCCGCAGCGCCGGCGTTGGTTGCGCCAGCACCAACCGCACCGCAACCTTTGGCCCCGCCGCTGCCGCCGCGCCGCCAAGCCGGCAATCCAGCGCTGCCCCAGTAAACGATTTAAGCCGGGCGCCCTAGCGTTTCCATCAGTTCCGTCCATTCGCGCTTCGAGAGGCCGGATTGGGCCTGCTCGATTTTTTCGCCCGCGAGCAGGCGCTTGATCACTGCCATCGCGGGGCCGGAAACGGCCGTGCCCGTCATGCGGTAGTCCTGGAATGCCTCGAACGCCATCGGGCACCAGCGTTTGACGATGTCGCAAATCGCCTCGGCATAGACGCGGATTTCCCACTGCGCATGCGCGTCCGCGCGCAGGCTCAAGAAATGCAAAAGGTTGCTGAGATCGACCTTCCAATACCACTGCGTGTAGTAGTTTGTCGGCAGCACCATGCGCGCCAGCTCGCGCGCCAAGCCGGGCTCGGCCGCGTCGGCGCCAGGATCGGTGCCCAGAAGCTTTTCGTAGACCGCGTAGGCGTCGTTCGACAGCCCCTCGATCGCGGCCAAAGCCTGCTCGGCTGCACTGCCTTCGAGCAGATCGCCGCGTCCTTGGCGATTGGTCTGCGACTGGGACGCAAGTTGGTCGGCGGCGGGCACGTAAAACTCGCGGTCGAGGATCGAATAGCGCGCCGAATACTCGTTGACGTTGGCCGTGCGGTGGCGGATCCACTGGCGCGCCACAAAAATCGGCAGCTTCACATGCAGCTTGATCTCGCACATCTCGAAGGGCGTCGAATGGCGGTGGCGCAGCAGGTAGCGGATGAGGTTGCGGTCGTCGGAGACTTTTTTGGTGCCCTTGCCGTAGGACACGCGCGCGGATTGCACGATGGCGCCGTCGTCGCCGAAATAATCGACGACGCGCACGAACCCGTGGTCGAGGATCGGCAGGGCCGTATAGAGAATTTCTTCGAGCGCCGCGACCGTCGGGCGACGGGTTGGCACGGCTTGGGCACGGGCGGCTTCGATTTCGGCAATCTGGTCGGGCGAGAGCGATGACGGCATGGCTGGACTTTCGGGAATGGAAGAATGCTCGAATCGAGCGCTTGAGCCCGACTTTACCGCCCCTTCCCCTGCCGAGGCAAAAACCCTATATTCGTTTCTGCCGGGCAACCGGCTACGGCGATAAACGGCTTGCGGAATAGCCGATGCGGACCCGGGGGCAGTGCCCGGCGCCTCCACCATCTTCCCGATGGGGGCGAACCAGGATCGACGCGCGGGTAAAGGCATGACTTTCGCTCGGCATGGTTCCGCCGTTATCGGGCCATTCAAGAGATGCCAACGACAACGTGGCTCTCGCTTCGGAAGCTCGTCTCGCGGCCTGACGGCCCCTTGACAGGTAACCTGTAGCGCGGTTCGGGGGGGCACCGGGCAACAGAAGCCCCCCCACTTTAACGACCGTCTGGCTCGACATTTCGGGTTAGAATGGTCGAACCGACCGGGGACGCGCGTGGCCGAATCTGCAAACGACAAAATGCACTATGACCGCATGATGGAAACGGCTTTGCGCGCGGTAGTGCGCGAAGCGCTCGGCATTGCGGCCGCAACGGGCCTGCCGGGCGAGCATCATTTCTACTTGACGTTCCGCACCGATTTTCCGGGCGTGGCTATCCCCATCCGCTTGCGCCAGCGCCATCCCGAGGAAATGACGATCGTGCTGCAACACCAGTTCTGGGATCTGGAATCGACCGAGGCGCAATTTTCCGTGACGCTGTCGTTCGATCGCATGCACGAAAAATTGACCGTGCCGTTCGCCGCAATCACGGCCTTTGTCGACCCTTCGGTCCAGTTCGGCCTGCAGTTCCCGCATGTGGCGGCGAACGTGGCGAGCCTCAAGGCAGCCGCGCCGGCCAAGCTTCCCGATCCGCCGTCCGCAAAACCGGCGGCGACCGCATCCGCCGACGCGAAGGCTTCGGAAACCGAAGCGCCCGCCGACGCATCGTCGCGCGTCGTCACGCTCGACGCGTTCCGCAAGAAATAGTCCCGCCCCTCCCAATCACGAGAGACCGACATGGCCGAATTCGCCTTCCGCGAAATGATCGAGACGGCGCATGCCCAAACGCCGTTCCGCAAGCTCACGGGCGATTTCGTCGCGCACGCCAAATTCGAGGGACGCGACATTCTGAAAGTGGACGCGCAAGCGCTGACCCTGCTGACGCGCGAGGCGTTCGTGGATATCGCGCATCTGCTGCGACCGGGGCATCTGGCGCAGATGAAAGCGATCCTCGACGACCCGGAAGCTTCGGCTAACGACAAGTTCGTCGTCTACGACCTTCTCAAGAATGTCTGCATTTCGGCCGGTCGCGTGCTGCCGATGTGCCAAGACACCGGCAATGCGATCGTGATGGGCAAAAAGGGTCAGCAAGTCTGGACCGGATACAACGACGCCGAAGCGATCGCGCGCGGGGTATGGCGCAGCTACGGCGAAACCAATCTGCGCTATTCGATGGTCGCCCCGCTCGAGACGTTCAAAGAAACCAACACAGGCGACAATCTGCCCGCCCAAATCGACATCTATTCGACGGAGGGCGAGGACTACGATTTTCTCTACGTCGCCAAGGGCGGCGGTTCCGCCAACAAGCAGTTTCTGTTCCAGGAAACGCCGGCCCGCCTGACCGAAGCGGGCATGCTCAAGTTCCTCGACGAAAAAATCAAAACGCTGGGCACGGCCGCCTGCCCGCCCTACCACCTTGCCGTGGTCATCGGCGGGACGTCGGCCGAAATGACGATGAAGACGCTGAAGCTCGCGACCACGCGCTATCTCGACGATCTGCCCGCGCAGGGCAACAAATTTGGCCAGGCGTTCCGCGACCGCGAGCTGGAGGCCAAGATCCACAAGCTTACGCAAGCCAACGGCATCGGCGCGCAGTTCGGCGGCAAGTATTTCTGCCACGACGTGCGCGTGATCCGTTTGCCGCGCCACGGCGCAAGCCTGCCGATCGCCCTGGGCGTGTCGTGCTCGGCCGACCGCCAAGCGCTCGGCAAAATCACGCGCGACGGCGTATTCCTGGAACAGCTGGAAACGGACCCGGCAAAATATCTGCCCGACATCGACGTCTCCAAGCTCGCGGGCGATCCGGTGGCGATCGACCTGAACCAGCCGATGGCTGAAATACGCAACACGCTGGCGAGATTCCCGGTCACCACGCGCGTGATGCTGACGGGCACGCTGATCGTCGCGCGCGATTTGGCGCACGCCAAGCTGCGCGGCGAGCTTGAAGCGGGCAAACCGTTGCCCGACTATTTCAAGAACCATCCGATCTATTACGCGGGCCCGGCCAAGACGCCGACCGGCTACGCGTCGGGCGCGTTCGGACCGACGACGGCAGGCCGCATGGACAGCTTTGTCGAACAGTTCATGGCAGCAGGCGGCAGCCACGTGATGCTCGCCAAAGGCAATCGCAGCCGTGCCGTCACGGACGCGTGCAAAAAACACGGCGGCTTTTATCTGTGTTCGATCGGCGGCGAGGGCGCGCTGCTCGCCGAAAAATGCATCAAAAAGGTCGAATGCATCGCCTACCCCGAGATGGGCATGGAAGCGATCTGGAAGATCGACGTCGTCGATTTCCCCGCTTTCATCGTGGTCGACGACAAGGGCAACGACTTTTTCGCCAAATGGATGGGGTAGGGTCGGCGCGCGCCCCCGCCCCCGACGGCGCACGCGTGCTGTTTTCGGGCGGGCAAGGTTCGAGGGTGTGCGAGACGGACTATTCGGGCTACCCCGATTGCCGCGACGACACGCTCAAAGCATTGCAAGTCGCGCCCGCGGTTGGGCGCAATGAAAGGCGGGCGCCCGCTAGTTCAAGCGGCGCGGCTCGCCCGACGGGTGGGCGGCACCGGGAACGTTGAGGCCCCATTCCATCGGAATTTCCCATTCGGCGACGCGCGCGCAATCGCGCAGCAATTTCATCAGCCCGAACAGACCGTCATCCGCCAAATTGATCGTCAGTTGCAGGCGATCCCAGCAGGTCAATGTCAGCGCCGTCGAGGCATCGGCATTGCGCAGGATATTGAATGCCCACAGCAAATGCGCCTCGGGAATGGCGCCGACAGCGCCGGTGGCGGACGCGGCAGCGGCCGCCTGCGCTGCTGCCGGATCTTCGAAGGGCGAACTGAAATTGGCGTTGGCGGTGTGGCGCTGTTCGGCCATTTCGAGCAGAAAATCGCGCGCCACCGAACTTTTTGTATCGACCAGCGATTTGTGCAACTGGCCCGTTAGCGCGCCCCAGAACAACCCCAAAAACCGGCGCGTCATCAGCAGCCGATAGACCTCGTCGTTGGGGTCCATGCGGAGCCGCAGCAAAATGCGGTCTTCGAGCGAAATATAGTCGACGGCAAACTGGCGGATCGCGCGAACTGTCATGATGCTCTATTTTGCGACGCCAAGGACCCAAACACAATGCCCGATCCAGACCTCGACCTGCTGTTCGCCCCGCCTTTGCCGCCGGGCGAAATCGCGTTTTGGAACGCCGATTGGCATCCTGCAATAGCCGCGATCGCCGAGCGATTGTGGTGTTTGCAGGATTGGAAGCCCGCCTGCGATCGTTTGGCGGCGCGTGGACTGCGCATCGGTTTGCCACGAGAAAAAGTTGCCGTTTCGCTCGTCCGGCTCGGTCGCCAGCGCCAGCGCAATCTGGGCGCGATCGCTTCGGCCGCAGCTTTGCTTGGCCCTGGCGGTCTGTTGCGCGTCGCGGGAAGCAATGCGCTCGGACCTGCGCGCTACGCCAAAGACTTTGCGGCGCTTGGCCTTCAGCCGGTGGCGACGAGCAAGGGCAAAGCGCGGCGCTTGGATACGGTTCCAAACGCCGTCGACTTTTCGGATTGGCGCGCGGCCGCCGCATCGCGGGCCATACTCGATGGCGCCTATGTCTCGGCGCCCGGCGTCTTCGCATGGGATCGCATCGACGCAGGCTCGGCGCGGCTGGCATCGTTGCTGCCCGCAAACCTGATCGGGCGCGTCGCGGACCTTGGCGCGGGTTTCGGCTTTTTGTCCAAAAGCGCGTTGGAAAAATCGCCCGGCATCGCGCATCTCGATGCGTTCGAAGCGGACCTTTTGGCGGTCGAGTGCGCCAAAGCAAATTTAAGCGCAACCGCAACCGTGCATTGGCACGACGTGACGGCGGGCGTCGGCGAAGCGCTTTACGATGCCGTACTCGCCAATCCGCCCTTCCACGATGCCATCGGCGAAGACCGCAGTCTTGGCTTGCGCTTTATCGACGTGGCGGCAGATGCCCTCAAACCCGGCGGACGGCTCTATCTCGTCGCCAACCGGCATTTGCCCTACGAGCAAAAGCTCGACGCGCGTTTCAAACGCGTCGAGCGACTCCACGAGGGCAACGGCTTCAAAGTCTATGCGGCCTGGGTCTGAATGAGTCCGGCGGTTGCGGCAAACGCGCCGGGGACAAGTTCGAGGCCCAAGAACCGCTTGGTCTCGACCGGCCCTGGCAATGCAAGCTTGCGCGTATGCTCGGCCGTAAAGCCAAAACGCGCATAGTACGGGGCGTCGCCGACCAGGAAGACGCGCCGATGGCCGAGCTTACGCGCCATCGCCAGACCTTCCTCGACCAGGCGTACGCCAAGACCGCTCGCCCGCGCCTGCGCATCGACCGCAAGCGGCCCCAACATCAGCCCGTCTTGCGAACGGCCGAAACGCACATGCCAGAAGCGCACCGTGCCGACGAGCTTGGCGCGCGTGCGCGCGACAAGGCTCAAACCGCGCACCGGCAAGCGGCCAGCGCGCAGTCTGTGGCAGGTCTTGCCGCGCCAAGCGCCCGCGAACGCTTGATCGAGCAACCCCTCGACCGCCGGATCGTGTTCCGGCAGTTCGGCCGCGATCTCGATCATCGCCGCCTCAGATGCAGTAGCACTTCAACGGGTCGAACCCGTTGAAGGCGACGGCCGAGTAGGTCGTGGTGTAGGCACCCGTAGCGCGGATCTCCAGACGATCGCCTGCCGCCAAGTCGATCGGCAAACGATAGTCGGCCTTTTCGTAGAGCACGTCGGCCGAATCGCAGGTGGGGCCTGCGAGGATCACGCGCTCGACCTTGCTGCCCTTTTTGGCCGACACGATCGGATACTGGATCGCTTCGTCCATCGTTTCGGCAAGGCCGCCGAACTTGCCGATGTCGAGGAACACCCAACGCTTCGTGTCGGTCTTCGACTTGCGCGAGACGAGCACCACTTCGGTGTCGATCGTGCCGGCATTGCCGACCATCTGGCGGCCGGGCTCGACGATGATTTCGGGCACGCGGTTGCCGAAATGGCGCGCGAGCGCCGCGTGGATCGCCGCGCCGTAGCTGCCCATCGTCGGGATGTCCTTGCGGTACTTCGTGGGAAAGCCGCCGCCCATGTTCAGCATATTGAGCTGCACGCCAGCGTCCTCGCATTCGCGGAACAGCCACGCGGCCTGCGCCACGGCCGCATCCCACGCGTTCGGGTCCTTCATCTGCGAGCCCACGTGGAACGAAACGCCGTGCGGGACCACGCCCTTCGACGCCGCCGCAATCAGCAGTTCGCGCGCCATCGCCGGATCGCAGCCGAACTTGCGCGACAACGGCCAGTCGGCCCCTTCGCCCGAGGTCAGGATACGGCAGAACACTTTCGCACCCGGTGCGGCGGCCGAGAGCTTCTCGAGCTCGGCTTCCGAATCGAACGCGAACAGCCGCACGCCGCGCGCGTAAGCGGCCGCTATGTCGGACTGCTTCTTGATCGTGTTGCCGAACGAGATGCGCTCCGCCGGGACGCCGGTCTTGAGCGCCATGTCGATTTCGGCCACCGACGCCGTGTCGAACGCCGACCCGAGCTTGGCGAGCGTGTCCAAGACCTCAGGTGCCGGGTTCGCCTTGACGGCATAATAGATGCCGGCTTGCGGAACCGCGTCCTTGAGCTTGCGGTAGTTGTCGGCCACGAGGTCGAG
>CAMDLT010000059.1 GCA_945901855.1 Asaia bogorensis | reverse complement strand
CTGATGCAGCCCGCCGCCGACGCGATGGCGCAAGCGCTTGCCGACGTGCGCATGGCGCCGCCGCGCATTCCGCTGGTGGCAAACGTGACGGCGTCGGCCGCGCACGATGCGGCGACCATCGCCAAACTGCTGGTCGAGCAGGTGACGGGTATGGTGCGCTGGCGCGAATGCGTGTCCTATATGAAAGCGCAAGGTACGACGCAAATCTTCGAACTTGGTGCGGGGAAGGTCTTGACGGGCCTTGCCAAGCGCATCGAACCCGATCTGACGGCCACCGCCCTTGGCGGCCCAGCCGATATCGAAGCTTTCGCCAAAACGCTTTAAGGAGCGGCTGTCCATGTTCAATCTCGACGGCAAATGCGCGCTGGTGACGGGCGCTTCGGGCGGCATCGGCAGCGCGATCGCAGCGGCACTTGCGGCGGCAGGCGCCAAGGTCGCGCTCTCGGGCACGCGCATCGAAGCGCTCGACGCGGTACGCGAAAAGATCGGCGCCAACGCGCTCGTCTGCCCGGGCGATTTGGGCGACGCGGCGGCGACCGAAAAACTTTTTAAGGACGCAGAGGCCGCGTTGGGCCAAGTCGATATCCTGGTCAACAATGCGGGCCTCACGCGCGACGGCTTGGCCATGCGCATGAAGGACGAGGATTGGCAGAAGGTCATCGACGTCAATCTTACAGCCGGGTTCCGCCTAAGCCGTGCGGCATTGCGCGGCATGATGAAGCGCAAATGGGGCCGCATCGTAGGCATCACCTCGATCGTGGGCGTGACGGGCAATCCTGGCCAGGCGAACTATGCGGCGGCCAAAGCCGGCATTATTGGCATGTCGAAGGCGCTCGCCCAGGAAGTCGCCTCGCGCGGCATCACGGTCAATTGCGTGGCGCCCGGGTTCATCGTGTCGCCGATGACAGAGGAACTGAACGCGGACCAAAAGACGCGCCTGCTGGGCGGCATTCCGCTGGGTCGCATGGGCGAAGCATCGGAAATCGCCGCCGCCGTCGTTTATTTGTCGAGCGTCGAAGCAGCTTACGTCACCGGCCAAACCTTGCACGTGAACGGCGGGATGGCGATGATTTGACCGAAGGGGGCTGCAAGCCTCTGACGTCGCGACTATTTCGCGGGCTGGTAAACCGGTTGGATTTCGTGTTACCAAGCCGCGAATTCGAAATCGACTCCGTCTTGACCGGAAAACCGGGAAAGCGGATCGTCAGTGGTATCCGTCAAGACCGATGCGGATACGGAGCCGAGCGAGAGGGATACAATGAGCGAGATTGCCGAGCGCGTTAAGAAAATCGTTGTCGAACATCTGGGCGTCGAAGACGTCAAGGTTACCGAAAACGCCAGCTTCGTCGACGATTTGGGCGCGGACAGTCTCGACACGGTCGAGCTCGTCATGGCGTTCGAAGAAGAGTTCAGCATCGAAATTCCTGACGATGCCGCCGAAAAGATCGCGACCGTGAAGGACGCGATCGAATTCATCGGCAAGGCCAAAGGCTGAGCGAGAAACAGGGTCGGAGCCGCAGACGATGCGTCGTGTTGTCGTAACGGGTCTTGGTCTCGTCACGCCGTTGGCGTGCGGGGTTGAAGCCACTTGGAAGCGCCTGATTGCGGGTGAGTCCGGGCTGGGCGCGATCCAGTCGTTCGACGTCTCCGACCTGCCCGCCAAGGTTGCGGGCCAGGTGCCGCTCGGCGAAACGGCCTCGGGCCTGTTCAACGCCGACGACTGGGTCCCGCACAAAGACCAGAAGAAGATGGATCCGTTCATCATCTTCGGGCTCGCGGCGGCGATCCAAGCGGTCGAAGATTCGGGCTGGAAACCGACCGACGAAGAAGGCCAGGACCGCACCGGCGTCATGATCGGTTCAGGCATTGGCGGATTGCAGGCAATCTACGAAGGTTCGATTACGCTGAAGGAGCGGGGCCCTCGGCGGATCTCGCCGTTCTTCATTCCGTCGGCGCTGATCAATCTGGCGTCGGGCCATCTGTCGATCAAATACGGTTTCCGCGGTCCGAACCATTCGGCCGTCACGGCCTGCGCCACGGGTGCGCATGCGATCGGCGATGCCGGGCGCTTGATCATGCTGGGCGATGCCGACGTGATGGTCGCGGGCGGTGCCGAAGCCGCAATCTGTCGGTTGGGATTGGCCGGCTTTGCCGCCGCACGTGCCTTGTCGACGGGCTTCAACGACGAGCCGACGCGCGCCTCGCGCCCGTGGGACAAAGGGCGCGACGGGTTCGTCATGGGCGAAGGCGCTGGCGTGGTCGTGCTCGAAGAATACGAACACGCCAAGCAGCGCGGCGCCAAGATCTACGCCGAGCTTACGGGCTACGGTTTGTCGGGCGACGCGCACCACATCACGGCGCCGCCCGAAGACGGCAATGGCGGCTTGCGTGCGATGCGCGCGGCCTTGCGCAACGCCAAGCTCGACACGGCCGACATCGACTACATCAATGCGCACGGCACCTCGACGCCGCTTGGCGACGAAATCGAATTGGGGGCGGTCAAGCGCCTGTTCGGGCCTGCGGCTTACAAGCTGTCGATGTCGTCGACCAAGTCGGCGATCGGGCATTTGCTGGGGGCTGCGGGGGGCGTCGAAGCGATCTTCTCGATCCTTGCCATGCGCGACCAGGTGGCGCCGCCGACGCGCAATCTTGAAGACCCGTCGGACGGCTGCGACATCGACCTCGTGCCGATCCATGCCAAACCGCGCAAGATCCGCCACGCGCTGTCGAACAGCTTCGGCTTCGGCGGCACCAATGCGGCGGTGATTTTCTCCCAAATCGGGTGACGTTTTCCGCCCCGCGGCGGCGGCTGTTGGGCATCGGCGCTGCGGCCATTCTGTGCGCGCTCGCTTTCGTTTTTTATTTGGCAGCATCCTACAAGGCGCCGGGGCCGGCTGCTTCCGATATTCAGCTTGTTATTCCGCGCGGCGCGGGCGCCCACGAAATCGCGCGCTTGCTTGTCGAGCGTGGCGTGCTTGCGGCGGAATGGCCGTTCATGGTCGGCACGCGCTGGGACGGCACGGCGCAGCGCTTCAAGGCGGGCGAATATCTGTTGGCAGCGGCAATCAGCCCGCGCGCTGCGGGCGAGCTTCTGGCAAGCGGGCGGACGGTCCAGCGCCGCCTGACGATCGCCGAAGGGCTGACGTCGGCACAGATCGTGGCGCTGCTGCGCAATGCCGAGGGCCTTGAGGGAACGCTCGATGCCCTGCCGGCCGAGGGAAGCGTTCTGCCCGAGACGTTTTTTTACGCATGGGGCGACAACCGCGCGCGTTTGCTGGATCGCGCGCAGCGCATGATGCGCGACACGCTTGCAGACCTGTGGGAGAAACGTGCAAGCGATCTGCCGCTCGCAACGCCAGCCGAAGCTTTGGTGCTCGCCTCGATCGTCGAGCGCGAGACGGCGCATGCGGACGAGCGCGCGCGCGTCGCAGCCGTGTTCGTCAATCGGCTGAAACGGAAAATGCGCCTCCAGGCAGATCCCACCGTGGCATACGGAATATCGCCCGCGGGACCGCTCGGTCGGCCGTTGAGCCGCGCCGATCTGGAGACGCGCCATGCCTGGAATACGTATGTGATCGACGGTCTGCCGCCGACGCCGATCGCAAATCCGGGGCGTGCGGCGATTGCGGCCGTGCTCAATCCGCCGCAAACCGACGAGCTTTATTTCGTTTCGGACGGCGACGGGCGGCACGTCTTCGCGCGAACGCTGCCCGAGCATAATCGCAATGTGGCGCGGTTGCGCGAAATCGAGCGTGCGCGCGCAGCCTCCCGGCAGCCCTAACCTGTTTCGTTCAGTTTTTTCGTGGCAAGCGGCGCAAGAGCGGCTCAAGCACGAAGCCCGGCAACGCCGCCAGCAACCACGCGGCCGCATACATGCGCAGCGGAAAGGCGATGCGCCCGCGGTTTCGCGCGAGCCCTGTCAGCACGATGCGCGCTGCCTGGTCGGCTGGCATCAGCAGTGGCATGCGGAACGGATTGCGCGCCGTCATGCGCGTGACGACGAACCCTGGACATACGACGTTCACGCGAATTCCGTGCGCCGCCCAATCGGCGCGCAAAGCCTCGCCCCAAACGCGCACGGCGGCTTTGCTGGCGCAATAGGCGGGGGCGCCCGGCATGCCGCGAAACGCAGCCAGCGACGAAACGATGGCGATCTGGCCGCGTTTGCGCGCCGCCATTGCGGCAAGAACCGGTTCGACCGTGTTGAACACGCCTGCGACGTTGACATCGAAGATGCGTCGCGTCTGGGCGGGAGTTTCGCTGCTGCCGCCCGTGCCGCCGGAGATACCCGCATTGGCGATCGCCAGATCGAGCGGCGCTTCGCGCTCGATCTCCGCCACCATGGCAGCCATCGCCGCGCCGTCGCGAACGTCCACGGTTGCGGCGCGAACCTTGGCGCCCTTGGCTTCGCATCGCGCCGCAACGTCGGCCAGCCTTGCGCCGTCCTGGCCCATGATGGCAAGCGCAACGCCGGGGGCCGCCAGTTCGAGCGCCAGAGCCTCGCCCAGGCCCGACGATGCGCCCGTGACAAGAATGCTGCACCATGTCCACATGCCGTTGTTCCCTTCCAGAAGCGCTGTATAACCGTTTTTGGCGATCAATTGCGATTCGCCCCAAGGAGGCTTCGACGTGCCCATTGCCAGCATGACCGGATTCGCGCGCGCCAGCGCCGAGACAATGGGCCGGACTGCCATCTGGGAGGCGCGCTCGGTCAACGGGCGCGGCCTCGACCTGCGTCTGCGTACGCCGCAAGGCTACGACCGGCTGGAAAACGATATTCGCGGGCGCGCCGCAAAGCGCTTCGAGCGCGGCAACATCGCGCTGACGCTGACGCTGGAGACGCCTGTCGCAAGTTCGCGCCTGCAAATCAATCGCGCCGCTCTCGACCAGGCGATCGCGCTGATGGCGGAACTGTCGGAGCGCATCGATGCCGCCGCCCCCCGGTTGGACGGCATCTTGAACGTGCGCGGCGTTGTCGAAACCGTTGCCGAAGCGCCGCTCGAAGAAGCCGAGCAGGCCAATCTCGATACGGCTATTTTGTCGGCGCTCGACGCGATGCTGGCAGCGCTCGCCACCGCGCGCGCGAAGGAGGGGGCCGCCTTGGCGCGCGTGCTCGATGCGACGCTCGACGAGATCGAGAGCTTGACGCAAGAGGCATCGAGCCTGGCGGCGGTCCAACCCGCTGCGCTCAAAGCCAAGCTCGAGACGCAGATTGCGGGCTTGCTTGGCAGCCAGAACCCGCTGCCGCCCGAACGCCTCGCGCACGAAGCGGCATTGCTTGCCGTAAAGGCCGATGTGCGCGAAGAACTCGATCGGCTGCGCGCCCATATCGGCCAAGCGCGCGAGCTGTTTGCCAAAGGCGGGGCCATCGGGCGCAAGCTCGATTTTCTGAGCCAGGAGTTTAACCGCGAGGCCAATACGCTGTGCTCGAAATCGTCGGACATAGCGCTCACGCGCGTCGGCTTGGCGCTTAAGACCGCAATCGACCGTATGCGCGAGCAAGCCGCAAACGTGGAGTAGTCCGATGGACCGCGAAATCTTCCGGCGCGGCTTGATGCTGGTGCTGTCCTCGCCTTCGGGGGCAGGGAAAACCTCGATCAGCCGCGAATTGTTGCGCCGCGAACCGGGTCTGACGATGTCGATATCGGCCACCACGCGGCCCAGGCGACCCGGCGAAACCGATGGCCACGATTATTTTTTCGTCGACGCAACAGAGTTCGGATTGATGATCAATCGCGACGAGTTTCTCGAGCACGCCAAAGTGTTCGGCAATTACTACGGCACGCCGCGCGGGTACGTCGAAGAAACGCTGCAAAAGGGCCAGGACGTGCTGTTCGACATCGACTGGCAGGGTACCCAGCAGATCCGCGAGCGTCTGCCAGCGGATCTGGTGACCGTGTTCATCCTGCCGCCTTCGACCGTCGAACTCGAACGCAGGCTCAATGCGCGAGCCCAAGATCCAGCCCATGTCGTCGCGCAGCGCATGGCCCAGGCTTCCAACGAAATGAGCCATTGGCCCGAATACGATTACATCGTCGTCAATCGCGATCTGGACGAGTCGGTCGCGAAGGTGCAATCGGTGCTGGCGGCAGAACGCATCAAGCGCGAACGTCAGATCGGCCTTGGCGATTTCGTCAAGCGCCTGCGCGACGGGCGCTGACGGCGCGCGCCAACCCGCAGAATTCCTCGACCGACAGCGTTTCGGCGCGTCGTGTGGCATCGATGCCGGCGGCCGCACAAAGGGCCAGCGCGTCGCCACCAAGCGCCTTCAAGGACTGGCGTAGCATCTTGCGACGCTGACCGAAGGCGGCAGCCGTCACGCGTTCGAGGATGGCCGGGTCCGCGTCGCCAAGCGGTGCTGCGCGCGGTACCAGTTCGGCGACGGCCGAGACGACGGCAGGGGGCGGGCTGAACGCGGCGGGTGATACGTCGAACAGTTTGCGCACATGCCAACGCCACTGCGCGGCAATCGACAAACGCCCATAGCCCTCGCTGTCGGGCGTGGCCGCCAGCCGCTCGACCACTTCTTTTTGCAGCATCACGACAAGCCGCTCGAACGCGTCTGGCCTTGCGAGCATCGCAAGGAGCATGGGCGTGCCGACATTGTAGGGCAGGTTGGCTACCACCCGGCGCGGCGAGATGCCGAGCGACGCGATGTCGATCGCCAGCGCATCGTCAGCCACGATCTGGAGCCGGTCGGCGCCGTAGACCGCCGCGATCTCGGCCAAAGCCGGGAGCGCGCGCGCATCGCGTTCGATCGCAATCACATGGCGCGCGCCTTCGGCCAGCAGCCCGCGCGTCAAGCCGCCGGGGCCGGGACCGATTTCGATCGTTGTGCCTTGCGAAAGGTCGCCGCCGGCGCGCGCGATGCGGCGCGTGAGGTTGAGGTCGAACAAAAAATGTTGGCCCAACGACTTTCGCGCCGCCAGATCGTGTTTGCGCACGATATCGGCCAGCGTCGGCATTCCGTCGTCGGCAGGCGGGCGCACGGGGCGACCGTCAGGCGCGAATGTCGATGACCGCGACGCGCCGCAAATCGCGCAAATAGCGGCGGGCCGAATTGTCCAGACGCTGGCGCAGCAGGTTTTCCTCGACGTCGGATGCCGAGGGCAAATTCGATTTGGGTTCCTGGCGCACGCACAGCATCGTCATGCCGATGCCGCCGGGCGCTGCAGCGGGTTCCGACATTTCGCCGACTTTGAGGGCGCGCACGCGCGCGCGCGCGTCGGCGGCAAGGTCGCCCAGCCGCACGTCTGCAAGCCGTGTCGGGGCGGGGATCCGCAGCTCTTGGGCGACGCGCTCCAGATCCGCGCAGCCCTCGACCGTCTCGCGAATTGTCTCGGCCAAGGCCAGCACCACATCGCGATCGCCGCCGGCTTGGGCGGCGGCAGGAAACAGCAACTGCGCGATTTCGACCAGCGCATCGTCGGGCGAGGCTGGGGCGAGCACGCGCTTTTCGCGCACGGCGTAGAGATAGAATCCGCTCGGCGTTTTGATTGGCAAAGATACTTGGCCCGGTTCCAGCGTCGCGAGCGCGGCTTCGATGTCGTCTTCGAACTGGCCTTTTTGCACCCAGCCAATATCGCCGCCTTCGCTGGCCGATGCGCTTTGGCTGAATTGCTGTGCGACGGCGGGGAACGGCAAGCCCGCGCGCAACCGCTCGATCAGATCCTCCATGTTTCGGCGCACGTCGTCTTCCTGCTCGGGATTGTCGATCGCAAGGAAGATTTCGGCAAGGTTGTATTCCGTTACGGGCTCGCCCTGCGAATAGCGGGCAAGCGCTTCCTGTATCTCGTCGTTGCCGATTTCGATCTGCGGCCGCAGGCGGCCGCTGACGATACGGCTCCAGGACAGGCTCGCCTCAATCTGCCGTTCAAGGGTGCTGCGCGAGGATCCTGAACGGCGCAAAATTTGATCGAGCGCGCCGGGCGGCAGCCGGTTTGCTCTTTCAAGCCGCTCGATCTGGGCCTCGATTTCGCGCCTGGGGATAGCGACGCCCAATCGCTTGGCTTCCTGCACCTGGATGCGTTCGTCGATCAGTTGGCGCAACACCTGCGGGCGCAGGCGTTCGCGCGCTTCGGGGGAGATGCCGCCCGGCACCGACGCAAGATTGAGGCCGATACGGCCGTCGATATCGAAGTTCGAAACGATGTCGCTGTTGACCACGGCAACGATGCGCTGTTCCTGGGCCGCAACGGCATTGGAAAGGCAAAACGCCAAGGCGGCGGCGAGCGCGAATCGGGGGCGGACGATTGGGCGAGCTTTCATGGGAAAAACCTATAGTTCGAAAGGCGGCGGCACGCAATTCGTCTCGCGCGTCAGCCATCCTCGAGATGGAGCAGCATAGCAATGCCCAGCATGCTCGATACGGTGGCGGGCGTCCACGCGGCCAAGGCGGCCGGGATCGTCGCACTTTGGCCCAAGGCGGCGATCAAGCTTGAGACAAAAAACAGCACGAACCCGGTGCCAACGCCTGTCACGACCAGCAAACCGGTTCCCCCGCGCCGATGCGGGCGCAGCGAAAATGTGGCCGCAATCAAGACCATGGCTGCCAACAACAGGGGGGTTGCGGTCAATTGGTGCCAGTGCAGGCGATGGCGAGTGGCCGAAAAACCGGCGTTTTCGATCAGTCGAATGAAGGCGGGCAATTCCCAAAACGATATCGTCAGGGGCGAGGCAAACGAGTCTTGGATTTGCTCGGCTGTCATGGCGGTCGGAACGCGGTAGCTCTTTTCGAATATCGCCGGGCGCTCGGGCGCTGCGATCCACGCGTCCTCGACCTCCCAATAGCCCTCCCGCAACATTGCGCGTGCGGCATCGATGCGGCCCACGAAGCGGTCTTGGCCTTGGAAATTTAGGATAATGACGTCGAACAGCCGCATGTCTTGGGATGCGACGCGACGCGCATGCACGATCGAATCGCCCTCGGGGTCGTTCTGGCGAAGCCAAAACCCGGAGTTCGAAAGCGAAAAGCGATTGGCGCGCCCTTGCATGATCTCCGCGTCGAGGCGTTCGAATTTGCCGTAGAGAACAGCAGCCGCCGGGTTGAGCACGCAGACCGAAAACAGGCCGTACAGCATCGCGAGCCCGACGACCGGATACAAAAACTGCCACACCGACACGCCGGCCGCGCGCGCCACGGTCAGTTCGTGCGAGCGCGTCAAGCGCCAGAAGGTGATCATGGCCGCAAACAGCGCGATGAACGGGCTCAACTCCTCGGCCATTTGCGGCAGTTTGTAGAGCGCCATCTTAAGCACGATGTCGGTCGAAACATTGCTGCGGTTCGCGGCCCGGCGGACGAGTTCGATGACCTCGAACATGTAGACGAGCGCCATCATCATCGCAAAGAACCCGGCCAGTGCGACCAGATACTGGTGCCCGATATAGCTCGACAGCGTGCCCGACAATCGCATGGCGCGTCAGGCCGCGTCGGCCGGCCGCAGCAGGCCGCGCAGAGCTATGCGGCCGGGGCCGCGCTGCAGCGCAAAACCGGCAAGCAGCGAGATCCCGATGGGGGCGATATACAGCATTGGCAGAAGTTGAGGCGTGCCCGTGGCCAGATTGGGCAGCGCAACCGACAATGTTTGCGTGGCAAGCCCGCACGCCGATGCCAACAGCAGCCGCTTGCCCAATCCGCGCCGGTTGAAATCGCCCGGCAGCAAACATGCCAGCGCCACCATCGCGAGCGCGATCGCGTAAAGCGGCGTTGCCAGCCGCGTATGGCCTTCGGCGATCAGACGGTTGAAATATTGCCGGTCGTGCGCGTCGGCAAGATTGGGCCACAGCAGCTCGTCCAGATAGCGCTCGCCTGCATCGCGCCAGCGAAACTCCGACGTCCGATCGTTGGTGATTTCGACCGAATAGCGTTCGAAATAGAGCAGCGACAATTTGCCTGCAGCGCGGTCTACCTGCTGGCGATTGCCGTTGATCAAGATCACGCGCGGTCCGTCCTCGGTACTCGCGATCGTGCCGCGCTCGGCCAGCAGCGTTACCGGATTGCTCGGGTCGCGCGCGTCCTGCACCATGATTCCGCGCAGATCGCCGTTGGCCTCTCGCGCGCGGACATAGACCGTCAGCGTATTGCCGATATTGGAAAATGCGCCTTCTTGAAGCAATAAGCTCGAATAGTCGGAACGAATATTCGTGTGCAGTTCCTTGAATTTTCCAAAGGTCAGCGGCATCAGCCACAACGACAGCACGTAGCCGACCAACGTAACGCCGCATGCCAGCAGCAAGGCCGGGCGCGCAAGCTGCCCCGGCCCGAAGCCGACCGCGCGCATGACCACAAGTTCGCTGTCCGCCGCCAAACGGTTGTAGACAAACAGCGTGGCGATGAACATCGCGATGGGCAACACCAGCGACAAGAAATTGGGGAGCAACAGCGACGTCAGGTAGAAGAACGATGTCAAGCTTAGGCCGCGATTGACGATCAGTTCGATAAACCGCAGCGATTGCGTAAGCCAGATCGCCATGGTCAGCGTCGCGACGACAAAAAGCATCGCTGTCAGGACTTGGCTCAGGATGTAGGCAGTGATTCGGCGCATGTTAGAGGCGATTATAGACGAACCCGAACAATACGCATTCAAAAGAATGAAATGCGAACATTTGTGCGCAGGGTGCTTTTCTTTGTTCCCAGAGGCGCTATTGTGACGCACCCTAAAGAGGGCGTCACAAAATCCCGAGGAAACCATCCGATGAAGATCGCATTTTCGAAGCCAGAATCGCCGACGAACGGCGCCTACGTCGTTGGAATCTCTGAGGACCGTAAACTGACGCCATCGGCGTCGGCGCTGGACAAAAAAACCGGCGGCATCGTCACGCGCGCGATGGCGACTACGCGCTTCAAGGGCAAGAAAAACGAAGTGCTCGATATCGTGGCTCCCAAGGGCGTTCCCTTTGGGCGCATCGTGCTGGCCGGTCTCGGCAAGCTTGATAAACTCGATGCCAATGCCGCCGAAGGTTTGGGCGGCACGTTGGCCGCGCATCTCAACAAAGTGGGCGAGACGCAAGCGACGATTTCCGTCGAACAGATACCGGACGCCGCGATCGGGCCGTCGGCGATGGCCGCCCACATGGCGATGGGCGCCAAGCTGCGCGTCTACCGCTTCGACAAATACAAAACGCGCGAGAAGGACGATTCCAAACCGACGTTGAAGTCGATGAATTTTCTTGTGACCGACGTCGCGGCGGCGCGCAAGCTGCACGGTCCGCTCGATCGCGTTGCCGATGCCGTATCTTTTGCCCGCGATCTGGTGTCCGAGCCGCCCAACGTGCTGTATCCCGAGAGCTTGGCGGAACGCTGCAAGCGCCTGTCGGCGTTCGGGGTGAAGGTCGATATTTTCGACGAGAAGCAGCTTGAAAAAATGGGGGCGGGCGCGCTGCTGGGCGTTGGCCAAGGCTCGCAGCGCCCTTCGCGTATGGTGATTTTACACTACAACGGCGCGCCCAAGGCCAAAGACAAACGCCCCGTCGCCTTTGTCGGCAAGGGCGTCACGTTTGACACCGGCGGCATATCGATCAAGCCGTCGGCGGGCATGGAAGACATGAAGTGGGATATGGCCGGTTCCGCCGCCGTGATCGGGGCCGTCGAGGCGCTGGCCGCCCGCCACGCCAAAGTCAACGTGATCGGGGCCATCGGCCTTGTCGAGAACATGCCGTCGGGCAATGCCCAGCGTCCGTCCGATATTGTTCGCTCGCTGTCGGGCAAGACGATCGAAGTGCTGAATACGGATGCGGAAGGCCGTCTCGTGCTCGCCGATGTGCTGTGGTACGTGCAGGACCGTTTCAAGCCCAAGGCCATGTACGATCTTGCGACGCTGACCGGCGCCGTTATCGTGGCGCTTGGCCACGAATATGCCGGCATCATGGGCAACAACGCCGATCTGGCCGACAAGCTGATTGCGGCGGGCGAAGCGACGGGCGAAAAAGTTTGGCGTTTGCCGTTGGGCGAAGCTTATGACCGCGACATCGACAGTCCGGCGGCCGACGTCAAGAACATCGCGGCGGGGCGGGGTGCCGGGTCGATCATTGGCGGTCAGTTCCTGGCCCGTTTTGTCAACGACGTGCCGTGGGTCCATATCGACATCGCGGGCGTGGCATGGAGCGGCAAGGACACCGCGACGTGCCCCAAGGGCGCGACGGCCTTTGGCGTACGACTGCTCGACCGTCTGGTTGCCGACAATTTCGAGGAAGCTTGACGGACATTCGGTTTTACCAGCTGCTTGCAACGCCGCTCGACATTGCCCTGCCCAAACTGCTTGAAAAAGCGGTCGGGCAGGGAATGCGGGTGGTGGTTGCAACGGGCAGTGCCGAGCGCGCGCAAACGCTCGACACGGCGCTTTGGACGTATTCCGAAAGCTCGTTTTTGGCGCACGGACGTGCCGGCGCCGATACAGCGACAGCCGCCCAACAGCCAATCTGGCTCGCCGTCGGGATCGAAAATCCCAATGCGGCCCGATTGCTGATCGTTCTCGATGGCCAGCAGCCCGAAGACTTTGCGGCCTGGGAACGCGTTTGCGACATGTTCGACGGCACGGACGAAACGGCCCTTGCCAATGCGCGGGGGCGCTGGAAGTCACTCAAGGACGCTGGCCATGCGCTTTCCTATTGGCGTCAAACCCCTGCTGGCGGATGGGAAAAGGCCGCTTGAGGCGCGCCACTTGCCGCGGTCGCGCGCGCTCGCTATAAGCGCGCATCCTTCAACTAGGCAGAGAGAATTTTTGACATGGCCATCGAGCGCACCTTTTCCATCCTCAAGCCGGACGCCACGCGCCGCAACGTGACCGGCGGCATCAACGCGCTGATCGAGAAATCGGGACTGCGCATTGTCGCCCAGAAGCGCATCCACATGACCCAGGCGCAGGCCGAAAGCTTCTACGGCGTGCACAAGGCGCGGCCGTTTTTCGGCTCGCTTGTGTCGTTCATGATTTCGGGCCCGGTCGTTGTGCAGGTTCTGGAAGGCGAAAACGCCGTCGCCAAGTATCGCGACGTGATGGGCGCCACCAACCCCGCCAATGCCGCCCCCGGTACGATCCGCAAAGAATTCGCCGAATCGATTGAAGCGAACTCCGCGCACGGTTCCGACAGCGTCGAAAACGCGGCGATCGAAATCGCATATTTCTTTGCAGGCGCCGAAATCGTCGGCTGATTTCGGGCAAACAAAAAGGGCCGCGCCCCCGAATCCGGGAGCGCGGCCCTTCTTTTTTGCGTTCAGTGGTGCGGCACCAAGAAGACGAACATCAAGATCAAGATCACGATCGTACCGCCGCCGACCCATTTGAAGAGCGCGTTGAACACATCGTAGCTTTGCAAATGCGGCGTCATGTCGTGCGTGAAATTGGCGTCATGTTTTTGCGGGGCGCTGGCCATCGTTTCCTCCGAAATTGAAGTTCGAGAATAACTCAGTTTGGCGCGCCGTCAAAGCGGCGGGTTGAACAAAGCGTCTGGCGCGCCCACAGGTCCCGCCGGCGCGCCGGCAAGGGCAAGACGCAGCGCATGCGGGTACAGCAGATGCTCGGCCGCCAGCACGCGTGCGGCGAGGGCCGCTTCGTTGTCTTCCGGCAGGACCGCGACGGCCGCTTGCGCGATCGCAGGACCGGTATCCATTTGGGCGCGCACATAATGGACCGTGCAGCCCGCCAGCCGAACGCCGTCCGCGAGCGCGCGCTTGTGCGTATCGAGGCCCGGATATGCGGGCAGCAGCGAGGGATGGATATTGATCAGACGGTCGTGCCAAGCCGCAACGAAGCCCGGCGTCAGCAGACGCATGAAACCCGCAAGACAAACAAACTCGATGCGATGGCGGCGCAAACACGCATCCACTTCGGCGTCGAACGCCGCGCGCTCGGAAAATCGACGATGGTCGATCGTTTCGCACGCGATCGCATTTGCCGCCGCAAAATCGAGCCCGGTCGAATCCGGTTTGTTGGCAAGGACGAGCGCGATCTCGGCGGGATAACTCGGTTCTTTGGCGGCTTCGATCAAGGCCGCCATGTTGGACCCGCGTCCCGAAATCAGCACGCCGACGCGCACGCGGCCCATGCGGCTAGATCGTCCAGGAATCGAGATTGTCGACGATGCATCCGGGCGCTTGCGCGTCGGGCTTTGCGACGACGCGACCGATCTCGACGGGGCTTTCGCCGGCAGCGCGCAGCGTCGCCATGGCTGCGTCGCGTTTGGCAGCAGGTACGATCGCAACCATGCCAATGCCGCAATTGAACACCCGCGTCATTTCCGCGCGCGCGATCTGGCCGCCGCGCGCCAGCCATTGGAAAACCGGCGGCAATGTCCAGCTGCGCGCATCGATGCGCACTTGCAGCGTATCGGGGATCACGCGCGGCACGTTTTCGACCAAACCGCCGCCGGTGATATGCGCCATGGCGTGGACCTGGTTGGCCTTCGCAAGGGCGAGGCAGCTTTTGACGTAAATCCGCGTCGCGGTCAAAAGCGCATTGGCCAAGGTCAGTTCGGGCGCAAAGGGGGCTGGCGCATCCCAAGCCAGTTCGGCCGTATGCACCACCCGGCGCACGAGCGAAAAACCGTTCGAATGCACGCCGGAGGACGCCAAGCCCAGCACGATGTCGCCTGCCGCCACTTTAGTGCCGTCGATCGCGGCGCCGCGCTCCATCGCCCCGACCGAAAAACCGGCTAGATCGTAGTCGCCGCGCGCATACATGCCGGGCATTTCTGCGGTTTCGCCGCCGACCAGCGCGCAGCCCGCAATGCGGCACCCTTCGGCGATGCTCGCAACGATCGATTTGGCGGCAACAACGTCGAGTTTGCCGGTCGCGAAATAATCGAGGAAGAAAAGCGGTTCGGCGCCTTGCACGACCAAATCGTTGACGCACATCGCCACAAGATCGATGCCGACCGTATCGTGACGGTTGGCTTCGATCGCGATTTTGAGCTTGGTGCCGACGCCGTCCGTGGTGGCAACCAAAATAGGATCTTTGAAACCCGCGGCTTTTATGTCGAACAGCGCGCCAAAGCCGCCCAGTCCGGCGTCCGAACCGGGACGGCGGGTGGATTTGGCCATCGGCTTGATCGCTTCGACCAAGGCCTCGCCCGCGTCGATATCGACCCCGGCTTCCGTGTACCGATTAGTGCTCATTGGCGCCCCTTTGCCGGATTGGGTATAACAGCGGTCCCAGGCCCCGGCGACGGGCGGAAAATAAAGGATTCGGAACGGTTTGCAATGGCGCTGCGCAGTTTTATTTTAGCTCTTTGGGTGCTCTGTTTTGGCTGTGCGGCGGCTGGCGCCCAAACTGCCCCGACCAGCGTGGCCGATGTCTATTGGCTGCGCGGGGTCGAAATCGACCGCACGGCCGCAAGCGCAAGCCTCGCCCGCGAGCAGGCAATCGTGGAAGGCCAGCGCGCAGCGTGGCGTCGCTTGCTCGCGCGCGTGGCCCCCCAAGAAGCGCGGGCGGCCCTCGTCAATCTTCCTGCAGCTGAACTTGCCAATTTGATCGACAGTTTTGAGGTCGAAAACGAGCGCGGGTCTGGCACGCGCTGGATCGGAGCGTTTAGCTATCGCTTCAAGCCTGCGGCGGTACGCGATGTTTTGCGGGCGCGCGGCGTTGCCTATGCCGAAACGCCAGGACGGCGTTTGCTGATCGTGCCGGTGCTGCTGCAAGACGGACAGGTCTTGTTGTGGGAAGAGGAAAACGCCTGGCGTACGGCGTGGGCGACCTTACCGCCCAGCGAAGGTTTGCAACCTTGGAGCCTGCCA
>CAMDLT010000058.1 GCA_945901855.1 Asaia bogorensis | reverse complement strand
GGTCTGCTCGACCAGGCGGTCGCCGTGTCCGACGCGTTCTTGGAGCGCGGGGAAATCGTTTCGACGCGCGGTCGGCGCTCGGACGAAGCCCAACGCTTCAACGCGCGGGCAGGCGACGTAATGAACGGTCTGCCCATTGTCGTGCTTATCAATGGCGGCTCGGCGTCGGCGTCGGAAATCGTCGCGGGCGCCTTGCAGGACCATCGCCGCGCGATTGTGCTCGGAACGCGCAGCTTCGGCAAAGGTTCGGTCCAGACTATTCGCCCGGTCGGCAACCAGGGCGCCATTCGCTTGACCACCGCGCGCTATTTCACGCCCTCGGGCCGCTCGATCCAAGCCCAGGGCATCGACCCCGACATCGTGGTCGAAGCCGCGCGTATCGAAGCGACGCCCCAGGGCTCGCAGCGGCGCGAAGCCGATTTGCGCGGCGCGTTGCGCAATCCCCAGACGGGCGAGACGGCCCCGGCGCCTGTCCCCGCACCGGCCGCCCCGCCCGCCCCGACCGAAACCGACGAACGCCAGCAGGACGGCACGCAAGACTACCAGTTGAGCCGCGCCTTCGATCTGCTGCGGGGACTTGCACTTTACAATCAACGCGCGAACTGAGGATCGGCACCGCCGACCGGCTGACATGGCCGTGCGCAATGCAACCCCACCGCGCGACGATCCCGCCACCGCCCGACCGCGCGGGCCGTCGGCGCTGGGCGTGGCGTGGGCGCTGCTTGTGCTCGGCATCGGCGGATACGTCGTCTATTCGAACGTCAATCCGATCGAGACCGTCGATCTGGGCACGCCGATCGCGGCCCAGATCGATCTGACGACGATCGCGCAAGAATCCGCCCAGGTTCCAAGCGCAGTGCCTGAAATTCGTCCGCTTGGGCCGGCGCTGCAAATCGTGCCGCCGCAGACGGTTCAGATCCCGCCCGCCCCCGAACTGCCAGCACCAGAAGCGGCGCCAACAGTTGCACCGGTCGCCCCACCGGCGCCGATGCCAGCGCCAGCGCCGGCAGTTCCTCCGGCACCGATTCCAGCCCCCGTCCCTCCCCCGGCCGCCGTCGCTCCCCAACCTGCGCCAACACCGGCAGAAGTCGCACCGCCTGCGGTTGCGCGCGCAACGCCGCCACCGCCGCCGCCGGTCGCGCGCCCTGCACCGGCCCCCTTGCCGCCGCGCGACGTGGCCGCGCCCACCTGGGTGCGTTTTGCGCGCCCCTTCGACCCGGAAGAAAAACGCCCGCGCATCGCGATCTTGATTACCGACCTTGGCAAGAGCCAAGCGGCAACCAACGCCGCGATCCAAAATTTGGGCGGCGGCATCACCCTCGCGTTCACGCCCTATGCCGACGGGCTTGCGCAATGGGTGGCGCTTGCGCGCGCCGCTGGACACGAGGTGCTGCTCAATCTGCCGATGGAGCCGACCGACTTTCCGAACACCGATCCGGGTCCGCAAACGCTGCTGACCGGCCTTACGGGCCGCCAAAATCTCGAGCGGCTGACTTGGACGCTGGAGCGCGCGCAAGGCTATGTCGGCGTCGTCAATGTGCAAGGCTCGCGCT
This sequence comes from Asaia bogorensis, assembly GCA_945901855.1. GTDB lineage: Bacteria > Pseudomonadota > Alphaproteobacteria > CACIAM-22H2 > CACIAM-22H2 > Tagaea. The sequence continues at coordinate 14,573 of CAMDLT010000058.1, read as the reverse complement.
TTACCGCCTCGGCCGACGCAATGCGCCCCATCATCGATCGGCTGTTTCAGCGCGGACTTTTGATGGTCGATGCGCGCACGGCGGCAAATTCGGTCGCGGTGCGCATCGCCGACGATGTCGGCGTGCCGCGCGCCTATGCCGACCGGCTGATCGACCAGGAAGCCTCACGCCCCGCGATCGACCGCGCCCTTGCCGACCTCGAACGGCTTGCGCGCCAGAACGGTTCGGCGCTGGGCATCGCGCAAACCTATCCCGTCACGTTCGAGCGACTGATCAACTGGCTGCCGCAGATCGAGGCGCGCGGCTTCGTGATCGCCCCCGTCTCGGCGATCGTCAATCGCCAGCCGGCGCCTGCGCCTGCCGCCGCATCCCCGGCCGCCGTCGGCGGACCGCCGCCGCCCCCGCCAGTCCGCCCCTAGCTATGCAGTATCGTTTGGGCGTGGGCATATTGCTGTTCGATGCAAACGGGCGCGCTTTTGTGGGCGAACGCAGCGACGCGCCAGGGGCCTGGCAAATGCCGCAAGGCGGCATCGACGACGGCGAAGAACCGCAAGCGGCGGCGCTGCGGGAACTTGCCGAAGAAACAGGGGTAAGCAAGGCGCGCATCGTGGGCGAAACGGCCGACTGGGTGTCCTACGATCTGCCGATCGAGCTTGCCGCCACCTTGTGGCGCGGGCGCTACAAGGGCCAGCGCCAGAAATGGTTTGCGGCGAAATTCCTCGGCACCGACAGCGACATCAGACTGGACGCGCACACGCCCGAATTTCGGGTTTGGCGCTGGGCCGCGATCGACACGCTGGCAGCGTTGATCGTGCCGTTCAAGCGACCCCTTTACGAACAGGTTGTCGCGCAATTGTCGCCGATCGTCGCTAAACACGTTTCGCCATGAGCGCGCTGACCATCGCCAACGTCGCCAAACGCTACGCGTCCGCAAGCGGCACGCGCATCGCGGCGCTCGACAATCTGTCGCTGGCGGTGAATGAGGGCGAACTTGTCGCCGTGCTGGGCGCGTCGGGATGCGGGAAATCGACCTTGCTGCGGCTGGTCGCGGGCTTCGAGACGGCCGACGCCGGCACGATCCGCTTGGGCAATCGGCTTTTGTCGGGCAATGGCACGCACGTGCCGCCCGAAGCGCGCAAGGTCGGCATCGTGTTCCAGTCCTACGCGCTGTGGCCGCATATGGACGTGGCGGGCAATGTCGGCTACGCGCTCGAAGTTGCCGGTGCGGACAAGGTGCGGCGCCAGGCGCGTGTCGCCCAAGCGCTCGACACGGTCGATCTTGCGGGCTTCCAGGCGCGTCGACCGGGCGAACTTTCGGGCGGCCAGCGCCAGCGCGTGGCGCTGGCCCGGTGCCTTGCCATGGATCCCGACCTTGTGTTGCTCGACGAGCCGCTTGCCAATCTCGACGTGCATTTGCGCGCGAGCATGCTGGCAAGTTTTGCGGCTTTCCACGCCAAGACCCGTGCCACGATGCTCTATGTCACCCACGACCAGGCGGAAGCGATGGCGCTCGCCAGCCGCATCGCCGTGATGGCGGAGGGCAACGTCCTGCAGTTCGCCGATCCGCGTACGCTCTATCGCGAGCCTGCAACGGCCGCCGTTGCGACCTTCGTTGGGCGCGGCATGGTGGTGCCGTGCGACTTGCTGGACGGCTCCAACGCGCGGATCTTCGGGCAAATCTTCGCCGTACGCGCGCGCCACGGACAGACGCGGGGCCAAGCATCGCTGTGCGTGCGCGCGGAAAATCTTGTCCCCGATCCCGCGGGGTTTGCCGCAACCGTTGCAAATGCAGCCTATATCGGCGGGGCATGGGAAATCGAAGCCGCGCCCGAAGCGGCGCCCGACTTGCGCTTGCGCGCGTTGCTAGACGACGGCGCGCACCCGCAGGCTGGCGACAAGATTTTGCTGGGTCTCAAAGACGGATGGGTGCTGCCGGATTAGACCGCCCACGGCAGCGTGCCGCGCGGCAGGCGGCGTGCAAAGAGCGTCAGCGCGGCCATCAGGGCGACAACGATCGCGATGGCCACAATCGATACGGCCGCCGCGAGCGGTGAATCGCCGCCTTCCTGCAGCGAGAACACGATCACGCCCAGCGTCTGCGAGCCCGACGACCACAACAAGGCCGAGACGGTCAGCTCGTTGAGGGCGGTCAGGAACACCAGGATTGCCCCCGCCCCCACGGCGGGCGCGGCAAGCGGCAAGGCGATCGTGCGCAAACGGCGCGCAAATCCCGCACCGGCCGCCGCAGCCGCGTCGTCGAGCGCAGGATCGAGCTGCGCAAAGCTTGCCGCCACCGGCCGCAAAGCCAACACCAGAAACCGCGCGACATAAGCAAGTCCCACAATCCACAACGTGCCGTAGATCGACACGTTCAATATCGGCAGCGGTTTGATGAACGACAGGATGCACGCGATCGCCAGCACGATGCCCGGCAGCGCGTAGGGCAGTTCGGCGATCGCACCGGCAAGGCGCACCAAAAACCCCGGCCGCCACGCGCCGAAATACGCAAGCGGCAACGCCAATGCCACGCAGATGACGGCCGCGAGCGCCGACAGCAGCAGCGAATTGAAAAAGGCGCGCACCACCACGGGCTGGCGCATTGCCTCGTGGAAGGCGGCGAAGGTCAGCGTATCGAAATCGAGCGGTACGCCGATCGCGGGCACCAAAGCGCTCGCCAGCAGCGCCAGAAAGGGCACGAGCGAGACCAGTGCCAGCAGCGTCCAGACAGCGATCTCCAGCGGCGCCCGCAAGCGTCCCAGCGCCATTTCGTCGATCGCCCGCCCGGCCCCCAACACGCGCGCGTCGAACAGCCGCATGGCGCGCGCCTGCAGCCACAGCATGACCAACGCAAAAACCGCGATCACCACCGACAGCACCGCCGCCTGCGCCAGTACGGCCGTGCCGAACCCGGCGAGCCGCTGGTAGATCAGCGTGACCAGCGTGTTGTAGCCGACCGGAATGCCGAGCAGTGCTGGCGTGCCGAAATTCCCAATCGACGACACAAACGCCAGCAACGTGCCCGCCAGAATCGCCGGGGCCAACATGGGCGCCACCACGCTGCGCACCACGCGCAGTTGGCCCGCCCCGCATGCGCGCGCAGCTTCGAGCGCTTCGCGCGGCAAGGCGAGCAAACCCGCGCGCACCGCCAAAAACACCAGCGGCGCATGTTCAAGCCCGAGCAACCACGAAATGCCCGCAGCCCCCAGCATCGGATTTGGAGAACCAGGCGGCGGTGCGAGACCCAGCGCCCCCAGCAAAGCGCTTTGCGGCCCCGCCAGATTGATCCAGGCCAGGGCAGCGATCTGCGAGGGCACGACCAAGGGCAGCACAAAGACAAAGATCAAAGCCGCCTTGGCGCGAATATCGGTCAAGCCCACCAGCAGCGCGAAGCCCGCACCCAGGACCAGCGACACGGCCGTGCCCGCAAGCGATGTTTCAAGCGTGCGCGCCGCTGCCCGCCATGTCGATGGCGAACCCAGCACGCGCTCGGCCACCGACAAATCGAAACCGCCGCCGCGCGGCGCAAATGCCTCGAAGCCCAAGCGCAGCATCGGCCAAAGCGCGATCGCCCCGATCAACGCCAACAGACCGAAGAGCCACGCGCGCTCGGCGGTGCTTTGCGCGCGTGCGCTCAACGGGTGTGCGCCTTAGCGGCCGAACAAATCTGCGAAACGTTCCTTGTTGCGTTCGTCGTCGCGCAAGATGGCCGCAATATCGACCTTCATCATCGGCACGCGCGCAAGGTCGGGAAACCCTGCGGGCGGAGCGACGGCAGCGCTCGCGGGCAGCATGCCTTGGCCTGCTGCCAGCGTCTGGCCTTCGGGTGCGAGCAGGAAATCGACGAATGCGCGCGCGGCAACCGGATTGCGCGCGGTGCGCAAAATCGCAACCGGTTCGGTGACGAACGTGACACCTTCTTTGGGGAACACGAATTCGACCGGCGAGCCGCGTTCGCGCGCCCGAATCGCCATGAAGTCGACGATCACGCCATACAGCTTCTGGCCGCCCGCAACCGCTTCGAGCACGGCCGGATTGCCGCGCGCGGCCTGGGCACCGTTGCGCTGCAAGGCTTCGAAATAGCGCCAGCCCAAATCGGGCGTGGCGACAACGGCGCCCATATGGATGGCGGCAGCGCCCGAAAACAGCGGCGAGGGCATCAGCACTTGGCCCCGCGCCTCGGGCTTGGCGAGGTCGGCCCAGCTTTCGGGCTTCATCGGGGCGGCGCGGTTGTAGACGATGCCCGTGGTGATGAGCTTGGTTGCGAAATAGGTCTTTTCGGCGTCGTGGCTGCCTGCGGGCAGGCCGTCGGTCTTGGCGGCGGGATGCGGCAGCAGCCGGTTTTCGCGCTTGAGCATTTCCATGGTCATCGCGTCGGCGATCAGCAGCAGATCGGGCTGCGGCTGGCCCGCGACAAATTCGGCCTGCAAGCGGTTCATCAGCTGCGTGGTGCCGTCGCGCACGAAGCTGACTTCGACCTGCGGATGAATTTTCCGAAACGCGTCGATGGTGGCTTGCGCGTCGGCCTGGGGCTGGGACGTATAGAGCGTCAAACGGCCACTCGGGGCTTGCGCATGCGCGGGAACAAAAGCGGCCACTGCGCCGGCGAGCGCCAGAGCGAAAATTCCGAATTTCATCGTCGGGGTCTCCTGTCGAACGGGGGGAGTCATGTCAGCCGTTCTTGTTATCGCAATCCGGTTACGGTTCCATGAAAGTGCGCGCCGTGCGTCAGGCGTCCGCGCGCATCAACGCCTGCGCGCGGTGCGCGATTGCGCGCGTTGCGACCGAAGCCAGCGCACGGTGCAGCATACCGTTTGGCTTGAGCCCCACGGCTTTCAGCGCCATGCCCACGCCACGCTCGACATGCGCGCGGCGATAGACCGAATAGGCGCGCCTGGCATAGGCGCGCGCGCTGGTTTTGCGGTCGTAGACGGCGGGCCACAGATTGGCCGCGTAGTAGGCGTAGGCGAGTTCGTCGTCTTCCGACTCCGCGATGCGCCCGATCCCGGTCCAAACGCGGCCCCACCGGCCGAGATTTTCGGCGTCCTGGTAGCGACGCATGTGGTCGTAGAAAAGCTTGAAGTGGCGCAATTCGTCGGCCGCGATTTTGCGGCAGATTTGCCGGAATACGGGCTCGTCCGACCGGTCGGCGAGGGCGGCGTAATACGAGCTGGTTCCCGTTTCGACGATGCAGCGCGCGATCAGCTCGCCCGTCCGGCTGCCGCGCACCGACGCGTTGGCGTCGAGCGGCAGCTTGTAGCCGTCGGCGAAACGCTTGAACGCCGCATGGAAATCCCATGTGGGATCGACCATCGTGGCCCAGCGCGCAAGGGCAGCGCCATGCTGCACTTCTTCAAGCGCCCAGGCATCGATCGCCGGGCGGATCGCATCGTCGCCCGCAAAGACGTTGTTGAGATAAACGGCATAGTCCGCCCCGTTATGCTCGACCAAGGCGGCGGCTTTCGCCACACGCAGAAGTTCCGGGTCGACACGCGCCGGATCGAACGCCGTCCAATCGATATCGTCGAGAGTCCAATGGGCCATGATGCTCAGGATGCTGGGTGGATCGCTGCCGAGATATGTTGATTTGGCCTTTGCCTTTCAAGGGCCTAGGCCAATGTTACAACAACGCGGCGGTTCCGTTTGCCTTTGTTTTCGATTTTTTCGACAATTACTGGGCCGATTTCGCCCGTGCGCGCCACATGCGTGCCGCCGCACGGCTGCAAATCCACGCCCGCAATATCGAGCAATCGCAATCGCCCTGTCCCGCGCGGCGGCTGCACCGACATCGTGCGCACAAGCTCTGGCTTCGCATCGAGTTCGCTTTCGTCGACAACGCGCGGCACGACAGCGTGGTCTTCTGCAATTCGCTGGTTGAGCGCGGCCTCGATCGCCGCCTTGTCGAACACGACCTCGCCCGGATCAAAATCGAGGCGCGAACGTTCGGCGCCGATTTGTCCGCCCGTAACGCCCGCCGGGATCACCGCGCACAGCAGATGCAACGCCGTATGCATGCGCATATGCCGATAGCGTCGCTCCCAATCGATTTCGAGCCGTACCTCGGAGCCGACCGTCGGCACGAAGGCGCCTTCGGCCGGAACATGCAAAATTCCCGCATCGCCTTTGCGCGTATCGACGATCGCGATTCGGGTCCCGTCGGCCAATACCAACGCGCCGATATCGCCGGGCTGGCCGCCGCCCGTTGGATAAAAAATCGTCCGATCGAGCACGATGCCGACAGGCGATACGTCTTGCACGCGCGCTTGGGCCGTTTTCATGTACGCGTCTTCGCGAAACAGCTCGTCGGTCACGGCAGTCCTTTCGGTCGTCGAGTAGTTGTTTCGATTCGCATATTGGGAGGCTTGCGTCAAATTTTCCCGACGTGAAATGCTTGACCTTCGCCGCCAAACCGCCAGAGTGCGCAGCGATGGCACGCGCACCGAATCATCTGGCCGAAATCGAACGCTTTCTCGACGCGCTCGACGAAAAATCGATCGGCCTGATCGAAATGGTTGCATCGATCAAATCTGACGTCGCGCGTTCGAGCTTTTCCAACTATAAGCGCTTTTCCGATGCGTGCGGCGATTTCGACAGCTTTTGCATCTTGATCGAGTATCGCCTCAAACGATTGCCGACAGGGCCCGATCGCCAGTCCCTCGATGCGCGCTTCCAGTCTGCGCGTACCGGGCACATGGCGCGCCAGCTTCGAACCTCAATCGACCTGCTGGGGCTCGTTGCGAGTGCAACCGAACTGCCGCTGGGCGCCAGGGATGTTTTTTTGCGCGAATTGCGATCAATCTATGCTCTGAAAAACGCATTGTCGGAGCCCTCCTTCGCCGACGGCATCGAGGCCGGAACCGCACACGACATCGAACTCGCCGAAAAAATCCTGCGCGAAGTTATCGAACGCGCCCCCACCTTGCTTGAACTCTCGATGGGACTCGATGGCGGGACACCACAACCCGAATAGTCATTTTGGATTTGTGTAAAAACTGAAATATGAGGTATTCTTAGCCCTAATGGCAGATGGCAGCGAAAATTTAGAGCAACGTCCGGCACTCGTTGCCGGTGCGGACGTGATGCTGGGCGATCGCTTCAAGATTCGCCCCTCGCAGACCGTGATGGATATGGCCACCCCGGCAGCCGAAGCGTTTGTTGCCAACGATACGACGTCGTCCGATTCGTGCGTGGCCCTGGTCGCGCGGCCCGAGCAATTGCCGCGCATTGGCGTCTGCCTGCAGGTCAAAGGGATCGACCAATACGGCATCGCCAAATTGCTCGGTCACGGTACAGTCGATTGGCCGGACGGCACAAGGCGCTATGCAATGGTCTACGACGCGCCGGCCGGCGCGCCGGTCTTGCGCCGCGACATGACGATCAAGCCGATCGACGCGCAAACATTGATCCGCAGCTTGATAAAGCCTGCCGCGCAAGCGCTGGCGGAATTCACAAGACGCGCCGTCAATCACCGGGCCATCCGGCCCGACAACGTCTTTTGGTACGATTTCGGCAAGTCCAAGATGATGCTGGGACCTTGTACGGTCGGTCCGCCCGGCGCGCGCCAGCCCGCCCAGTTCGAAACGCTGGAAATGGCGCTGTGCGACCCCCACGGCCGCGGCCCCGGCCATTCGAGCGACGACATGTTTTCGCTGGGCGCGACGGTCCTGGCCCTGGCCATGGGCCGCTGGCCGATGGCCGAAAGCGACGATGCGGCAGTCATCCAAAAACGCATTTCACTGGGCAGTTGGGACGCGCTGTCCGGCAAATTCAGCCCGCCGCCGGAATTATTCGACTTTTTGCGCGGCACGATGTCAGACGATGCGGCCGAACGCTGGACTTTGCCAACAATCGTCAAATGGCTCGATGGCGGCCGACCGCCTTTGCCGCGATTCACCGAAATCGCCAAAGCGCGCGAGCCGTTTTTGTTCGAAGCCAAACTTTACCGCACGGCACGCGAAATCGCTTTGGCACTGGCAGCCAACCCCGCCCAGGCGGCGAGCGCGATCCGCTCGGGCGTGCTGAGCGAGTGGGCACGCCGCTCGCTGCCCGACGACGGCGCGTCGCGCCGAATTGCGGCTCTGTCGGGTGCCGACAATCCCGCCGCGCGCGACGGCGATCCCGCATTGGTAGCACGCGCCTGCATCGCCCTCGACCCGACCGGCCCCATCCATATTTCAGGCGTGTCCGCACGGCCCGACGGGCTGGCGGCAGCGCTTGCCCATGCGCATCTGTCCAAACGCGACCAGTTGCCCGCTTTCGACGCGATGTTGCGGACCGGCATTCATCTGGAATGGCTCACTGCCCAAGAGCCTCTGCAGGCAGCGGCCAACACGCGCCCGAAACGGCGCACGGCCGCCCAAGAGCGGCTGTCGCGCTGGGCTAGCGACTCGGCCCCCGGTGCCGGCCTCGAGCGCTGCTTGTACGAGCTGGATCCAAATCTACCGTGCCTGTCGCCTGCCTGCATCGACCAATGGGTCGAAACACCGGGCGAGGTATTGCCGGCGATCGACGGCTCGTTCGGCGACGGCCAGCGAAAAGGTTTCGACCGCCATGTCGCAGCGTTTCTGGCGGCGCGCGGGGCTGCCGACGAACCGGCGCTGCGCGGCCTGATGGGCGGCGCGGCCGACGACGAAGAGCGCATGGCGTCGCTGCGCCTGCTGTCGCACCTACAGGAAAACTACATGATCGGCGGCCTGCCGAATCTGGCGGCGGAATGCGCCGCACTCGTGCGGCCCAAGATCGAACAATTTCAGCGCATTTCGACCAAAGAGATGATTGCGAAAAAGACCGAAGCCTCGGTCGGGCAGGGCGACCTCAAAGCGCTGCTCGGCATCGTCGACGACAAGGTCGCCCTCGAGGCAGACCGCACGGGCTTCAGCGCGGCAAAAGGCGAATATACGGCGGCGGCAGAGCGGCTCAGCCGCTCGGACCTCATCATGCTCGACCGCACGCGCCAGGCGCTGCATCGCGGGCGCGAAACGGCCGTCCTCGCAGCCGGCGCTTTGTCGCTCGCCACGTTCTTCGCCGTGCTGGCGATCCAGCTGCCATGAAAAACCCCGACGTCAATGCGGCAATGGAGCGCGCGCGCGAACGCTCGCGCGGCTGGATACGGCGCGCGGCCCCCGCTGTATGGCTGCTGGCGGGCATGCTGCTGATCGGCATGCTGGTCGCATGGCCGATGACCTTCTTTTATTTTGTACTCGCATCCCTGCCCACGATTGCCATGGCGCTGATGGACGAAGACCCCGACCGACGCGGCGCGGCTTGCGTGGGCACGCTCAATTTGGCGGGCTCGATGCCCTTCGTGCTGCTTGCCATCACGGGCCAGATCAAAGCGAACCCGCTTTTGTGGCCGCCTGCCTATGCCTACGCGTATTTGGGCGCGCTGCTCGGCTTTGGCCTCTACGTGGCGGTGCCGATCATTGCGCAACGCCTGGCCAAGGTCGAAGAAGACCGCGAAAAAGTGCGCCTGAGCGAGCGCCAGCAGACGCTCATCGACGAGTGGGGCGCGAACGTCTCGACGGTTATGCTCGATTTCAGCCGCCGCGACGAGGTACGCTAGAGCGACGACCAAAACAAGTGTTCGGGAGAAAGCCATGCCGCAAACTGCCAATAAAGTTGCCGTCGTTACGGGTGCCGGATCGGGCGTCGGACGCGCTGTGGCGCTCGCTTTGAGCGAGGCTGGCTTTGCCGTCGCCTTGGCCGGGCGTCGTGCCGAGGCGCTCGAAGCGACCAAGGCAATGGCCAAGGGCCCGTGCCTGGTCGTGCCCACGAACGTGGCGGACGACGGGGAAGTGGACGCGTTGTTTGCCAAAACCGTCGCCGCATATGGCCGGGTCGATCTGCTGTTCAACAATGCGGGCACCAACCTGCCAGCGACATCGATCGAAGACATTTCCCCTGCCAAATGGCGCGAGATCGTCGACGTGAATTTGAATGGCATGTTCTATTGCACGCGCGCCGCCATGAACGCGATGAAGTCGCAGACGCCGCCGGGCGGGCGGATCGTCAATAATGGTTCTATTTCCGCACACGCACCGCGCCCTGGTTCGGCCGCATATACGGCGACCAAACACGCGATCACGGGCCTGACCAAAAGCACCTCGCTCGACGGGCGCAAACACGATATTGCCTGCGGCCAAATCGATATCGGCAATGCGGCGACCGACATGACCGCGCGCATGGCCAAAGGCGTTCCGCAGGCCAACGGCACCATGGCGGTCGAACCCACGATGGACGTGGCCCATGTCGCCAGCACGGTCGTGCATATGGCCAGCCTGCCGCTCGACGCCAACGTGCAGTTCGTCACCGTGATGTCGACAAAAATGCCGTTTGTCGGGCGGGGTTAGACGCCCGGCGGTTTTTTGGCCTTCAGCATTTCGGACGCGCGCCAGAAACCCAAGCCCGCCCCGTCGACAAAATGCACATGGCGGTCGGCGGCAAAGTCGCCAACCAAGCAGGTGATTGTCGTGGCGTCGGCGCGCGCAATGCCATAGCGAATCTCGCCCGCCGCCTCCGCCGCCGCAAGTACGGCTTGGATGCGCGTGGCCGCGTCTTCGCTGACGTCGAGGACCAAACGCGGACCGCCCGCCGCCTTGCGATGGTCGGAGCGCTCGGCCATGTCGCGCCGATAGCGAACGATATCGATGGCCCCGAGGCGTCCGCCGCACAGATGCACGACATACACGATCAGCGCCCCAGGTATGGCCGTTGCGAAGCGCGCCAGGCGTTTGCCCGGCAGGGCGGCGCGCGCCCTCGCGCGACAGTGCCGCAAGGCTTGGCATCAAACGCGGCAAAAGCGGCGTTCCGTCACCCGACGGGGCCGGATCGCGCCCGTGCGTGCAGGCATCGATCGCGCGCACGACGCGGCCCAGTGCCGCGATCCCCGCCGCACCGGCCGCGACCGGGTCGGCAATCACGCACAGCACCGTTCCGTTGCGCGCAGCAACCGGCCGCCACCGGCACGACAAGCCTTCGAGACCAAAAAGGTCCCCCGCTGCGGATGCGATACGCCACCGGGCGTCGTGTTTGACCCAATTGTCGGCCGCGACAATTCCGTCGCCCAAAAAAAGTCCGATTGTATTGCGGTTGCCGAAATCGCGCAGGGCGACAAATGCATCGAGATTTTGGGCGCGCAGCGCCGCCACCGGGACAAGCCCGACACGCAGATCGATCTGAAATTCGCGGGACGGCCGCAATCGCCCCGTCGCCGCCGAATTGGCACGCGACCGCTTTGTCCCCGCGTCGGGTCGCCTCGCCCAGCACGGCAACCGCACCGCCCGCGATAAAGTTTACATCCCTGTCGCGCCCAATCGTCGGCAAGCCGCGCGTAGTCCGCTGGATCGACGCCATCGCCGGCAAAATCGGCGATCGACGGCAGTTCGCTTTCCATCGGCTCCTCGATTGCCTGAACGGCATCCTACCACGAACGAGCATCGACCCAGTTTGCGCTTGTCCAATCGCCCTTGCGCGCTTGGGTTCGTATGAGCGGTCGCTTCGCTTGGCCGACGGTAGATTTGGGCATTCGCTTGCGCCAATGCGGGCATGGCGCTATCGATGTCGCGCGCGCATGGCTTGCACGCTACCCTGATTTTGTTCCAAGTTAACGCCACGATGTGCCGTCTATGACAATACTGTCGCCGATCAATCGTGCCGTGCTCGACGAGCTTCGTACCCATGTGGGCGAGAGCATCGTGGCAAAGGTCGTCGAGCAATTCGCGCTCGACGTCGAGCGTCGGCTTGCCAAGATGCCCACACTGCCCCCCGACCAGCTCGCACGCGAAGCGCACGGGCTCAAAGGTTCGGCGCTCGAAGTGGGCGCGACCGCCGTGATCCAAGCCGCCCAAAGACTCGAACGCGATGCCGTCTCGATGTCGGCTGCCGAGCTCGAAAACAGCATCCAAACGCTTGCGCAACTCGTCGCCCAGGCGCGCCAAGCGCTGGCGAACGGCCTTTCGGAAAGTTCTTAAAAAATCGTGGGGGGACCCGTATTTCTTTATTCTTGAACAACACAATCATTATGTTATTAATTAGATCTTAATAAAGATTAACATTATTGGTTCGAGAATTTGCAAATCTTATTCTGTTTTGCAAAAAACTGTTTGAACTTTGGCTAAAATTTGATATAAATCCGGTTATAGATCGACACTCATAAAGGACCAACGACATGTTGAAACACGCTTTGACCGCGACGCCCGAAACGATCAAAGGAAAAACGGACGTCGAAATGATCGATTTTGCCGCCACAGAAAGCGATTTCGATGCCGAATGGCTCAAATCTGCCAATGTCATCCGCGCCGACAAAGATAACGGTGGTTTGGACGGCAGCGAGAAAAACGATCTAATCGTCCTGGACGACAGCAATGCCAACGCCAAAATCCTTGCCGATGCGGGCGACGACCGCATTCATGCAGGAACCGGCAACGATTACATCGATGCCGGTTCGGGCAACGACACGATACATTCGGGTGTCGGCAACGACCAAATCCTTGCAGGCGAAGGCGACGACAAGGCCTGGGCCAGCACCGGCAACGACACGCTTGAGGGCGGCGAAGGCGCCGATCTGCTCGGCGGCGACGAAGGCGACGACAACGTGCTTGGCGGCGACGGCAATGACACGCTGGTGGGCGGGGTCGGCGACGACTATCTCGACGGCGGCGAAGGCGACGACACCCTGATCGGCGACTCCGGCTTCAAAGACAAAATGTTCGGCGGCGACGGCAACGACCGCCTGTTCGACAATGATGGCGTGATTGGCGCGCATGGCGGTGCCGGCGACGATCTGATTGCGGTGGCGTTCGCCGCCGACAGCACGACGCGCTCGGACGGCAAAATCTCGGGCGGGGCCGGTAACGACGCGATTTTTGTCGATATGGACAACGCCAAATTCTTCCTCAATATGCGCGCCGACGATATCGACGCCGCCAAGACCGACGGCAACGACTATGTGGAACTGCGCGGCCTCTACGCCAATTCGGTGGTCGCGATGGGCGGCGGGGACGATTTTTTTGTGGGCGGCGCGGGCGGCGACAACGTCAATGGCGGTGCGGGTTCCGACTGGCTCGCAGGCGGGGCTGGCAACGATCTTCTCAATGGCGGCGAAGGTTGGGATCGCTTCTTGTTCGCGCAAGGTTCGGGCCGCGACACGATCGGCGACTTCCAGGTCGGTGCCGACGTGATCGACCTCGCCGGTTATCTGGGTTCGAAAGGCGAAGCAATGAACTTCGAATCTCTGGCGATCGCCCAAAACGGCGCCAACACGGTCATCACGCTCGGCACCAGCGATTCGATCACGCTGAACAACGTTTCGGCCAAGCTGCTCAGTGGCGGCGATTTCTTCTTCGGTTAAAGTCATTTTCGTGCCGTAAGCCGCTCTTCCCAGAGTTGAGAAAAGAGGATTTTTATATTTAAATCAGGATTTTAGTGGTTATTTTGGATATCTGTAAATATCTATTGTCTTTTATCTAAAATTCAATATAAATACAATTATATTTTTCCGCCAAAGGACAAAGCCGCTATGACCGCCTCCCCTACGCCGACCTTCAACCAAGCAATCTGGCTGCAAACCGCGACGCGCTTCGCCGGAAGCTTGGGTTCCGACACGCTCTACGGCAGCGACGGCAACGATCTGATAAGCGGCAGAGAAGGCGACAACCTGATCGGCGCCAATGGCGGTGACGACCAGATCGGCACGGGCAGCGGCAACGACACGATCTATGCCGGGATCGGCAACGACACGATTTGGTCGGGTGCGGGCGACGATCTGATCAACGGGGGCGAAGGCGACGACCGGATCGATGCCGGTGGCGGCAACGACGCGGTCCATGCGGGCGACGGCAACGATGCCGTATGGGCAGGCTCTGGCAACGACTTCGTGCTCGCCGGTGCGGGCACTGACCGCGTCGATGCCGGTTCGGGCAACGACACCGTCTGGGGCGGCCTCGGAAACGACACGATCTTCGGCGGCGACGGCGACGATCTGCTGGGCGGCGACGAAGACGACGACAAGGTCTTCGGCGGCAACGGCGATGATACGCTGGTCGGCGGCCTCGGCAACGACACGCTGGGCGGCGGCCTCGGCAACGACACGCTGGGCGGCGGCAACGGCAACGACGTGCTGGTCGGCGACGACGGCGACGACCGCCTTGCGGGCGACACTGGCAACGACACGCTCGCGGGCGGTCTTGGCAACGACTATCTGCATGGCGGCGCAGGCAGCGACCTGCTGAGCGGCGGCGACGGCGACGATACGGTCTTTGGCGGCTCCGACAGCGATACGATCTTCGGCTCGACCGGCAACGACCATCTCGACGGCGGCGACGGCAACGACCTGGTTGGCGGCGACGAAGGCAACGACAAGGTCTTCGGCGGCAACGGCGACGATACGCTGGTCGGCGGCCTTGGCAACGACACGCTGGGCGGCGGCAACGGCAACGATCTGCTGCTGGGCGACGAGGACGACGACCGTCTTGCGGGCGACGACGGCCACGACACGCTCGCGGGCGGTGCTGGCAATGATTATCTGCATGGCGGTGCGGGTAACGACGTGGCGTGGGCCGGGCTCGGCAACGACACGA
>CAMDLT010000057.1 GCA_945901855.1 Asaia bogorensis | reverse complement strand
GGATCCAGCCTGCCCAAATCCTCGAACTTGAACATCAGCGCCTTGATCTTGTCGGCGCTGTCGCGATTGCGCTCCTCAAGGGCGGTCGTGAAGCGCGCTTCGGTCTGGCGTTCGAGCGAGTTGAAAATCTCCGCCATCAGCTCGTGCGTATCCTTGCGCGTCGTCTTGGCGAGGTTCGACATGAACTCGTTGCGCAGCACGCGCTCGACGTCGTCGAGAACTTCTTTCTGCACGGTCTCCATGCGCAGCATACGCATGATGACTTCCATCGCGAACGCTTCGGGCAGCGTGCCCAGCACGCGCGCCGCATGGTCGGAGCGGATTTTGGCGAGCACGACCGCGACGGTCTGCGGATATTCGTTCTTGAGGTAGTTCGCGAGCACGCCTTCGTTGACGTTGCCGAGCTTGTCCCACATCGTGCGGCCGGCGGGGCCGCGGATGTCTTCCATGATGTTGGCGGCGCGATTTTTGTCGAGAATCTTGCCAAGCAGCCGTTCGGTCGAATCGAACGAGCCGACCAGCGATCCGGTCGCCGAAATCTGGTCGGCAAATTCCACGATCAAGCGCTCGATGATCGAGGAATTGACCGTGCCCAGCGTGGACATGGTTTGGGAGAGTTCCTTGATCTCGTCGTCGCTCATCAGCGCGAAGAGTTTTGCCGAAACTTCTTCGCCCAAAGAAAGCATCAGGATCGACGCCTTTTCGGCGCCGGTTAGCGTGCGGTAATCGTCGCGGATACGCATCTGCCGGGTTCTCCCACCGTCAGGCAGCACCCGAGCGTCGGCTCAGGGCAGCTTGCGCGCCAAAACGGACGCGACTATGCCATTTGTGCAAAAACTGCGCGGCCAGTGTCAAGCATTCGGGAGGCGGCGCGAGCGAAGATGGTGCCCAGGGTCGGAATCGAACCAACGACACTGCAATTTTCAATCGCATGCTCTACCAACTGAGCTACCTGGGCACCGGGTAATGCGACAGACCCGCGCTTATAGAGGGGGGCAATGCGTCTGTCAATGCTTCGAGCGTGCCTGCACAAATTTGGTTTTTGATTTGATTTTCAGTTGCTTGGTCGATTTCTTGGCAGCATCGGTCGCGGCCTGATTTGGCGTGCGGGGCAGCGGGCGGACCAAGCGATGCGCCGTTTGGCGACAAACTAGCCCGGCTCGTCGTCCGGGGATTCCGCGGTCGGAATGCGGTAGCCCCCGCCGAGCCAGCGGCTCAAATCCTCGTCCTTGCAGCGCTTGGAACAGAAAGGCCGCAATTCGGCCAGGCTCGGGCGGCCGCAGATCGGGCATTTGGACTTGGGCGCCTTGCGCTTCAGTTCGACGATATTCGCCATCGTGCAAGCCGTCAGTCCAGCGCACCGCCGCGCGCGCGCGCGCGCGTGGCTTCGACGATGCCGCCCGGCGTGAAACCCAGCACATCCACGCGGCGGCGGTCCGATTGCGTGGCGTGTTTGAGCGCTTCGCTCACGCGCGTGCGCTCGCCCGGTTTGGGCATGCGCAGAAAATCGATCGCCACAAGGCCGCCCAAATCGCGCAAGCGCAGTTGGCGCGCGATCTCGCGCGCGGCAGCGACATTGACCTCGACCGGCGTTTTGGCCGAACGGCCCAGGTTGACGTCGATCGCGACCAGCGCTGCCGTCGGCTCGATCGCGATCCACGCCCCGCCCGCAAGATCGACACGCACGCTATCGAGCGTCGCAATCACGTCGGCGACGCCGGGCCGTTCGAACAGCGCGGCATCGGCCGCGCGCGCCACGTTGGCGGCGGCGTCTGGAAAAAGCACGCCAAGCCCCAGGCGCGCCAAGCGCAAGGTCTCAAGCGTGTCGGCGAAGATCGCGGGCGCATCTTGCGGCGCGAGCGTGCGCAGCAGCGCGCAGAACGCATCGTCGGCCCACAGAAGCTTGGGCTCGGCGCCGTCCTCGCCAAGCTGGGCCGCGATTTGGCGCAAGCGCACCACCTCGCCCGCCACGCGCTCGGGCGGCGCATAGGCGGCCGCAACGCGCAGCACGAGCCCCTCGCCCTCGATCGCAAGTTTGCCCGCCAGCGCCGCCAGCGGCTCGCGCTTGGGCCCGGTCAGGCGCTTGGATATCGACACGCCGCGGCCGCCGGGCGACAGCACGGCATAGCGCCCTGCAAACGAAAGATTGCGCGTCGCTTTGGCGCGTTTGTTGCCGCTCGGCGCTTCGGCAATCTGCACGCGCAGCAGCGCGCCTTGCTCGGGCGGGCGGCCCGGCACGTCCATCAGCGCGCCAAGCCCGCCTTCAAGATCGAGAAACGCGCCGATCTGCGGCACGACCCGCGCGACGCGCGCCAGATGAAGGCTGCCGGGCGCCAAGCGACGGTCGGCAGGCTCGACCGCCAGATCGCGCAGCGCGCCTTGCGCCAGCGAGGCGGCGCGATAGCCGTGCGCTGTCGTCTCGATCAGAATTTCGTCGACCGGCGCTTTCATACGACTTGGCGTCCTTGCAGCAATTGCGCTGCGACAAAAAGATCGAGCCCCACCACGTTGGAATACGAGCCCGACAGAAAACGAACGAACGACGCCGCATGGCCCTGGATGGCATAGCCGCCGGCCTTGCCGGCCCATTCGCCGCCCGCGAGGTAGCCGTCGATTTCGGCGGCCGACAGGCGTTTGAAGGCGAGCGCCGTTTCGCTCAAGCGCAGCGACGCTTTGGCATCGGGCAAAAGCAAACAGATCCCGCCATAGACCGTGTGGCGGCGGCCCGAGAGCAGCGCAAGGCAGGCTTTGGCCTGGGACAAGGTTTCGGCTTTGGGAAGGATGCGCCGTCCGCACGCAACGACCGTGTCGGCGGCAAGGATCGCCGCATCGGGGCGAAGCTTTGCTGCCGCCGCCGCTTTGGCAAGCGCCAGGCGTCTGGCTAGGTTGCGCGGCGTTTCGTTCCGCAGCGGGGTTTCGTCGATGTCGGCGGGCAGCACTTCTGTCGGCACGATGCCGATCTGCGCCAGCAAAGCCAGACGGCGCGGACTTGCCGACGCGAGGACGAACGGCGCCAATCGGCCTCTACTTGAAGCGGAACGTGATCCGACCCTTGGTCAGATCGTAAGGCGTCATTTCGACGTTGACGCGGTCGCCGGCCAGCACGCGGATGCGGTTCTTGCGCATCTTGCCCGACGTGTGCGCCAGAACCTCGTGGTTGTTGTCGAGTTTCACGCGAAACATCGCATTGGGCAGCAACTCCTGCACAACGCCCGAAAATTCGATAAGTCCTTCTTTCGCCATAGGCCTCCGTCGGAACAATCCGCTGGGCGCGCCGACACGCAGAAGAGCCGCGCGCCAAACCGCCGAAAAGTCGCGGGAAATTGGCCCCGAACGGGCCTGCGGTCAAGCCCTTATCCGCCGGACTCGTCGGGGCCGTCCCTCGCGATGTCCGGAAACCGCTTCAAAATTCGCGCTTTCAGCTGGTCGCGCAGCTGCCGATAGCCGTCGAGGCGCGCCTCGCGGCTGCCTTCCTGGATCAAAGCAGGATCGAAAGTCGGCCAATATTCGACCTCGCACGCCATGATTCGGGTGAGTTCGAGCGCTTTGTGGTGCGCTTCGGGGCTCAGCGTCACGATCATGTCGAACGAACTGTCGACCAGCTCGTCGAAGGTTTTGGCCTTGTGCCGGTGGATGTCGACGCCGATTTCGTCGAGGGCGGCGATCACGAACGGATCGACCGGTTCGCGCTTGACCCCGGCCGAGTCGACATAGACGCGCGTGCCCATCAGCCGCTTGGCCAAGCCTTCGGCCATCGGCGAGCGCACGGCGTTGAGCGTGCAACAGAACAGGACGCTGCCGACATTTGCGGCCATCGGCCGGTCAGGCGCGGATGTGAAGGACGCAGATCAGCGTGAACAGCCGTCGCGCGGTGTTGAAATCGAGCACGATCTTGCCCTCCAGGCGTTCGCGCAGCAGCTCCGAGCCTTCGTTGTGGACGGCGCGCCTGCCCATATCGAGCGCTTCGATCTGCGAGGGCGACAGCCGCTTGATCGCGTCGTAGTAGCTTTCGCACACGGTAAAATAGTCTTTGATCACGCTGCGGAACGGCGTCAGCGCCAGCACGATCTTGTCGACCGGCGCGCCCTGCTCGGCCTTCACGTCGAAGGCCAGGCGCTGCTCTTCGATCGACAGCACCAGATGGTAGGGTCCGGCCTCGACGCCGACGAGTTCGAAATTGTTCTCCTCCAGCAGATCGAAAATCGCGACCGTGCGTTCGTGCTCGATGTCGGCATTGCGCCGCACGCGCAACTGCTCGTCGAGATCGATCTTCGCGATGCGGTTGCGCTTGTCCGACGATCCATCCATCCCTAGCTCCTCTTTGCGGCGATCCGCAGCGCCATCGAAGCCGCGTGGCTCGCCAATCCTTCCGCCTCGGCAAGGGCGATGCCCGCGGGCGCCAGGCGCCGCAATCCCGCCGCGTCGGCCCCCATCAGCGTCGTGCGTTTGACGAACGCGTCGACGCCAAGGCCCGACGAGAACCGCGCCGCGCGCGACGTGGGCAGCACATGGTTGGGGCCCGCCAGATAGTCGCCCAAGGCTTCGGGCGCATGACGGCCCAAAAAGATGGCGCCCGCATGGCGCACGCGCGCGGCCAGCCGTGCGGGAACCGCGACGGCAAGCTGCAAATGCTCGGGCGCGAGCGCATCGATCAGCGCCACGCAATCGTCCAGTTTCGCGACGCGGATCGTCGCGCCGTGTTTGCGCCACGACGCGCTTGCGATCGCCCGGCGCGGATGGGTTCGAAGCTCGGCGGCGACGGCTTTGCGCACGGCCGCCACGAACGCCGCATCGTCGGAAATCAGGATCGACTGCGCCGCTTCGTCGTGCTCGGCCTGCGCCAGCAAATCGACCGCGATCCAGCGCGGATCGTTTTTGCCGTCGGCCACCACGACCACTTCCGACGGCCCCGCGATCAGATCGATGCCGACCGCGCCGAACACCAGGCGCTTGGCGGCCGCGACATACGCGTTGCCGGGCCCCGTGATCTTGTCGACGGCGGCGATCGTTTTGGTGCCGTAGGCGAGCGCAGCCACGGCTTGCGCACCGCCCACGCGATAGATCTCGTCCACGCCTGCGATCTTGCAGGCCGCGAGGACAAGCGGATTGAGGCGCCCGTCGGGCGCGGGGACCGCAACGACGAGGCGCTGGACCCCGGCAACCTTGGCCGGGATCGCGTTCATCAGCACCGACGACGGATAAGCCGCCTGCCCGCCCGGCACGTAGAGGCCGACCGCATCGATCGGCGTCCAGCGCCAGCCGAGCAGCAGGCCGGCATCGTCTTTCCACACTTCGTCGGCGGGATGCTGTTTGGCGTGATAAGCCGCAATGCGCGAAGCCGCGAGTTCCAACGCCTTGACCGTCGCGCGATCGCACTGTTTGAGCGCGCCAGCAAGCTCGCCCGGCGTCACGCGCAGGTCGGATGCTTTCAGCCGCACGCGATCGAACCTGTTCGTGTAGGCAAGCAAGGCCGCATCGCCGCGCTTTTGAACGTCGGCGACGATCTTGCCCGCGACCGCGTCGGCCGCGCGCGACTGCGCGTCGCGCGCGCGCATCAGGCGTTTGAATTTTGCGTCGAACCCCGGCCGGGTCGCGTCCAGATCAAGCGGCATGGGCGACCTCGGCAATCCGATCGACCAGGCTCTGCACATCGCGATGCCGCGTCTTCAGCGCCGCGCGATTGACGATGAGCTTCGAGGTAACGTCGGCAATATGCTCGACCTCGACCAGCCCGTTGGCTTTGAGCGTGGCGCCCGACGACACAAGATCGACGATGCGCCGCGCAAGCCCCAGCGCCGGCGCAAGTTCGATGGCGCCGTTCATCTTGATGCACTCCGCCTGCACGCCGCGGCGCGCGAAATGCTTGCGCGCGACGTTGGGATACTTGGTCGCGACGCGCACGTGGCTCCACTTGCGCGGATCGTCGCGGCCCGCGAGGTCGGCGGGCTCCGCCACCGACAGGCGGCATTTGCCGATGCCAAGATCGAGCGGCGCGTAAAGCTCCGAATAGTCGAACTCGACGATCACATCGTTGCCCGCAACGCCCAAATGCGCCGCCCCGAACGCCACCAGCGTCGCAACGTCGAACGCGCGCGCGCGCACGATGTCGAGGCGCGGGTCGTTGGTGCGAAAGCGCAGCAGACGCGATTCGGGATCGTCGAATTCGGCTTCGGGCACGATGCCCGCACGCCGCAGCAGCGGCATCACTTCTTTGAGGATGCGGCCGTTCGAAAGGGCAAGTACGAGTTTGTCGTTGGATGGCACGGGATTGGGCACTCCGGTCGCAAGGAAAGCGCGGCTTCTTTCAGCCAGCCGGATGTCGCGGTCGCCACTGTGTCGGCCACGGATCGCCGATATCCTGCATGAGACATGCGATGTGGGGGCCTTCCAACCGGATCGCCGCATCGCCCGCAAAAACCATGACGATCGCGCCGGGATGCGCTTCGATCGTCAGCAGTTCCAAAACGCGTCCGCGCTCGCGCTGGTCGAGGCCGCGCCGACGCACATTTTCGACGCCCGCAAAATGCACGCCGCAATTGACGCGCTCGTAGGAATTGCAGGGCGCAAATGCCGGATCGGCCGGTTCGGGGGCGGGTTCCGCCTCCCACGTGTCTTCGCAGTTTTCCCAGCGAAACCGATTGGCGACGAGCACGAATTCGCGCGCGGGCGATTCGAATTTCATGTCGCCGACGGGAATGAGCGCGTCCTGCAGGCAGGCGGCGATGATGCGAAAATCCTCCGCGTCGGTGGCTTTGAGACGCAGGCCCTGGGCAGCGGCGCTCATGCGCCCTCCTTCAGGCGCTCGATCTCGGCGCCGCACGCGGAAAGCTTTTCTTCGAGCCGCTCGTAGCCGCGGTCCAGATGGTAGACGCGCGCCACGGTCGTCTCGCCGCGGGCCGCAAGCCCCGCAATGACGAGCGAAACCGATGCACGAAGGTCGGTTGCCATCACTTGCGCGCCCGTCAGTTGCGGCACGCCGCGCACCATGGCCGAACCGCCGTGCAAATTGATGTTGGCCCCCATGCGGCGCAATTCGGGCACGTGCATGAAGCGATTTTCGAAGATCGTTTCGGTTATCATGGACGCCCCTTCGGCCGACGAAAGCAGCGCCATCATCTGCGCCTGCAGATCCGTCGGAAATCCCGGATAAGGTTCCGTCATTACATGGACGCCCGTCAAGGCGCGGCTGGTGCGGTGCACCCGAAAGCCGCGCTCGGTCGTCTCGAACGCCACGCCGGCCTGGGCCAAAATATCGGCCGCCGCCTGGATCAGGTCGAGCCGCCCGCCGATAAGTTCGAGATCGCCCCCCGTCACGGCAGCCGCCATCGCGTAGGTGCCAAGTTCGATACGGTCGGGCAAAATGGTGTGGCGCGCCGCATGCAACTTGGCGCCGCCCTCGATGGTCAAGGTGTCGGTATCGAGGCCGGAGATCGATGCCCCCATCGCGATCAGGCAGCGCGCCAGATCGCCGATTTCGGGCTCGCGGGCCGCATTGACGAGCACGGTGCGGCCGCGCGCCAAGGTTGCCGCCATCATCAGATTTTCGGTCGCCCCGACCGACACGAACGGAAACACGATGCGCGCGCCGTTCAAGCCCTTGGGCGCGGAGGCTTCGACATATCCTTCTGCAAGTTCGATCTTGGCGCCGAGCTGCTCAAGCCCCTTCAAATGCAGATCGACCGGACGCGCGCCGATCGCGCATCCGCCCGGCAGCGACACGCGCGCCCGGCCTTCGCGCGCGACGAGCGGACCCAGCACCAGAATCGACGCGCGCATTTTGCGCACCAGATCGTAGGGCGCCGTCGTGCTGGCAATGGTGCGCGCGGTCAATGCAAGCGCGCGCCCGGCATGGCCGCCATTTGGCGCATGGCCGTCGAGCGCAATTTCGACGCCGAGCGTGCCCAGCAGATTGGCAAGCGTCGCGATATCCGCCAAGTGCGGAATATTGACGAGCGTGAGCGTCTCGTCGGTCAACAAGCTTGCTGCCATCAGCGGCAGTGCCGCATTTTTGGCGCCGCCGATCGGGATCGTGCCCTTGAGCGGCTTGCCGCCGCGAATGCGTATCTTGTCCATCACCCTCCCTTACTCCGGGAAGGCGACAAAATCCAGCGCTGACAGGGCGTTGTTGCGCATGCTAACGCCTTCGGCCATGGGATTTGGGGTTTTGGCAGGATTGGCGGCTGGCGCGTTCTGGGGCTTGAGCTTCATCGCGCCCTTGGTCGTAGCGCCCTACACGGCCTTCGATGTAACCATCGGGCGCTACGTCGTTTTTGCATTGGCCTCGGCCGCAATACTGCTGCTCTCCGGTCGCACAGCGGTGGGCGCCCGTGGCTGGCAAATCGCGCTCTGGCTCGGGCTGATGGGCTATGTCGTTTACTATCTGCTGGTGGCTTTTGCCGTCCAAGCTGTCGGCCCGGCATTGCCAGCTTTGGTCGTCGGCAGCCTGCCGGTGCTGCTCGCCGTCTATGCAAACGCACGCCAAAAGACGATCGCGTGGCGCTTGCTTGCGCTGCCGTTGGCGGCCATCGCCCTTGGTCTGTTGCTGGTCAACATCGAAGCTGCGAGCGTCGGCAAAGACGGCATTGGCCATGCGCAACTGGCGCTGGGATTTGCCTTGGCGGTCGGCGCCACATTGGTATGGATGTGGTACGCGATCGTCAATGCGGCAGCACTCGCCGAACGCCCGACGATGGGTGCGGCCACATGGGCTGCCCTGACCGGACTTGGCGCGGGGGCGGGGACCTTGCTGATCGCGGGGCCGGGATTTGCGCTTGGCCTGTCCAGCATCCCGCAACTGGGATTGTGGCGCGCCGAAGCCGTGCCGCTTGTCCTTTGGTCGCTGGCGACGGGCCTGCTTAGCTCGTGGCTCGCGACCTATCTGTGGTCGCTTGCCGCCCAGCGCCTGTCGGTGGCGCTCTCGGCCCAGCTGATCGTGTCGGAAACCCTGTTTGCCTTGCTGTTCGGCTATCTGCTGGCGGCGCGTTGGCCGTCGGTTTTCGAGGCTGCCGGTGCGGCGTTGCTCGTCGCGGGCGTCATGCTCGGCACCTACAGCTTCCACAAAAGCGGCAAACGCTAGAATCCGGCCTTGGGATCGGCGAGATAGGCCTGCTCGTCGGGCGTGCTTTGACGGCCAAGGACGGCATTGCGATGCGCAAACCGCCCGAAGCGCCCGATCACGTCGCGATGCGCAAGGGCCGAATCGACCGCGCGCATGCGCCACGGCGTTTCAGGCAGCGCTTCGACAAGCTTTACGCACATGTGCTGGGCTGCCATCTCCTCGGCATGCGTGAACGGCAGATAGACGAACAGCCGCATGACCGGCACCAGCGTGCGATCGAACCCGCGCGCGACCATGCTCTGCGCGAGTTTTAGCGCAGCGCCGTCCGTTGCGAACGCCTGCGCCGTGCCGCGATGGATATTGCGCGGCATTTGGTCGAGCAGCAGAACCAAGGCAAGCCCGCCTTCCGGCGTGTCGGCCCAGCGCACGAGATTCTGTGCGGCCGCTTGGCCATGCAGATCGCCGAACAAATCGATGCACGCGCGATCGAACGCATCGTCCTTCTCAAACCAAGCCGGCCGGAAGCTTTCGCGCGCGGGATCGTCTTCGGCGCCAAACCAAAAATCGATCACCGAAGCGATCGCGGCTTCGTCCTCCAGCACTTGGCGACCGCGCAGCTGCGTCTTGCGGCGCTTCAGATTGGCGCGCAACGCCGTCGCTTCGGCGTCTTTGCGCCGTTCCTCGGCCGCCAGCGCATGCGGCCCTTTGCCCGAGCTCATCGAATATCCAGCGGCAGTTTCAAAAACCGTCTCCCCTTGGCGCTGGCGGGCGGCATTTCGCCGCCGCGAATATTGACCTGGATCGAAGGCAGCAGAAGATTGGGCGCCTCCAGCGTTTTGTCGCGCGCTTCGCGCACTGCGACGTACGCGTCTTCGCCCATGCCGTCTTTGACATGGATGTTCGACAGCCGCTGCTCGGCCACGCTTGCGCAATAGGCCAAAGCGCGGCCGCCCGGCTGGTAGTCGTGCGCCGTGTAGAGAAGCGTGTCGCCCGGAAGATCGAGAATGCGCCGGATCGAGCGGTAGAGCGTGCGCGCCGAACCGCCCGGAAAATCGGCGCGTGCCGTTCCCGAATCCGGCATGAAAAGAATGTCCCCGACAAACGCGTGCTTTCGCCCCGCCGTTCCTTGCACGACAAGCGTCGTGCAGGCGGGCGTGTGGCCGGGCGTGTCGAACACTTGCGCCCGCAGACTGCCGATCTCAAGCACGTCGCCATCGTCGAGCAAACGGTCGAACTGGCGGCCGTCGCACCGAAATTCGGGCTCGAATTCCAGCAAGTCCGCCCAGTGGCGTTGCACGTTCGTTATGCCGCGTCCGATCGCGATCCGACCGCCTGTCCTGGCGCGCAAGGCGACCGCACCCGTCAAATGGTCGGCATGCGGATGGGTCTCGACAATCCAATCGACTGTCTTTGCGGACGCGGACGCCGCCAAACGATCGACCGCGGACGTCGAGATGCGGCCCGAGCGCGCGTCGAAATCGAGCACCGGATCGACGATCAGCGCATGGGCGCTCTGCGGGTCGGCGACAAGATAGCTCAAGGTCGAAGTCGCCTTGTCGAAAAAGGCCGTGATCTGCGGTTCGCCGAATTCCATGCAGGTGCCCTTGATTAGATAAGTAAAGTCTAATATATAGCGAGGAGTTCCGAAACGCTAGCAGCCTAAAGGCAATTTGCCCATGACCGCATCCCCCGTGCCGATCACCCCCGCAACGTTGCACTCGTGGCTGCAGGAAGGCGCCTGCATCGCGATCGACGTGCGCGAACCCGGCGAGTTTGCGCGCGAGCATGTCCAAGGCTCGCACTCGATGCCGCTTGGCTCCTTCGATCCTGCCTTGCTTCCGCCGGGCGGCAAGAAAATTGCCCTGCTATGCGCGTCGGGTGCGCGCGCCAAACAAGCCGCGCAGCGCCTGTCGGCCGCCGGCATCGGTGCGGTTTGCCTGGAAGGCGGCCTTGCCGCGTGGCGCCAGGCAGGCTTGCCCGTGACAGGCGATCCAAAGGCGCCGATCCCCCTCATGCGCCAGGTGCAGATCGTTGCCGGTTCGCTGGTCGTGCTTGGCGTCGTTTTGGGGGCGAGCGTCAACCCAGCCTTCTATGGGCTGTCGGGGTTTGTCGGCGCCGGACTGGTTTTTGCCGGTGCGAGCGGCTGGTGCGGCATGGCCATGCTGTTGGCGAAACTGCCGTACAACCGCGTTTAGGGCACGCTGCGGCCGAGTGCGCGCAACGCTTCCGCGATGCGACGCTCTTCGTCGTCCAGCACTTGGCGATAGGCGTCGTAAAGGGCGGGCGGAATATTGTCGAACGTGCCGCGCCGGTTTTCGCGCAAGCGCGCCAAGCGTCGCTCCAGCCGAAAAACCGACGTCGCTTTGTCGTCGTCGCTTTCTTGCTCGAGACGGCTGACGAGCGGGGCCAAACGCTGGCGCAACTCGTCGCGCTGCTCGGGCTCCAGCGCCCGGTCGAGCAAGTTTTCGAGCTGGCCCACCAACCGCTCGAACTCGGCGCGCACGTCGACCGCAGGCGCTTGGGCCGCTGCCGGCGGGCCAAACGCCAGCAGCAAGGCCGCTAGCGCTGCTTGATATGGTGGTAGACGTGCCACAAGAACAACGCGCCGGCCGAACGATGCGGGCGCCATGCCTCGCCAAGCTTGCGCAGACGTTTTTCGTCGGGCCGCGTCGGCAGATTTTTCAGCACGCGCATGGCCTCCTGGACCGCCAGATCGTTGGCGGGCCAAACATCCGGGCGCTGCATGGCGAACAATAGATAGATCTCCGCACTCCATCGCCCGAGACCTTTGAGCTTGGTGATGGTGGCGATCGCGGCTTCGTCGTCGGCCGCGTGCAATTCTTCGAAATCGAGTTCGCCCGAGACCACCGCCTCGGCAAGCCCGCGCGCATAAAGCGCCTTCTGGCGCGATAGCCCGAAACTGCGCAGCGCCTCCGCGTCGCAGGCGAGCACGCGCTCGGGCGCGACTTCGCCAAGGCCCTCTTCCAGGCGCCGCCAAATGCCGCTGGCCGCCGCGATCGACACTTGCTGCGAGACGATCGCGCGAAAGAATCCTTCGAAACCCGTCGGGCGGATACGCGGCGCGGGTTTGCCGATTTTCGCCATCCATTGGGCAACATCGGCATCTTGCTTCGCCAATGCCGTCAGCGAACGCGACAAGGCGCGTTTGGCGCTTGCTTCGGTCGAGGCTTGGAGCTGCGGGGGCAATGGAAACCGCGGCGGTGCGTCAGGCGGGATGCGCTTGCGAAAGCGTCTGCGTCAAGGTCGACAGCCGCGCCATCAAATAGTCGGCCGTCGCCGGATCGGCATCGTCGACCTTGGTCAGCACCCGCTCGATCATCTTGCGCCGGTAGCGTTCGCGATCGGCGGGACCGCCGTCGTAGCTCGTCTCTTGCGCGACTTCGAGGGCCGCACGCACAGCCGGGTACAGACCCTGCGGCATGAAGGCGCGCTCGTAGACGTATTTGAGGCCGCCGATCGGATCGTAGATCAGCTGGCGCGCCTGGTCGATCGGCACGTCGGCGCGCCTGGCGAGCCCATGCTCGAACAGCGACATGTCGCCCATGCACAAGGCGCGCACGACCAAACCGGGATCGAGGCGCCCGCTTTGGTGCAAGTGGGTTGCCAGACGCGAAACATCCTCTTCGTCCGAGACGAGCGAGGAGCCGACCGTCGCGATTTCGCGCGCATGCAGAGCAAGGTCCGACGCGATTTCGCTCGTCACATCGTCGCGCTCAAGCAGTTTGTCGCGGATCGATTCCGACGCCAGGCTGTAGAGCTTTTCCAGCACGCGCAGCGGCACGCGCGTGCGCTCGACCAGCTTTTCCTGGACGGCACCCGAGCTCCCGTGTTTGTCGACCAGCTTTTCGGCCGTCGCATCGGACAAGGCGGCGCCTTCGTTGGCCGCGAGCGTCGCGGCAACCGTTGCGTTGCCGTGTTCGACCAAGGTCGCCGCGACGGCATCGGACACTTCCGCGCGGCTTGCGATGGCGACTTGCTTTCGGGGATTTTGCGAGGCTGCAATTTCCATCAGATCTTCGTCGCTGAAAGCCTTGCCTTCGAGCAGCAACGGCAACGCTACCGCGTCGATATCGCGCGCCAAAGTAATGGCAAGACCGACCGGCAACAGGTTTGCATCTTTAAGATGATCGGATAGAGCCTGACGCACGGCCACGGCCGCGTCCTTGGCAAGCAGGCGCAAAAGCGACTCGGCTTCGGCGCGCGCCTCCGGCGTCAGCGACGTCGCCTTCCAAGTCTCGGCGACTTTGCCTGCCATTGCCGAGCGCGTAACGCTCGACGGGTCGGCTGAAAGCCGCTCCAAATCCTGTTTCGAAAGCTCGGTCATCGTCGGCGCCTGAAATTTCCTTCCCAATCCTTATTATCCACCCCACAGCCGCGCGACGCAACAGTTTGCACCGGCACGTGCGGGATTTGACTATCGGTTGGGGCACTCCTATTAAGGATCGCCCGCAGGCAAGGGTTTTGGGGAGATTCGCGATGGACGGCAGCACGCCAACGACGATCGATCTGTCGCCGATCGTGTCGGACGAAGTGAAATGCACGACCTGCTACATGTGCGCCTGCCGTTGCGGCATCAAAGTGCATCTGCGCGACGGCCGCATTCGCTATATCGAGGGCAACAAGGCGCACCCGGTCAATCGCGGGGTGCTGTGCGCCAAGGGCTCGGCTGGGATCATGTCGCACTACAGCCCAGCGCGCCTCTCGAAGCCGTTGCTGCGCGTGGGCGAGCGCGGGGCCGGGGAATTCAAGGAGATCGAGTGGAGCGAAGCGCTCGAACTTGCGTCGAAATGGCTTGGCGATATTCGCGCGAGCGATCCCAAAAAACTCGCTTTTTTCACCGGCCGCGACCAAAGCCAGTCCTTGACCGGCTGGTGGGCGAACCAGTTCGGGACGCCGAATTTCGCGGCGCATGGCGGCTTTTGTTCGGTGAACATGGCGGCGGCCGGGCTCTATTCCATCGGCGGGTCGTTCTGGGAATTCGGCGAACCCGACTGGGAGCGCGCGGAATATTTCATGCTGTTCGGCGTCGCCGAAGACCATGACAGCAATCCGATCAAGGCGGGGCTGGCAAAACTCAAGGAACGCGGCGCCAAATTCGTTGCGATCAACCCGATCAAAACCGGCTACCAAGCCGTCGCCGACGAATGGATCGGCATCGCGCCCGGAACCGACGGATTGTTCGTGCTCGCCCTCGTGCACGAACTGCTCAAGGCCGACCGCATCGATCTCGACTTCCTCGTGCGCTACACCAACGCGCCCTGGCTGGTGGCGCAAGACGACGGGCTGTTCGTGCGCGATGCGGCGGGCAATCCGCTGTGCTGGGATGCCGACAAGAACGTCGCGACGAGCGCGCTTGGCGCCGATTTCAATCCGCGTCTCGTCGGCCAAGTGACGCTGGCCGACGGGCGCAAGGCGGTGCCGGCGTTCGAGTTGATGGCGCTGCGCTATCTGAGCCCCGACTACGCGCCCGAGGCGGTTGCCGAACGCTGCGGCGTTCCGGCCGCGACGATCAAACGCATTGCGGCCGAACTGGCGCACGCAGCGTTCGAAAAGCAGATCGTGCTCGACCAGCCCTGGACCGATTGGGCCGGGCGCCGCCACGAAAAAACGATTGGTCGTCCGGTGGCGATGCACGCGATGCGCGGCATCTCCGCGCATTCGAACGGCTTCCAGACATGCCGCGCGCTGCACGTGCTGCAAATGCTGCTGGGGGCGGTGGATACGCCCGGATCGTGGCGCTACAAAGCGCCCTTCCCGCGCCCCTGCCCGCCCGGCCCCAAACCGACCGGCAAGCCCGCCCAAGTCAATCCCGGACGCCCGATGGGCGGCATGCCGCTCGGCTTTCCGCTCGGGCCCGAGGATTTGCTGCTCGACGATGCCGGCCAACCGATGCGCATCGACAAGGCCTATTCGTGGGAAGCGCCGGTCGCGGCCCATGGCCTCATGCACATGGTCATCCGCAACGCGTGGGCGGGCGATCCCTACCCCATCGACACGCTATTCATGTACATGGCCAACATGTCGTGGAATTCGTCGATGAATTCGGCGGGCA
Source organism: Asaia bogorensis (assembly GCA_945901855.1). Classification (GTDB taxonomy): domain Bacteria; phylum Pseudomonadota; class Alphaproteobacteria; order CACIAM-22H2; family CACIAM-22H2; genus Tagaea. Next base: position 3,124 of record CAMDLT010000057.1, on the reverse strand, counting down.
CCGCCGCCATGCTGACCGACAAACATGCCGACGGCAGCTACAAAATTCCGCACATCATCTATTCGGACGCGTTCTATTCCGAACAAGTCGCTTACTCCGATTTGATCTTGCCCGATACGACGTACCTCGAACGCTGGGACTGCATTTCGCTGCTCGACCGGCCGATCGGTTCGGCCGAGGGACCTGCCGACGCGATCCGCCAACCGGTCGTCAAGCCCGACCGCGACGTGCGGCCCTTCCAGGAAGTGCTGATCGAACTCGGTGCGCGCCTGAAGCTGCCCGGCTTCACCAACGCGGACGGCACGGCGAAATTTCCGGGCGGCTATGCCGACTACATCGTCAACCACGAACGCAAACCCGGCGTGGGGCCGCTCGCGGGCTTTCGCGGCGCCGAGGGCGACCAAGCGGGCGTGGGCGCGCCCAACCCCAAGCAGCTCGAGCGCTACATCGAGAACGGCGCCTTCTGGCGCCACCATCTGGAACCCGACCAGCTTTATTACAAACACGCCAACAAGGGCTATCTGGAGGCCGCGACCAAGCTTGGCCTTATCGACAAGCCCGAGCAGATCGTGCTGCAAATCTATTCCGAACCGTTGCAGCGCTTCCGCAACGCGGCGCGCGGGATTGGCGCCATCCAAGCGCCCGCCGAACACAAAGCGCGGATCGAAACGCATTTCGACCCGCTGCCGTTCTGGTACGCGACGTTCGAAGGCACGCAGATCGCCGCGGACGAATTCCCGCTCCACGCGATCACCCAGCGCCCGATGCAGATGTACCATTCCTGGGGTTCGCAGAACGCGTGGCTGCGCCAGATCCTCAACCGCAACCGTCTCTACATGAACCGCCAGACGGCGATCGATCTGGGGCTCGCCGACGACGATTGGGCATGGATTACCTCGCACCATGGCCGCATCAAGGCGCAGATCCGCACGATGGAAGGCGTGAACCCGAACACCGTGTGGACGTGGAACGCCATCGGGAAGCGCGCGGGCACCTGGGGCCTCGACACCGATGGCCCGGAAGCCAATCAAAGCTTCCTGCTCAACCATCTGATCTCGGAGCTGCTGCCCGCCAAAAACGGCTATCGCTATTCGAATTCCGATCCCGTGACGGGCCAAGCGGCCTGGTACGATCTGCGCGTTCGCGTCGAAAAAGCCGCGGCCAGCGAAGCGGGCGAGACCGAGCCGCGCCTGCCCGACATCGCCCCGCCCCCAACCATGCCAGAGCGCCCGTCCGTATTGCGCTACGGCGCCGAGTGGAAATCCAAATGACCAGCTACGCCGAACCCGCCGCGGGCGCCAAAAAACTCGGTCTCGTCATCGATCTCGACACGTGCGTCGGGTGCCATGCCTGCGCCGTGAACTGCAAGGAATGGAACAGCGGCGGCCATTCAGCGCCGATGACCGACACGGACCCCTATGGCGCCAACGCCAGCGGCGTGTGGTTCAACCGCATCCACACGTTCGAAGCGGGCGAAGGCCCCGACAGCCGCACGGTGCATTTCCCCAAATCGTGCCTGCACTGCGACAAACCGGCTTGCGTCGAGGTGTGCCCGACGGGGGCCAGCTACAAGCGCGTCGAAGACGGGATCGTGCTGGTCAACGCCGACACCTGCATCGGCTGCAAGCTGTGTTCGTGGGCGTGCCCGTACGGCGCGCGCGAATTCGACGCCGACGAAGGCGTGATGAAAAAATGCACGATGTGCATCGACCGCACCTACAACGAAAATCTGGCCGAAGAAGATCGCGTGCCGGCGTGCGTATCGACCTGCCCCGCGAGCGCACGCCATTTCGGCGACCTTGGCGATCCGGCCTCCGCCGTCTCGCGGCTTGTCGAAGAGCGCGGCGGCTACGCGCTGATGCCGGAGATGGACTACGCGCCCGTCAACCGCTATCTGCCGCCGCGCGCCGCCAAAACGGCTGCGGGCTGCACGGGCGCCAAAGCCGAACTCGACAAGCCCGCCGCGTCCGAAAATCTCCATCCGCTGCTGCGTTGGATGGACAAAGTCTTGTCGCGCTGAAGGTCGAACACCCATGCATCCTGCATTTTCGGTCATCTTTTTCACGACAGCTTCGGGGGCCGGCTACGGCCTTGTCGCGTTGCTGGGCATCGGCAACGCGCTCGGGCTTGTGCCTGCGGCCGGCGCATTCGGTTTTTGGAGCCTTGGCATCGCCGTGGCGCTGATCACATCCGGTCTGTTTGCGTCGATGGCGCATTTGGGCCATCCCGAGCGGGCGTGGCGCGCCACCAGCCAATGGCGCAGCTCGTGGCTCAGCCGCGAAGGCGTGGCCGCGCTCGCGACCTATGTGCCGATCGCCATCTTTGGCATCGGTTGGGTGTTCTTCGGCGCGACCGACGGGCTGGTGGCACTTGCAGGCCTTGCGGGGGCCGCATGCGCGGCAGCCACGGTCTTTGCGACCGCGATGATTTACCGGTCGCTGAAACCGATCCATCAATGGCACAACGGTTTTGTCGTTCCGGCCTATCTGTCCATCGCGCTCGCCAGCGGCGCCGTGCTGCTGCATGCGCTTGTCCACGTTTGGGGCCGTCCGCAAATGTCGGTCGGTGTCGCGGCGGCGGTTGCCATCGCGGTCGCGATGTTCGCCAAGGAGCGCTATTGGCGCTTTATCGACCGGACGCGCTCGACATCGACGCCCGAAACCGCAACGGGCCTCGGCGCACGCGGCAAGGTGCGGCTTTTCGAAGCGCCGCACACCGAAGAAAACTACCTGCTCAAGGAAATGGGCTACAAGGTCGCGCGCAAACATGCGCGAAAACTGCGCAGCATCGCGCTCAATGCGGGCTTCCGCGTGCCGCTTGTGCTGACGATGCTCGCGGCCTCGTTTCCGGGATTTTTGGCGCTGGCGGCAAGCTTGGTTGCGGCCGCCTTGCTGCTGGGCGGCATGCTGGTCGAGCGCTGGCTGTTCTTTGCCGAAGCCAAGCACAGCGTGATGCTCTATTACGGGGCGCGCGAAGTCTAGAGCAAATTCCGAGCTGAAGGAATCGCAGGGGATTCCCAACTGCCGCGAATTGTGATTCAAGCTTTGTACTGGAGTGGAGGCCAGTACGGATGGCGCGATCACTTTCTCAGGATTTGCGGTCTCGTGTTGTGGCGGCGGTTGCG
>CAMDLT010000056.1 GCA_945901855.1 Asaia bogorensis | reverse complement strand
GGGCTCGATCTCGTCGGTACGGTCGTGTCCGGCCTGCAATTCAGCCACGCGCGTTGCGTTGAGGTCGAACCCCGTGACGCGGAAGTGCGGCGCAAGTCCAACAGCTAGCGGCAACCCGACATAGCCAAGCCCGATCACGGCGATATGCGAAACTGATGGCATTTATACCTAAGTATAAAAAACTAAATTTTTAAAGCCTTAGCTTTTCAAAATTTACCATTGTGATCGGCTTCCGGGGCGGCTGGAGCGGGAAAAGGGATTCGAACCCTCGACCCTCACGTTGGCAACGTGATGCTCTACCACTGAGCTATTCCCGCCCGCACGCCCTTGCGAAAGCGGCGCGATAATAGGCCGGGCCACTCCAATTGCAAGACAAAAACATTGCAAGCCGCGACGCGGCGCGTTTCGGGTCGACAGGGGGTTGTTTTGGCGGCCAAAACGCGCCACTTTCCTCGCATCGCGTACGACCAACAAACGGAACAGACCCCCATGGACCAACTAATCGGGGCCGCCAAGGCCAATTCTGCCCCCACCCTTGCCGGCGCCGCCGGCGACCTTATCAAGGATTCGGGCGACGAAGCGTTCGAGCAGGATGTGTTGGCCGCCTCGGCCAAAACGCCCGTCATCGTCGATTTTTGGGCGCCGTGGTGCGGCCCGTGCAAACAATTGGGCCCGGCGATCGAAAAGGTCGTGCGCGAGGCCAAAGGCGAGGTCAAGCTCGTCAAAATCAATATCGACGAGCATCCCTATTTCGCCCAGCAACTGCGCGTGCAGTCGATCCCTGCTGTGTTCGCCTTCAAGGCCGGCCGCCCAGTCGATGCGTTTTTGGGCGCCCTGCCCGAAAGCGATATCCGTAAATTCGTCAAAAAGCTGATCGGCGAAAAAGGCCCCTCGCCCATTGAACAGGCGCTCGAACAAGCCAAAGCCGCGCTCGACGAAGGCGACGGCGCGACCGCTGCCGCCCTCTATGGCCAGGTGCTGCAGCACGAGCCGACAAACGCCAAAGCCGCCGCAGGGCTCGCCAAGTGCCAGATCCAGGCGGGCGCGCTCGACGATGCCGCAGCCCTGCTCGACAAACTTTCGCCCGAGATGGCCAAGGATGCCGATGTTGTGGCCGCCAAAACGGCGCTCGACGTGGCACGCCAGGCCGAAAAGGCAGGCGATGTCGCCCCGCTGCTCGCCAAGCTCGAGCAGAATCCGGCCGATCATGCGACGCGCGTCGAACTGGCGGTCGCCTTGTTTGCGGGCGGCGACGTGGAAGGCGCGATCGATCACATGCTCGATCTTTACAAGCGCGACCGCAATTGGAACGACGCGGCGGCGCGCACGCAACTCATCAAGTTTTTCGAAGCGCTCGGCAACGCGCATCCGGCGACCGTGCAGGGGCGCAAGCGCCTGTCCTCGCTGATGTTCGCGTGAGCCACCGCATGGGCTTCGTCACCGACAGCGCCAAACTTGCCGACATGCCGGCAACGCTCCCGATCTTTCCGCTGGGCGGCGTGCTGTTGCTGCCGCGCGGCCGACTGCCGCTCAATGTTTTCGAGCCGCGCTATTTGGCGATGGTCGAAGACGCGCTTGCCAGTCCCGACCGCATGATCGGCATCATCCAGCCGACGGAAAAAGAGCGTGGCGGCAAGCCGCAAGGGCTTTACCCGATCGGCTGCGCCGGACGCTTGGTCAGCTGGTCGGAGACCGACGACGGGCGCTTCTTGATCCAGCTTGCCGGCGTCGCGCGGTTTGCGCTCGGCGACGAGATTTCGACGATGCGCGGCTATCGGCGCATCCGCCCGAATTTTTCGGCCTTCGAATCCGATTTCGCCGAACCTGTCGAAGGCGGCTTCGACCGCCAGCGCCTGCTTGCGGGCCTCAAGGCGTATTTTGCCGCCGAGGGTCTGGAAGGCGATTGGGAGTCGATCGCCCAGGCGCCCGACGACCGGATTGTCGGCACGCTCGCCATGCTGTGCCCGTTCAGCTCGGAAGAGAAACAGAGCCTGCTCGAATGTGCGACCTTGGCCGAGCGCGCCAAGGCGATGACGGGTTTTTGCGAAGCGCGCGCGGCCGAAGCGCGCGGGAATTCCGCGCCGCCCGGCAGCAAACCGCATTGATTCATCCGCAGGAGCCACGCGATGCCCGGCACGTCGAAAGTCGATCCCAAACTGCTCGAAATTTTGGTCTGCCCTGTCACGAAGGGCACGCTGCGCTACGATGCGGATACGGGCGAATTGGTGAGCGAAGCGGCAGGCCTTGCCTACCCTATTCGCGACGGGATCCCGATCATGCTGGTCGACGAAGCGCGCCGCATCGATTCCGCGCATGGCAGCCCGCTTTGATTTTGGCCCAGTGAGCTTTCCCCAGTGAGTTTTTCTGTCCAGCATCGCCCGCTCGAAATCCGGCTCAAAAAGGCCGAAAAGATTCTCGAGATCGATTACGAAGACGGCACGAAGATCGCGCTGCCCGCCGAATTGCTGCGCGTCGAAAGCCCGTCGGCCGAAGTGATGGGCCACGGTCCCGGCCAAAAGACGATCGTGGCGGGCCGCGCAGAAGTCGGCATCATGGGATTGGAGCAGGTCGGCAATTACGCGATCCGCATCAAATTCGACGATCTGCACGATACCGGCATTTTCTCGTGGGACTATCTCCACGAACTTGGCGCCAACCAAGAGCGGCTTTATGCCGAGTATCTGGCGGCGCTGGCCGCCAAAGGCTTGAGCCGCGACCCGCGCGCGAAAAAGGGCTCGTAAGCGGGCGGCGGCTTGCCGTTTCTTAGACCAAGTGCTATAGTACTTTGTGCCATAGCGCGGATGGCTGGATGCGAATCTACAAAGCAAAAACGTTTGCCCGTTTCGCGAAAAGCGAGGGCATCGCCGACGCTGATCTTCGCGAAGCTGTAAAGAGAGCGCAGGCAGGTCTTGTCGATGCCGATCTTGGCGGCGGCGTTATAAAGCAACGAATTGCAAGAGAAGGCGAAGGGAAGTCGGGCGGATTTCGAACCCTCATCCTGTACCAAAGCGGCGTCAGGGCATTTTTCGTCCACGGCTTTGCGAAAGCTGGCCAAGGCAATGCTGGCCTACAGCGATGCGCAGATCGAAACAGCCCTGAAGAGCAGGATTTTTACCGAGGTTGAACAACAATGAAGCGCAGTTACCGGAGCAAGGCACTCGCGAGCGTGCATGAAATTGCAACCAACCTTGCAGATGTCGGCGTCATGGATCGGCAGACGCTGAAAGAATTCGACGAGATGTGCTTGACGCCCATCAAGGCTCTCTCGCCTGCGCAGATCCGCAATATCAGGATCAAGCAGCAGGCGAGCCAAGCCGTATTCGCGCGCTATCTCAATGTCACAACCGGCTTGGTCAGCAAGTGGGAGCGGGGCGACAAGAAACCAGGCGGGGCATCGCTGAAGCTTTTGACTTTGGTTGCAAAGAACGGACTTTTGTCGGTCGCGTAACGCGGAATTCCGACGCGCTGGCGTTTGTCGGCCCCCGCGCCAAGGAAACGCCTCAGGGCGGCGCGGGCAGCCAAAGCACGACCCGAAGCCCCCCCATATCCGAAGTTTCGAGCGCCACGCTGCCCTTGTAGAGCGCAACGAGTTCGTCGGTGATCGCAAGGCCGAAGCCGGTTCCGGGCGTGGACTCGTCGAGACGCGTTCCACGGCGCAGAACCTCGGCGCGCGCTGCGGGCGCGATGCCCGGCCCGTCATCCTCGACGACGCACCGAAGCTGCGGACCGCGCCGCGTCAAAGACAAGCGAACCTCGCGCTGCGACCATTTGAGCGCGTTATCCAGAACATTGCCCACAATGTCGGAGAGATCCTCGGGGCTTCCGGCGAAAGCGAGATCGGCGTCGGCAAAGGCGGTGCGCACCGTGCGGTCGCGATAGAGGCGGCCCAGCGCTTCCGTCAGGCGCAGCACCACGCCTCGCGCATCGGTGCGAAGGTCGCTCTGCGCGCTGGCAGCGCCCGCGCGCGCGCGCGCCAAATGGCGCTCGATGTGTCCTTGCATTGCCGCGCTTTGGATGCGCACCAGATCGGCGCTCGGCGGCTGTCCGCCGTCTGCGGCATTGCGCAGCACCGCCAGCGGCGTTTTCAGCCCGTGCGCCAGATTGTCGGCTTCGGCGCGCGCGCGTTCGACCAAAATGCGGTTGCGCGCCAGCACGTCTTTGAGATCGGCGACAAGCGGCGCCACCTCGCGCGGCCACGCTTCGTCGAGCGCCGTTTCGCGCCCGCGCTTCAAGTCCAGCACGGCGCCGCGCAGTCGGCGCAGCGGTGCGAGGCCAAAATGGATCTGCAACGCGACCGCCAGTGCGAGACCGACGCCAAGTGCCGCAAGCGACAGCGCCAGCGCCGTTTGGAACGAAGCGAGGGCTTGCGCCACCTCTTTTTCGTCCGAAGCGATCACAAGCCGTACCGGCCGCTCGAAGCCTTCGACGCCGATGCTGCGCTCGACCGCGATCAGCATCTGGCCGTCGGGTCCGGCCAGGCGATGGCGATGGATGTCGCCAAGCCGGATGTCGTCCGGCGGATTCGGCAAAGTGAAATCCCACAAGGACCGCGACCGCAGCGTCGGCTGGTCGGCAATTTCGATTTGCCAGTAGCGGCCGGAATAGGGAAGGTCGTAGAGGCTGCCCGGCAATGCGCGCGTGAGGCGAACTGTACCGTCGGGCGCCGCCTCGATCGCCGAAACGATGTGGTCCATGTCGTCGATCAGGTGCGATTCCAGGATCGACGCCGCTTGCCCGCGAAAAATTTCGACCAGTCCGAAACCAGCCCCGACCAGCGCTGCGCACAGCCACAGCAAGGCTGCGACCGCAAGGCGGCGCTGGATGGAACCGGGCCCCGTCACGAAGCGCCTGGAGTCGGCGCGCGCAACCGGTAGCCGCGCCCGCGCACCGTTTCGATCGCGTCGACGCCGAGCTTGCGCCGCAGCCGGCCCACGAACACCTCGATCGTGTTGCTGTCGCGGTCGAAATCCTGCGCGTAGATATGTTCGGTGATCTCGGTGCGCGAGACGACCGCGCCCGGGCGGTGCATCAGATAGAGAAGCATTTTGTATTCCTGCGCGGTCAGCGCCACCGGCATGCCGTCCACGTCGACGCGCCCGCTGCGCGCATCGAGGCGAATCGGACCGCACACCAGTTCCGAACTCGCCAAGCCCGCCGCGCGCCGCACGACCGCGCGCAGCCGCGCCAGAAGTTCTTCCATGTGGAACGGCTTGGCAAGGTAGTCGTCGGCACCCGCATCGATCCCCTCGACCTTTTCGATCCAACCTGAACGTGCCGTCAAAATCACCACGGGGATCCGGTTGCCGGTCCGCCGCCACTGCCGCAGCACCGTCAGCCCGTCGATCTTCGGCAGTCCAAGATCGAGGATCGCCGCATCGAACGGTTCGCTTGCACCCAGAAACGCGCCTTCTTCGCCGTCGGCGGCGCAGTCCACGGCATAGCCCGCAGCTTTGAGGGCCGTTGCGATCTGGGCTGCGAGGGTGGGGTCGTCTTCGACGACGAGGATGCGCATGGATCCGCGATGCTCCGGTCAGCGTGCGAGACGTTCGAGCGTGCGCGCATCGTACTTCAGTTTGCGGCGATTTCCGTCGGGCGCAATCAGCTTGATCTCGTAGACATAGCTGCCGCCTTTGCGCTCGAGTTCCACATCTACCACCCTGCCCGGCTGGTCGCGCGCGACGGCCGCAAGCAGTTTGTCGAGCCCGACGATGTCGCCTGCTTCGAGCGCGCGGCGCGCGCGGTCGTGGTCGCCGTCGGCGCGGGCGGGCGCTGGAACGGCAGACGCGAGCAGTGCGCCCGTTGCCGCCAAGACCAGAAGCTTTCCAAACATCCGTTTCATGCCCGCACTTTGCCGATATCGACCTGAACGGCAGATGAACGGCGCGCTCACGCCCCGTTCAGGCACGCGCGCGCATAACCGCATTGTACCCCGGCATTCTGCCGGGCGCACACACCGGAGACTGCCGCTATGAAAACCAAGTTTGCTTTTGCGCTGATCGCATTTTCGCTGCTTGCAGCGCCTTCTTTCGCCTCCGATCGCGGGCGCAGCGATTCTGTCGCGATGCCGAAACTGACGCTGGGCGAAATCGATGCCCGGGTACGCGAGAACGGCTACACGTCCGTTCGCAGCATCGAACTGAAGCGCGACGGCAGCTACGAAGTGAAGGCGATCGATGCCGCGAATCGCTATTCGTCGATTCGCGTCGACGGCAATACGGGCGCATTTTTCGCCGACGATGCCGGGCGCCGATCGGGCTCGAGCGACCAACGGGAGCGCAGCGAGCGCCGTTGAACCTTCTGCCCCGGCGCCGGATCCTCCGGCGCCGGGACCGACCGATATGCCGAGGAGTCCCGCCCATGTCCGTTATGTCCCCATCTGCCGCGCCGAGCAATTTCGCCCGCTATATCCACTGGATCATGGCCGCCATGATCCTCGGTCTCTTCGCGCTCGGCAGCATCGTCGAAGAGTTTCCGCGCGGATCGGCGCGCGATTTCGGCATGATGCTGCACCAGTCTTTCGGTCTGCTGTTCGTGGCGCTGCTGCTGGTGCGCCTGGGCGTGCGGCCCGCTGGGTCGACGACGGGCTCGGCCTTCGTCCGCTGGAGCGCGCGCGGGATGCATGCAGCGCTGTACGTGCTGATGTTCGCAACGCCGCTTGCCGGGCTTGGCAACCAATGGGCGCGCGGGCGCGCATCGGATTTTTTCGGCCTGCTGTTGCTGCCCTCGCCCTTGGCCCCCGACCGGACACTCGGCAAGATGCTGGGCGAAGTTCACGAAACGGGGGCAAGCGCCATCCTCGTTCTCGCCGGCATCCATGCGCTTGCAGCGTTGTGGCATCATTTCGTGCGCCGCGACGACGTGCTGCGCAACATGCTGCCGGGAACCGGGCGCGGCTGAGTGCTGCACGATAATGCCGGGCGAAAGGCGGTCGCTTTTTCGCCCGGCTGAATCGGGCCAGAAAAAGCTCAAGGGCGACCCTATCTGGCTAAATTTCTATTTAGAGAAAATTAGCTTAGTTCTTGATATATACTGAATTTTATGCTTGAATAAGTGATCGTCGTCGGTTTGGCAAACTGCGGCGGGCGCTGTTTGACAAGTAAAGAAAGATTTTTGGGCTTCGGGCGCCGGTTGCGCGCCGCTGCAAATCGTCGGCGCGGTTACATGCAAGCAATATCAAGGCGATAAATAGGTAACCGTCGCCTTTGGTCGCATCCCGTCGCCTGATTTGGTCGGGAGGAGAGGGCGGTTATTTCTCGGCCATGGCGAAAACTTCGCCGGTTTCGCCCTCGCGCAGACGCTCGATATGGTACTGGGCCAGCGCGTCGTCGGGGTAGCGCTGGCAATGTTCCTCGAAGGCGGCAAGCGCGCCGGCATCGGCGTTTTTCATCAATTCGAAGGCCGCCAGATAGCTCTTGGTATTGGCATCGTCCGCGCGGGTGCCGGTCAGCGGTTCATAGACATGGATGGGCTCGGTTTTGCCCTTCACGATGACGCCGCCCACTTTCCGGCACGGCACTTCGGGCGAAGCGTCGCGCGTTTGCTGCGTGATCAAAATGCGCGTGCCGAAATACTTGTTGAGGCCTTCGAGGCGCGCGGCCGTGTTCACCGCATCGCCCAGCGCCTTGTACTCGTAACGGTCGAGCGAGCCGAAATTGCCGACATTCGCCTCGGCCGTGTGCACGCCGATCCGCGTCATGCCAAAATCCACGCCCTTGGCGCGCTCTTCGGCGCGGAAGCGTTCGGAAAACGCGTCGATATCCAGGGCCGCTTGCAGGGCGCGTTTGGCATGGTCCGGCTGTTCGCGGGGCGCGTTGAACATCGCGTAGATCGCATCGCCCGTGAACTGGTTGATCGTGCCGCCGAACTTCCAGATCTCGCGGCAGCCGCCGTCCAGATAGCGGTTGAGAATATCGGCAAGGTGGGCCGCTTCGAGCTTTTCCGACAGCGTGGTAAAGCCCTGCACGTCGGTAAAGATCAGCGACATCGGCCGGCGGCTGGCCGAAAGATCGAGCTTTTTGGGATCCTTGACGATCTCTTGGAGCAATTCGCCCGAGACGTATTTGCTGAACACGCCTTGGATGAATTTCTTTTGCTGGCGTTCGGCGCGTCCCGACCACGCGTCCGACAGCCACAAAGCCAGCCCCAGCGCCACCAGCGGCTCGATCAGCGGCAGCAGCATCTGGCGGTCGCGGAACAGAAAAAACCCGCCGACCCAAAGCGCGACGGTGGCCGCGACGGCGCCGACGACACGCAGCCAAATCGGCACGCCCGTGTTGCCGAGACCTGCACCGATCAAGGCCAGCAGCGCCAGCGTCAGAACATGCGGGAGCAGCGAGCGGTCTTCGGGCGCCGCGCGCCCGTCGAGCATTTGCGCCAGCGCATGCGCCTGGATCACGATGCCCGCAAGCGTGCCCTCGCGCCCTTCGCGCGCCACAGCGAAGGGCGTGCGGTGGCGGTCGGTCAGCGAAAGATCGGCCCCGATCAGGACGATCTTGCCGCGAAACCAGGCCTCTGGCAGGACGCCCACGGCGTGCGCGGGGAAGATACGAAAAGCAGGCGTCGCCGCGTCCGGCTGGCCGCGCCAGGCGATCGTGCTGCGCCGTTCGGGAATTTCGGCGCCAAGTTTCTCGGCAAGGCGCGCAGCGACATTGGCAAGGCGCGTGCCGTCGTGGCCCAAACGCGGTGCGGGCACGAAGCGGATCGTGCCGTCGCGAATATCTGGCTCGATATCGGCCAGACCGCGCCATTCGGGCACGACGAATTCGTCGAGATATTCGCGCTGCTCGTCGGTCACATAGAGCGGGGAATCGCTGTAGCTGATCGCGAACGGAATTTCGAGCTCGGCCAGAACGGCGCGCAACGCGTCGTCTTTGTCTTCTTCCGTTTCTTGGTCGAGCAGCACGTCGATCAGCAGGGCTCGCGCGCCTTTGGCGGCCAGCGTGCGAATCGTCGCCGCCAGGAACTGGCGGTCGATCGGCGAGCGGTAGGGAAACGAGGACAGCGTTTCCTCGTTGATCGCCGCGACGACGATGTCGGGGTGCTGGGGTTCGGGGGCCGTAACGGTCGCGATGCGGTAGTCGGTCGTCCAGCGTTCGGCCGTACCGACAAACGGAAACAGGCGGAAAATTCCGAACGCAACGACGGCCGAAATCGCCGCGATCACCAGCGTCACCAAAAGGCGTTTGACCAACGGCGGCAGCGTCATATCGCGCTGGATACCGTCGAGGGCGCGGACATTTTAGGGCGCTGCCAAGCGCGCGAGCGCGCGGGCTTGGTCGTCGCAGCCTTTTTCGATCATCCATGCCGCCTGCAGCAGCGGATCGACGAAGGCGGCCGGCATGCGGAAGATCGTCACGTTGGCCGCATTGCCGCCGATCGCGAACATGTAGCCGCGCCCGTCGGCCAGCGGAATGCGGGCCGGCAGCGCAAAGCGGTCGCTCTGTGCGGGCCATTGGCCCTTGGCGCGCCAGCTGCGGTCCGAAGGTTCGATCGCAAGTTCGGCCGTTTCGGCAAATTGCGGTCCCCACAGCACGACCGAAGCGCCCTCGGCGACGCACCGCGAACCCGAGCGTCCGATATCCACGACCCACGGATCGGGCAACTCGACCGCCCCGCCGCCCGCGCGCACCACACCCAACGCCGCCGTGCCCGCCACGCGCTGGTTCATCAAATTCTTGAGGGCATCGCCGACATTGCCGCCACCGGCTGGCCCGGCCTGTCCGGGGGCGGGCGCTTCTTGGTAGGGGCCGCGCAGTCTGAGGGTGCGGCCATCGGGCGCGATCAAGGTCAAACGCTGGCCCGCCGTCAGGACCAGCACGGCCGTCCCGTCGATCTTGGCGCCGGCAGCAAGTTCGACGCCCTTGGCTTCGACCACGACAAGTTCGTTGGCCCGGACAGCAACGGCCCCCAGCATCAGCACAACGGCAAGAAAGCTTGCAATGCGAATCATGACCATAAGTTTAGCTCGGATTGGCGGGGCTTGGCAATGCCGCAACCGCGCCGTCGCCCTGCAGCACGAACGCGCCCCAGAAAAACGGATGCGCGGTCGCGGCCTGATCGGCCAGCGCCATTTGCGAAGCGGCGAGTGCCCGCGCAATGCCGCTGCGCGTATTGCCGCCCAGCCGCTCGAACAGGCCGGTCGTCAAAAGCACCGTCTGCTGCGAGGGCACTTGCCAGTGCGTCACCAGCAAACCGCGCGCGCCTGCAAAGAAAAACGCCTCGGCAAGACCCGAGAGCGACTCCCCGCCCAACCGGTCGCCCGACGCCGCCGTATTGCAGGCGGACAGGACAACCAGATCGGCATCGAGCTTCAACGAAGCGATTTCGCTCGCTTCCAGAAGCCCGTCATCGGCAGGGTTGGCAACGTCGGTCGCGGGCGCGCTCAAAGCAAGGCCCGGTTGCGCCTGACAGCGCAGCTCGCCCGGCAGCAATCCATGCGTCGCAAAATACAGCACGCGGTAGCGATCAAGCGCCTGCGCACGCAAATTGGCGGCCGTGGCGTTGGCGCCGAGCAGCATCGCATGGGGCCCGGCATCGAGCGTGGCCGCCACGCGGCGAAGCTCGTCGGCCGTTTCCGGCAAGGGGGCGAGCCCGCGAATCAGATCCGACGGCACAGCCCCTTCGGTCCGGCAGTTCGCCGCCAGCGCGCCAAGCCCCGCCCCGCCCGCAGCCCCGCCCGCAAAACTTGGATTGGCCAATCCAAAAAACGGCTCGGGTGCTGCCGGGCGCGCGGCGAGCGTGCGCAGATCGACAAAGGCGCGCACGCTGGGCGGGCTTGCGATCGCCATGCGGCGCGCAAGCCATGCCGTGCTGCGATAATCGCCCGCCGCAGCACTCCCCGGTGCGGGCGGCGCTGTCGCCAGCACCGCAAAGGGCAGGCTCGCCAGCGATCCGTTTGCGACGACAAAAAGCTGTTCGACGTCGCCGAGCGCCGTCTCGAACGGTCCCAGCAAAGTCCGATACAGGCGATGCGCCAGCGCCACATCGAAAGGCGCGACATCGCTGCGGCCGCGAATGTCGAAGGCCGTGCGCAGCGCTTTGACCTGATCGGCCATTTGCGCTTCGTCGCTGTCGATCCGCGCGGCGCGAATGCCGTCGCGGCGCACCAAAAACGCGTACGCATCGTCCGGCCCCGTCAGGTAGAACACCAGCGCCTCGCGCGGCCCCAATGCCGCGCGCAGCGCCGCCGGGTCGACCGGCTGGGGCGATGCCAATCGTCCAAATCCGGGAATCGCGCGCTCGATATCGGCAACCAGCGCATCCGTGCGCGCACTCGCCGCGGCAAGCTCGGCGCGAAGGCGCGTCACGCGGGCATTGTTGCGGTTGGCAGCGGGCAAATTGAGCTCGCCCGCAAGATCGAGCGCAAGCCGGTCGCGCGCGCGCGTCGCATCGTCGTGGGCGCGCGTGATCTCGGCTACGCGCGGATCGTCGTTGCCGACGCGCAAGGCCGTGCGCGCAACCGCGCGCCCCATGGGTCCGTCGCGCATCAGCTGGGCAACCGCAAACATCTCGGCATGCAAAGCCGGGGCGGCGGCGGCGTCGCGCTTGGCCTGGGCATCGGCCGCCTGCAGAAACGGGCGGACTTGCTCGTAAGCCAGATTGCGCACCGGCACTTGCGCCTGCACGATCGCGAACGCGTCGCGGTAATTCTCCAGCGCATTTTCAAAACGCCCGTCGGCGGCCTGTTCGTTCGCCAGCGCCATCAAACTGCGCGCCACTGGCCAGCCAACGCCGAAAATGCGCAAACGCTGTGCCGCGGCCGACGCCAGCAAACGCTCGGCATTGCGAAAATCCCCGCGCGCGCCCAGCACTTCGCCAAGCTGGCCGATGACCTGGGGTTGCCAATAGGGCGGCAGGCCCGGCGTTCGATCGATGATGCGGCGCGCTTCCAACGCTGCGGCCTCGGCCCCCGCCAGATCGCCCGTGCGCACGGCCATTGCGGAGGCGAACATCAGCGCGTGCGCAAGCTCGGCCTGCAAAAACACCGCACCGCCGAAGATCGAACCGCCGCCGCCGCCATCCAAGCTCGCCGGAATGCCGCCGCCCAAGGTTTCGATCAGGGCGCGGCGGCGCTGGATCGTGTCGCGCGCGATCGTCAAGGCGCGTTCGAACTGGCGCTGGTTGGCCGCGTGCAAACCAAGATACGCAAGATAGCGCGGATACTCGCCCGGATCCGCCGCCTGCAGCACCAGCGCTTCCGCGCGCCGGAACAGCGCATCGGCCTCGTCGATGCGGCCCTGGTTCGACACCTCGACCGCCAGCAAGGTCAATGTCGTGCCGACCCCCGGGTGCGTCTCGCCCAAGGCGCCGGTCTGCAAGGCCAAAGCGCGCCGATACGCCATTTCTGCGCCGGCGTTGTTGCCCGTGCTGTTGTAGAGGCGCGCGAGGTCGAGAAAATCCTGATAGGCCCCGACCGAGTCGCCCGCGATCGCGGCCGGTCCGAACGCCGCTTCCAGGTGCGCGCGCAGAACGCCCGGATCGCGCGGCGCCGCTCGTGCAGTCTCTGACGTGCCGAGAGTTGCGCGCATCGCGCCAATCAACGCCGGCAAGGCGCCGGGTAGGCCGTCGCCAACCGCCAGCCGTTTGTCGTCCGGAACCGCCGCCGCCACATAGGGCCAGCCGCCATCCTTGAGCGTGCAGGCGGCAACCAGCAGATCCGCGCCCAGGCCGACCCATTCGGCCGGTTTACAAGCCGCGCGCAACCCGAGTCCGCGCATCAAGGCGCTGTCGGCAAAAGCTTTGGCAAAAAATTCGCGGCGCGCCGCCACGTCGCTGGGGGAACTGCGCAACTCGGCCAGCGCCTGCGCGGTGCCAAGTGCGCGCGTACCGTTGCCGCAAAAAACCTCGAGGATTTGCGGCTGGCCACGCTGGGGTGCGGTGCGGCATGCCTCGCCCGACAATGCGCCGACCGCCAAGGCCGTCGTCGGCGCGTCGCCGCTGCCGACCGTCTGGCAGCCGCCCAACATCAGGCCCGCGACCAGAAACATTTGCAACCGGCCGTGTGCAAGGGATTGCAGCATCACGCGACCGGCGGCAAACGGCGGCGCGTATATTCGCACAGCATGTTGAAAAGCGCCTTGGTCATCGTGTCTTTGATGCCGTAAGATTCGATAACGTGCGGTTGCGGCAGCATCATGCGCGCATGCCGGTCGGCGACCGTTTCGCCCAGCGGCAGCCCCGCTTTGGCGCGCGAATCGAACGGCACGGTCGAGCGCACATATTCCATCATCGTCGAAGCCAGCCGCACCAGATCGGGATCGAGCGCCATCAAACGCTGGGTCAGTTGCTGGCCCGTCACGACGATGCAAATCGTATCTTCGCCGGCCACGGCGGTCGCCATGCGCGCACTGCCGTCGAGGATCGCCATTTCGCCGAACAGCGCGCCGGGCCCGAGACTCGCCACGATGATCGGCGCTTCGACGCCTTTCTTGAGAATCAGTACCTTTCCTTTTTCGACCAAGAAGGCTTCCATCCCGGCCTCGCCCTCTTTGAAGAGGATTTTTCCTTTGGGAAACGTCTTCTTGAACATCGCGCTAAAAATCGCCCTTGCGAATTTGGAACACGTCGGGATTTTGCGGGTCGCGGATGTAAGAGACTTGCAGTGTCGGTACGGCGGCCGGGCGCTGGCCTTCGGCGGCGGCCACCCCGATCAAAGCCGCGATTGCGCGCCGCCCTTGCGCATCGTCGCCGCGAAAAACGAGGATGGTGCCGTCGGGCTGGGCCAGATTGACGGCAACCGTGTCTGGTTTGTAGCCGACGCCGACCAAATGGGTCTGAAGCATCCGCGCCAAGTCAACCGCGACCGGCGGGGTAAGCTGCGGATTTGCAGCGCCGCCGAACGTCACCGTCACTTGCACGAGTTGGCGCGAGCGAAAGCCGATCACGTAAGCGATCTGGACCGGTCCGCTTGCGGGCAGCAAATCGGGCACGGTGATTGCCAGGATCGTCGTGCGCTCGGCGCCGTTTTCGGCGGTCTCGATTTTGTCGGGGGCGATCGAAAAATCGCGGCGAATCGCCTGGCGTACCTGGTCTGGTGTCATGCCAAACAGCGCCGAGCGAAATCCGGTCAATCGAAACTCGCCCTCGGCCGCAGGGGCCGCCGGAGCCTGGGAACGGCCCGGTGACGGCGCCGATTGGGCGCGCGACTCCGATGCGCTCAAAGCGAGCGCCGCCACGAAAAAAACAATCAAACTGCAACTCAAAAATCGGCACTTTGCTGGCATAAAAACACTCCCGCCCTTCAATTACCCAGCTTACGGGCGTTCGGCAAGGGACTTGCGAGCGCCTCAACGCCCCAACGTCCCGTCGCAATTTGCTAACGGTAAGTGGCTGTTAAGTTACGATTGTCGAATTTTAGCTGCTCGTGTATTCACATTCAATCCTTCATGATTCGCCCTTCTTACATTAGGAAAGTTTTTCTTATCTACGCGATTGCATTCGCATCGCAGCCGGTCGGCCTCACGGCACAATCTCTGGTTCCAACAACGGCGGAACCGCGGCTTCCTGGTCTGCCGATTCGCGTGCCGGAGGTCGAACTGGATCTGACGATCCCGGCCCAACCGCGCGCACCGGACCGACGCGCGGTCGACGAGCTGCGCTTTTCGATCCAGCGTGTGCTGGTCGAAGGGGCCACCGTCTATAGTGCCGAGGAAATCGCCCAATTCACCACTCCGCTGATCGGCCAGACGGCGGGCCTATCCGCGATCGCGGCGGCGGCCGAAGCCCTCGAAGATCGTTATCGTGCCGACGGCTATGTATTGTCGCGCGTGTTCGTGCCGCCCCAACGCGTCGGCGACGGCACGTTCCGCATTCAGGTCGTCGAGGGCTATCTGAGCGACATCGTGTTCGATGGCGGCTCGTCGGCCGTCCAGGATCGAATTTCGTCTTTCCTGCGGCGCGCACTTGCGGGCAGGCCGGCCAATTTGCGCACGCTCGAACGCGGATTGCTGCTGGCGGGCGATTTGGCGGGCGTCGAGTCGTCCGGCACGCTGGCGCCGGGCCAAGAGCCGGGTTCATCCGTGCTGTCGATCAAAGTGACCGAACGCCCCGTGCAGGGCAGCGTCTCGGTTTCCAATCGCGGGTCCAAATTCCAAGGCCCTGTGACGATCGCCAACGAAGTCGGTTTCAACGGCCTGCTCGGTCTGACGGAACAGATCACGCTTGGCTTCACGACGATCCCCAACTATCGGGATAGCCGCGAATTGCGCCAAGGAACCTTCCGCTACAGCCAGCCTTTGTTCGACGACGGGCTGACGGCCGGGTGGGACACGACCTATTCGACCGGGTGGCTCGGACACACGTTGCGCGCCACGGCCGTGCACACGGAGGCGTTGCGTTTTGGACCGCGCGTGTCCTATCCGCTGATCCGCTCGCGGCGCGAAAATTTGACCTTCGATGCCTCCGCCTATGTGTCGCGCACGTTTACCTTCGCGACGATCAGCGATGCCTACGAGATCCAGGCGGACGAAAAATATCTCGCCTACGATTTTCGCACGACCTATTCGCATGTCGGTTTTCTGCGCGGGGCAACGGTTTTTTCGGGCGGCGTCACGCGCGGCTTTTCGGCGTTCAAGGCCAGCGAAGGCGCTGCCTCGGGCCTCAGCCGCAACGACGCGCAAGCCAATTTCATGAAATACACGGCCGAACTGCGCCGCGTGCAGCTTTTGCCCGAAGATTTTTCGCTGCAGTGGGTAGGGGCTGGCCAGTTTTCGCGCAGCCGTCTCTACGCCAACGAGGAATTCTCGCTGGGCGGCAGCCGCTTCGGGCGCGGTTACGCTCCATCCGAAATCACGGGGCGCCAAGCGATCGCGACATCGGTCGATCTGCGCTATGGCGATCTCAATGCGTGGGGCTGGCAGCCCTATACGTTCTACGACCACGGCCGGGTGTGGAGCACGCGCGGCATTCGCGGCACGCTGTCGCAATGGCAAACGCTGACCTCGGCAGGGCTCGGCGTGCGGATGGCGCCGACGAGTTGGCTGTCGGCAGGCTTCGAAGCCGCCAAACCGCTGACCCGCGCGCCCGGTTTGGCCGAGGGCGAAAAACCGTGGCGCTATTTCTTCGACATCAGCGCGCGGTTCTAACGCGCCACACAGACGCGCACGCCTGTGCCGTCCCCACGCACGCCCGCAACGATTTCGATGTCGATGTCATAAATCCGTGCCAGCGCCGACGCGGTGACAACCGACTGTGCGGTACCGAACGCGACAAGCGTGCCCTTGTGCAGCAACGCCACTTTGTCGGCATGCGCAAGCGCTTGGTCGGGATCGTGGGTCGACATGACGATACCAACACCCTGGGCACGCAGCGTATCGATCTGCGCCAGTACGCGCGTGCGGTTGCCAAAATCCAGGCTGGCCGTCGGCTCGTCCATGACAATGATCTTCGGCTCGGCGGCAAGTGCGCGCGCCACCAGCGTCAATTGCCGTTCGCCGCCCGATATTTCCGTATAGATGCGCGGCGCCAAATGCCCGATCCCCAAGCGCGCGAGTGCACCCAGCGCCGCCGTATGGTCAGCCGACGTCGGCCGCGCGAACAGGCCCAGATGCGCCGTGCGGCCCATCAGCACCATTTCCTCAACGCTGTACGGAAAATAGCCCGCCTGCGCTTGCGGCACATAGCCCAGGCGGCACGCGACTGCGGCGCGCGGCAAACGTGCGATGTCCACGCCGTCGAGGCGCACGTGCCCGGCCAATGGGGCGAGCAAGCCCAGCAGCGTCTTGAACAGCGTCGTCTTGCCGCCGCCATTGGGCCCCAGCAGGCAGACCGTTTCGCCCGCCGATAGCGCCAACGAGACGCCGCTGGCAACGGCTCGACCGCTATAGCCGCAAGCGAGATTTTCGCAAGCCAACCTCATTGCCAGTGCCGCCGCGTACGCGCCAAAAGCCAGACAAAAAGCGGCGTACCGCATGCCGCCGTTAGCACGCCAAGCGGCAACTCCGTGCGTACAAGCGTGCGCGCCAGCGTATCGATACAAAGCATGTAGCCCGCCCCGAGCAAAACGGCGACCGGAAGCAATCGGCGAAAATCGGGGCCGACCAGCAGGCGCGCGACATGCGGCACCAGCAGCCCCACCCACCCGACCACACCCGCAACCGCAACCACGCCAGCCGTCGCAAGCGTAGCACACGCGACCACAACAAGACGCAAGCGGCCCGCCTCGACGCCGAGCGCGCGCGCCTCGTCGTCGCCGAGCGACAGCAGATTGATGCGCCAGCGCAACGCCCACAGCGGCGCCAACGCGATAGGCACAACCAAAGCCAGTGCCCGCAGATCCTCGCGATCGACCGCTGCCAGACTGCCCAGTAACCAGAACGTGATCGCAGGAAGCTGGTTGTAGGGATCGGCCAAATACTTCACCAGCGCCACGCCCGCCCCCAGCAAGGCACCGAATGCAACCCCGGCCAGCACCAGGACCAGCGTCGGGTCGTGGCCGCCAACGCGCGCCGCGATCACATAGACCGCACCCACCGCCAGCAGGCCGCCGCCAAACGCCAGCGTCTGGATTGCCAGCACGTCGAGCGACAGATAGATGCCAATAACAGCGCCCAAAGCCGCCCCCGACGAGACGCCCAGAATGTCGGGCGAAACCAGTGGATTGCGAAACAACCCTTGATATGCAGCACCCGCCGCCGCCAAGGCCGCCCCTGCCAGCAGGGCTGCGAGCACGCGCGGTCCGCGTACCGCAAACAAAACGGTCTCAGCCATCGGATCGAGGCCCGACGGCACGCCCAGCACCCGCGACCACAGCGCCACCAGCACCTGGTCGGGTCCGATCGGATAGCGACCGACCGAAAACGCGAAAGCCAGTGCCGCCAGCAGCAAGGCGAATGCGAGCGCCGGGGCGGCGCGCGTCACGGCGTCTGGCCGGCGGCGCGGACAAACGGCGCGATCTGTTCGGCGTCGGGCCGACGATGGTAGTAGCGCTCGAAAAAGTCGGCGACGATCGGCCCCAGCGGTTCGGAAAAATGGGCAGGATAGAGAGCACTGCCAAGCCATCGCAGCCCGAGCAGTCGGTTGACCGAAGGCGGGAAATCGACCCAGCCGAATGGCGCGCCAGGCGGCGCAAACACGCGCCCACGACGCACCGCGTCGATCCCGCGCCACAGCGCATTGTCGCCGATCCCGGCCACGAAATTCGGGTCTAGAGCCGATTCCGATCACGTAGAGCTGTATCCTGCCGCTTTGAAGTAGTTCGCGCATTCGGCGGGCTTGAATGCCGGGAGGGTATTTTTGATCGCGGCTTCGAGTTCGTCGATGGTGCGTGCTGCGGCGGTGCGGAGCAGGCTTT
>CAMDLT010000055.1 GCA_945901855.1 Asaia bogorensis | reverse complement strand
CATGCTCGCAGCCGCGATACGGATTGATCGACTGCGCAAACGGCAGGTCGGGCGATTCGTTGCGCGCGATTACCGTGCGGCTGGCGTCGGTTGCGACATGCGTGCGCAATGTGGGCAGCGTTTCGTCGGCTTCCCGGTGCCAACCATCGTCGATGCGCAAGGTCGCGCGCGGCTCGAACCGGCCTGCCGCATTCGATATCGCACCGCGCCCCTTGCGCGGCAGATCGGGAAGCCTGTCGTCCATGGCGCGATGCTAGACGCGCGATAAGAACTTTTCAAGAACGGATATTTCCGTGCCGCGATGCTGCGGATAAACAGCGATATTTTTTACGACCACGCCTTGCGCTGCGCGACGATCGTTGCGATTTCGAGGGCGGCGTCGATGGATTTTTGCGCGTGATCGGCGGCGCGCGGTTCGAGCATTTTGTGCGTACCCTCGGCCTTGAAGCGCACGAACACGCACGTTGTCCGCAGCCAGATCAAGCGCCGGAACGGGCGGAACAGTCCAACCGTTTCGCGCGCGATCGGCTCGCCCACGCGGGTTGACCATGCGCGCAAAAAACTGTCGATCTGGCCCGCGTTCAGCGAGCCCGCGCAATCGGCATCCCAACTCGTTGCGGGCAGCGAGCACGCATGCGCCAAATCGAAACCCGGCAGCGTGTAGGCACAGCGCTCCAGATCGACCGCATAGGCCCGCCCGCCCGGCGCCACGATAAAATTGCCCGGATGCGCATCGACCAGGCACAAGGCGCGCGTCAGACCCGCAAAGCGTTTGGCGTTGGTCGTCGCAAATTCGCGCGCCCATGCAAGCTCGTGCCCCAACGCCACCTCGACCTTCGGATCGAGGCCGGCGCGCGGCGCGATTTTCATGTTGTCGGCGATGCCCGCGACCAGTTCGCCCAGCGGATCGGCAGCCCAGTGGATCGGCGCCCGCCCGTCGGCATCGGGCACGCGCAGCTTGTGCAAGGCCGCCAGCGCATTCGCAAGGGCACCAAGATCGCCGTGCAGATTGGGGGCAGCGCCCGGAATATCGTCGACGACCAATGCGCCGAACGGCACGCCCGCGCACGGGACAACGCTGCCCAGCACGCGCGGCGTCGCGTCGGACGCTTGGGCACGCGCAAAACAAGCTTCCTGGCGCAACAGGCTTGCAGTGGGATCAAGGCCGCCGAACGCTGCCAGCGGCACGCGCACCAGCGTGCGGCCGCCCGGCATGCGATAATGCGCGTGCGCCAGCCCCTTGCGCGGCAACGCAACCAGCGCGTCTTGTGCCAGATCGGCAAAACGCGGCAGTTGGACAAGGGCGGCGGTCAGGGCCTGAAGCGACAGTTCGGTCATGATCGTAGGGTGATTTACACCATACTTATGCGGCTTGGCGAAAGGGGCTTGCTGGGGCAATCTTGCCCCATGCATGGATTTGTCAGCCAAGATCCGGGCGCCGCTTGCCTCGCCCCGCATATCTTTGCGCCGACTTGAAGCGCCAGGGAATGCGCCTTTCGATCGTGCTGCCCGTGCTCGATGCCGCCAAAACCCTGCAAGCGACGCTGGCAAGCCTTGGCACGGGCGACGACATTGTCTTGGCCGATGGCGGCTCCAGCGATGGCGGCACCGCGATGCCGGGCGTACGCCTTGTGGTGGCTCCGCGCGGACGCGGGTCCCAGCTTCGTGCCGGGGCGGATGCGGCGGCGGGCGATTGGCTGCTGTTCGTCCATGCCGACACCATCCTCTCGGCCGGTTGGCGCCAGACGGTGGCCGATTTTGCCGCCGACCCCGCCAATGCCGACAAGGCGGGTTATTTCGAACTTGCCTTCGACAGCCAGGATCGCCGTGCGGCGCGGATCGCACGCTTGGCCAATTGGCGCGCGCGCGTGTTCGGCCTGCCGTATGGCGACCAGGGCTTGGTGATCGGGCGCGCGTTCTACCAAAAGCTCGGCGGCTACAAGCCGATTCCGTTGATGGAGGATGTCGATCTGGTGCGCCGAATCGGCAAGCGACATTTGGTTCGCTTGGCCGTGACGGCAACCACGTCGGCAGTGCGCTATGAACGCGACGGCTATGCCGCGCGCCCGCTCAAAAATCTTGCGTGCCTCGCGCTCTATTTTTTGGGCGTGTCGCCGCAGACGATCTTGCGGCTTTACCGATGACCGAGCCCTGCCGATGACCGAGCCCTGCCGATGAAAGGCACGGTTGTCGTCTTTGCCAAGCAGGCGCGCATGGGCCGGGTCAAAACGCGGCTCGCCAAAGGGCTTGGCCATGCAAGCGCGCTCGCGTTCTATCGCCGCACGCTGGCTGCCACGCTGCGCACAGCGACGGGCGGGGGCTGGCGCGTTGTTCTGTGCGTGTCGCCCGACAGTGCCGCGCGGCAAACGCGGCTTTGGCCGATGCGGTCGAAATCGGCGCCCGCCAAGTTCGCGCCGCAGGGCCGCGGCGATCTGGGCCAGCGCATGGCGCGCGCGCTGGCGACGCAAACTGGTCCGACGATTCTGATCGGCTGCGACATTCCCGAAATTCGGCGTAGCGACCTTGCAGCCGCTTTTGCGGCATTGGGATCGGCCGATCTGGTGTTTGGCCCGGCGCTCGATGGCGGCTATTGGTTGGTCGGCGTGCGCGCGGCCCGCTTTGCAGCCGGGCTTTTCGACGGCGTGCGCTGGTCGAGCCAGCACGCCCTTGCCGATACGCTGGCCAATGCGCGGCATCGCCGGATTGCTACGCTGCGCCTGCTGGCCGACATCGACGAAGCGGCCGATTGGCACGCCTGGAACGCGCGCGCGACAAACGCGCCGATCGTCCGGCCGACCCGCGTTGCAAACGTTTACCCTCTTTAAGAAAACGTTTACAAAACCGAAATCAAACGATCATTGCCTGCGCGCATAGTCGCGCCAATGAACGCGCGCAGCCAAACAACGATCCACGATGTGGCCGCGCGCGCAGGCGTTTCGATTGCCACTGTCTCGCGCAGTTTGAATGCGACGGGCACGACCAATGCCGCGACGTCGGAGCGGGTTCGTGCGGCTGCAAAAGAGCTGGGCTTTCGGCCCAATCCGGCTGGCCGCGCGCTGAAAACCGCGCGCAGTCGCATGATCGGCGTGATGGTTCCCTCGCTGCGCAACCCCGTATTTGCCGACGCGCTTGCGGGCGTCGAGAAGGCCGCCAAAGCCGCCGGCTACGGCGTCATCGTCGCCTCGTGCGGCTATGCGCCCGAGCGCGAGATCGAAATCGTCGAAGGCTTGATCGGCCAGCGCGTCGACGGGCTTATCTTGACCGTGGCGGATGCGACGGCTGCCGAATCTCTGGCGCGCCTGGCCGATGCCGGCATGCCCTACGCCTTGCTTTACAACGAGACCGCGCCCCATGGCAGCCACGCCGTTGGCATCGACAACGAAGCCGCAGCCCGGGTCGCAGCCCAAGCCCTGATCGCGCGCGGCCATCGGCAGCTAGCGATGGTGGCGGGCGATTTTGCAGCCTCCGACCGCCAGGCGCGGCGGCGCGATGGTTTTCTTGGCGAGGCTGCGCGTGCCGGGCTCGAACCCCCGATCGTGCTGGCAACGCGCTTTGCGAACGAACGGCTCGGGCCGGAATTTGCCGCCCTGTTCGCCAGTTCGGCACGGCCAACCGGCCTGTTCTGCGCGACCGACATGCTGGCCTTCCAGGCGATCCGCGAATTGAAGGACATGGGTTTGGACGTTCCGCGCGACGTGTCGGTGGTCGGCTTCGACGGCATCGGCATCGGCGCTTTGGTGTCGCCGTCCCTTGCGACGATCGTCCAGCCCAACGGCGAAATGGGCGAAACTGCGTTCGCTTTTCTCGAAGACCGGATCGAGCGGCGCGCCGATGGCCCGCGCGCGGTCGTTCTTGCGTTCCATCTGCGCCACGGCGAGTCGCTCGGACCTGCCGCCACTTCCCCAACGCCTTCCTTATCCCCTGTCAAAGGAGTCTCCCGATGAAACGTCGTGAATTCGTCGCCGGATCGGCCGCGATTGCCGCTGCCGCCGCCACTGCCGGCGTGCCCGGTTTGGCGCTGGCACAGCAAGCCCGCGCGGTCTGCTACAACTGCCCGCCCGAATGGGCCGATTGGGGCGGCATGCTGCGCATGGTCCAGCAGCGTCTGACCGTGACGGTGCCGCCCGACAACAAGAATTCGGGCCAGTCGTTGGCGGCTTTGATCGCCGAGCGCGCGGCGCCGGTTGCCGATTTTGTGTATCTGGGCGGCCAAGTCGGCCCGCAGGCAAAGGCGGCCGGCGTGCTGGCGCCTTACAAGGCAGCGGGTTTCGAGCGCATCCCCGACACGCTCAAGGATCCCGACGGCAACTGGTTTACCATCCACTCGGGCACCTTGGGTTTGCTGGTCAATACCCAGGCCCTGCGCGGCGTGCCCGTGCCGACGCGCTGGCAAGATCTGCTCGAGCCGCGCTATCGCGGCATGGTTGGCTATCTCGATCCGACCTCGGCGGCGGTCGGCCAAGTCGGCGTCATCGCGGTCAATCTGGCGCTTGGCGGCACGTACCAGAATCTCGATCCGGCGATCGCGTATTTCAAACGTTTGCAGGCCAACCAGCCGATCGTGCCCAAGCAGACCGCCTATGCGCGCGTGCTGTCGGGCGAAATTCCGATCCTGTTCGACTACGACTTCAACGCCTACCGCGCCCAGCACACCGACGGCGCCCCGGTGCGCTTCGTGATCCCGCAGGAAGGGACCCGCATCCTGCCCTACGTCGTCGGTTTGGTGCGCAACGGCCCGAACCCCGAACAGGGCAAACGCGTGCTGGACTTCCTGCTGTCGGTCGAGGGCCAGCGCCATTGGGCCAACGCTTTCCTGCGTCCGGTGTTCGCCGAGGCGATGTCCGCCGAGGCCAAAGCGCGCTTTTTGCCCGATGCGGATTATGCCCGCGCCCAACCGCTCGACGTCAACGCGCTGGCCGATGCCGCCCGCGCGATCGCCGAGCGCTACCAGCGCGAAGTCGGCTGACGTGTCCGCAGGAGCGACGGTTGCGCCCGTCGCTCCTGCGATCGCGGTTCGCATGACGCGTCGTACCGACACGTTTCTCTTGGTTGCGCTGGCAGCGCCTGCGGCGATCGTGTTCGCTGCTTTTTTCCTGTTGCCGTTGGCGCGCTTGTTTGTGATCGGCGCCGAGGGCCCGGACGGCTGGCACACCTATGCGCGCATCCTCTCCGACCCGCGGCATTTGAACGCGCTGTTTTCGACCGTCGCGCTTGCGGCGTCGGTCACGCTCGTGACGCTCGTCGTCTCGGGTTTTGCCGGCGTCTTTTTGTCGCGCAATCGGTTTCCCGGCCGCGCGATCTTGGTCGCCTTGCTGACCTTGCCGCTGGCTTTTCCGGGCGTGGTGATCGGGTTCATGGTGATCCTGCTCGCCGGGCGCCAGGGCCTTATTCCCGATGCGAGCGAAGCTTTGTTCGGCACGCGGATCGTGTTCGCCTATTCGATGGCGGGGCTGTTCATGGGCTATGTCTATTTCTCGGTCCCGCGCACGATCCTCACGATCATGGCGGCCGCCGAAAAACTCGATCCCCAACTTGAAGAGGCGGCGCGCGCCCTGGGTGCGGGGCCCTGGCGCGTGGTGCGCGACGTGCTGATGCCGGGACTGAAACCCGCCTTTTTGTCGGCAGGGGCGATCTGTTTTGCGACCGCCATGGGCGCATTCGGGACGGCCTTCACGCTGGCCACGCGCATCAACGTGCTGCCGATGGTCATCTATACCGAGTTTACCCTGCAGGCGAATCTGGCCGGCGCTGCGGCCCTGTCGTTTGTGCTGGGCGCCGCGACGTGGATCGTCTTGGCGCTGGCGCGCCAGGCCGCAGGCAACTCGGTGGCGGCGGCGGCATGACGGCGCGGCGCGGAATTTTGTTCTGGGCCCAGCTCGCGTTTGCGGTTCTGGTCTGCGCGTTTTTGATTCTGCCCGTCGGCATGTCGGTTCTGGCCGGCGTCACGCAGAACCATTTTGTCGGCCCGTCCAGCGGCCTTACTTGGCGCTGGGTGGACCAAGTCTGGTCGAACTACGCGGGCACGGTCTTTTTGTCGTTGCAGATCGCCTTTGCCTGCCTTGCGTGCACGCTCGTGCTGGGCGTGCCGCTGGCCTATGTCTTGGCCAAGCGCGGCGGCCCGGTCGCGCGCACGCTGGAGGAAATGCTGATGATGCCCGTGGCCGTGCCCGGCATCGCGACCGCCTTGGGGCTGATCGTCAGCTACGGCGCCGTGCCGGGTTTCCGGTCGTCGTGGCTGTTCATCCTGGTCGGGCATACGCTGTTCACGCTGCCCTTCATGGTGCGCGCAACCTTGGCGACGATGGCGGCGATCGATCTCAACACGCTGGAGGAAGCCGCCCGCGCTTTGGGCGCTGGATTCGTGCGGCGCTTTTTTGGCGTCGTGCTGCCCAATGCCGCCCCCGGCATTCTGGCGGGGGCGTTGATGGTCGTCACGCTGTCGCTGGGCGAGTTCAACATGACGCTGCTGCTGCACACGCCGTTTACGCGCACGCTGCCCGTCGGGCTTGCCGATTCCTATGCCAGTCTGCGCATCGAAGTGGGCAGCGCCTACACGCTTATCTTTCTTGCCATGGTCCTGCCGTTGCTGGTGGGCCTGCAATGGATCGCCGCCCCGCGCAAATCCAAACCGTTCGCCGAGGATTCGAAATGACCGTCGCCATTCGCCTCAAAGGCTGCGCCAAAACGTTCGCCGACGGCACGCGCGCCCTCGAACGCCTCGATCTGGACGCCGCCCCCGGCGAGACGCTGGCCGTGCTGGGGCCGTCGGGTTGCGGCAAAACGACGGCCTTGCGTCTGATCGCGGGACTCGATTTTCCCGATCCGGGCGGGCAGGTGTTTTTTGACGATGAAGACGTGACCGCCTTGCCGATCGAGAAACGCAATGTCGGCATGGTGTTCCAGAGCTACGCGCTGTTCCCCAACATGGACGTGGCGCAGAACGTCGCTTACGGCCTGAAAGTGCGCGGCCAATCGGGGCCGAAGATCGCCGCGCGTGTCGCCGAGATGCTGGCGCTGACGGGCTTGCGCGATCTGGCCGGGCGGCGGATCGACCAGCTGTCGGGCGGCCAGCGCCAGCGCGTGGCGTTGGCGCGCGCGATCGCGCCGGCGCCGCGCATTCTGCTGCTCGACGAGCCCCTCACCGCGCTCGACGCGAAGCTGCGCGACCGCCTGCGCGCCGAAATCGACGCGCTGCTGCGCGCGGTCGGCATCACGGCCATCTACGTCACCCACGACCAGGCCGAGGCGATGGCGCTGGGCGACCGGGTCATGGTGATGGACAAAGGCCGGGTCGCGCAGATCGGCACGCCGCGCGAGGTGTACGAAACGCCGGCCAACGATTTTGTCGCCGGTTTTGTCGGCACGCTCAACCGGGTCGAGGGCCGATGCTTCCGCCCCGAAGCGGTGCGCGCCGATCCGGCGGGCGCGTTCGAAGGAACGGTCGTTTCCGCTTTCTATCTGGGCGACCGTCGGCGCATTGTGCTGTCGTGCGGCGGCAGCGAGATCGTCGCCGATGTTCCAACCGCCGTCGCGGCCGCACCCGGCACGACGCTGCGCTTTTCCGTCGATCGTTTTGTCGAGCTTGTCCAACCATGCTGATTGCCCAGATCACCGATCCGCACATCGTCGAGGCCGGCCGTCTGTTCAAAGGGCGGGTCGATACGGCCGCATGGCTTGCGCGCGCGGTCGCGGCGCTGAATGCTTTCCGGCCCGCGATCGATGCCGTCATCCTGACCGGCGATTGCGTCGACGAGGGCAAGCCCGCCCAATACGACAATCTGGCCGAAATCCTCGCGCCGTTGCATGCCCCGCTTTTTGCGATCCCCGGCAACCACGACCGGCGCGCCGATTTCCTCGCCTGTTTCCCGGCGATGGCACAGCGCAAAGGCAATTTTCCGTTCGTGCAGTATGCCGTCGACGATTTTCCGGTGCGGCTTGTCGCGCTCGATTCGCTCGACGAAGGCAAACCCGGCGGACTTCTGTGCGCGCAGCGCCTCGATTGGCTTGGCGCCGAACTGGCCCGTGCGCCCGAACGCCCGACGCTGGTGTTCGTGCATCACCCGCCATTCGCGTGCGGCATCCGCGGGTCGGACGTGCAGCGCTTGGCCGAACCCGAGCGGCTGGAAGCGATCGTGCGGCGCCATGCGAATGTCGAACGCGTGGCGGTCGGCCACCTGCATCGGGCGATCGAAAAGCGCTTTGCAGGCACCATTGCCGCGTCTGCGCCAGCGACAGCGCACCAAGTCGGCCTGTCGCTCGACGACGGCGCGCCTTTTGGATTTACGCTGGAGCAGCCGGGCTTCCGCCTGTTCCGCTTCGTCGCGCACGAAGGCATGACAAGCCATTTGGCGACGCACGCGCCGTTCGAGGGACCTTTTTCGTGGGACGACGGTACGCCGCTCGCGCGCGCGAAAACCTAGACCGTGGCCTTGGGCGGCTTGGGCAAATGCTCGAGCAGGCGCGGCATCAGTTCGGCCAAGTTGCACGGGCGATGGCGCACATCGAGCTGCCATTTCAAGATTTCGTCCCAGCCGTCGCGGCAGGCCGAGGGCGAGCCCGGCAGCGCGAACAAATAGGTTCCCCCTGCAACGCCGCCCGTCGCCCGGCTTTGCAGCGCCGACGTGCCGACCTTCTGGAAACTGATCATGCGAAACATTTCGCCGAACCCGTCGATCTTTTTTTCAAACAAGGGTTCGAACGCTTCGGGCGTCACGTCGCGGCCCGTAACGCCGGTCCCGCCGGTCGATACCACCACGTCGATCGCGGGATCGGCGATCCAGGCGCGCAGCTGGGCCTGAATCTGGCCGACATCGTCGCGCACGATCGCGCGCGCGGCCAATTTGTGCCCGTCGCGCGCCAGCATTTCGACCAGCGCATTGCCGGAACGGTCGCTGGTTTGGTCGCGCGTGTCCGAAACGGTGAGGATGGCGATATTGCAGGCCAGAAACGGCCGGGTTTCGTCGATTTTGGGCATCGCTTTAGCGGCGCTGCGCAACCCGCGCCGGGGCTGCGGCTGCGGGCGGTGCGGGCGCAAGCAGCGCTGCCACGCGCGGGCTCGGTTGCGGCGGCGGCGGCACGCTCGATGCGCCCGCGACAGGCATAGCCGCCGGCGGCGGAACAACGGCGATGGCAGCCGCGGCGGTCGTATCCGACAAAGCAGCAATGGCATTTGCCAAACGCGGGCTTTGC
Source organism: Asaia bogorensis (assembly GCA_945901855.1). Taxonomy (GTDB): domain Bacteria; phylum Pseudomonadota; class Alphaproteobacteria; order CACIAM-22H2; family CACIAM-22H2; genus Tagaea. The sequence goes on along the minus strand of CAMDLT010000055.1, from coordinate 10,160 downwards.
GCAGGCGGGGGCGGCGGCGGCTGCAGCGACACGAGCGGGCTTGCCGCCCGATCGGCGAGCGCTGCGGGCGCCGCATAGAACGGCAATTCGCCCTGCGCCACTTGGTCGAGCGACTGGGTGGGCTGGCCGAGGCGCTCGGAATACATCCAGTACGAATAGAGCAGGCGTGCGATGAAATGGCGCGTCTCGGCGGACGGCAGGCTTTCGATGAACAGCAGCGCATCCTCGCGCTTTTCGCCGCGCGTATCCTGCAGCCGCTTCCAGCGCGTAAGGTTGCCAATGCCGCCATTGTAGGCCGCCGCCAGGCGCACAAGTTCGCCGCCGATCAGCGGTTCGTCGAGCAGATGGCGGATATAGCGCTGGCCCAGCGTCACGTTGATTTCGGGGTCGAGCAGCAGATCGGCGCGGCCCTTGAAGCTGCGCGTATCCATGGCTGCGGCCGTGCCGGGCATCAGCTGCATCAAGCCGCGCGCCCCGGCCGGGCTGACCGCCGCCGGGTTGAATGCGGATTCGATGCGCATGAACGCGAACACCAGCGCCGGGTCCACGTCGTACCCGCCGACCGGCTGCCAATGGGGGATCGGATAGAACGCGCCGTCGAAACGCCGCCCGTCGATATCGGCGATTTCGCGCGCCAGGCGCATCGACAGGCCCGGCATGTGGGCGCGCATCGACACCGCCAGGATCGCGCGATTGGCGGCCCCGCCGCTTTGCGCCGATACGCGGCGCAGCTCGGCTTCCGCGCGGCGATGTTCGCCCACTTGCAGCAGCCCGAACACGCGCTGCGATCCGCCAAAGCGCTGCAATTGGTCGAGCTCGTTTTGGCCCAACGGCGGCGGGTTCCAGTTGGCGGCGGTTTCCGCACCCAAAACACGCGCCGCCATCAGACCATAAAATGTGCGCGGAAACTCGGCCGCCTGGGCCATCCATTCGTTGTAGCGTTCGGGCCGCTCGGCCCGCAAATGCGTGCGCGCGGCCCAAAAAGCGCCTGCCGCCAGATCCCACGGCTGGGCCTGCGGCAGCTTGGCCAACGCTTCGAAATGCCCTGCGGCGCTGGCATAGTTTTCCTGGCGGAACCGGGCCAGTCCCGCAATCCAATAGGCGCGCGGCACGGCCGCACCCGAGCGTTTGGCCGCAGGCTCCGCAAAGGCCAGCGCCTTGGCATCGTCCCCGCGCGCGAACCAGCCCGCCGCCAGCATCGCGCGCAGATGGTCGATTTCGCCCGCGTTGAGCACGGCTTGCGTTTCGCGCGCCGTCAGGCTGCGCTCCACCGCTTCGAAATGCCCGTCGCCAAGCTGGTCGCGCAAGCGGTTGCGCAGCGCCGCTCCGGCCGGGCTGCCCGGCGGCATCTGCCGGTTCAGCGACGGGCCCAGATCGTCGGCGGTTGCCTTTTCCTGAAACGACGCTTCCTCGCGCGGTCGCGTGAGGCTGCTGGCCCTGGCGCCAGCCCGCCGAACCGCCAGATTGAAGATCGCGCGTGCGTCGGGATGCGCCGCATTGTCTTTGAGCCAAGCGGCCAGCTCGTCCGCCGAGGCACGATAATGGCGGCCCAAATACCGGTCGGCCAGCACATGCGCCACCAGCAGCCGGTTTTTGACCTGTGCCAGTTGATGGTCGGCTGCCTGGATGGCGCCGCGCGCTTGCAGTTGGAAAATCTCGCGATAAAGGGCTGCGTCCGCCGCGCTCAACGGCTGCGGCAGATCGGCCGCGCGGTCGACCAGCGCATCGAAACGCGGCAGCGACGCGGTTTGCACCCGCCGGTCCGGCGCATCGCCGACGCGGTTTTGCCCCGAAACTGCCGACGTAAGTCCAAGTGTCAGCAGACAAAAGCTGCCGACAGCAAAAAATGCGTTCCGGAGACTATAGTTGGCGGAAGGGCGCATGACGGCAAAGTCATAGGTCAATACATCTTGCTTGGGCAAGCAGAAATATCAAGTTTTCCACATGTTTAGTCTAAAGAATAAGCACTCTATTCAGCTTGGTTTGTATTTATAGTTCGGCGATCTTTTGTTTGATCGACAATAAATCGCGCCACGAGTCCCTTTTTTGTGCCGGCAGGTTCAACAAATACGACGGGGAATAGGTCGTCAGGGCCGGAATCGGACCCGGCAGGGCGGGATCGGTGTAGTCGCGCCAGCGGCCGCGCAGCTTGAACAAGGTCTCGGAAGTGCCAAGCAGGCTGCGGGCCGACGTCTCCCCGACCAGCACCAGCAATTTGGGCTTGGCGAGGGCGATGTGCCGACGCGCAAAGGGCAGACACACCGCAAGATCCGCTGCGCTTGGCTTGCGCGAGGCGGGCGGACGCCACGGGACGACATAAATGATGTAGACGCCTGTCCGGTCCAGCCCGATTGCGGCCAGCATCCGGTCGAGCAACGCGCCCGCCTCGCCCGCAAAGGGGGTGCCCGTGCGGTCTTCTTCGGCCTCGGGCGCTTCGCCCACCAGCAGGATGGGGGCGGCGGGGTTGCCGTCGGCAAACACCAGATTGGTCGCCGTTGCTTTGAGCGAACAGCCCTCGAACGCGGCCAAGGCGACCTTGAGTTCGGGGAGCGTTTGCGCCGCCGCCGCCGCCGCGCGCGCGGTCTGTTCGGCCATGGCGGCCGGCTGGGGGGCTGCGAGAATAGGGGCTGCCGGTTTGGCGACCGCGACCGGGGCGGCGCGCGCTGGCGTCGGCGCTGCGATGCTGGGCGGCGGCGGCAGGGCCGAAAACCGGTCGAGCGGCGTTTCGAGCAGGGCTTCGTCGGCCCCGGCCTCGACCAACCAGCGCAGGGTGGCAAGATCGTCCATGCGCCGGACCCTATCACGACACCCCCGGGATCGGTTAAGAGGGTTGCCTGACAAATTCAGGGAGTCCGTTCGAGCATGACCGAAGGCCCGCGCACCGATCGCGAACGCATGGATTACGATGTCGTCGTCGTGGGGGCGGGGCCAGCCGGGCTCGCCTGCGCGATCCGCATCAAACAGCGTGCGGCCGAATTGTCGCGCGAGATTTCCGTATGCGTGCTCGAAAAGGGCTCCGAGGTGGGGGCGCATATATTGTCCGGCGCGGTGATGGAACCGCGCGCGCTCGACGAACTTTTGCCGAATTGGAAAGATCTTGGCGCCCCGTTGAATACGCCCGTCGCCGACGATCTGTTTTTGTATCTGACGGCGTCGCGCGCGATTCGCTTGCCAACCCCGCCGCAGATGCACAATCGCGGCAACTACATCGTCAGTCTCGGCAATGTCGCGCGCTGGCTCGCCCAGCAGGCCGAAAAGCTGGGCGTCGAAATCTTCGCAGGCTTCGCCGCCGCCGAAATTCTTTACGCCGACGACGGCGCGGTTGCGGGCGTGGCCACCGGCGACATGGGGATCGGCAAAGACGGCACGCGCACCGCCAATTTCACGCCGGGCGTCGAAATCCACGGCCGCGCCACCGTGTTTGCCGAAGGCGTGCGCGGTTCGCTCGCCAAGCAGCTCTTTGCCAAATTCGATCTGCGCAGGGACGCCGACCCGCAAACCTTCGGCCTCGGCATCAAGGAGCTGTGGGAGATCGATCCCGCCAAACACCGGCAAGGCCACGTCGTGCATACGATCGGCTGGCCGCTCGATTGGGAGACCTATGGCGGGTCGTTTCTCTATCATCTCGAAAACAACCAGGTTGCCGTCGGCTACGTGGTCGGGCTCGACTACAAAAATCCGTATCTGTCGCCGTTCGAGGAATTCCAACGCTTCAAAACCCATCCGGCCATCCGCCCGATTTTCGAGGGCGGACGGCGCATCGCGTATGGCGCGCGCGCGATCAACGAAGGCGGGCTGCAGGCGATCCCGAACACCGTGTTTCCGGGCGGCGCCATCGTCGGGTGTTCGGCAGGGTTCCTCAATGTGCCCAAGATCAAGGGCAGCCATACGGCGATGAAATCCGGCATGGTGTGCGCGGACGCGCTCGTCGATGCGCTGGCGGGCGAGGGGCGCATCGGCACGCTCGATGCCTATCCGGCCGCGCTCAAAAAATCGTGGGTCTATGAAGAGCTGGCGGCCGTACGCAATATTCGTCCGGCCTTTGCCAAGGGGCTGGCGGTCGGGCTCGTCTATTCGGCGCTCGATACCTACGTGCTGCGCGGCAAAGCGCCGTGGACCTTCCGCCACCATGCCGACAACGAAAGTTTGCGTCCGGCGGCGGCATCCACGCCGATCGACTATCCCAAGCCCGACGGCAAGGTCTCGTTCGACCGGCTCTCGTCGGTGTTTTTGTCGAATACGAACCACGAAGAAAACCAGCCCGCGCACCTGATGCTGAAAGACGCCGCGGTACCGGTGGCGCACAACCTTCTGCGCTACGATGCGCCCGAGCAGCGCTATTGCCCGGCGGGCGTGTACGAGATCGTGCGCGATTCGCCCGGCGCCAATCCGCGCTTGCAGATCAATGCGCAGAACTGCGTCCACTGCAAAACCTGCGACATCAAGGACCCGACCCAGAACATCAACTGGGTCGTGCCCGAGGGCGGCGGCGGCCCAAACTATCCCAATATGTGAGCGGCAAGCCTGCCAGTCCCTCAACTTAGAATCTATTTTATTTATATTAAATAATCGCTTATTATACACCTTCCTTGCAGGAGGTCGTGCATGCGCGCTGTGTTCGTTTTTGCCGCCGTCGCCGCGTTGGCGCTGGCGGGATGCACCAAGCCCGTGGACTTTGCGCCCGCCGTGGCGACGCTGGCGGCGGGCGCCAAAGACGCGCAATCGGCATTTGCCGATCTCGACGCAAAAGCCGCGCAAGCCGAGCGGCGCATCAAGCTGTGGCGGATTGCCGAAAACCGTTCCCCTGTGACGGTCGAGGGCGGTTGCGACGTTGCCTCGAGCGGTTGTGCGCTGGTCGCCGAACTCGACGGGAGCACGCTCGACCTCGGCGCGCCGCTCGAAAAGGTTGCTGCCAAACAGATTGCGATTCTCAATGCCCTTGTCGAGTACACGCAAAATCTGGGCGCACTGGCGGTTGCCGATTCAAAAGAAGAAATCGACGCGCAAGCCGCCAAAATCTCGGGCGCTGTCGCTGCCGTCGCGGCTCTTGTGCCTGGCGGCGCGCCTGTGGCGGCCATCGCCCCGCCTGTGGGCAACGCGCTCGCATGGCTGGCCGGGGTTGCGCGCGACCGCGCACGACTGGCGGTCTTGCGCGAGGCGACGGCAAAAATGCAAAGCGTGCTCGCGCGCGCGTCGCACGAGCTTGCGGAATCGGCGCAAAGACTTGATACGATCCTGCGACGCGAAGCCATCATCGAGTTCGAAGCCAATCGAGCAGTCTGGGATCGTCGAGCCACAGTTGCGTCACTCGAGAAATGGATCGGCTCTTCGGTCCGTCTCGACGCGCTCATCAAATCGAATCCGAGCCAGTCGTTCGACGCGCTGGTCAATGCGCATCAAGCGCTTGCTGAAGCGCTTCAGAATTCGCCGCAGGATCTTGCATCGCTGGTCAAAGACCTCGACCGGTTTGCTGACCTGGCAAAGCAGGCCGCTGAATTTGCCAAAGAAATCCGCGAAGCTGCGAACGCGGCTCAACCTTAATCCGGTTTCAACCAACGTCGCCAACGGGAGGCCGCCATGCCCGAACTCGAGGGACAGCAAACGATCGCCGCAGTTCAGCAACGAATCGATACAGCGAACGCCAAAGTCACCGAGATCGATCTCGAGGTTGCCAAGCTGCGCAACCTCGCCAAGCCAAAACCGGCGGATATTGCGAAGCTCGAAAAATTGCGCAAGCAAAAGCAGGTTCTGTACCTGCTGCTAAACGAACTCGATCTTCTTTCGGTGCGGTTGCGCGATCAGAGCGACGAAATGGACGATCTTTTGAACCGACTCAAAGACGTCAACCAGCAAACCAAGACAAAAATCGACAAAATCAAAAAAGTGAATACGGGCGTCACGACGGCTGCCGACACGGCCGAGAAACTTGCAACCAAGGCGCCCAAACTGATCAAGCAGGTCGGCGACGTGCTGGGCCGCGTCGATGCCATACTGAACCCGTAGGCGCCTTACTCCAACCCCAGCGGCGCCAAGCGCAGCAACGCGAAGCGATGCACGCTGAGGACGCCGTCTTGCGCCGCGATCGGGATCTGCACGCTGGACGCCCCGCCATTGGCAGGATCGTTGCGCGCCAAAAACGTCAGCGCGATTTTCAGCATGGCCGCGTTGCGCGCGTCGATCGCGCCGCTTTGGGCAAGCGCGTCGAGCGTTTCGCCAGCCCCCGCAATGCGCGCAACGCCAGCGCCCAGCGGACGGTTCAGCGTGTCGAGGGCGAGCGTTGCATCGCCCGTCAGCCGCAGCGCGCCCCATTCCAGACGGGCGCTTGAAATTTCCACCGCACCGCCCGCATCGCGCCAAACCGCAAGCGCTTGGGCAAGCGTGGCGCCGCGCACCGGCCCTGCCAAGCGCCCGGCGATCTCGCCAAGTTTGATGTCGCGCCCGAGTGCGGCCAGCATATCGACCGGTGCTGGCAGGCGCAGCGCCTCCACGCGCACGGAAAAATCCAACATGTCGCTGGCGTGCGTGGGCGCTTGCGGGCGATGCGGGCTGAGCGCCACCGTCAATTGCCGGGTCGCCCAGGGCGGCTGGGCGCCCACCTGCAATTCGGCCGCTTCAAACTCGACCGACAGCGCCGCAACGCGGCCCGCATCGTCGAATCGCAAGTGCCCGTCGGAGCGGGCCGCCCGCAACGCGGCCTCGACCGCCAAATCGCCGCTGCCAAGCCGTAGCAGTTGCTGGCCCGGCAAGCGAAATGCGATCTTGTGCAAATCGCGCGGGTCGATATTTGCGACCAGCCGGTCGCCCGACCAACGCCATTGGGCAGGACCCGCCCCGGCCGCGTGCGGCTTTTCCAAAATCACGCGCCAGCCAAACGGCCAGCCTTTGACCGCAAGTTCGTCCCAGCCAAGTGCGATGCCCGCAGCCGCCTGTTCGCGCTGCCAAAGGCCGATTCGTGCCGCGACGTCGCGCGCGACATAAAGCCACAGCCCCGTCCATGCGGTTGCCGCCACGGCTGCGATCAGCCCCAATATGCGAAGCATGCGTTTCATCGGTTGGGTTATAGCGCCTGACGGGCTACTCTCGTTCGCGAATTTCAAAAATGCCAAAAACAACCGCCCAAAACGCCCTGTTTGTCGCGCTCGCCCCGGCCGTCTTTGTGCTGCTTTGGTCGACGGGTTTCATTTTTTCCAAACTGGGCTTGCCGTTCACGCAGCCCGTCACGTTTCTGGTCGTGCGTTTTGCGTTTGTCGTGGCGCTGTTTGGGCTCTGGTGCGCGCTGCGCCGCGTGGTCTTTCCGCCGCGCAGCCAATGGCGGCATGTGGCGGTCGTCGGGGTCGCTTTGCATGGCGCCTATTTGGGCGGCGTGTTTGTGTCGATTTCATGGGGGCTGCCGGCGGGCATTTCGGCCCTTATCGTCGGTCTGCAACCGCTTTTGACCGGGGCCGTTGTGGGGCGGCTCTTGGGCGAGCGGGTTGCAACGCGCCAGTGGCTCGGTCTGTGGCTGGGCCTTGCGGGCGTGCTGGCGGTGTTGTGGGAAAAACTGACGCTCGACGGCATTGCGCTTGCGGCCGTGTGGCCCTCGGTTGTCGGGCTGATCGGCATCACGTTCGGCACGCTCTATCAGAAACGTTTTTGCCCGACGGTCGATTTGGCGGCGGGCGGCTTGCTGCAATATGGCGCTGCCTTGGCGGTGCTGCTGCCTGTCGCTTTGATTTTCGAGCCGATGACGGTAAATTGGACGCTCGACTTTGCCGTCGCGCTGGGCTGGCTTGTGCTGGTCCTGTCGGTCGGCGCTGTGAGCCTGCTGATGCTGCTGGTGCGCCAAGGCGCTGCTGCCAAGGTAGCGAGTTTTTTCTATCTGGTTCCGCCCGTCACGGCCGTGATGGCGTGGCTGCTGTTCGGCGAAACGCTGGGTTCGGTGGCGCTCGGCGGGATGGCGCTGGCGGCATTGGGCGTTGCCCTCGTGCAGAAGGGCTAGCGCGCCATGCCCGACTCGGTGCCCGCACCCAAACCGCGCACGGGCCGCATAGCCCCGTGCGAAGGCTGCCCGCCGCCGCCGCAGGCGCACGAATTTTGGATCTTTGCCTACGGTTCGTTGATTTGGGACCCCGGCTTCCCTTACGAGGAAGCGCGGCCCGCCCGCCTGATGGGATTCCATCGCGCCTTTTGCGTGCGCTCGACGCGCTATCGCGGCACGCCGGAAAAGCCGGGCCTGGTGCTCGGGCTCGACAAAGGCGGGTCGTGCCGCGGCATCGCGTATCGGGTAGCCCCCCGCGAGGCGGCGCGCACGATGGAATATTTGTGGGACCGCGAAATGCTGAACCGCAGCTATTTCTGCATGGATCTGCAGGTGACGCTGGCCGACGGCCGCGCGGTGGTGGCGCGCACGTTCGTCGTGGATCGCGCGCAGCCGGGCTATGTCGGCAAGCTTGGATTGGGCGAGACGGCCGCGCGCATCCGCCATTCGGTCGGCCAGCGCGGGGCCAACAGCGCGTATCTCGAAAACACGGTCCTGCATCTCGACAAGCTCGGCATTCGCGACCGGGGTCTGTCGCTGCTGCTGGCGGCCGTGAAAGACGCGCCCGCGGGCAAAGCGCCATGAAACTGCTCGAAAGCTATCGAACGCCCGGCGAGGACGAGCTCAAAAACTTCACGCTCGACGATGCCGAAAAACTCGACGCGCTCAACAAGGAAATCCATCTGCGCAACCGCCTGCTCGTGCACAATGCGCGCGCGATTTTGCAGGAGGTCGATCCGGCCGCCAAAATGCTGCGCGAGATCGAGGCGCCGGTGCCGCCGCTTGTCTACACGCGCGTGGTGCTGATGCTGGGGGTGCGCGGCTCGGCGGGGGCTGCGACCTTTGCCAAGAACGCCGCGAAAAAACCCGGCGCATGATGCTGGAGCCCGGCCAGCGCCAGCGCTATGTCGACCAGATCCGCCAGCTGCGCGGATCGATCGCGGGCAGCGTGATGGCACGCGCCAGCGACGCCGATCTCGACGCGTACGCAAGCTCGCTGGTGCGCTCGGGCCTCACCAGCGCCGATCTCAATCTGCCAACGCATGCGTTTGCGCTCGACGCGTCGACCCTGCCGCCGCCCAAACGAAAATTCGGAGGAAACCAGCCGATGCCGAACCAGGAATGGGCGCCGCCCGACGACGTCAAAAAGATGCTCGCCTATCTCGAAAAATCGGTGCGGCTGGTCAATCGCGAGATCATCCACAAACAGATTCCGGGCCTGACGCGCGAGCGCTTCATCGAATTCGCCGCCGCCGTCGCCAAGCTGCGCGCGGACTATCTGCAAACGGCGATGGCGTGTTTCCTCGACGATTCGGACGACGCCAACGACCTTGCGGCGCTGCGCCAAAAACGCGCGCTGTTCGAAGAAAGCGTGAAAGCCTACGACGCCCTGCACCGCGCGCTCGAACGCGGCTATATCGACGCCGAGGAAACCGCGAAGGGGTAGGGGCGCGTCGCCGCGCACGCAGTGCGGCTATGCTGAAGCGATCAATTGACTATTGGAAGCGAATCGCGGAAGGTTGAAGCGAAAAAGAAGATCGGTGCTGTAAGCATATGATTTTCTTTTGATTTTTGTAAGAAGTTCAGTTTTGAGGAAACGCTCAATGACAAACCATCTCGCGCAACTATTGAAACGGGCAAAAAGCGTGGAGATGAGTTTAGACGAAAAAGAAACGCAGCGTCGCAGTTTTGCATTTGGGAATGCGAATATCGAAAATTCGCTTGTGACCAAGGCGATGGTTGATCGGCAGGCCGATTTGATGGCCGCCAAGCGGTCTTAAAAAGGACGCGCGTGCCAACATCGAATGACAGCCAGCGCCATACAAAGGCAAAAACGCAGCCAATCGTAAGGGATCCGCGCAGACGGGCGATTCTCGAAGCGAAGAATGCGATCAAGCAGTTCGACCTCGCTTTGAGCATGATCGAACATTGGAATAGCGGTGAAGCTAAATTCCGGTTGGAGCCGTCGCATGTCCTCCAACTGCATAAAACCGCGCTAGAGCCGATTCCGATCACGTAGAGCTGTATCCTGCCGCTTTGAAGTAGTTCGCGCATTCGGCGGGCTTGAATGCCGGGAGGGTATTTTTGATCGCGGCTTCGAGTTCGTCGATGGTGCGTGCTGCGGCGGTGCGGAGCAGGCTTT
>CAMDLT010000054.1 GCA_945901855.1 Asaia bogorensis | reverse complement strand
AATACGCGGCGTCCGCACTCGAGCCTTGACCGGCTGACGCCGGATCGGGCGTACTTCAACCGGCAGCCGCTGCTCGCGGCCGCCTAAACCCGGCAGAGGCTCCACTTATAAAACCCGGAAAACTGTTCAAACAAACCGAGCCAGCTCTGTCCTGCATCCGTGGCGAGGAACGAGGGGTCGCCTTGTCGATCGATCGAGATCGCAGAATTGCATCGTAACCGTTCGCCAGCAGGTTCACGAAAACCTGTTCGAGTTCGATCCGACTGCATTCCAGTTCGCACGCGATATCTGTCTCGACGATCAGATTTATGCCGTCGATCCGGAACTGCTCTTCGTACATCCCGATGGCGGCATGTATCGCGTCCGTAAGCTGGGCGATTTCGACGACATTCCGATCCTGCCGGATCAGCGAACGGAAGCGCTTGAGGATGCTCCCCGTGCGATGGATATTCTCGACCGCTTTGGCGACGCGCGCCAGGATATCTTCCCTCGGCGCGTCCCTGTCGATGAGCGTCTTCAGATTCGCAAGCCCAAGCCGGACCACATTTAGCGGTTGGACCATTTCATGGTTGAGGGTCGCCGCCAAACGGCCGAGCGACGCCAGTTTTGCTGACTGAATGAACATCATCTCCTTTGCCCGCAATTCGGTATTGTCGATCCCGACCCCAATGAAGCGGACCTTCGGATCCATCGCCGTCTTGCTCTGCGTCCAACTCCACATGATGTCGCGTCGCAGGCTGGCGGCGTCGTTCGGCATGAACGAGGATTCCAAACGCAAGGGATAGGCGTCGGTAGATCGAATTTTGTTGAAGTGCCCGAGTTCGGCCGTCGCCAAGCCGCCGGCGGCAACGACGGAGTCGAAGGGGCGCCCAACGAGCTCGCTCCGGTTGGCGATACCGAACATGACGGCGAACACCGAATTGCAGGCGACAATCTGGCCCGCAGCATCGGTCTGCACAAGTGCCGCGCCGCAACCATCCATGATCCCGATGAGATCTGTCGATTGCTGGTTCTGCAAGGCAGCCAACGCATCGCCGACGCGGATCCTATCCTGCGCACGCAGATAGATTTCGAACAGAACGGCGAGTCCGATGATGAAAGCGGCAGAGACGAATCCGACCGTCAGATAGAGACGGCGCTGTCTATAGAAGTCAGCGAACACGGCAACGGTATTCTTGGCGACGAGAACTGTCAGCGAAATATCGTCCAAGCGTCGGAAAGCAAAGATCCGCTCCACTTTGTCCAAACGGCTGACGGCTCGAAACGTCCCCTCGGACGAAACTTTGACCAACGCCTCGACTTCGAATCCGGCGATCGATCCGCCGATGAACTGCTGCCCGGGCACGCTCGGCGCACGCGCGCGGATGATGCCGTCCTTTCCAAAAAGATTCACCAGGGTATTGTTCGGCTCGCCCAGAATCTCGAGGAAGTTGGAGAAAAGTTGTGGATCAATCGAAACAATGACGACGCCCAGAAACTGACCGCCTGCGTTGCGCACCGGCCGGCTGACATTGAGAGACAAGCGCCCGGACGCGCGCCCGACCAGCGGTTTGCTGATGAACATGCGATCGGCGTCCGTCTCGCGATGCACGCTGAAATGCTCGCGATCCGACAGATCGACCCCCACGTTCGATGCGTTTTCGGTCGTGGCCAGCAGCTTTCCGTCTGCGCCGATCACGGCGATCTGGAATAGCGGTTCGCGCAGCACGCCCCGCCGCGCCGACCAAGTGGCGATGTCGGCAGGGGGGCCGTCTTCGAGCACTTCCTCGCGAAGGAGCATCAGTACTTGGTCGAAGCGCTGCAGCAGATTGCGGGTGAAAATCTCGAACAATTGCGTTTCGTATTTTACCTGCAAAACCGCGCGGTTTTCGAATTCCCGTTCCGCGCGCTTTGTAAGCCAGATCGCGCCGAGCACAGTCGTGAGCGCCAACAACATGGCAATCGCCAGCACCGTCAAAAGCCGTCCCGAGCCGTTGGAGATCGTGCCGAAATATCGGTTGCGCGCGTTCATCGGGTCCCGGCCATATCGACTCTCTTGTTGTAGCTACACAATAATTAAACACCTGATCAGTATCGGCTGAAGGCGCTCCATGTCGATCCCAGTCAAAGTTCAGATTGGCGGCCAATTTGAACCAAACTGCCCTGTGCCAACGTCCAAAGTGCGACTAGCCTCCTTAACGGTTGATTAACGAAATGCCTGCGCACACTGAGAGATTGGCGCGATCAGATGGTTGAATTGAAGCTGATACCGAAAACCAGTGGCGCAAACGGCGACATGGAATTGAAGCTTCCCATCGAAATTCGGCGCCTGCGCCCTGCGCTTTCGTCCGCTCGTGCTGGCGCAATGGTCAACGAATGGGCGTCACGCGCCGCAGCTTCTGGCCGGGCGAGCGCGGGGTTAAGTGCCGCCAAGAATGCCGCCGAAGCGGCCAACAGAACCAAACGGCGCTGTTTGCCAATATGAACCACGAGCTTCGTGCGCCGATGAATGCTATTCTCGGCCTTTCTGAAATTCGCCTCGGCAATTCAGTCGGCGTACAAGGACCCCTTCAGGTCGCGAGGCATGGCGAGTTCGCCAACCACCTCAACAACGTCGCTCACCAACTTCTCGACATCGTGGAAAGCGTCCTCGATCTTGCGAAGTTCGGAGATATCGGAAGCGACGTGCAAACTTCGCCGACCTGCCTCGGCAGCCTAGTCACAGATGTTGTGGCGCGGCTTCAACCGCTCGCATCGCAGTTCTGCGTGCAAATTCGAACCGATCTCGATGCCGAACTGCCGAAATGCGCACTTGATCCCGCCCGCATCCGGCAGGCGCTTCGAAGCGTTATCGACAACGCAATCAAGTTTTCGAACAGAGGCGGCATTGTAGACATCAGACTATGGCGTGCGACGTCCGACGACGCTGTCGTGACGGTCTCGGACACCGGCGTCGGGATCGACCGTGCCGATCTCGCCGATGTCTTTAGAGAATTTCACTTGGGCGGTTCTTCGCGCACGCGAAGGTTCGAAGGTGCCGGGCTTGGTCTCGCCTATGCCAAGAAGTTCGTCGAACAACATAATGGCCGCATCACACTGGCAAGCGAACGGAACGTTGGCACGACCGTGGTGATCGAGCTCCCGTTCGTCACCCAAACGCCGCAAGGATGACCGAAATGGCTTCTGCGCCCTGCAAAATTCTTATCATCGACGACGATCCAAGTTGTGCCGAAGAGTTGTGCCTGCTCCTCTCGGCCGCCGGTTTTCCAGCCGAAAGCGAACTCAGTGCGGCCGACGGGATACGTCGTTTTCTGTCCGATCCAAGTATTCGGATCGTCGTTTCGGACATTCGTATGCCCGATTGCGACGGTGTTCGGCTTCTCGACCAGATCCGCAGTTCGGGCACGCGCGGCCTGGATGCGACCGTCATACTGGTGACGGGTCAGCCCGACCTGCACACCACGATCGACGCCCTCAATCTTGGCGCCTCGGCAATGCTCATGAAGCCGCTCGATCCCGTCGAAATCGTCAGCGCAGTTTCCAAGGCGATCGATATCCAGATGGAACTGATCGGCGTCGCCCAACCCAGGAAGATTTCGTGATTTCGGAATCATCTTTGCAAAGCCGTGCATCGCAGGACGATGCGGATTCCCAACCCATTGGCGTCGGGCGCGCAGATGCAAAGGCATCCACCTTCTTCCCAAGCGGTCGAATTGCGCCAGCGATCGAGTCCTTGCGCGTGAACGACACGATCTTGGAGGTTGTTGAAGAACTGACGCCTGTTTCCGAGCATTACGGCATCACGATTCAAACCTTGCTGGATTCGGATCTGCCGTGCAGCATGCTTGATGCCGTGCGCATGCGATACGCCTTAAGAACCGTCATCGACAATGCGATCAGGTTTTCGAAGACGGATGGGGTGGTCGACATTTGGACGGCGCTATCGGCCCAGCGCGGAATTGTCATTACCGTGGCGGACAGAGGCGTTGGGATCTGTCGCGAGGATCTGGACCACATCTTTCAGCCGTCCCAAAGGCGCATCCCAATGACGACAAGACGCGATAGCGGTGCGGGCATCGGGCTCGCTTTGGCAAAGAAATGCGTCGAGTTCCACGAGGGCAGGATCTGGCTAACGAGCAAGCCAGATATCGGCACGACCGTCGAAATCCTGCTTCCCCTCGGTGCCGCGCCAATGCGATTGGAATGATGCGCCTTGTCTTCCGGAAGCGGCAAAGTCCTTGTCATTGACGATGAAGCGAATTGCGCCGAGGCGCTCTGTCTCGTGCTTGCCGCAGCGGGGTTTGCAGCTGTAAGCGAGTTCAGTGCGGCGGACGGAATGCGTCGCTTTCTGAGCGATCCGGATTTTTGTGTCGTGGTGTCGGATATGCGGATGCCGGACTGCAACGGCATTGACCTGTTTAAGCAGATCCGCGGTTCCAGCGCACGCGGGGCAACTGCGAGCCTTATTCTTGTTGCTGGGCATACCGAAGGGCATTCGGAAACCGACATATTGGAAATCGGCGTATCGACATTGCTTCTGAAGCCGCTCGATCCGATCGAAGCGGTCCAAGCTGTTTCAAAAGCTTTCGATCTGCACTCGGCACCTAAATGCTTACCCGAGCCGGTCCCGGAGCCGGAATGCCCGCCTGCATTCAGAACGCGCAAAGCCGCTCCCCTGGATGAGATTTCTCTCGGAGACGTCTTGGCGGCCTTGCGGAAGTTAATTCGGGACGACAACGAAACTTGAAGGGCGACCGACGGTCTCAATTCAACAAACTGTCGTTGGTGAGCCCGCCGGGACTCGAACCCGGAACCCCAACCTTAAAAGTGTCGGAATAATTGTTTGATATCAATGTAGTTATCTACGAGCGGCGCTCGGATCACTCGGATCGGATATCTTCGTAGAAAAAATGGGGCCGGTCGGGGCGTATTGGCCAGCACTGCCTTCATATCACGGCGACCTACAGGTCATCGAGATTACACGGTCGCAGAACTGGCCCGTCGCTATCGAATATTGGGAATTGCGAGTGCGGTTGGCTGCGGTGATTGAGGATGACGACGCGAAATGATGCTATGCCGTAGGCATGTTCGCTCGATTGCTACCGCAGCTGCTGCTGATCATGATTGCCGACGCCGCCTCTGCCCTCGCCCAGCCTGTCGCGAATTGCCATGCGATCGACGGCGACACGATCATCTGTTCGCGTGAGACCATTCGGATCGAAGATATCGACGCAGCCGAGATGCCGCCGCACGCGAAATGCGCGTATGAGGCGGATTTGGCGATCAAGGCGAAGCTGTGCGTTGGTGATCGCCTGGCGCGCGGCCGCGTGGAGCTCGTCCGCGATCAGAAGCGACCCAGGGAGCGCTATGGGTGCACTCTGGAGCTCGTGAAGGTGGATGGCGTCGATTTGGGCGAAGCGCTGATGGCAGCTGGGTTGGAGCGTGCGTGGGATGGCAAAAGAAGGCCGTGGTGTTAAACTACTTCTTCCCTGCAATAGACCCAGAAACCTTCAGCAGGTCGTCGAAAGATTTCGGCGGATTTCCGTGCGCGAGCATCTTTTGGAATGTCGCATAGGCATCCGTCTTGCTGTCGTATGCCCGCAGCGAATCTTCATCGTTAAGCCAAGCGTAGACAATGGTCTTACTTTTGCTGTCGAACCGAAAGAAAAGTCGAAACTGTCCATAAAATTTGGCCCGGAACCAGTTCTTGTTTCCTGCACCGAGCGCATCGCCCTGACGGTATTTCTTGTCGGTCGGATCAGCCGGAATTTGCTTTTCAATCAGCTCCTGGACTGCTGACAGAATTTTTGCTGCGTTCGTCTTCTGATAATTGGCTTGGTCTTTTTTGTTCTCGGCCTCAACTGCGGCAATGAGAGTTTCATATTGTTCGTCGAACTTCGGATGAGTGTACAGCGCCCAGCCATTGACGACGTGCTTTTCTTCCGATTTTACCGGCGCTGCCGCGCGTTGCCGGCCCGCCTTCATCTCGGCAGCGGCTCGTCGAGGTTGACCTTCATACCGGCGACGAGCTTCGCCGCACGCGCACGCAGCGTCTTCGACAGCGGCTTGAGCTTGTACGGATTCGTCGCGATGTCGCGCTCGAGCAGGTTAAGGAATGCTGACAGTGCCGGATCGGTATGTTCGCGCTCGACGCGACGGAGAATGACGATGCCGTCCGCCTGCAGGACATACTCGATTTTGTCGCGGCGACCGATATTGAGCGCCTTTCGCACGGCGGTTGGCACCGTCGTTTGGTAGCGGTCGGTTAGCGTCGCTTCGAGTTTCAGGACGGGCATGACGGGATCTCCAAGGAAGAGATTGGAGATATAATGCAAATGCATTACTGCGTCAATTGCCTCGTACTTTTTTATGAGACGACAACATGGGGTCAGCACATAGAACGGGCACAGATATACGTTAAGCCGGCAAAAGGGCCTCAGCTATCTGCCTGTTCCCCTAACCAGTCGACGAAGGCCCCGACCACCGGCCTGGCGAGAGCCGCTGGGCTCGCCACGGCTGCATAAACGGCCCCGGTCGCCCAGGCAGGCGCCGGCGCAACGAGCCTCCCCGATGCTAACTCCCGGGCGAGAAAAAGATCCGGCACGAGGGCCAGGCCTGCCCCCGCCCGAGCTGCCTCCAAGAGCATGAAGAAATGCTCTAGTTCGAGCCTCACGGGCGGGGCGTCACTAGGAATCGCCGTGCCGGTCGCTTGTGCATACGCGCGCCAGGCATCGCTGCGGCTCGTGTGCAAAAGCCTTGGCGATTGCCAGAAGTTCGCTGCATGCTGAAGATCATGGGTTTCAGCGAAGGCCGGCGAGCAGACCGGCGTCATCCGCTCCTTTGCCAGATGGCGCACGGACAATGAACGCCAACTGCCCCGCCCCCAGGTCAGGACCACGTGAACCAGGGATGGATCCCAGTTGACTGGATCCTTGTGGGCGTCTGCAAAATCTGCGTCGATCATGACCAGTGACACGGTGACAGCAGGATGGGCTGCCAGGAATCCAGGTAGTCTGGGCGCGAGCCACAGGCTTCCGATTGACGGTAAGGCACCGATGCGGATCGAACCGGCAATGGCGCCGCCAAGGTCTCCCCGCATGCGCTCTATCAAGTGCATCGCCTCGCTGGCGGCTTCGGCGAGGCGCAAGCCATCACCCGTAATCGCAATGGCGCGACCGCGGCGGGAGAACAGTGCGACGCCTAATCCGCGCTCCAGCGTGCTGATGCGGCGCGACAACGCACTCTGGGTCACGCCCAATTCTCGCGCCGCGCGGGTCAAGCTGCCGAGCCTCGCGGCCGCCTCGAAGGCCGGAAGCGCGGAAAGTACCTGAGCGTCACTAAGGCTTTGCGGCAATCCAATTTTCATGAGTTCCGATCATGTATTTCTGCGTCAAATGATCCTATATCATGCGCTTTATTCAGTCTATAACGAGTTGTATCAATCCACGTCGAGGAAGGCTCATGCGCCCGTTCCATTTTGCTTTTACTGTTCATGACCTGCCCGCGGCGCGGGCGTTCTATGGGGATCTGCTGGCTTGCCCCGAGGGGCGCAGCGCCGAGACCTGGATAGATTTCGATCTATTTGGGCACCAGATCGTTACCCACCTGAACCGCGATATGGTTCCAGCAGCCTGCCACAATCCCGTCGATGGTCACAATGTGCCGGTCCCCCACTTCGGCGTGGTGCTGGAGATGGGTCAGTGGGAGGCGATGGCCGAGCGCCTGACAGCAGCCGGCGTCCACTTTCTGATCGAGCCTCACGTGCGATTCAAAAACCAGCCTGGCGAACAGGCGACGCTGTTTTTCCTAGACCCATCGGGCAACGCGCTGGAGTTCAAGGCATTCGGTGACGATGCAGCTTTGTTCGCGACGTCGGCTCCAGCAAAGGCATGACCATGGAAATCATACGATCCACCGCGTCCAAATTCGGGCGGGAACAAGATATACTCGTTATCGGCGCTGCCCAGATCGCGCCGGTGTGGCTGAAGCGTGTCGAAACCCTAGAAAAAATATGCGCCACCGCAGAACTGGCGGCAGCTCAGCGGTGCCGCCTTGTCGTCTTCGGTGAAGCGCTCGTCCCCGGCTACCCATTCTGGATCGAGCGCACCGACGGTGCCCGTTTCGACGATCCGAAGCAGAAGGCGATTTTCGCCCATTATCTCGATCAAGGCGTGGTGATCGAGCGCGGCGATCTTCAACCGCTTCAGGCCATTGCCCGCCGCCACGGCCTATCGATCTATGTCGGCGTGATGGAGCGTGCGCCCGACCGGGGCGGGCACAGCCTTTATTGTAGCCTGGTCTATATCGACGCCGAAGGTGGCATCGGCTCGGTTCACCGCAAGCTGCAGCCGACATATGAAGAGCGCCTGGCTTGGGCTCAGGGCGATGGCCATGGGTTGCGTGTGCATGACGTTGCCCCCTTTCGGGTAGGTGGCCTGAACTGCTTCGAAAACTGGATGCCGCTGTCGCGTGCCGCACTTTATGCTCAGGGCGAAGACCTGCATATCGCCGCTTGGCCAGGTGGGCTGCACAACACCCAGGATCTGACTCGCTTCGTCGCGCGCGAAGCCCGCGGTTTTGTGGTATCCGTATCAGCGCTGATGCGCCCCCAGGACTTTCCGGCCGACACTCCGGCGTTGGCGGAAATTCTGGCGAACAGTGGTCCGTTTCTGGCCAATGGCGGGTCGGCTGTTGCCCTTCCCGATGGTAGTTTCCTAGTCGAGCCTATCATCGACCGCGAGGCTTTGATTGTCGCCGAACTCGATCATGCGCTGGTTCGCGGGGAACGGCAAAACTTCGATTTCGCCGGACATTATGGCCGACCCGACGTTACTCGCCTTACTGTTGATCGCCGTCGCCAACGGATAGTGACCTTTGTCGACGAGGTTCATGATTGATTGAACGTGCGCTGCAATGGGCAAACGGCAAACACATGATTTCCGACACCCCTGGCGGAGCCGGCGAGCGGATCTGACCCACTCAGCGTTTTCCGCGCGACAAGCCCTGTCGGAATGCTAGGCTGCGCGCGAACCTGTCAACGGCGGTCTGATTCCAGGCCAGCCTAGCGGAGTAAAAGCAGGCCAGTGGGGATGAACGATGCGCCGGCATGGCAAGGGGCCCGATCGGACCCCTTGCCATGTCGGCGGCGCGCGCGGCCGACCTCCGATGTCGAGGTAATTTCCCGTTAAAAATATCAAAATAATTGTTTGATATCAATGTAGTTATCTACGAGCGGCGCTCGGATTACGTCAGATCGGATATCTTCGTAGAAAAAATGGGGCCAGTCGGGGCGTATTGGCCAGCACTGCCCTCATATCACGCGGCTATCTTGACCGCAGTCGGGCAGATAGAAAGTTTACCAAGCCGTGTACTCTAACTGCCCCCTCTTTCTCTCTACCCACCCGGTGATCGCCGCGTCGGTCGAGATATGGCGGCAGAGCATTCGAGCTGGCATCGCCCCTCTGTTGCGGGTATGCCGAAAGCTCAGTTGCATCGACTGACATTGGTTTTTGCGGGAGCCTAGAGCCCGAACATGTCTCTACGATCACTAAAAACGCTGCTGGCCGTCGTGCACCATGGCACCTTCGCCAAGGCCGGAGAAGCCGTCGGGCTCACACAATCGGCCGTCAGCCTTCAGATGCGGTCGTTGGAGCAGGAGTTCGGCGTTCCATTGTTCGACCGCACGCGACGACGACTTGTATTGACCGACGCCGGCCAGATCGTGCTCGCTCGAGCCGAGGAGATCATGGCGCTCTACAAGCGCATACCGGAGGAGCTGAGCGAGGAACGGTCGCTCGCTGGCCGACTGCGTCTGGGTGCAATCCAGACCGTCCTGGCCGGTCCCTTGCCGGGTGCTCTGGCTTCACTTCGTCAGGCTCACCCGCGGCTGCGGGTCCATGTTTCCGCAGGCATGTCTGCCGAATTGGCGCAGCTCGTCGCGACTGGCGAACTCGACGCAGCCCTCACTACGGCCCCGGTCCGCCCGCATCCAGGTGAGCTTATCGCCCGTCCCCTCTATGAGGACAGGTTTTGGGTGATTGCACCACCTCGTCAAGGGCGAAAAACAATCTACGAATTGCTGCGCGACGTTCCCTTCATCCAGTTCGATTCACGGGCCTGGGCCGGCCGAATGATCGCGCGGGAACTGCGCAATATGGGCATCAAAGTTCAGGTTGGGATGACCCTCGATAGCCAGGACGCGATCGTCCGCATGGTAGCAAGCGGCCTTGGTGTCGCCATCTTACCGCTCTCTGAGGACTTGCTCGGTGACTTGCCGCACGTGAGTCGCTACGCGTTCGGTCAACCTCAACTCATGCGGAGCATCGTGCTGCTCGAACATCGCGACCGGCCTTCTCAAAGCCTGACGCAGGCGGTCGGCGACGCGGTCGTCGAGATTTCCATAAGAAAAACTCGCGCATTGCGAAACAATTAAGCATTATTCCTCGCCATAAGGGCGCTCTATCCTTCGGTCCATCAACAACCCCAAGATGGTCCACCGCCCCGATGTCTTCGCAATCATTTCAAGGTCCAGCCAATTCGGTGGGCGGCTCGCCCATCCTCGCCATGGCACGCCGAGCCGCCGAGCTTCGGGCAGCAGGGCACAACATCGTCGATCTTACCTTAGGCGAACCTGACTTCGCGCCGCCGGTTCACGTGGTCGAGGCAGCAATGCGTGAAGCGCGTCGTCCCCTCGGATACACTGCGGCGAACGGTACGCCCGCCCTCCGCGCCGCAGCATGTGGCGCCATTGCCCGCGATCGAGGACTGCTCTACGCCGACAACGAGGTCGCTGTGGGCTGCGGCGCCAAGCAAGTCATATTCAATAGCTTCATGGCCACACTGCAGCCGGGCGACCAAGTGGTGATTCCCGCACCCTATTGGGCGAGCTATCCCGACATGGTCCGGCTCTGCGGCGGGGTGCCGGTCGTCGTCCCCTGCGCCGCCAGCGACGGCTTCGCGCTCCGTCCCGACGCATTGGCTACTGCTATCACCGAGCAAACCCGCTGGTTGGTGCTTAACGCACCGGGCAACCCCTCTGGCGTGGTTTATTCGGCTTCGGATCTGGCGGACTTGGCGGAGCTTCTGCGTCGGCATCCGCAGGTGCTTATCCTGTCGGATGAGATCTATGCGCATATCCGTTATACGGACGCAACCTATCCCAGCCTCGCCACCGTTGCACCCGACCTTCGCTCTCGCATCCTTCTAATCGACGGGGTTTCAAAGGCCTACGCTATGACCGGATGGCGCGTGGGGTGGGGCTTCGGTCCCGCCTTCCTCATTGCACGCATCACGGCAGTGCAAAGCCAAAACTGCACCCAGACTGCAACGCTGAGCCAAGCCGCAGCCGTCGCCGCTTTGGAGGGTCCGCAGGCAATCCTCGCCAAGCGGAATGCGATTTATTGCGATCGCCGCGATATCGGCATCGATGTGCTGCGCACAAGCCCCGCGCTGGACGTGCTCGTGCCTGATGGCGCTTTCTATCTCTTTCCTCGTCTGCGAGGTTGCGCGGACGACGTTGCGATCGCGGATCGGCTGCTTGAGGCCGGGGTGGCGACGGTGCCCGGCAGCGCCTTTGGCGCACCTGGCCATCTGCGTCTTTCCTTTGCGACCGATATCGGCACTCTTCAGGAAGGGTGCCGACGCATCGTCACAGCGCTTGGAGAGCACGCGTGATCGGCACCGTGGCCATGACTCTGCTGCCGATCATCTTGCTCATCGCTCTTGGCATCGAACTGCGGCGGCGGCGCTTCCTCGCCGAGGCGTTCTGGTCTCAAGCCGAGCGGCTTGGCTACTTCATCCTACTGCCGGCGCTCTTCTTCCATGGCCTCACCACGGCCAAGCTGGATGCACTGCCAATCTGGGGGCTGACGGCATCGCTTGTCCTCTCAACGCTTTCAGTCGCGGGCCTGCTCGTCGCGGCGCGCCCGCTTATCCAGTTGGACGGGCCGGGCTTCACCTCTGTTTTCCAAGGTAGCGTGCGCTTCAACAACTACGTTGGCGTGACCTTGGCAGGCGGCCTCTTCGGCGCCGAGGGCATCGCGTTGGCAGCCATCTGCAATGCGGCGATCGTGCCAACCGTCAATATCCTCTGCGTCCTTGTTTTCGCACGACACGGCACGACCCGGCTGAGCGCGCACGGTATCCTTCGGCAGATTGCCACAAATCCACTCATTCTGGCGTGCGTCGGTGGCATCGCGGTTCAGGCGCTCGGGCTGCAGGTTCCTTCGGGGATCGAGCCGGCACTTCGTGCACTCGGTACGGCCTCGTTGCCGCTCGGACTGCTGTGCGTCGGTGCCGCATTGAACTTCGGTATGGCACGTCAGTGGGTTGGACCGATCACCGCGTCTTCCGCCGTAAAGTTCGTCGCCATGCCATTTGCGACGTTCGCCACAGGCGAGGCATTTGGCCTCAATGGCCAGGTGCTTACTGTCGCACTTCTCTTCCAGGCTATGCCCACTGCATCTTCGGCATACATCATGGCCCGGCAGCTCGGCGGCGATGCCCCCCTTATGGCTGGCATAACTGCTGCGCAGACCGTCATTGCCATAGCTGCCATTCCCGTTGTGCTGGCGTGCCTCTTGGAATGGTAACAAAAAAATCAGAGCGTGCTAAGCACCCTTGATCCAAAGACCAAAGGAGATGTCACAAGCCTAAATGATTGCACGATCGAAAATCCACACAGTGAACTCTATACTCCATCGTCTATTCTAAACTAAAAATGAATTTCCAATAAGTAACCAATGAAACTGCAATCGTTGGTGAGCCCGCCGGGACTCGAACCCGGAACCCCAACATTAAAAGTGTCGTGCTCTACCAATTGAGCTACGGGCTCGCCGCGAAACGCAGCATCTTCAAAACTGGCGGGGAACCTAGTGCCCTTGGCCGCACCGGTCAACCCTCTATCAAAGCTGGGCCTCTATCAAAGCCGGGCCTCTATCAAAGCGGGGCGCGGGGCACCGTCACGGGCATCAGCGTCGGCGCCGCCTCTGTCCCGGTCGTTTGCGCCGCCACAGCGAACTTGGCGCGCATCGCCGCATGGACGCGCGGCGACACGAAGTGCGAGATATCGCCGCCCAAACGCCCCACCTCTTTGACAAAGCGCGAGGAAATGAACTGCTGGTTCTCCGAGGCCATCAAAAACAGCGTCTCGACCGTCGGATCGAGACGTTTGTTCATGCCGGCCATCTGGAACTCGTATTCGAAGTCCGAGACCGCGCGCAGACCGCGCACGATAATGCGCGCACCGACCGACTGCGCAAAATGCATCAGCAGCGTCTCGAACGGGCGCACCTCGATCTTAGCGGCGACGTCTGGCATCGCCGCGACTTCCGCACGCATGATCGCCACCCGCTCGTCGAGCGAAAAAAGCGGTCCCTTGCCCGCATTGACCGCCACCCCCACGACAAGCCGATCGACGACCAATGCGCCGCGATGGATGATGTCGAGATGGCCGTTCGTCGTGGGGTCGAACGTGCCGGGATAGATGGCGATCCGGTCTTCGTTTGAACTGGCGCTCATTTGCCGCCCTCGCCCGCTGCTTCGTCGGCTTCCTCGCCCGCATCGCCGCTGCCCAGATCCCCCAGGCGCGCAACCGATACGACCTTCTCGCCGTCGCCGACGCGGAACACGGTCACGCCCTGCGTCTGGCGCCGCGCGATGCGGATGTCGTCGATTGGCGTGCGGATCAGCGTACCCGCGTCCGAGACCAGCATAAGCTGGTCGCCCTCGCGCACCGGGAACGAGGCCACCACGACGCCGTTTTTGTCGGTCGTCTCGATATTGGCGATGCCCGACCCGCCGCGCCCGGTGAGGCGATATTCGTAGGACGAACTGCGCTTGCCGAAGCCCTTGCTGGTAATTGCCAGCATGAATTCTTCCGCTGCCGCGAGTTCTGCGTAGCGCTCTTCGGCGAGCACGATCGCGGCCCCCTCGACGGGGGCCTCGTTCTCGACGGTTTCGAGGGTCTCGGCGTCGATGCCGCGGCGCTGGCGCGACATGCGCAGATACGCCTCGCGCTCGGCCGTGTCGAGATCGATGCTGCGCAGCAGCGCCATCGAGATGACCTCGTCGCCCTTGCCGAGTTTCACGCCGCGCACGCCCGTCGAATTGCGGCCGACGAACACGCGCACGTCCTCGGCGGCAAAGCGAATGCATTTGCCCTCGCGCGTCGCCAGCACGATATCCTGATTGTCGGAACAGGGCTGCACGGCCACCAGCCGCTCGCCGTCTTCCTCGAGTTTCATCGCGATCTTGCCCTTGGACATCACGTTGGTGAAATCCGAGAGCGCGTTGCGCCGCACATTGCCCTTCGACGTCGCGAACAGGATATGCAGCTTGTCCCACAAGCTGGCGTCGGTGGGCAGCGCCAGTACCGTGGCGATTTTTTCGCCCTCGCCCAGCGGCAGCAGCTGCACCATCGGCTTGCCGCGACTTTGCGGCGTGCCGAGCGGCAGCTTGTAGCATTTCAGCAAAAACACGATGCCGCGATTGGTGAAAAACAGGATCGGCGCGTGGGTGTTCGCGACGAACACCTGGCTCACGAAATCTTCCTCGCGCGTCGCCATGCCCGAGCGGCCCTTGCCGCCGCGTCGCTGGGCGCGATAGGCCGACAGCGGCGTGCGCTTGATGTAGCCCGCATGCGTCACGGTCACGACCATGTCTTCGGGCTGGATCAGGTCTTCGATATCCTGGTCGCCGGCCCCTTCTTCGAGCGAAGTGCGGCGCTTGTCGGCGAACTCTTCTTTGTAGGCGACAAGCTCGTCGCGCAAAATGCCGAACAGTCGTTCGCGCGAGCCGAGGATGTCGATGAAATCGGCGATCTGGGCGACGATGTCCTTGAGCTCGCCCAAAATCTTGTCGCGCTCGAGGCCCGTCAGGCGCTGCAAACGCAGATCCAAGATCGCCTTTGCCTGCTCTTCGGAGAGCTTGTACGCGCCCTCGACGACGCCGCGCCCGGGCTCGCCCACCATCTCGATGTAGCTGCCGATATCGTGGACGCTCCACGCCGTTTCCATCAGGCGCTCGCGCGCCACGACGGGATCGGGCGACTTGCGGATAAGGGCGATGACCGGATCGAGATTGACGACCGAAACTGCCAGGCCGATCAGGATATGCGCGCGCTTGCGCGCCTCGCGCAGTTCAAAGCGCGTGCGCCGCGTGATCACTTCCTCGCGGAATTCGACGAACGCGCGGATCAGTTCCTTCAAGCCCATCAGCACGGGCTTGCCCTCGTCGAGCGCCAGCATGTTGTAGCCGAACGAGGTTTGCAGGCCCGTGTATTTGTAGAGCTGGTTCAGCACGATCTCGTGGTTCGCGTCGCGCTTGAGTTCGATCACCACGCGCACGCCGTCGCGGTCGCTTTCGTCGCGCAGATCCGAAATGCCTTCGATGATCTTTTCGTTCACGCACTCCGCGATGCGCTCCATGAGGCGCGCTTTGTTCTGCTGGTAGGGCACTTCGGTGACGATGATCGCCTCGCGATCTTTGCGCACCTCTTCGGTGTGCGCGCGGCCGCGCACCAGGATCGAGCCGCGCCCGGTGCGATAGGCTTCGCGCAGGCCGCCGCGCCCCATGACGATGCCGCCCGTCGGAAAATCCGGACCCGGCACGTGCTGCATCAGCTGGTCGAGCGTAATTTCGGGATTGTCGAGATAGGCGCAGCACGCGTCGATCACTTCGCCCAGATTGTGCGGCGGTATGTTGGTCGCCATGCCGACCGCGATGCCCGAGCCGCCATTGACCAGAAGATTGGGGAACACGGCGGGCAGCACGGCGGGTTCTTGCGTGCTGTCGTCGTAGTTCGCGACGAAATCGACGGTATCTTTGTCGATATCGGTCAGCATCAGCGAGGCGGCCTTGGCCAGGCGCGCTTCGGTGTAGCGCATGGCCGCCGGCGGATCGCCGTCCATCGAGCCGAAATTGCCCTGCCCGTCGATCATGATCAGGCGCATGGAAAAATCCTGCGCCATGCGGACCATGGATTCGTAGATCGCGCTGTCGCCGTGCGGATGGTATTTGCCCATCACGTCGCCGACCACGCGCGCCGATTTGCGGTAGGCGCGGTTCCAATCGTAGCCCGCCTCGTGCATCGCAAACAGAATGCGGCGATGCACGGGCTTCAGCCCGTCGCGCGCGTCCGGCAGCGCGCGGCTCACGATCACGCTCATCGCGTAATCGAGATAGCTGCGCTTCATCTCGTCTTCGATCGAAACCGGCGAGACGTCGGAGGGCCCGGGCGGGGTCGGAAGGCCGGGTGGGGGCGGAAGAATGTCGCTCAAGTGGGGCTACCGATCATGTGAAAGCGTCGCGAATCAGAAGCCCGAAATCTACCAGCGCAAGCGCGCGCAAACAATGCGGAAAAGGCGCCATTTGGGGGCGCGCAAACCGTTGGAAATCCAACGAAAAAATGCAGGCTTTTCAGGTCGCCGAAGACTTGGCGGCGGTGGCGCCCAAGACGCCCCCATGCCCCCAGTTTTCGCGCAGCACCTCGTCGATCACGATATGCGTGTTCTCGGGCTTTTTGCCGAGCACGCGCACGAGCGTGTCGGTCATCTCGCGCACGATCTGCGCCTTCTGCTCGGGGCTGGAACCGGTTGTGATTTTGACGTTCACGAAGGGCATCTTCGGCCCCGATCAGAACGGAATGTCGTCGTCGATCGGGCCTGCGGGTTTGCGACCGCCGCCGCCACTCGAACGGCCGCCACCGGCACCGCCGCCCGACGGTGCGCCGTAATCGTCGCCGCCGAAATCATCGCCGCCGCCGCCGCCCATGCCGCCACCGCCGCCGCTCTTGCCGCCGTCGAGCATCGTGAGTTCGCCGCGGAAACGCTGCAGCACCACTTCGGTCGAGTATTTTTCGGCGCCGCTATTGTCGGTCCATTTGCGCGTCTGCAATGCGCCTTCGACATAGACCTTGGCGCCCTTCTTCAAATATTTCTCGGCCACTTCGCCGAGCTTTTCGTTGAAGATGACGACGCGGTGCCATTCGGTCTTTTCCTGGCGTTCGCCGCTGTTTTTGTCGCGCCACGATTCCGACGTCGCGATCGACAGATTGACGACCTTGCCGCCATTTTGCATCGAACGCACTTCCGGGTCTTTGCCCAGATTGCCGATAAGGATCACCTTGTTGACGCTGCCGGCCATGGTCTTGCGAACTCCGTTGCGAGTCTCTAGAACGAACCGCAAACTAGTACGGTGGCGCTGCAGATAAAAGCGCAAAGTTACCCACAGCTACTCCGCAGCATCTCGGCGCCCTATATTCCGCGCATCCTCTACGACAGGTCCGAAAACAATGGCGCAAGCACCGCAGTCGCATCGCATTTCCGTTCGGGGTGCGCGCGAGCACAATCTCAAAAACATCGACGTGGATTTGCCGCGCGACTCCCTGGTCGTCATTACGGGCCTGTCAGGATCGGGCAAATCCTCGCTCGCGTTCGATACGATTTATGCCGAGGGCCAACGGCGCTATGTCGAAAGCCTGTCGGCCTATGCGCGCCAGTTTTTGGAACTGATGAGCAAGCCCGACGTCGATTCGATCGACGGCCTGTCGCCCGCCATTTCCATCGAACAGAAAACCACCAGCCGCAATCCGCGCTCGACCGTCGGCACGGTAACGGAAATCTACGACTATCTGCGCTTGCTGTATGCGCGCGTCGGCGTGCCCTACTCGCCCGCGACCGGCCTTCCGATCGAAAGCCAGACGGTCACGCAGATGGTCGACCGCATCCTTTCGATGAAAGACGGCACGCGGCTCTATCTGCTTGCCCCGGTTGTGCGCGGGCGCAAGGGCGAGTACCGCAAGGAGCTGAAGGAGTTCCAGCAAAAAGGTTTCCAGCGCGTCAAGATCGACGGCAAGCTCTACGAAATCGACGAGGTGCCGACGCTCGACAAGAAGCGCAAACACGACATCGAAATCGTCGTCGACCGGCTGGTCGTCAAACCCGATCTTGGGCCGCGATTGGCGGACTCGGTCGAAGCCTCGCTCAACATCGCCGAGGGTTTGCTGTTCGTCGAAAACGCCGACACGGGCGAGCGCACGGTGTTCTCGTCCAAATTCGCGTGCCCGGTGTCGGGCTTTACGATTTCGGAGATCGAGCCGCGGCTTTTCAGCTTCAACAATCCGTTTGGCGCTTGCCCGTCCTGCGACGGCTTGGGCGAAAAGCAGTATTTCGACCCGGCGCTGGTCGTGCCGGACGGGCGCGTTTCGCTCGACAAAGGGGCGGTTGCACCCTGGGCCTCGGAAACGCAAAAATACTATGCCCAAACGCTTGTGGGCCTCGCGAAGCACTACAAAGTTTCGGTGGCAACGCCGTTCGAGAACCTGCCCAAAAGGGCGCAGGACGGCATCCTGTTCGGCTCGGGCGAGGAACCCGTGGCGATGGTCTATTCCGACGGTTTGCGCGACTACAAAACGAGCAAACCGTTCGAAGGCGTGATCCCCAATCTGGAACGCCGCATGCGCGAAACGGATTCCGCCTGGACCCGCGAAGAATTGTCGCGCTACCAGTCCGCGCGCCCGTGCGAAGCGTGTAACGGCTTCAGGCTCAAGCCCGAAGCCTTGTGCGTGAAAATCAACAAATTGAACGTGTCGGAAGTCACGCAGTTTTCGATCGACGATGCGGCCGCCTGGTTCAAGGCCCTGCCCGGCAAGCTCACCGCAAAGCAGAACGAAATCGCCGCGCGCATCTTGAAGGAAATCAACGCGCGGCTGGGGTTCCTTGTGAATGTCGGGCTCGAATATCTAACGCTCGCGCGCGCGTCGGGCACGCTGTCGGGCGGCGAAAGCCAGCGTATCCGTTTGGCCTCGCAGATCGGTTCGGGCCTTACGGGGGTTTTGTACGTGCTCGACGAGCCTTCGATCGGCCTGCATCAGCGCGACAACGACCGCCTGCTGGAAACGCTCAAACGGCTGCGCGATCTTGGCAACACGGTGATCGTCGTTGAGCACGACGAGGACGCGATCATGGTCGCCGATTGGGTTGTCGATATGGGACCGGGGGCCGGCATCCATGGCGGCCAGATCGTGGCGCAAGGCACGCCCGCCGACCTTCTAAAAAACCCTGCGAGCCTCACGGGCCAGTATCTGTCGGGCGTGCGCCAAGTGCCGATCCCCAAAACGCGCCGCCCCGGCATCAAAGGCCAGAAGCTGCGCGTCAAAGGCGCCAAGGCCAACAACCTTAAAAATCTCGATGTCGAGATTCCGCTCGGCACGTTTGTGTGCGTGACGGGCGTTTCGGGCGGCGGCAAATCGACGCTGGTGATCGAAACGCTCTACAAAGCGCTCGCCCGCCGCCTGATGGGGGCGCGCGAGATCCCGGCCGAGCACGCTTCCATCGAGGGCATCGATTTCCTCGACAAGGTGATCGATATCGACCAATCGCCGATCGGCCGCACGCCGCGCTCGAACCCGGCAACCTATACGGGTGCCTTCACGCCGATCCGCGATTGGTTCGCAGGCTTGCCCGAAGCCAAGGCGCGCGCCTACGGCCCCGGCCGGTTTTCCTTCAACGTCAAGGGCGGGCGTTGCGAGGCGTGCCAGGGCGACGGCGTAATCAAGATCGAGATGCATTTTTTGCCGGACGTCTACGTGACGTGCGACGCGTGCCACGGCAAGCGCTACAACCGCGAAACGCTTGAAGTGAAGTACCGCGACAAATCGATCGCCGACGTTCTGGAAATGACGGTCGAGGAATCGGCCGAATTTTTCAAGGCCGTGCCGGCGATCCGCGAGAAGATGGACACGCTCGTGCGCGTGGGGCTTGGCTACGTGCATGTGGGCCAGCAGGCCACGACGCTTTCGGGCGGCGAAGCGCAGCGCGTGAAACTCGCGAAAGAACTTGCGCGCCGGTCGACCGGAAAAACGCTCTATATCCTCGACGAGCCCACGACGGGCCTGCATTTCGAAGATGTCCGAAAACTTCTTGAAGTGCTGCATGCGCTCGTGGACCAAGGAAATACGGTCGTGGTGATCGAGCACAATCTGGAGGTCGTCAAAACCGCCGACTGGATTCTCGACCTTGGCCCCGAGGGCGGGGGCAAAGGCGGTCGCCTGGTTGCGAGCGGTACGCCCGAAGACGTGGCGAAATCGAAAGAGAGCTACACGGCGAAGTATTTGGCGCCATATCTCGCCAAGGGCGGGACAACGGTAAAGCGGCGGGCATGATGCGAAAATTACAATTTCTTTTATGATAATGATGGTGTATAATAGAGCTGGCTCGGTTTGTTTGAACAGTTTTCCGGGTTTTATAAGTGGAGCCTCTGCCGGGTTTAGGCGGCCGCGAGCAGCGGCTGCCGGTTGAAGTACGCCCGATCCGGCGTCAGCCGGTCAAGGCTCGAGTGCGGACGCCGCGTATT
>CAMDLT010000053.1 GCA_945901855.1 Asaia bogorensis | reverse complement strand
CGGGCAATCCTGCAACTGCTGCCCAAATGGTTCGAGCACTACAACACCGTTCACCCGCATCGCGCACTCGGATATCGTTCACCCCGCGAGTTCATCGCGGAGCGCAAAACCCGGTAGGCCGTGTCCGGAAATTAGGGGGCTACAACACTCAACCCTTTCCTTTTGAAGAGCGAGATTCGTGCGATTCTCCCGATCAGCGGCCAACTTTATTTGGAAGTAGCGCCGTAAAAATCCGGATATCCCGATTGGCAATCCAAAGGCCGATGCACTCAAAAACTTTTCGGCCAAAGCGGTTGCATAAATGGCTAACTCTAATCCAATTTCTTCCGAAATTTGTGATGAGCGGGAATTATGAATCTCGGTTTCCAACTTTTTGGAGATTGCAGCAGATAGAACGCCAAAAAAGTTGGAGAGAATTGAGGCTCGATCGCTAACTAGCCAGGGATTGAACCGCACAACAATTGAACTCGGTGATACCTTCGATATCCTTTCCTCGAGCAAATTCAGTAGTGACGACTTTCCAATGCCCCATGGCCCAACCAGCCCAACAGTAGTTGGTTTGTTTTTTGTATAGCCTGGAAAAAAAACAGATTTTATTAGTGAATCAACTGCGACATCGCGGGCAAAAACATCGTCATCAAGTTGATCAATAGG
This sequence comes from Asaia bogorensis, assembly GCA_945901855.1. Taxonomy (GTDB): domain Bacteria; phylum Pseudomonadota; class Alphaproteobacteria; order CACIAM-22H2; family CACIAM-22H2; genus Tagaea. The sequence continues at coordinate 19,958 of CAMDLT010000053.1, read as the reverse complement.
CTGATCGGAGAAGGCAAGCTTCTCACAGTACTTCTCGAGCCGCGTTTTTTCCTTCATTGGCCTGACTTCTTAAGTTAATACGCGCAAAAATAGTAACAATGAAACTGCTCAAAGCCAACTGAAGTTTTATTCTTCTCCAACCCCTACCCGCTCCGCTTCGCCGCCTTGACCCAGGCCAGCGCCCCCGGCGTTGTGGTCCAGGCGCGCACGGTGTTCACGGCAATCACCACTGCTTCGTCGCGGCTGGCAGGATCGATGCTGGTCGGGGCGGCCTTCGGCGGTTTGCGGTCGCCGACGAGATAAGCGGGCACGAAGCCGTTGGCCTTTACCGCATCCGCGCGTGCCGCGTCGGCGTCCGGTCCGGCGCCGCCGACGCGGAACGCGATCAAAGCGCGCGCGTAAGCGAGCCTGGCGCTTGTGTCGTCAGGGAAACGGTCGGCGATGGCGCTGGCTTCCGTCGTATGGCCGCCATCGAGCAAGGCGTCGACAAAATCGTGGCGGCATTCGCTGGGGTCGGACTGGTCGGCGTCGAGTACTTCGCGCCATTGCGCAAAGGCCGCGTCGCGTTCGCCCTTGACCGACAGCACGCTCGCCAGATGCTGCTTTGCTTCGAGCCCGGCCAAGCGCTGGGCGTCGCTGTCGTCGGCGCCTTGGGCGATCGCGTGCGTCTTGAGGGCAAGGCGCAAGAACGCCTCGCGCGTGGGCAAATCGCGCGACAAAAACAGCGATAGAAGCGTGAGGGCCGACGGGTAATAGGCGCTGATCGCCAAAGCGGCCGTGGCTTGCGCCGCGCCCTCGCGCGGGCTTTTGGCGTTCCACGCGATTGCTGCTGCTTCGCGTGCGGCGACGATCGCCGTCGGGCTTGCGTCGTCCTTCGCGGCAAACCCATGCTCGTCGAGGAAGCCCCAATCGGCTTGCGTCGGTTTTTCAGGCTCGGTCATACGGGCGCCCCGTCGGCGTGGTTTGGCGCATCGACTGGGCGCGGGCGGCGGTCGAGGCCGATCGCCACATAGGTGAACACGCCTTGCGTGACCTTGACGCGGCGGCTGCTTTCGCGCGCGCGCGTCCAGGTTTCGACCGCGATCGTAATCGAGGTGCGGCCCACGCGCTGGATCGCGCAATAGCAGCTCACCTCGTCGCCGACATTGACCGGCAGATGAAAGGTCATCGCGTCGATCGCCACGGTCGCCACGCGCCCGCGCGAGCGTTGGCTTGCCAGGCTGCCGCCCGCCAAATCCATCTGCGCCAACAGCCAGCCGCCGAAAATATCGCCGTTGGGGTTGGTGTCGGCCGGCATGGCGATGGCCCGCAAAACGGGCTCGCCCGCCGGGCCGTTCGGGCCGCCAGTGCCCGAATATGCTGGGGTTTTCGAGGGGGTTTGCGTCGAATCGACCATGGCGCTTAGTCTCCGGCCTCAAGTTTTGCGATCACCCCAACATAGCGTATTTGATCCCATGTCCGATCTGTTCTCGAACGCGTCCAAGAAAACCGACTCCTACACCGCCAAAGACATCGAGGTGCTGGAGGGGCTGGAGCCCGTGCGCCGCCGCCCCGGCATGTATATCGGCGGCACGGACGAACGCGCGCTGCACCATCTGATCGCCGAAGTGCTCGACAATTCGATGGACGAAGCGGTCGCGGGCCATGCCGACTGGATCGAGATCGAACTGGCTGCCGACGACCAGGTGACCATCCGCGACAACGGGCGCGGCATTCCTGTCGATCCGCATCCGCGCTTTCCCAAAAAATCCGCGCTCGAAGTGATCCTCACCACGCTGCATTCGGGCGGCAAGTTTTCGAACAAGGCCTATGCCACGTCGGGCGGTTTGCATGGCGTGGGCGTGTCGGTCGTCAACGCGCTGTCCGACGTGTTCGAGGTGGAAGTCGCGCGCGACAAGACGATCTATGCCCAAAGCTATTCGCGCGGCGTGCCGCAAGGGCCGCTTAAAAAAGTGGGGCCGACGCAGAACCGGCGGGGTACTTCGGTGATGTTCCATCCCGATCCGCAGATCTTCGGCAAGACGATGCATTTCAAGGCGCAGACCGTCTACAAGATGGCGCGCGCCAAGGCGTTTTTGTTCAAGGGCGTCGAGATCCGCTGGAAATGCGCGCCCGAGCTGCTGAAGCCCGAATGGGGCATTCCGCCCGAACAGTCGCTGCATTTTCCGGGCGGGCTTGCGGACTCGCTTGCCGAAGCGCTCGGCAAACGGCCCTGCTACACGCCCAAGCCCTTTGCGGGCGACGTCAAGCTCGACCAACAGGGCGGGCGTCTGGAATGGGCCGTCGCCTGGCCCGGCGACGAAGACGCCGAGGTGCATTCCTACGTCAACACGGTGCCCACCCCCCAGGGCGGCAGCCACGAGCTTGGTTTGCGCGCGGCCCTGACGCGCAGCTTGCGCGGCTACGGCGACATGACGGGCAACAAAAAAGCGGCGCAGATCGCGGGCGAAGACGTGTGCGACGGCGCCATCGTATTTTTGTCGCTGTTCATCCGCGAACCGCAATTCCAAGGCCAGACCAAAGACCGGCTTGGCATGCCCGAGGCGCAGAAGATCGTCGACGGCGCGCTCAAGGACCAGTTCGACCATTGGCTGGCGGCGGATCCAGCGGCCGCCAAACAATTGCTGGAACGCGCCATCGAGCGCGCGGACGAACGCGCGCGCCGCCGCCAGCAGAAGGAAATGGACCGCAAATCGGCAACGCGCCGCTTGCGCCTGCCCGGCAAGCTTGCCGACTGCTCCGCCTCGTCGTCGGAAGATACCGAGATTTTTCTGGTCGAAGGCGATTCCGCCGGCGGGTCGGCCAAGCAGGCGCGCTCGCGCGAACGCCAGGCGATTTTGCCGTTGCGCGGCAAGATCCTCAACGTCGCCTCGGCTTCGGCCGACAAATTGCGCGGCAACCAGGAATTGTCCGACCTCGTGCAGGCGCTCGGCTGCGGCACGGGCGAAAGTTTCGACGAAGCCAAATTGCGCTACGAGCGCGTGATCATCATGACCGACGCCGACGTGGACGGCGCGCATATCGCCTCGCTGCTGATCACGTTCTTCTATCGCGAGATGCCCAAGCTCGTCGAAAGCGGGCATCTGTTTTTGGCCCTGCCGCCGCTCTATCGCATCGCGGCGGGCGGCGACGTCGTCTATGCGCGCGACGACGCGCACAAAGACGAGCTGATGAAGACCAAGTTCAAGAACCGCAAGGTCGAGGTCAGCCGCTTCAAAGGGCTTGGCGAAATGCCGCCCGCCCAGCTCAAAGAAACCACGATGGACCCCAAGAAGCGCACGCTGCTGCGCGTGATGGTCCCCGACCGCGACCACCGCGAAGCGTTCGAGGAGACCCAGAACCTGGTCGAGAGCCTGATGGGCCGCAAGCCCGAGCTGCGCTTGGCCTTCATCCAGGAACACGCCACCGCCATCGAAGAACTCGACGTCTAGGCGCGCGCCTCGAGCTTCTCCACAATCGCAAGCAGCCGCGCGATTTCGGTTTCGCGCAGCAGATCGATTTTCTGGTGGAGCGTTTCAATCTCGAGCTCGGCCTTGAGATTGATGTTGTAGTCGTCTTGCGCACGCGCGCGGTCGACCTCGCCGATGCGGTTCTGGCTCATCATGATGATGGGCGCCGTGTACGCCGCTTGGAACGACAGCACCAGATTGAGCAGGATGAACGGGTACGGGTCCCATGCCTGCACCCAGGCAAAAATATTCGCCGACAGCCACAGCACCAACAGGCCGCTCTGCCACAAGATGAAGCGCCACGAACCGACGCGCGCGGTGATCCAGTCGGCCGCACGGGCGCCCAGATCGGACGGCGCCGCGGCGGCTGCCGGCGGCGGCGCGGCTGCGGCGGCCGCGCGGCGGCGTTTGCGATGGCCGCGCAGATGGTGCAGCAACGCAAGGTCGGCGGGATCGAGTTTGGAATTTGCGGGCATGGCGGTGCTCCTTCGAGGAACGGCCGCCGAATTCAGCCCCTAAAGCCAGAATCTCGGCGGCACGAAAAGCAAGAAATCCTGCTCGCGCGCGGCTTGGTGGCAGGCCGCGCAGAACTTGGCTTTGGCGTCGTCCGGGCCTTTGGTGTCGCCGATCAGCACGCCGTCCGTGCCGATCAGCGCGAAGCGCCAGTCGTTCGTCTCGGGCGAGAAACCGGGCGCCATGCGCTCCAGCGCGAACACGACGTAGGGCGTTGCGATGCCGTCGGCGGTCACGCGAAAACTGCGCTTCACGATGGTGCCGCCAACCGGAATGCGCGCGCCCGCCTCGTAAAGCCGGTAAGACGAAGCGGCCGTGGCATCGGCATAGACTTGCAAAAACATGCCGTGTTCGGAGCCGCGAAACGACGCCGACATCGGCGTCCAATTGGCCGTTCGGGCCACCGCTTTGTCCTGCACGCGCGCGACGATGCGCTCGATCTGCGGAGCAAGGCACGCGGACATTTGCGCGATCTCGTCCTGCGTCAAGGTTTCGGGCGGCATGCCAAGACTGCCGACGGCGTTGGCGGGTGCGGGCTGGCGCTGCAGGCGTTCGACCGTGCAGCGCGCCTCGGCCGATCGGGGGCCGCCCGGCGCGCACGCCGCCAGCGTCAGCAGCAAAACCGCAAAAAGGACGCGAATCTTTGTCATAAGCGCCGGTTCGTGTCGCGCGCGAAAAAAGTTTCGTCGCTGGAATTGAATAGGGACAGTTTCGTTGTTCTGCGGCATTATGCAAGCAATCAAAAGCACCAAAGGGGCTTCCATGTGCCGTTGGCTGGCGTATACGGGCCGTCCGCTCTATCTCGAGGACTTCCTGTTCAAGCCCGAAAACTCGCTCATCAACCAATCTCTGCACGCGCGCAAAGCCCACACGGCAACCAACGGCGACGGTTTTGGGGTCGGCTGGTACGGCGACCGGCAGGAACCCGGGCTGTTTCGCGACATCCGGCCTGCCTGGAACGACGAAAATCTGCGCTCGATCGCCGAGCAGATCCGCACGGGCCATTTTTTCGCCCATGTGCGCGCCTCCACGGGCACGTCGATCAGCCGCGCCAACTGCCATCCGTTCCAGCACGAGCGCTGGATGTTCATGCATAACGGCCAGATCGGCGGCTTCGACCGCGTGGCGCGCGAACTCGATTTTGCCATCGCGCCCGACTATTACCGCATGCGGCGCGGGACGACCGACAGCGAGACGATCTTTTTGCTGATGCTGACCTACGGCTTGGCGCGCGATCCCGAAACGGCCGTGGCGCGCACGCTCGCCAAGATCGGCGAGACCTTGGCGGCGGCGCGCGTCGAGGAACCGTTCCGGTTTACCGCCGCTTTCACCGACGGGCGGCGCATCTATGCCGTGCGCCATTCGACCGACCAAAAATCGCCCACGCTCTATTGGGGGTGCGGCAAAGGCGTGCGCGCGGCCGCCGGCGGCGAATGCTGGGATTCCGACGGCGGGTCGGACTCGCTGTTGGTGGTGTCCGAACCGCTCGACACCGAAACGGGCCACTGGACGTCGGTCGACGAAAACTCGTTGCTGGTCGCGGAAAACGGCCAGGTCAAAATCCAACCGCTGCGCCTCGCCGCCGCGCGAACAGCCGCTTGAAAGAGAGTGCGAACATGCTGACGATTTACGGCCGCGACAGTTCGTCCAACGTGCAAAAGGTTCTTTGGCTCTGCGAAGAGCTCGGCATTCCCTACGCAAGCGCCCATGCCGTGCCGCCGGGCACCGCGAAAGACAGCGCGGACTTCCTCAAGCTCAATCCCAACGGATTGATCCCCGCCATCGACGACGACGGGTTCGTGCTGTGGGAATCGAACGCGATCCTGCGCTATTTGGCGGCCAAACACGCCAGCGGAACGCTGTTCGCGAGCGACCTTCGCGTGCGCGCCGACGCCGACCGCTGGATGGATTGGCAAGCGACGGCGCTGGCGCCGTTGATGGCCATCTTGCTGCGCCAGATCGTGCGCACCGCGCCCGACAAGCGCGATGCGGGCGCCATCGCGTCGGCGAGCGCGGACACGTGCGCGAAGGCGCTGATGCTCGAATCCGCGCTCGCGGGGCGCGATTTCGTCGCGGGCAAAGATTTCACGATCGCCGACATCGCGCTGGGCCAGTGGATGTGGCGCTACGCGACGCTGGTCGACAAACGCCCCGCGACGCCGAATCTGACGGCATGGTACGGCCGTCTGCAGCAGCGCAAAGCCTTCGTCAAAATCGTGATGACGCCGCTGTCCTAGCTCAACCCAGCAGCCAGCGGCGCATCGCCTCGCTGGTCTCGGCGGGTTTTTCCAGCGTCGCGAGATGGCCGCAATCTTCCAGAATGCGCAGCTGCGCGCCGGGAATATCGGCGGCCATTTCCTGGCTCAAAGCCGGCGGCGTCGCGCCGTCTTCGCGCCCGCACAGCACCAGCGTTTCGCAGTCGATGCGCGCCAGTTCGCCGCGGCTGTCGGGGCGGCCCATGATCGCGTTTTGCTGGCGGCAGAACGCGTCGGCGCCGACGCGGTTCGTCATCGCTTCGACGGTGCCGACCAGGGACGGGTCGCGCGCCGTCGATTTGGGGCTGACCCAATTGTGGATCAGCTGCGGCGTGACGCCCTTGAACTTGCCGCGCTTGGCGTGGTTGACGAACATCTGGCGGCGGCGCTTTTGCTCGGGCGTGTCGGCGCGCGCGGACGTGTCGAGCAACGCCAGTTTTTCGACGCGCCCGTGCGCCTGTCGCAAAATCTCGAACGCCAGATAGCCGCCCATCGACAAACCGGCGATCGCGAAACGCGCCGGCGCGCGCGCCAGCACCTGGCTTGCCATGGCGGGCAGCGTGTCGGCTTGGGTCAGATCGGCGACTTCGGCGTCGGCAATGTCGGCAAGGCTTGCGATCTGCGCTCGCCACAAAGCGCTGTCGCACAGCAGGCCCGGCAGCAGCACGAGCGGGAGGCGGCTCATTTGATCGACGCCAGGATTTCTTTGAATTCGGGCGTGCCCGCGCGCCCCAGCCATTCGAACAGCACCATCTCCAGGCTCGCGAGCACGATGCCTGCCTGGAACAGACGGTCGTAGGCGAGCCTGCGATCGCTTTCCCGGCGCGAGGCGGTTGCATCCCACGCGACCGCCACTTTGTAGCCGCGCGCGGCAAAGCCAAAGGCCGTCTGCATCACGCAGACATGCGCCTCGATGCCGCACAGCACCAGCAGCGGGCGTTTGGTTGCGGCAACCGCCGTCGCGATCGCCGGTTCGTCGGCGCACGAAAACGTCGTCTTGGAATAGATCGACCCTTCGGGCGCCAGTGATGCGACCTGCGGCACGCTGGCGCCGATGCCTTTTGGGTATTGCTCGGAGACCAGGATCGGGACGCCCAAACGACGCGCGCCCTGCATCAGCTTGGTTGCCTGCGCCAAGGCAATATCGGCGTCGCTCATGGCGGGCAGCAGACGTTCCTGGATATCGACGACCAGCAACGAGGATCGGGCGGCTTCGAGCAGCATGGTTGCAACCTACCGGCCCGGCCGGGCAAAGCCAACCCTGTTGCTCGACAGAATCCGATCCGCTCGGTACCTTCGATTATGTCCAAAATCGACATCGCCGCGCTCGAACGCCAAGCCGTCGACCATGCGCGCCAAGGCCGTATGGCCGAAGCGTTGGCGCTGTTCGAGCGCGTGGCGCAAGCGCTCCCGCAAAGCGCCGTCGCCGCGCGCAATTGCGGGGCGGCGTGCCTCAATCTCTACCGCAACGCCGACGCGCGCGACTGGTTCGCCAAAGCCGAAAAGCTAGCGCCAAACGACGCCGACGCGGCCCTGGGACACGGCACGGCCGCCCATATGCTGGGCGATCTTGACAATGCGACGGCAGCCTTCGAACGCGCCCTGATGTTGCGCCCCGATTGGTTCGAAGCCACGCTCGCCAAAGCCAATGCATTGCAGCATGCCGGCCGTTTGGCAGAAGCCGAAGCGGGGTTCTCGCGCGCCCTCGACTTGCGCCCCGACGATCGCGGGACGCTCAACAATCTTGCCAATCTGCGCGCCGACCAGGCGCGTATCCGCGAGGCATTGGACCTTTATGCCAAAGCCGGATCCGAACAGGGCTGGCTGTTCGCGCTCAATTACGATCCGGCCGTATTGGCGGACGATCTCAGCAACGCCTATCGCGCGTGGGGGCAGCGCAACGCGGCGGCACCGCTTGCACATTCGCCCTGCCTGCCCAAAACGCGCCTGCGCGTGGGGTTCGTCTCGTGCGATCTGCGCCGGCATTCGATGCAGCATTTTCTGCTGCCGGCACTCGCCAATCTCGATCCGGCGCGCATCGATGTTTTTCTCTATGCGGCGACCGGCAAGGAAGATGCGGTCACGCAGCGATACCGGGCGCTCGCAACATCCTTCGCATGCATCGAAGGCACGGACGACGATGCCGCCGCCGCACGAATCGCCAAGGACGGCATCGACATTTTGGTCGACGTGTCGGGCCACACGGCGGGCAACCGGCTTGGGATTTTCGCGCGCAAAGCGGCGCCCGTGCAGGCCACGTGGCTCGCCTACGGAACCACCACGGGACTTGCCGCCATCGACTGGTTTCTGGCGGACGCGCGGCTGGTACCGGCGGGCGGCGAGCGCTATTTCGCCGAACGCGTGTGGCGTTTGCCGTCCGCCTATTGCTACGCCCCGCCCGCAGGCTTGCCGGACGTCGCGCCCTTGCCTGCGGCAAAAAGCGGCGTTTTTACCTTTGGTTGTTTTTCGCGCAGCATACGCCTGAACGACAAAACGCTCGCGGCGTGGGGCGCGATCCTCGCATCGCTGCCCCAAAGCCGCCTCAAGCTCGACTCGCTGCCGTTCGTCGACGACGCCACACGGCGCGCGTTTGCCGGGCGTCTTTGCGGCTTCGGCGCCAAACCCGCACAGCTCGATATCGGCTTCACGACGCCGCAAGCGCTGGTATGGGACGCCTATGCGGGCATCGACGTGGCGCTCGATCCGTTTCCGCACAATGCCGGCGCGACAACGTTCGAGGCGCTGTGGCTCGGCGTGCCGGTCGTCTCGAAACGCGACCGCGTCCCGCTTGGTCGGTTCGGCGATTCGATTCTGGGGGCGGCCGGATTGGGCGACTGGGTCGCCGACGACGTACAGGGCTATATTGCGCGCGCGGTGGCGGCGGCGGGCGATATCGCTGGCCTTTGCGTCCTTCGCCAAGGCTTGCGCGCACAGCTGGCGGCGAGCCCGCTTGGCGACACGCGCGCCTTCGGCGCTGCCCTCACGGATGCGTTTTTCGCAATGTGGCAAGCGAAAAGCGTCAAGCATCCTTGACTTTCGGGCGAAAAACCCTATTTTCTGCGCGTCGTCGATAGGTTTTCGCAAATGCGAAGGGCTGGGCGGCAAATGTCTGTGGTCGCCCATTCGGGCGGCCGGTCGTGGGCAAGGACGCACACGACGCGCTGCCGAAGACAAAAGCGGCGCCAACTGAAAGAAGATACAACACGATGATTTTTGCCGATTTGGGCCTGTCGGAGCCTGTGCTCCGGGCCATCGCGGATGCCGGCTACACCACGCCGACGCCGATCCAGGAAAAAGCCATTCCGTACGTGCAGATGGGTCGCGACGTGCTCGGGTGCGCGCAGACCGGCACGGGCAAGACCGCCGGCTTTACCCTGCCGATGATCGACGCGCTGAGCCAGGGCCGCGCCAAAGCGCGCATGCCGCGCTCGCTGATTTTGGAACCGACGCGCGAATTAGCGGCCCAGGTCGCCGAAAATTTCGACAAGTACGGAAAATATCTCAAACTCACCAAAGCGCTGCTGATCGGCGGCGTGTCGATGGAAGAGCAGGAAAAGGCGCTCGATCGCGGCGTGGACGTTCTGATCGCGACGCCCGGCCGTCTGATGGATCTGTTCGATCGCGGCCGCATCCTGCTGCACGACGTGAAAATCCTGGTCATCGACGAAGCCGACCGCATGCTCGACATGGGCTTCATCCCCGATGTCGAGCGCATCGTCTCGATGCTGCCGCCGATGCGCCAGACCCTGTTTTTCTCGGCCACTATGGCGCCGGAAATCAAAAAACTTGCCGACAAGTTTTTGTCGAATCCAAAGGAAGTCGCGGTTTCCGCGCCTGCCGCCACGGCCGACACCGTCACGCAAGGCATCGTGATCGTCGCCGAGCGCGAAAAGCGCGAAACGCTGCGCCGCCTGGTGCGCGCAGCGCAAATCAAAAACGCGCTGGTCTTTTGCAACCGCAAGCGCGACGTCGATATTCTGTGGAAGTCGCTGAAGCGCCACGGCTTCAGCGTCGGCGCGCTGCACGGCGACATGGACCAGGGCACGCGCAGCGAAACGCTGGAAGGCTTCAAGAAAGACGAAGTGCAGATTCTGGTCTGTTCGGACGTTGCGGCGCGCGGCCTCGACATCGGCGGCCTGTCGCACGTGTTCAATTTCGACGTGCCGATCAACGCCGAAGACTATGTGCACCGCATCGGCCGTACGGGCCGTGCCGGGCGCAGCGGCGTTGCCTACACGATCGCCACGCGCGACGACGGCAAATTCACGACGGCCATCGAAAAGCTGATCGGCAAAAAGATTCCGCCGATCGCGCTCGAAGGGTTCGAAGCGCCGATCACGTCGGCCGAAGATTTGGCCGCCGAAGCCGAGCGCGGTCCGGCGCGCGGCGGACGCGGTCGCAGCGGCGAACGCAGCGGCAGCAGCCGCAGCCGCTCGAGCAGCAGCGGCAGCAGCAGCAGCGCTGGCAAGCCACGCCGTCGCGGCAACGCACATGCCGATACGCAAACGCCGTCGGCCGAAGGCGGCAATGCCGGCTGGGGCCCGAGCGATGCGCCCGTGCCCGCAGCCGACGCGACAGCCGCAGAAGCAATGCCGGTTTCGATGCCTGTTTCGATGCCCGTCGAGACGGCGCCAGTCGCCGTCGCCGCCCCGATCGTGCCGTCGGCCCATGCCCCCGAGCGCCCGCGCGCGGTCCAAGCGCCGCGCGAAAAGCGCGAGTCGCGGCCGACCCCGTTGGCCGACCCGAGCGGCCGCGGCTTCGACGACGACCAAGTGCCCGCGTTCTTGTTGCGCGGACGTCGCGCCGCAGGCTAGCGTCGTCAGCAAGGGAGAATGCCCATGCAGACGATCTTCATCATGGTGAAATGCGAGCTTGGCCGCGCCTACGACGTGGCGGAAGCAGCGATGGAGACCGAGCAGGTCTCGGAGGTCTTTTCGATTTCCGGCCAGTACGACCTGCATCTCAAATGCTATCTGCCGGACGATTCCGATATCGGGCATTTTGTGATGACGATCCAGCGCCTGCCCGGCGTCAAAGACACGTTCACGCTGATTACCTTCAAGGCGTTCGGCTAGCGTCGGCGCAGCCGCCATGCGTGCAGTCGCCCGCATCTTCCTTTCCGTTTGTTGGTGTCTTTCGGCAGCACCCTTGGCCGCAAGCGAGGCCAAACTTGCGGCAGCCTTGGGCATGTTCAACGAAGCGGCCCTGTGGCGCGACAACATGGCCCACAGCGACAACCGGCCGCAGCCGATCGCCGGCATCGTGCGCTTCAACGAACCGATTCGGATTTTTCTCGGGCGCACGCCCAGCAACAGCCTGCCTGCCGACGCCGAACGCCTGACGCGCGAAGCGGCGGGATTCGCAGGCTTGGCCGTGTCGGTCGTCGAAACGGTCGGCGACGCCAATTTCCGCTTCGATTTTTTTGCCGACAACGCGACGCCGCCGGGCGTACCGCCGGGCGGTTGCGGCACCGCCACCGACGTGCGCGCGACCGGGCTTGTCTCGGTGACGCTCCATGTCCGCGCGAGCCGCCCCGACTGTCTGGCGCACGAGATCTTGCATGGCTTCGGCCTGTTCGGGCATCCGCACGAATACGACACGCTGTTGAGCTACAAACGGCCGCCCGGCCAGCGCGAACGTTATACCGAGCTCGACCGATTGGCGCTGCGCACGCTTTACCGCTCGGGCCTGACAGTCGGCACGTTCCACCTGCCCGCGTTGCTTGTGGCGCGCCAATTCATGGCCGAAGAACTGGGGCTCGTCGCCAAAGGCGGCGATACCGGCGCGTTGGCGCGCCCCGTGCTCGACCGCGCGGTCGAGCGTTTGCGCGCCGCGGCCAATCCGGGTTCGCGCGCGGTTCAGCATCAGCTCGGCATCGCCTATGCCTTCGGCCAGTACGTCACGCGCGACCCCGTGCAGGCTGTGCATTTTTGGACGCTGGCCGCCGACCAGCGCCATCCCGAAGCCTTGTTCCAGTTGGGGCTCGCACTGCAAGCGGGGCGCGGCGTTGCCGTAGATGCGCCTGCCAGTCGGCGGCGCCTGCGCGAGGCCAGCAGCCTTGGCCATGGGCCTGCCGCCTTGGCGGTGGCGCAAGCCTATCGCGACGGGATCGGAGGCTGGCCCAATGCGCTGGAAGCCTACGCGTTCTTCGACGTTGCCGCGCGCCGCAACGTGGCGTCGGCCGCAGCCGCACGCGACGCGCTTTTTTCAGGTTTCGACGAACCGACGCGCGCACGCGCCGTTGCCCATGCACGCCAGTTTCCGACGTCCCCCTGATGCATTTTTGAATCGGGTGGGATTGCGAACGCTCGGCGCTGAAGCTCGTCGCCGACATGGCGCAGGCCCCGCATCGTCTCAGTAAATCCCGTCGCCGCCTTCGCCGCCCGGTATCGAAATCGTCAAAGACGGATCCGCGAAACGCCCGCCGCCGTCGAGCACGGGGCCGTCGGCACGAAGTTCGGTGCCGGGCTTGAAGGCTTCCAAAATCGAGTCGCGCTCGCCAGGACGGGCGGGCGCCCCCGTCTGCGGGTTGATGCGCACCAAGCGAATACCGGGCGGAATGCGGAAGGGAACCACAGGCGCGCCCTTCAAGGCTTCGGCCATGATGTCGCGAAAGATCGGCACCGCGACCGACGAGCCGGTTTCGTTGGGGCCGAGCGTGCGCGGGTTGTCGAAACCGACCCACACGCCGACCGCAAGATCGGGCGAGAAACCCATGAACCAGGTATCGAACGAGTCGTTCGTGGTGCCGGTCTTGCCGCCGATCGGCCGGTTGAGCTCGCGCAACCGGCGGCCCGTTCCGCGCTCGACCACGCCTTGCAGCATCGACACCATCTGGTAGGCGGTGGCGGGATCGATCGCTTGGGGGCGCGCATCGGGCAGATCGGGCGGTTCGGATCCCGGCAGCCACAAATCGGTTTTGCAGTCTTCGCAAGTGCGCGTGTCGTGGCGGTAGATCGTGCGGCCCTCGCGGTCCTGCACGCGGTCGATCAAGGTCGCTTGGATGCGCTTGCCGCCATTGACGAACATGGCGTAGGCCGTGGTCTGGCGCATCAGCGTGGTCTCGCCGGCGCCCAGCGCCATGGCAAGGCTCGGTTGCAGTTTTTCGACGACACCAAGCCCCTCGGCCGTGGCCGCGACTTTGTCCATGCCGATCGCCTGCGCCAAACGAATGGTCATGAGGTTGCGCGACTGCTCCATGCCCACGCGCATGGGCGAGGGTCCGTAAAAATTGCGCGAGTAGTTGGCCGGTCGCCACGGCGGCTGGCCCGGTCCCTGGTCGACGACGATGGGCGCGTCGAGGATCAGGCTCGCGGGCGAAAACCCGTTGTCGAGTGCCGGCAGATAGACGAAGGGTTTGAACGAAGAGCCCGGTTGGCGCTGGGCCTGGGTCGCGCGATTGAACTGGCTTTGCTCGAAACTCCAGCCGCCGACCATCGCTTTGACGCGGCCCGTATGCGGATCCATGGCAACGACCGCGCCGCCGACATTCGGAATTTGGCGCAGTGCGTGGCGGTTGGTCGCATTTTCGACCGGCAGCTTTTCGACCAGAACCACGTCGCCGACGGTAAGCACGTCGCCCGGCACGCGGATCGGCGGGCCCAAGCGCTGCTCGCGTTCGGTCTTGCGCGCCCAGCGCAAATCTTCGATCGCCAACGCGGCGCGGCTGCCGTCGGCCAGGCCAAGTTCGGCGGCGTCGGCGCCAACCGCGCGCACCAGTGCCAGCGACCATTCGGCCAACGCGCCGGGCGGGCGCGGCACGGCCTGCAACCGGCGACGCCAATCGTCCGCCACATCGATGCGCGCAACGGGCCCGCGATAGCCGTGGCGCCGATCATAGCCGAGCAGGCCGCGATAGAGGGCAGCCTCGGCCGCAGCCTGGATGCGCGGATCCATCGTGGTGCGCACGCTGAGGCCGCCGCGGAACAGCTCGCGTTCGCCAAAGCGCGCGAACAGTTCGCGGCGCACTTCCTCGGCGAAATAGTCGGCGCGCACGGTGTCTTCGGGACCGCGCGCGCGCGTCACGATGGGCGTGCGGCGCGCGGCGTCGTACGCGGCCTGATCGATATGGCCGTCTTCGAACATGCGGCCGAGCACCCAGTCGCGCCGCTCGACTGCGCGTTCCATGAAACGCGCCGGATTGTAGTTGTTGGGCGCTTTGGGAAGCACGGCCAGAAACGCCGCTTCGGCCAGGCTGAGTTCGGCAAGCGACCGGTCGAAATAATTCACCGCCGCCGACGCGACCCCGTAAGCGCCGTAACCCAGATAGATCTCGTTCAAATACAGCTCGAGGATGCGGCGCTTGGAAAGCGACTCTTCGATGCGCAGGGCCAGGATCGCTTCCTTGACCTTGCGCTCGATCGAGACTTCGTTGGTCAGCAGCATGTTCTTGGCGACTTGCTGCGTGATGGTGGAAGCCCCCACGGGCCGCCGCGCGCCGAGATTCGCAACGTTTTGAAGTGCCGCGCGCGCGATGTCCGGCAGACTTACGCCCGGATGCGAATAGAAATTTTTGTCTTCGGCCGACAAGAACGCATTGACGACCTGGCGCGGTATCGCATCGTACGGAACGAAGACGCGTCGCTCGATCGCGAACTCGGCCAAGATGCGCCCGTCGGCCGCGTGGACGCGCGTGGTGACCGATGTTTGGTAGGCCGACAGCGCTTTGTGGTCGGGCAAACCGCGACCGAAATACCACAAGCCCGCAAGCACGGCACCGCTGCCGCCGACAAGCGCCAACACAAGCAACACAACAAGCGTAAGGATACCTCGGCGCATCAATCGACCATCCCGGTTCGGAACCGGCAAGGTTATAGCGCAGCGCTTGGCGGCTGTCGCGCACCGGCCCCTGCCGGCCAAAACGGGCCCGGCGCTCCGACACGGCCGCAAGAACAAATATCGAAAGCCCGTGCAACGCCGACCGGGCGCATTGCAGCCCAACAATCAAGCGAGCGGATCGATCCGGCGCGCGGTCAGCCGCGGCGCGCCGGGTTGGCGGCAAAATAAGCGTCGATCGCGCGCACGATGCCCGCCGCCACCTTGCTGCGATGGTGCGGACGATTGAGCAGCATCTCGTCCTGCGCGTTCGAAAGATACCCCATCTCGATCAGCACCGAAGCCGTGTCGGGCGCGCGCAGCACAGCAAAGCCTGCGAAGCGATGCGGGTTTTGCGGCAGCAGCTGTACCTCGCGGCCCATTTCCCCCACCAGGTAGCGCGCGAACACGATCGAGCGGTTCATCGTTTCGCGCTGCGCCAAATCGATCAGGATCGACGTGACGTCGCGATTTTCGCGCGTCAGATCCACGCCCGCGATGATGTCGGCGCGGTTCTCGCGCGCGGCCAGCGCCGCCGCCTCGCTGTCCGACGCGTTTTCCGACAAGGTGTAGATCGATGCGCCCCGCGTCTCGCGATTGCCCCCGCCCATCGAGTCCGCATGGATCGAGATGAACAGGTCGGCCGATTGCTGGCGCGCGATCGCGATGCGGTCGCGCAGCCGCACGAACAAATCGTCGTCGCGCGTCATCGCAACGCGGTAACGCCCGGTCTGTTCGATCTGGCGGCGCAGCTCGCGCGCGACCGCCAGCGTGATTTCTTTTTCGTGCGTGCCCGTGACGCCGATCGCCCCCGGATCGATGCCGCCATGGCCCGGATCAAGCACGATGGTCGGGCGCGTCGTGGGCCGCACGGGCACGGCGCCCTGCCCGCTCGGCGCTTGCGGCGGTCGCGGGGTGGCGATCGCGACGGGTGCTACAGGCGCCGACGGCGGCGCAACGGCAGCGGGCGGTGCTGCGGGTGCCGCACGCAGCGCTTGGCTTTGCAACTGAGGGGGCAACTGGGATGTCGGCGGCGCGTTGGCCTGCATCGCGCGCAAAACGCCCGATGCCGACCACGGCTGCACGTCTCGCGCAAAGGCGTCGGGCGTCGAGCGTTCAAAATCGAGCACCAGACGCTGGCCTTTGCCGTTTGCAACGAGGTCGAAGCGCGCCTCGCGCAATTTGGCCGGCTGGGCCAGATCGAGCACCAACCGCCCGGTCTTTGCGTCGAAGGCGCCGTAGCGCAACCCAGATACCAAACCCGACGCGGCCACCTCGCCGCCCGCGATGCGCCATTGCACGCTTGGCAAGTCGACGACGGCGCGCATCGGCTCGTTCAGGAAAAACACCCGGTGCTCGATTCGCCGGTTGAGCGTGAGCACCAAGCGCGTTGCCCCGGCCGTTTCGCCGAGCGACACGCCCGTCACGACAATTTCGCCACCAACCGGCGAGCGCACTGGCGTTTGCGCATGGACCGGGCCAAAACCCGCCAAAATCGCCAAAATCCACAATATCTTGCGAAAATACGAGCGCATTCCCGCGACATATATACTGCGGCGCGAATCGACAGCAAGCACGAAGGCGGGCGAATTTACCGATTGTGACCCGGTCGATTGGTCTGTATTCTGATTTTGGCCGTGCGCGTTGTCGCAAGGCCATGTTCGCTGGATTGCGAGCGCCCCAGACCGGAGCGCCGTGTCCGTGCGGTCCGCCTAGCATGATTTGCGCCGCGTCCGGATTTCGGTTCGAGCGGCGGCAAAACGCGAAGCGAAGCCGCGGCGACAAGACCAAGGGCGGCCGATCGAACGGCGCACGCCCCAAAGGACCCGCCGCTCGGCCGGTCCGCCCCCGCTCCCTTTTTGTTGGGAGCGCAGTCAAGCGGGCGGATGGCAGAACGGCCAAGGTCAAGACCGCGGCACGGGCCCAAGGAACCCGCGCGCGACCGCAACTCGCCGGAGGGCATTTCGCCCGAAAGCATGTGCGCCTGGACGATCCGGTCAGAAAATTATTCGCGGGGAGCGCCCGTTTGCGCGACGGCCCGGCATGTTGCCGACGGCCGCGATGCAAGGGCAGGCTTGGCTCTCCGCCTGACACGTTGGAGAAGCGTATCGAAATGGCAAAGCGTATGTTGATCGACTCGACCCACTCGGAAGAAACCCGCGTGGTCGTTCTCGACGGAAACCGACTCGAAGAGTTCGATTTCGAAACCGCCAGCAAAAAGCAGCTCAAGGGAAACATCTATTTGGCGCGCGTCACGCGCGTCGAACCGTCTCTGCAAGCCGCGTTCGTGGAATTCGGCGGGAACCGGCACGGGTTCTTGGCGTTCAACGAAATCCATCCGGACTATTACCGCATCCCGGTCTCCGACCGGCAGGCGCTGATGGCCGAGGACGACGAGGAAGACGTGCGCCCGCGTCGCGCGCCGCGCGAACGCGACGAGGCCCCTGCGGCTCCCGCGGCCGATCCGGCTCCGGTAATCGCCCTCGATGCAAACCTGGATGCCGGCCCCGTCGCACTGACGCCGCCCGCAGCCCTCGACGTGCCGAGCGAACGGGCAATCGAAGCCCCCGCTCATTCGACCGACACGGCGCAGATGCCGCTCGATCTGGCACTGCCAGCGAATGCCGAACCCCTGCCGACCGCGCCGGACGCTGCGTCATCCGGCACGGCATTGTCCGAGACGATCGCGGGCGAAGTCCCGACGGGCGAAAGCATGCCCGCCGAAGTGTTGCCGGTCGAAATGCTGGCCGGCGACGAGACGGTCGAACCGCGCCAGCATCAGGTCGAATCGGTCGGCGGCGACACGGTCGACGACGCGCACGAAACGCGCCGTCGCGCGCGTCCGCAGCGCCAGTACAAAATCCAAGAAGTGCTGAAGCGCCGCCAAGTGCTGCTGATCCAGGTCGTCAAAGAAGAGCGCGGCAACAAGGGCGCCGCCCTCACGACGTACCTTTCGCTCGCGGGCCGCTACTGCGTATTGATGCCCAACACCGATCGCGGCGGCGGCATTTCGCGCCGCATCACGTCGCAGCAGGATCGCAAGCGCCTCAAGAACCTGATCGAAGAGCTCGATCTGCCCGACGGCATGGCGGTGATTTTGCGCACGGCCGGCATGGAGCGCGAAACCGCCGATATTCGGCGCGACTACGAATATCTGATGCGCCTATGGGAAGAAATCCGCGACTTGACGTTGCGCAGCTCCGCCCCGTCGCTGATCTACGAGGAAGGCAGCATCGTCAAGCGCGCGATCCGCGACATCTACTCCGCCGGCATCGACGAGATTCTGGTCGAGGGGGCAAGCGGCTTCGAAGCCGCGCGCCACTTCATGGGCATGCTGATGCCGAGCGACGTCGCGCGTATCCGCCGCTACGACGACGCGCAAGTGCCGCTGTTCCAGCGTTTCCAGGTCGAAAACGAACTCGACGAGATGCATCTGCCGACCGTGCGGCTGCGCTCGGGCGGCTACATCGTCATCAACTCGACCGAAGCGCTCGTGGCGATCGACGTCAATTCGGGCCGCTCGACGCGCGAACGCAATATCGACGAGACCGCGTACAAGACCAATCTTGAAGCCGCCGACGAAGTGGCGCGCCAGCTGCGCTTGCGCGATTTGGCGGGCCTTATCGTCATCGACTTCATCGACATGGACGACCATCGCCACCAAGCGGCGGTCGAGCGGCGCCTCAAGGAGGCGATGAAATCCGACCGCGCGCGCATCCAGATCGGCCGCATTTCGGCCTTCGGCCTGCTCGAGCTGTCGCGCCAGCGTTTGCGGCCGTCGATTTCGGAAATCAGCTTCGAAGTCTGCCCGCATTGCTCGGGCACGGGTCGCCTGCGTTCGACCGAATCGGCCGCCTTGCACGTGCTGCGCGGCATCGAGGAGGAAGGCGTCAAGCTGCGCGCGGCCGAAGTGCTCGTATATGTCGCCACACCGGTCGCGCTCTATCTGTTCAACAACAAACGCGCCGCGCTGGTCGGCATCGAAAGCCGTCACGGCTTCCGCTTGCAGTTCCACTCCGACGACAGCCTGATTCCGCCCGCCTTCCGCATCGAACGCGGCAAGGCCAAAGCTGCCGACGCGCCGTCCGCAGCGCCGATCCGCCAGATCGAAGATTTTTCGCCCACGGCCTACGAAGCGCCCGATAGCGCGCAAGACGACGCGGACGAAGCGCCGCGCCGCCACGAAGGCCATGGAGCGGAAGGACGCACGGAAGAACCGCGCAGCGAAGACGGCAACGGCCGTCGTCGCGGACGCGGGCGCGGACGCGGGCGCGGGCGCGACGACAATCGCACCAGCGCGCAACGCGACGAACAGGCCGCCAGCCAAGCGATCGCCCCGGCCGTCGCCCGCGCGCCGACAGCCGACATTGCCGGCACCGAGACGGCGACAGGCGCGGATGACGGTCCCGAAACGCCGGGTCCGGCGGGCGAAACTGCCGAAGAAGCCAACCGTCG
Source organism: Asaia bogorensis (assembly GCA_945901855.1). Lineage (GTDB taxonomy): Bacteria > Pseudomonadota > Alphaproteobacteria > CACIAM-22H2 > CACIAM-22H2 > Tagaea. The sequence continues at coordinate 472 of CAMDLT010000053.1, read as the reverse complement.
CCGCCGTCGGCGCGGCCGTCGCGGCGGTCGCCGCCGCGGGCGCCGTCCGGAAGGCGAAGAACAAGCCGCAGCGCCGAATATGGCCAATGGCGATGCAACCGCCGCAAGCGTCATGTCGGCGCCGAGCGAAGCCTCAGATCCGCTCGAACCCGCACTGGCACCGCCGCCGGGCCGCGTTCAAGGCCCTGGCGACGCGCATGATTGGCCCTGGAACCGCCGTGGCGAAGAAGGCCCTGCCGCAGCGCCCGCACCGGCGCCTGTTGCAACGGCACCCGTACAGATCGCGGCCGCCGAACCAATTGTCGTCTCGCCGCCGACCGCGCCCGCAGCGCAACCGGAAGCGGTCGCACCGCCCCCGCCGCCAGAGGACGATCCCAATCGTCCCAAAAAACGCGGCTGGTGGAATCGCCTGACGGGTTAGAGTCGGCGCGGGTCAAAAACAGCCGTCATTGTCGGGCCCTGGCCCGACAAT
>CAMDLT010000052.1 GCA_945901855.1 Asaia bogorensis | reverse complement strand
CGCCAAGGTCGAACCAACCGGAAGCACCCGGCGCGTTGTCGAGGGTGGCGTAATCGTCGTCATCGCCGAACCGGAACATGATTTCCTCCAAAGTTGAACATGGAGATATATAAACGCAAAACGAGTCAAAAATAAAGCACAAAATCTGAGATAGGTATAATAACGGATATCTTGCAAATACTAGAACAAAATGTTCCACTGCCGCCATCGCCCCTCGTGGGCGGGCGCTGTTTGACAAGTGAACAGAGATTTTGGGGCGGCGGGCTGAGGCTTGCCGGTCAGGTGCCGTCGGCAAGCGCCAGCAGCATCCGGCGCATGATCAGGCCCGGACGGTCGGAGGGCATGTGCCGCTCGGCCGTCATAAAGTCGCGCAGCGGCACAAACGGGTCGGTGCCCTCAAGGATCGCTTTGTCTTCGAGCGTCACGGCGCGGTCGAACGCCACGGCTTTTTCGGCTGGCACGTCGCCCTCGGTATCGTTGCGATAGGCCCATTGCACTAGGCGCGTGTGGCCGTCATCCACCGGGACCGTCGCGGTCACGATGCGATGGGCAACGCCGTTGGGATAGGCAAGATCGAGCTTGCGCAAAAACGGCACCCAATAGCGATGCACGGTCGTGCGCGTGGTGACGGCGTCGCCGACGCCCGAATACGCGGCGCCGATCGCGCGGTTGGCAGCCCGCACCACCGTGCGGGTCACAAAGCCATCGGCAAACTCCGCGATGTCGTTGGCGGCGGGCGTCGCATCGTGCGTGGCGCCGAAGGTTTTTTGATGCACGAATTCGATATGCGCATTGTCGAATTCGTTTTCCATCAAGCGCAGCGCGCCGCACGCCCAGGTTTCGGCGAACTCGGGAATGCGCCGCCAGGCCGGGTCGCCGTCTTCGGCAAAATCCGGAATGGGCGCTTGCGGCCGCTCAAGGGCAACCCAGACATGGCCGTAGCGCGCCTGCGCTTCGAAGGCTGCGATCTTGATGCCGCCGGTCGCTGCCGCATCCTTGCGTTGCGGGATGCAAACGCATTTGCCGGACCGGTCGAAGCGCCAGCCATGGTAGCCGCAAACGATCGTGCCGCCATCGACAAAGCCGTTGGAAAGTTTTGCGGTGCGGTGGCAGCAGCGGTCGATGGCGGCCGCCGGCGCGCCGATTTCGTCCTGCCACAGCACCAGATCGACGCCCAGCAAGCGCTGCGCGACGGGGCCCGCCGCCAGATCCTCGACGCGGACCAGCGGATACCAAAAACGGCGCAGGGCGGGGATTTCGGACAATTTCATGCCGCCATTTGCAGGCAAACATCGTGCCAAATCGCACCGATTTTGGCGCTGCCGGAAATCGTCGGCGCGGTTACATGCAAGCAATATCAAGGCGATAAATAGGCGACCGTCGCCTTTTGTCGCCGATTGTCGCGGTTATCCGCGGGCGGCGAGCGGCAGGTTCACCAGCAGGTTTTGCGGCTTCAAGCGGACGCGCTTTTCGCCGTCCATGCCGAGCCCCAGATAGACCGGGCGGCCCGCAATGTCGGCGCGCATCAAGGCGGGGTCCGCAAAATCGAGCCGGAACAGCGCGACGATCCGGCGCAAGCGGTCCTCGTCGACCTCCTGGCCGCGATAGAGATCGTTCATGATCGCGGTTGCTTCGCTATCGAGCCCCACATGCCAGACCCAGCGCTCGTCCTTGATCTGCACCATCGGCTGGATCGAAACTTTGGCGCCCAGAAAATGCGCGATCCAAGTTTCGAGCACGCGGGCAAGGGCGTCGAGGCCCGCGCGCCCGAAGGTCAGATCGATCACCAGATCGTGCGCTTCGTCGCGCCCCCAATAGGCCGCGGCGTTCGCCTCGGTCATGACGTCGAGCTCGATGCTGCGGACCGGGATCTGCGCGTCCTTCAGCAGCGCGCCGATGGCTCCCAGGCCCGTATCGCCCGCTTGCTGGCGGGCCGCGTGCATTTCCACGATCTCCTCGTCGGCGGCCATGATCGCGCCGTCGTTGAGCGTGGCGCGCTGGCTGCGGAACAGCAATTCGCCCGCGCGCAGGCGCAGCGGATCGCTGGTGCCGTCGAGGGCATGGCGCAAAACAACGTGCGCCAGCTGGTCGAGGAAAATCGGCGGCACGAGGGCCGCATCCTTGGCGGGCGGTGCCAGAAAATGCGCAAGGTACGCGTCTTCAAGCGAAGGGGCAGCGATCAGCTTCGCGAAGAAGCCCAGCAGGATCGCGTAATTGTCGCGCATGTCGGCGTCGGCCAGTGCGCCAAGCTCGGCCTTGCTGGGCGCGTCGCGCGGATCGTCGAGCAGGCGGGCATGGAGCTTGCGCTCGGCCGGGCACGATTCCGCGACGGGGCGGATTTCCGGGCGCATCAGATATGCCCGCAAAAAACTGTTGGTCAGCTTGAGGCGTGGCAGCGGGGCCGCCTCGGTCTCGAGCAGGTGGTAGCCGGAATTGCGCCAGAAATCGGTCATGGCGCAATCTGGACGAGGGCAGGGGGGGCATGCAATAGTCCAGCTTCAAGAATCGGCGGGAAATGCAGCATGACGATTGCAACAAAGCTTTATACGTGGTGGCGCGGCGAAGCGGTCGGGCAGGACGAATTCGGCAACCGCTATTACCGCGACAAGACGGGCACGCTGCGCAATCGGCGCGAAAAACGCTGGGTCGTCTACGAAGGCGACGCCGAAGCCACCAAAGTGCCGCCGAATTGGCATGCCTGGCTCCACCATTTGCTGGCCGCCCCGCCGCCGCCCGAGGGGCTTGGCGTGCGCCGCTCGTGGCAGAAGCCGCATCTGCCAAACCAAACCGGCACGCCGAACGCCTACCGTCCGCCGGGCCACGAATACCAAGGCGGCGTCCGCGCCAAAGCGACCGGGGATTACGAACCCTGGTCGCCGAACTGAAGCCGTTTTCGGGAGCATTTCGAACGATGGGCAAAAATCTCGTCGAAACCCTGATGGGGGCCGTCGTGCTCGCCGTCGCGGGCTTTTTTCTGGTCTTCGCCTATTCGACGGCCGACATCAAGCCCGTGCGCGGCTACGCCGTCACCGCCAAATTCAAGTCGATCGACGGCGTCCGGCTGGGGACCGACATCAAAGTCTCGGGCATCAAGGTGGGCACTGTTATCGCCCAGCGCCTCGATGCCGACAGTTTCGAAGCGGTGCTGACCTTCGCGATCGACTCGAACGTGAAGCTGCCGGTCGACAGTTCGGCGCAAGTCACGAGCGAGGGATTGCTGGGCGGCACCTACATCGCCCTGCAGCCCGGCGCCGAAGACCGCGTGCTGGCCAATGGCGGCGAGATCAAGTTCACGCAGTCGCCGGTCAATATCGTCCAGATGCTGGGCCGCTTCATCTTCAACTCCGCCGAAGGTGCAGGCCAGGCCCCCAAAAACTGAGGCCGGGCGGTTGATGCCGACGGCAAAATCCGGCGAGGGGCGCGATTTCAGGCTCGATTTTTTTCGCGGCCTCGGTCTGCTCTTTATTTTTGTCGACCATGTGCCGAACAACGCGTTTTCGTATCTGACGCTCGCCAATTTTGTTTTTTGCGACGCGGCCGAAGTATTCGTCTTTTTGTCCGGCTATGCCGCTGCACTCGTGTTCGGCCGCCAGATCGCGGCCGAGGGGCGCGTCTATGCCTCGGTCCAAGTGCTCAAACGCTGCTGGACGCTTTATGTCGCGCACATCTTTTTGTTCGTCGTCTACACGGCCCAGGTGAGCTGGACCGCGCAACGCTTCGAAAACCCGCTCTTCGTCGAAGAAATGCAGGTGGCGGCCTTTCTGGACGAACCGCACGTGGCGATCTTGCAGGCGATGATGCTCGCCCATCAGCCCCTGCTGATGAACATTCTGCCGCTCTACATCGTGCTGCTGGTCGGGCTGGCGCTGACGCTGCCGCTGTTCCGGGAATTGGGCGGATTTTTTGTACTGGTCTCGGCCCTCGTCTACGCGGCCGTTCCGGCGCTGCAATTCAATCTGCCGAGCTATCCCGAAGGCGCGTGGTTCTTCAATCCGTTTGCCTGGCAGTTTTTGTTCGTCCTGGGGGCGGCGTGCGGCTGGCGGTCGGGCGTGGTGGAACAGCCGATCGCGGTGCCGCGCTGGGTCTTCGTCGCGGCGGCGTTGTTTTTGTGCGCGGTCGTGCCGGTCCGCATTTGGATCAGCGCCGGCTATTTTTTCGACGGCGTGCCGTCGGCCTTTGCCGAGATCACGTACCTGTTTGCGAACAAGACCGATCTGGGGCCGCTGCGCCTGCTGAGTTTCCTTGCATTGGCGCTGGTTGTGGTCTGGATCGTTCCGCGCGATCCGGCCTGGATGCGCGCGCGCCCGGCGCGCGCCGTCATTTTATGCGGCCAAAACTCGTTGCCGATTTTTTGTATCGGGATATTCTTGTCGGTAGCCGGGCACTCGTTGTTGCTCGAATTCGGACGCGATGTGGGCGCGCAAGCGGCGGTCACGTTCGGGGGGTGTCTCTTGCTCATCGGGGCAGCCCAGATCTTGGCATGGTCGAAAACGCGCAAACGAACGCGCGCGGGATAGGGCGAAAAATGCGCGCGGTCTTTGGCAAGTTCGCGATCGGAATTGCGCTGGCGGTAGCGCTGGCGGCGCCTGCCGTCGTGCAGGCGCAAGCGCCGTTTGCGGCCTTGCCCAGCGAGATGCCCGCTCAATGCCAAGTGCCGCGCGCGGTCTATGTCGACGAAAGCGCGCTACCCAAAGCCGCCAGGAAGCTCGCCAGCGGCAGCCTGCGGATCGCGGCATTGGGATCCTCCTCGACGCTGGGCGTGGGGGCGAGCGGAATCGAGGCGGCGTGGCCCGCGCGCCTTGAGGCCGAATTGCGCCGCCGCATGCCGAACGCGCAAATCACGGTTCTCAATCGCGGCAAGCTACGCGATCCGGCAACCGCCATGATCAAGCGCATGGCGCTCGAGGCGCTGGCCGAAAGGCCCGACATTCTGATCTGGGAAACCGGCACGGCCGAGGCCGTTCGCAACATGAGCCTTGAGCAGTTCGTCGCCAGCCTCGATGAAGGGGCGGAGCGCGCGGCCTTGGCCGGCGTGGAGCTTGTGCTGATGACGCCGCAGTATTCGCGCGAAACGTCGCGCCTGATCGGCTATCAGCCCTATATCGAGGCGATGACGAATCTGGCGCAGCGCACGGATGCGCTGATGTTTCCGCGCTTCGACGTGATGCGCCATCTCGTCGAATCGGGCCAGTTGCAGCTCGACGGGCTGGCGCCGGCGCAAGCCGCACGAACCGCCGACAGGGTCTATGACTGTATCGCGCGCCAGCTCGCGCGCGTGCTGCTGCGCTCCATGGCGAGCGCCGGTCCGCGTTGAAACCGGCTTGTGACGCCCATCACTTCGCGCCCGTCGGATATTTGCGATGTTCGGCCTCAAGACCGGCGGTCTTTTGCCGTCGCAAACGGGAGCCCATCGCATGGACACGCATCCGGGGATCGGGCCGTTGCGCAGCGTCGTGCGGGCCCTGCGCCACGCCATGTTCGGCCTTGGCGTGGCGGTCATGATCGGCGTTCTGGGCCACGCGGTTGCGCTCTATTTTTCTGCCCCTGCCGAGCCGACGCTCGCCAAGGCGAAGGCCTTGCAGAGCCTCGAAAATCGCTACGCAACGAACCCGGATCGACTTTGAGCCTGCGCACGGGGCTTGCCGTCGCCGTCCGGCCGCGATAGGGCTTGCGGCATGCGCGTTGTCCCCTTCCTGGTCGCGGCCTTGTTGTGGCCATGCCTTCTTGCCGCCCAAAACACAGCCCCGCTAACCGTGGCGGGCGCTGTCGGCGTTTTGCAAACCTTGGACAAAGTCACGGGTCGGGTGCGCGCCCTCGAAGCCCCGGTGGGCGAGGCCGTGGCGTTCGGGCCGCTCACCATTGTCGTTCGGGCCTGCCGCAAACGCGCGCCCGAAGAGCCGCCCGAAACTGCGGCCTTCGTCGAAATCGTCGAACGCAAAGACGCGGAGACGACGGTCGATCTGTTTCGCGGTTGGATGTTCGCCTCCAGCCCCGCCGTCTCGGCGCTCGAACATCCGGTCTACGACGTGTGGGTCAACGATTGCAGGGCGGCGCGCACGCCGGGCTCTTCGGTGCGGTAAAACACCGCGTCGCTTTCAAGGGCGGCAGCCAGCAACAAGCGATAGTCGCGGCGCGGAATCTCGACGGCACCCAAGCGCAGCATATGGTCGGTTGCCATCTGCGTATCGAGCAGCTTGAAACCGCCCGCTTGCAAACGCGCCACCAGATGGACGAGCGCCACTTTCGATGCGTCGGGGGCGCGGGCAAACATGCTCTCGCCGAAGAAGGCCGATTTGAGGTGCACGCCGTAAAGCCCGCCAACAAGTTCGCCTGCGTGCCAGCTTTCGACCGAGTGGGCGAGGCCAAGCTCGAAAAGCTCGCCGTAGGCGCGCTGGATTTCGGCATTGATCCAGGTCGAGGCGCGCGCCGCGCACAACGCCATCGTCTGGGAAAATGCCGTATCGACGCGAATTTCGTAGGGCGCTTTGCGAAGCGTGCGGCGCAAGGAACGCGAAAGGTGCAAACCATCGAGGGGCAACACGCCGCGTGGATCGGGATCGAACCATTCGATCGTTTTCGAGTTGGCCGATTTTGCCATCGGGAAAACGCCGTTGGCGTAGGCCCAAACCAGCTGCCGGGGCGTCAGGCCCGCCATCGTTCGCCTCAGTGCAAGCGGCCGAACGGCATGGACATGGCGCCAAGCGAAACGGGCGTCGCAACCATCGGCATGGCGCCGACCAAAAAGCCCGTGACCGGCGCGCCTATCTCCGCAACCAGCGGCAGCGTCAGCCGCGCCCAGCTGTCGCAGCGACCGTCGCGCGCGGGCGCCGCATGCAGCATGAAGATCGGCTTGCGGCGCAAAGCGGCGGCCGCCAAGACCGCGCGCAGCAAAAGCGCCAGGGTTTCGCCCGTGCTGGCCGGATCGACCCCGCCCGACTGTGTCAGACGCGTGCCGATTTTGCGGTAACGAAACTCGGCATCGGCAAAGGCGCAATCGAGTGCAGCATCTCCAAGTTCGAGGCTTTCAAGCAGCGCCACACTCGGCACATCGTTCGTTCCGCGCATCGCATCCCACGCTTTGCGCAGCAATGCCAGCACCGGCACCGGCAGCAAGTCGCCGCTCGGATCCCACACAAAGCCCGGCTGCGGCAGATTGGCCTCGCGCAGCAGCGCCTTGACGCCGTCGCGCCGCGTGGCGGCAATTTCGCCCGCCAAAGCGCGTACGCGTAGCGCTTCGGCTGCAGTCATTTTTTGAGGCCCATCCAGCGTTCGAGCCAGTGGATGTCGTAGCGCCCGTCGATGAATTCCTGGCGCTGCACGAGCTTTCGGTGCAGGGGCAGCGTCGTTTTGATGCCCCCGATCACGTATTCGTCGAGCGCGCGGCGCAGGCGCATCAGGCATTCGTTGCGGCTGGTGCCATGCACGATCAGTTTGGCGACCATGCTGTCGTAGTTGGAAGGCACCTTGTATCCCGAATAGAGCGCGCTATCGACGCGCACGCCGAGTCCGCCGGGGGAATGGTATTCGGCCACCCGGCCGGGTGCGGGGGCGAAACTTTCGGGGTCCTCGGCATTGATGCGGCATTCGATCGCGTGGCCTTGCAGGCGAACATCGTCCTGCGTAAAGGCCAACGGCGCGCCCGCGGCGATGCGGATCTGCTCGCGAACCAGATCGAGGCCGCAGATCATCTCGGTTACCGGATGCTCGACCTGCAGGCGCGTGTTCATCTCGATGAAATAGAAGTGCCCGTCCTGGTAAAGAAATTCGAGCGTCCCGGCATTGCGGTAACCGAGTTTCTTCAGCGCCGAGGTCACCACTTCGCCCATCTGCATGCGCTGGTCGGCGTTTAATGCGGGCGATGGGCTTTCTTCGAGGACTTTCTGGTGCTTACGCTGCAGCGAGCAATCGCGCTCGCCCAGATGCACCACGTTGCCGAACGCGTCCGCTAGAATCTGGAACTCGATATGGCGCGGATGGTCGAGATATTTTTCGAGATAGACGATGTCGTTGCCGAAATTCGCGCCCGCTTCGCTGCGCGCAGCGCGATACGCTTCGGCAAGTTCGTCGGCATTTTGCGCCACGCGCATGCCCTTGCCGCCGCCGCCGCCCGCCGCCTTGATCAGCACGGGATAGCCGATTTCGGCGCCAAGCTTGAGGGCCGTCTCCACGTCCGCAACCGGGCCGTCGGAGCCGGGCACGCAAGGCACCTTCAGTTCGACCATCGCGCGCTTGGCTTCGATTTTGTCGCCCATCATCGTGATGTGGTCGGCGCTCGGACCGATGAACACGATGCCGTGTTCATCGACCATGCGCGCGAAATCCGCGTTCTCGGACAAAAATCCGTAACCCGGATGGATCGCATCGGCACCCGTGATGACGGCGGCCGAAATGATCGCTGCTTTGTTGAGATAGCTGTCGCGCGCCGCTGGCGGGCCGATACACACGGCTTCGTCGGCAAGCCGCACATGCATGGCGTCGGCATCGGCCGTGGAATGCACGGCGACGGTCTGGATCCCGAGTTCCTTGCAGGCCCGGTGAATGCGAAGCGCGATCTCGCCGCGATTGGCGATAAGAACTTTGTCGAACATCGCGTCGGTCACGGAGCGACGATGATCAGCGGCTCGCCGTATTCGACGGGCGAACCGCTTTCGACCAGCACGCGCATGACCGTGCCGCCATGGGGGGCGCGGATCGGGTTCATGACCTTCATCGCTTCGATGATGAGCAGCGTTTGGCCTTGTTTGACGCTGTCGCCAACTTTGACGAAGGCGGGCGCGCCCGGCTCGGGTGCCAGATAGCACGTGCCGACCATCGGCGAGGTCACGGCCCCTTCGGGGGTGCCGCCTGTCTCGACCGGGGCGGCAGCCGCTGCGGCCACGACAGGTGCAGCGTAGCCTTGGCCCGCGACGGCCAGCGTGCCGCGCGCGAGTTTCAGTCGCTTGGTGCCGTCCTGGTATTCGAGTTCGCTGAGGCCTTCTTCGGCCATCAGTTTGGCAAGACGGCGCACGGTGGCAAGACTTGGCGAAAATTCGGTCGGTTTGTTTGCGGGCATGGTCGGGCTTTTCGTCTCGTTGGAAAAGGAACTAACGTTTCGGTGCGTCGGCGAAGCGAGCCAGAGCTTCGATCGCGAACAGATAGCCTTGCGGACCGAATCCGCACACCAACCCCTTGGCGATGCCGCTGACAAACGAGCGGTGGCGGAACTCTTCGCGCGCATGGATATTCGAAAGATGGATCTCGACGACCGGCAGGTCGCTGGCGACGAGTGCGTCGCGCAGGGCAACCGACGTGTGCGTGAGGCCGCCCGGATTAATGCCGATCGCGTCGGCAGTTTGGCGCGCTTCCTGGATCCAGTCGATCAGCTGCCCTTCATGGTTGGACTGGCGGAAATCCAGCACGCAACCGAGCTCGTCGGCGCGCGCGCGGCAATCGCTCTCGATGTCGGCTAAACTTGTGCGACCATAGATCTCCGGCTGGCGCACGCCCAGCAGATTGAGATTGGGGCCGTTCAAGATCAGCAAGGTGGGCTTCGTGTCCAAGGGGCAACCCTCGTTCGTGGCTGATTGTTGGGCCCTTATAGCACGCCCATGGAGCCGCGCAATCGATGCGCTCCGCCAAGACCGGGATGGCGCAAACTGCCAATCTGTCGCAGACTCGACCCGATGGATCACATACGCCTGCTGCCGGTTTTTGCCGCCGCCATGTCCAGCCTGCTGGGCGGCTCGGCGATGGTCGCTGTACGCTTTTTAATTGCAGATTCCGATGCGCTTTCGATTGCGTTCATGCGCTGCGTCGGGTCTGGGCTTGTGTTGGCAACGCTCGCCTGCGCGCTCGGGCGCTGGCGCATGGTGCGGGCCGACATTCTGCCGGTCGCGGGGCTCGGCATTCTTATGTTCGGCGGGTTTGGCTATCTGTTTTCGGCGGGGCTGGCGTTTGTGCCTGCCGCGCGCGGCGCGCTCGTCGTCGCATCGATGCCGATCATGGTGCTTGTTCTTGTGGCAGTGCTGGGCCGCGAAAAGCTGACTTGGCCAAAAGCGCTGGGCGCCGCTTTGGGGTTCGCAGGCGTGTTTGTAGCGCTGGGCGATCGCGCGGTCGCCGGGCCCGAAGCCTGGCGCGGCGATATCTTGCTGATCGGCGCGGCGATCGCAGGCTCATTCCATGCCGTGCTGTCGGTCGTGTATCTGCGCCGGAATGCGGCGTTGCCGGTGATGGTCGTTCAACTCTTGGCGAGCAGCTCGGCGCTAGGAATATTGCTGCTGTTGCGCGGCGATCCGCTGGCCGGGCTGACGGGCTTTGCGCCGACGGGCTAGTTTGCCGTGCTGTGGATCATGTTCGTGGGCGGCATGGCATCGTTCTATTTGTGGTTCTGGGCGCTCGAACGTGTGCCGGCCTCGGCCGTAACCTTGACGATTTCGCTGAACCCGGTTGCCGCCGCGATCGGCGGCGCCATCGTGCTGGCCGAGCCCGTGACGCTCAATCTGCTGCTGGGGTTGTTCGGGATCGCCGCGGGATTGACGATCGCAACGCGAGTCCGGGCGCGATGATTGGCTCCCAAACCCTCCCGCCGGTGCGCTGGTCGTCTTTATCGGCGCGGGGCCTGGGGCTTTGCGGACGATAGCGCGCGGGCCGCGCTGTCGAGGCGATCGAGCACGGCGAACAGGCGGTCGCGTTCGTGCGCATCGAAGTCGCCGAGCAGCCGCGCTTCGGCCGCCCGCGCCAGCGGCACGATGCGCGCATGCATGCGTTTTCCTGCAGCCGACAAAGCAAGCTTCGAGCGGCGCCGGTCGTCGGCGTCGGTCGCTTGCAGGGCGAGACCCTTGGCTTTGAGCGCGGCGATGGCGCGACTGACCTGGACTTTGTCCATGGCTGTGCGCGCGGCAACCTCGCCGGCCGTAAGGGGGGCAAAGCGCCCGAGCACCGCCATGCAGCGCCACTCGGGTATCGCCAAGCCGAAGCGGACGCGATACAGCGAGGCGATGGCGCCCGATACGACGTTCGAGAGAACCGACAGCCGATAGGGCAGAAACGCTTCGAGCGCGAAGGGCGTTGCCTTTGGTTTCATATGAAACTAATATCTTCGAAACGTTCGTCTTGCAAGACCGCCCAGGGAGATCGCCCAATGCCCCGTGCCGCGAAAACGCCGGTCAATCCGATGGGAACCGACGGGTTCGAATTCGTCGAGTACACCGCGCCCGACGTGAAGGGGCTCGAAGCGCTGTTCGTCGCGTTGGGGTTTGCGGCCGTCGCCCGGCACCGTTCGAAGAACGTCACGCTCTACCGCCAGGGCGACGTCAATTTCATCGTCAATGCCGAGCCCGACAGTTTCGCCCAGGCTTTTGCGCGCGTGCACGGGCCGTCGGCTTGCGCGATGGCGTTTCGCGTGGCGGATGCGGCGGCTGCATTCAAACGCGCGGTGGCGTTGGGCGCAAAGCCGTTTGCGGGCAAGGTCGGGCCGATGGAACTCAACATCCCCGCGATCGAAGGGATCGGCGGCTCGCTGATCTATTTCGTCGATCGCTACGGCGCCAAGGGTTCGATCTACGACGTCGATTTCAAGCCTATCAAAGGTGCGGCCGCCGATCCTGCGGGTGCGGGGCTTACCTATATCGATCATCTGACGCACAACGTGCATCGCGGTCGCATGGATCTGTGGGCCGATTTCTACACGAAGCTCTTCAATTTCCGCGAGATCCGCTATTTCGACATCGAGGGCAAGCTCACCGGTCTTAAATCCAAGGCGATGACGAGCCCGTGCGGCAAGATCCGCATTCCGATCAACGAATCGTCCGACGACAAATCGCAGATCGCCGAATATCTTGCCGCCTACAACGGCGAAGGCATCCAGCATATCGCATTGGGATCGGGCGATATCTACGCGACGGTCGAGGGGCTGCGCAAAAAGAAGGTCAAGTTCCTCAAGACCCCGGCGACCTACTACGAACTGCTCGACAAACGTTTGCCGGGGCACGGCGAGAGTGTTGCGCGGTTGAAGAAAAACCATATCCTGATGGATGGCGCTCCCACCGAGAATGGCGGGCGATTGCTGCAAATTTTCACCGAAACCGCCATCGGCCCGATTTTCTTCGAGATCATCCAGCGCAAAGGCGACGAAGGGTTCGGGGAAGGAAATTTCAAGGCCCTGTTCGAATCGATGGAGCTCGACCAAGTCCGGCGCGGCGTTTTGAAAAGCGCTTGAGGAGCGAAGCCATGAAAAACTGGATCAGTTTTCCGCTTAGCGAAGGCGTCGCTTCGCGCCAAGCGCATTGCGATCTGCCCCTCGGCACGTTCGAGCGCGAGCTTGGCAAGGAAGGGTTCTTTGGCCCGGCTGCGCACATGTACCATTCGCATCCGCCCACGGGCTGGAGCGAATTCGAGGGCGATCTGCGTCCGCGCGCGTTCGACTATCGCAAGCTCAACGCCATGTCGCATTCGCCGTTCGACGCGCCCGTGCTGATGTCGAACGCGGCGATGAAGTTCCGCCAATGGCGCGTCGAAGGCGCTGCAACCGACCTCGCGCGCAATGCCGACGGCGACGAATTGCTGTTCGTGCACGAGGGCGAGGGCGCGCTGTTCTGCGATTGGGGGCACATGCGCTATCGCGACGGCGACTATATCGTGCTGCCGCGCGGCACGATGTGGCGCGTTGTCCCCGCGGCGCCCACCACGTTGCTGCTGATCGAGGCGACCAACGATTCGTACCGTCTGCCCGACAAAGGCATGGTCGGACGCCATGCGATCTTCGATGCGGGCTGCCTCGACACGCCCAAGCTGGACGCGGCATTCGACGCACAAAAATCGGAAAACCCGACGCGCGTCGCGATCAAACGCGGCGGGCGCGTGTCGACCATGACGTTCCCGTACAATCCGCTCGATGCGGTGGGCTGGCATGGCGATTTGACGCCGGTCAAAATTAACTGGCGCGAGTTTCGCCCGCTGATGAGCCACCGCTACCATCTGCCGCCCTCGGCGCACACGACGTTCGTGGCCAACCGGTTTGTGGTCTGCACCTTTGCGCCGCGCCCGGCGGAGTCGGATCCGGGCGCGCTCAAAGTGCCGTTCTTCCATTCGAACGACGATTACGACGAGATCATCTTCTACCATCGCGGCAAGTTCTTCAGCCGCGACAACATCCATCCCGGCATGGCAACGTTGCATCCGTGCGGTTTCGCGCACGGGCCCCATCCCAAGGCATTCGCGCTTGCGGCCAAAAATCCGCAAGGCGGCCAGATGCTCGACGAAGTGGCCGTGATGATCGATACGCGCGATGCGGTCGATGTGGCCGCGATGCCGGACGGCGTGGAATGGGCGGGCTATGTCGATTCCTGGAAGCGCAAACCCGATGCGGCGGAGTGATTTGGCGTGAAGCTTGCGACATTGAAATCGTCGGGGAAAGAGGGCGGGCGCGACGGCACGCTTGTGGTTGTGTCGGGCGATCTGGCGCGCTGCGTGACTGCGCCGCGCGTCGCGGCCACGTTGCGCGCGGCCCTGGACAATTGGCGTTACGCGGCGCGCGAGCTTGCGCTGATCGCCGAGATGCTGGAGCGCGGGAACGACAGCATCAACGACGCGCCCGTCGTCGCGTTCGATCCTGCCGCTTGCATGGCGCCGCTGCCGCGCGCGTCGCAATGGATCGACGGCTCGGCGTATCTCAACCATGTCGAACTCGTGCGCAAGGCGCGCAAGGCCGAGATGCCGCCCGAGTTCTACGACGATCCGCTGATGTACCAGGGCGGATCGGATTCGATGATCGGTCCGACGGACGACGTCGAAGCGATCGACGAAGCGCACGGCATCGATTTCGAGGCCGAGGTCGCCGTCGTCACCGACGACGTGCCGATGGGCGTCGATGCCGTTGCCGCGCGCAAGCACATCCAGCTGGTGCTGCTCGTCAACGACGTGTCGCTGCGCAACCTCATTCCGGGCGAGCTTGCCAAGGGGTTCGGTTTTTTCCAGTCGAAGCCCTCGTCGTCGTTTTCGCCCGTCGCGGTCACGCTCGACGAACTTGGCAGCGCTTGGGACGGCGCCAAGCTCCATCTGCCGCTGCGCGTGTGGCTCAACGGCAAATGGTTCGGCCATCCCAATGCGGGCACCGACATGAATTTCGATTTCGGCCGGTTGATCGCCCATGCCGCGCGCACGCGGCCCTTGGGCGCGGGCACGATCGTGGGGTCCGGTACCGTTTCGAACCGCGACCCTGCGGTGGGTTCGTGCTGCCTTGCCGAAATTCGGATGATCGAAACGATCGCGTCGGGCAAACCCAGCACGCCGTTTCTAAAATTCGGCGACCGCGTGCGCATCGCGATGGACGATGCGGCCGGGCGATCGATTTTCGGCGCTATCGACCAAAAAATCGCACGTTACGCAAAGGCGTCGCCATGAAGCTCTGGGGCTATTTCCGCTCGTCGGCGGCGTTTCGCGTGCGCATCGCGCTCGCTTTGAAGGGGCTGCCCTACGACAATGGTTTCGTGCATCTGCGCAAGAACGAGCAGCGTGCGCCCGATTATCTTGCCAAGAATCCGTTGGGCTTGGTGCCGTCGCTCGAAGATGGGCCCGCATTGCTGACCCAGTCGCTGGCGATCTGCGAGTATCTGGACGAGACGCATCCGGCACCGGCGTTCTTGCCGAACGACGCGTTGGGCCGGGCGCGCGTGCGGGCGATCGCCTATTTGATCGCTTGCGACATCCATCCGCTCAACAATCTTCGCGCGTTGCGCTATTTGCTGGGGCCCTTGGCCGTCGGCAAGGACGCGCACGATGCCTGGTATCGGCATTGGATTTCGGTCGGGTTCGAGGCGCTCGAGAAACTGCTGGCCGACGGCGGGGCGGGGCGCTACTGCCACGGCGACGCGCCGGGCCTCGCGGATATTTGTCTGGTGCCGCAAGTTTTCAACGCCAAGCGCTTCTTCGACGCTGCGGCGCTTGCGCAGTATCCGACGATCGTATCGATCTTCGGAAACTGCATGGCGCATCCGGCGTTCGACGCGGCGCGGCCCGAGAAACAGCCGGACTTCGACCCGGCCCCCTGAACGTCAGCGTTTGGCGCGCGCTTCGGCAATAAGGCTGCGCAAAGTCGCAAGATCCACCGCACCCGGCACCAGCGTGTCGCCAATCACGAAAGCCGGGGTGCCGTTGATCGCCAGCGCTTGCGCCAAGGCGGCGTTGCGCTGCAATTGCGCGCCGATCTCCGGGCTTTCCATGTCGCGGCGGAGTCTGGCGACATCGATCCCGACATCGCCCGCGATGCGGAAAATCGCCGCTTCGTCGAGCTGGCCGCGAAAGCCCATTAGCGCGTCGTGCATCGCGGGATACTTGTTCTGCAAGCGCGCTGCCAAGGCCGCACGCGAGGCGACGATCGAGGCGGGGCCGAGCACGGGCAAATCTTTGCGCACGATGCGCAGATCGGGCTCGGCTGCGACCAGCGTTTTGATCGGCGCATCCATCTGTTTGCAGTAGGGGCAGCGATAGTCGAAAAACTCGACCAGGATCGTGCGCCCCTGCGGATTGCCGGCGACCGGGTTCGACGCGTCTTCGAAAATCTCGCGCTGGCGATCCTTCAACGCCTGGCGGGCAGCGCTGCGCGCTTCGGCTTCCTGGCGCTGTTCGAGCGCTTGCAGCGCTTCGAGCACCAGTTCGGGCTGGGCGCGCAGCGTTTCGATAAGCAGGGCGCGGATCGCGTTGCGCTGGGCGGGCGTGAAGACTTCCTGGGCGTTTGCGGGCACGGCCGACAACGCCGCAAGGATCGCGAACGACGCAAAGAACTTGCGCAGGAGGCTCATCGCGAGATCGAAATTTCAGCGATATAGCCGATCGCGATCCCGGATTCGGGCGGAACCTGGCCGGAAAACCCGCCTGCTGCGATGATCGCGATCTGCACGTCTTCCAGCGGCTCATTGGGCCAGAAATAGCGATAGACCTCGCTGAGATCGATCGCCTCGACATGCCATGCCCCAGCCTGGCCCGCGCGCGGTGGGCGCAGTTCCAAACGCCGGCCCGCGCTGTCCGTGGCCCACTTGCTTTGGGTGGCGCCATCGACGCGTCCAGCGCCATAGCCGCCGAAGGCGATTTCCACGCTGCGATCCCATTCGGATGGCGCCAAGCCGAACCAGGATCTGTAGCGATCGTTCGGTGCGCGTTGCGGGTTGCGGAAATAGACGACGACGCGCACGCCGCGCTCCAGCCCCACGCCCGGACCGCCGCCGAAAATTGCGGGTTCGAGATACCAGGTCCAGCGCAAATAGGGCGTGGAGGTAAGCGACGTCGCGAGACGTCGGCCCATCTGCATGCCGCCGGGCGCATCGGCGCGAAGCGACACGGCGCCTTGCAGATCGACCAACGCCAAATCGCCCGAATTGGCGGGGCGCGAGGTCCACCATTCGCGCTGGTCGGCATTGCCGTGCACGCCCGGCACGCCATCGGCCAATATGCGCAAACCCCCGTCGATGACCGTGCCGCGCGGCGGCGCCGAAGCGCAGCCGCCAACGGCCAAAAGCAGAAAAGCGAGCGGAAGTGCGTAGCGGCGCAGCATGATTGTCATCGCGATTGGGGCCCCAAGCGTTCGGCGGCGTTTTTGATGTCCTGGAGTCGCAGGATATGGGGGGAACCGGCCGGGAGCAACCGCTCAGCGCGCTCGGCATGGGCGCGCGCGTCCACGCGCCGTCCCAGCAGCAGCGCTTGTTCGGCCTGCGCCAACGCCGACATGCCCAATTGACGGTCACGCCCGTAAGCCACCGACAGCAGGCGCCACAATTCGGCCGAGTTCGTTTCCCGAAGCTGCGCCTGCTCGAGCTGCTGGATCGCCCGGTTGACAAGGCTGGGGTCGTCCGTTGCCAGCGCCGCGCCGGCAAGGCCCATGCGCAGCAGCGCGTTGTCGGGCAGGGCGGCGACGGCTTTTTCGTAGTAGGGCAGCGCCTCACGCGGCCTGCCGCTTTCGTAAGTGAACTGGCCGCGCGTTTCGTTGAAATACGGATCGTCGGGCGCTTCGGCTAGCAGGCTGTCGACCAGCGGCAGGGCGCGCATCATCTCGCCGCGCCGGTAAAATGCAAACGCGCGCGCATAGCGCCCCTCGAGCGTCGTGTCGTTTTCGCGATGCTGGACGAGGGCCCGCGTTGGGTCGGTGTAGCCCAGCAGCTTGGCCCGCATGCGCTTGTGCAACTCGAGCAAACCGGGCGCTGTTGGCATCCCGGAAAAACGCGAACCGGCCACCCACGTGCGCACGAACTCGACACGCTCGGCGCTGATCGGGTGGCTGCGGACATAGGGGTCCTGCCGGTCGGCCGCCAGGAAATCCTGATCGGCCAGGATCTGCAGGAACTCCATCAGTCCGCGCGAGGATTGCTGGGCACGGTCGAGAAACGTGACGCCGGCCTGGTCGGCCGATGCTTCGAGCGTGCGCGTATAGCGCAGAAACTGGCGCTCGGCGATTTGCTGGCCTGCCAGGACCGAGGCCATGGCCGCATCCCCGCGCCCGGCGGCGGCGGCGGCGGCGGCACCCAGCAGCGAGACGATCATCGTATCCCACGAAGCGCGCATCGCGTCGGGCAGGCGCGCCAGATGTCCGCCCGAGATGTGGCCCGTTTCGTGCGCGATGACGCCGATCAGTTGGTTCGGCGTTTCGACGCGCAGCAGCAGTCCGGTATGGAAAAACATATTGAGCCCGGCCGCGACGAACGCGTTCAGCGACCGGTCGTTGACGATATGGACGTCGATATCCTCTGGGTTCAGTCCTGCCGCCCGGAACACTGGTGCGGCGTAGATGCGAATGGTATTCTCGATTTCGGCATCGCGAATGAAGCTGATGCGTTGCTGGGCACTTGCGGGTGCAAGCGGCGCCACCAACAGCAGAGCCGCGAGGCCGAAAGCCCCGACCTTGAAGAACGCCCCGATCATGACAAACACTGTGCGGATCGATTTCATCGCCACTTCTGCCGCCAAACCTTCGAGACAAGCTATGCTGAGCATCGCCCGAAATCAATCGCGGGTCCGTGGCTATATTGTGGCCGTCGGACTTGGTGTTCTGGCCATATTGCCGGGCTGCAGCGCGCTCGGGATCGGCGGCAAATCCGACGCGGGCGTGCCCGGTGTCATCGGGTCGGTGCGTGGCTTTTTGGGCGGGGCTGCTGCCGACGAGCCGCGCGCGGCCTTGGTGGCGCGCGACATATTGTCGGCCGGCGGATCGGCAGCGGACGCGGCTGCTGCCGCAGCCTTGGCGCTGACCGTTACCTATCCGGGCCAGATGCCCTTTGGCGGCGGCGGCGTGTGCCTTGTGGCTGTCGGAACCGGCCGCGTGCAAACGGTCGAATCGCTGGCGTTCCCCGCCGTCGCTGCGCGTCCCGATTCGCGCATTGCCACGCCCGGTCTGGCGCGCGGGCTGTTTGCGCTGCAAGCACGTTATGGCCGACTGCGCTGGGAGCAGGTCGTCGCCCCCGCCGAATCGATGGCGCGCACGGGCACGCCGACGACACGTGCGTTTGCGATCGATCTTGCCGCCAACTGGAGCACCGTGTCGGCCGATCCAGCCTTGTTGGCGCTTTTTAGCCGCGATGGCGCGGCGCTTGGCGAAGGCCAGCCGCTGACACAGCCTTTGATCGGGGCCGTTTTGGGCACGTTGCGCCAGCGCGGGCCGGGCGAACTTCACCAGGGTCTTGCCGGCCAACAGATGGTCGCCGCCGCACAAGCGGCAGGGCTCGATCTGCGGATCGAAGATTTGGCGGCGGGTGCGCCGCAATTTGGTCCGGCCTTCCGGGTCGGCGAGGCGATCGATCTGTTTGTCGCCTCCGTCCCGGCGGTCGGGGCGCTGACAACGGCACAGCTTTACGGCGCGTTGGCACCGTCTTGGCGGGCAACGCCAGCTGGCGATCGCACCGGGCTTTTGTTGTCGACGGCTGCCGCTGCATCGCGCGATCGCGCGCAATGGCTTGCCGCCGATCTTTCATTGCGCGAGCCGCTTGGCGACGCGCTGGCGCCCGCCCGGTTGCGCGCGTTGGCGGGTGCAGGCGGGGACTGGGCGCGCGAACCCGAAACCGTGCCCGGCACGGCGCTTGTGGTCGTTGACCGCAACGGGATGGCCGTCGCATGCAGTTTCACGGGCTTCCAGGCCTTTGGCATCGGCCGCCTGCCGCCCGGGATCGGTTATTTGCTGGCGCCAGCCCCGACCGAAGCCGCGTTTTCGTCGCGTTGGCTGACGGCGACGATCGCCCTGCGCGACCGGCGGAGCGTGATTTTTGCCGGTGCCGCATCGGGCGGATCTGCGGCGCCCATGGCCCTGACCCAAGTCGCCTTGGGCGTGCTGGCTGACCAGTCGGCGCTCGACCGCGCGATCGACGCGCCACGCGCGGTACCGTTGCCGGACGGGCGCATTGGCATCGACGGTTCGGGGCTGGCTGCGGCTTTGACCGCGCGCGGCTATCGCTCGATCGAACGCGCGGGCGGCATCGGTCGCGTGCAGGCCGTGCATTGCCCCGAAGGATTGGTCGAAGCCCCGGCCGGGTGCCGGATCGAGACCGACCGGCGCGGGGCCGGGTTCGCGACAGGTACCCAATAAAATGGCTTTGAAGATTGCCAGGCGCGCGGGCATCGCGCCTTTTATTGTGATGGACGTGATGCGCGCGGCCAATCGGCGCGACGCCGCCGCCAGCAACGATGCCGGGCGCGCGGTCCATTTGGAAGTTGGCCAGCCCAGCACGCCAGCCCCCGCGTTGGTGCGCGCGGCAGCCAAGGCGGCGCTCGACGACGACAAACTTGGCTACACCGACGCGATGGGCCTGCCCGTCCTGCGCGAACGCATCGCGCGCCATTATCGCGATGCGTATGGCGTGAGCGTCGATCCGGCGCGCATCTGCGTTACGACCGGTTCGTCGGGCGGTTTCTTGCTCGCATTCCTGTCGGCGTTTGATGCGAACGATCGCGTGGCACTTGCCGATCCCGGCTATCCGGCCTACCGAAACATCTTGCAGGCGCTTGATTGCGTGCCCGTGGGCGTGGCCGCCAGCGCTGCCACGCGCTACCAGCCAACGCCCGACTTGCTCGACCAAGCAGGGCCGGGCCTGGACGGTCTGATCGTCGCGAGCCCTGCCAATCCGACCGGATCGATGCTGACGGCAGAGGAACTGGGCAAGCTGTACGGTTGGTGCGCCACCAACGGCGCGCGGCTCGTGTCGGACGAAATTTACCATGGCATCGTCTATGGTGCCGCCGCCACGACGGCCTTGGCCTTCGGCGACGACGCGTTCGTGGTCAATAGTTTCTCCAAATACTATTCGATGACCGGATGGCGCTTGGGATGGCTCGTTGTGCCGCCCGACCTGACCCGCGCGGTCGAGCGCTTGGCGCAAAATTTATTCATCTCGCCGCCGACGCTGGCCCAGCTTGCCGCCGTCGCCGCATTCGATGCGACGGACGAGGCCGAGCGCCATGTCGCCAATTACCGCGCCAACCGCGACTTTCTGCTGGCCGAACTGCCCAAAGCGGGGTTCCGCGAATTTGCGCCGCCGGACGGCGCATTTTATCTCTACGCGGACGTGGCCCACCTGACCAACGACAGCGCCGAGTTCTGCCGGCGCATGCTTGACGAAGCGGGGGTGGCGGCCACGCCGGGGCTCGATTTCGATCCGGCGCGCGGCAACCGCTTCGTACGGTTTTCCTTCGCAGGTTCGCCCGACGACATGCGTGAAGCGGCCAAGCGATTGATCGCCTGGCGGCGTTAAAGCAGTTTTTTCGACATTGGTTTCGGTGCGGCGCCGTCAGTGTCGGG
>CAMDLT010000051.1 GCA_945901855.1 Asaia bogorensis | reverse complement strand
TGCCAGCGCCACCTTCGCCTTGAATGCCGGTGTGTGATTCCGGCGCGCTCGTCTGGTCATCTTCTTCTCCTGTCATGCGGCCATCCTGGCCGCCGTCAGGCAGAAACGCCACTTATCCCGCTGTCCAGATTTCCCGAGCCAGCTCTGTTTTCTGAATTGATCTGGTCGTTCGCTGTTAACGCCGAATTGCAGAAAGTTGATGTCGGCACGATCATTGACGTGATTGTTCAGCAAGATTTAAATTTTGTCGCTTCTATAACCGTGAGGCGTTTCCAAAATAGACTTCGCGATCTATTGGAAAACAATCGTGTTTTGGAAAATAGATTTGATAAAAACAAGTTTAACCATTCAGTGGAAACGTTGGTGTCTCGCTTGACGAAATCCTTTGACGAAGAAGGCGAATTTGTTGACGCGATTGTATTCTACTTGTTCAAGTCTCATGAGCAATGGTCGGCGGAGAGAAGGAGTCACCTAGCTCGAGTACTAAGGGAACATCGCAAATTGGATGACTTCGTTATCTCAATATTTGGAGGCAACTACTCTACCGACATAAAGTCGCTCTCTGAAATAATTGAGACTGATTGGCTTGGAAAGCTCGTTGCTAATCGAATCTTGGATGAGGGCTTCAAAGATGAGGACGATTTTCTTCGTGGCGCTTACGAGAAGATTGCTGAAATACTCGGTGTTTCGTAATACGGATACGTAGTCGTGGATCAGACAACTCAATCCGGCGATAGTGCAAATCTTAGCGTTGAATGATTATTCTGGATTGAGTGTGGCGACTACCTGCTTTATGGATCTTTCTAAAATGATCGCCACGTCCCGCAAGCTGGTATCGCCCGGCACGATGCTGACCGAGGAATTCATGGTGCCGTTGGCGCTGACGCAGACCGCACTTGCGCGGGCGATGGGCGTCGAGCGGCGGCTCGTCAACGAGATCTGCGTCGGCAAACGTGCGATCACGGCCGATACGGCCTTGATGCTTGCGCGCGTGTTCGGCAACACGCCGGATTTCTGGCTCAACACGCAGCGCCGCACCGATCTGTGGGAGGCGCTTCACGATACAAAGCGCCGTGCGCGCATTGCGCGCGCCAAGCCCTTGGTGCGCGTGGCGTGAAGATTTACGCCCCCTTCGCCAAGCCCGGCGGGCGGTAGGAGCGTTCGCGGAAGCCGGCGGAGTTGCCGGTCGTGAAGGTCACGCCCGCCGCTTTGATCGCCCCGTCGTCCACCTTGTCGAGCTTCGTGTAGCCCGGATGGTGGTGGGCCATGAAGGGGTTGTTGCTCGCGGCGTTGTAGCAGAACAGCACGGTCCAACGCCGATCCGGGCTGCGGTTCTGGTCGCTGCGATGCATGACGTTGCAGTGGAAGAACAGCGCATCGCCCGGTTCGAGTTCGACATAGACGAGCTCGTAGCGCTTTTTCATCTGTTCCACGCGCTCGGCGTTTGCGCCCACCTGTTCGCCCGGCAGCATGCCGTGTTCGACGCGGCCAGCTTTGTGCGAGCCGCGCAGCACTTGCAGGCAGCCATTGGCTTTGGTCGCTTTGTCGAGCGCGACCATCACGCTGCCCATGTCCGGCGTGAGGCAGCCATTATGGTACCAATAGCCGTAATCCTGGTGCCATTCCCACGCCCCGCCCTCGTAGGGGTCCTTGGCGGTGAGTTTGGAATGGTAGTGATACACCTCGCCGCCGAGCATTTCTTCGACCGTGTCGACCACGCGGCGGCTGCGCGCGGCAAGCCCGTACACGCTGTCGCCGGGATGATTCCACAGCGCCATTTTCGTGGCTTTGCCTTCGGCGTCTTTGCGGTCGTAGAAATTCGCGGCGAGGGCGGGATCTTTTTCGATCGCCTCGCGCAGGATCGCGGCCTCCTCGGAATCAAACAGCCCGCGCACGATCACATAGCCGTCGCGTTCGTAGTCGCGCCGTTGCGCGTCGGTGAAAATCGATGCCATGCGCGTTTCTCCCGTTTTTTGTGTGGCGTTGCGCCGCTTGATGCTCAGGCTCGCGCACGCGGTGCCCCAACGCAAGGGGCGTGGTTTGGCGCTTGACGATGGTTTAACGTCAAACTATATTGTTTGACGTTAAACCATCAAGCAGGGGTAAGCCCGGCAAACCGGCGGCGCTGGGGCGAGCGCTTGAAGTAGTCGCCGCCCGCGTCGCACTGCATTCCGTCGCTTTCAGACAAGGAGAAACAGTCATGCTTTCGCGTCGCAAATTTTTGGCCGTTGCTGGCGGCGTTTTTGTGCTCGAACAGGCGGGCGACATGCGCGTGCTACGCGCCGCAGCCGCGCAGACAGTCGATCCGACCGCGCCGTGGCGCGCGGCACCCGCCGCAACGCATGCCGATTGGCGCGTGCGCGCCTTCGGTTGGGCGATTCTTGCGCCCAATCCGCACAACCGCCAGCCCTGGGAAATCGTGCTTGAGGCCGACGGCGCTGCCACGCTGCGCTGTGCGCCCGACCGGCTGTTGCCCGTAACCGATCCGCGCGGCCGTCAGATCACGATTGGGCTCGGCTGCTTTGCCGAATTGTTCGTGCTCGCCGCAGCCGAGATGGGCATGGGCGTGGATGTCGTGCCCTTCCCGGCGGGCCAAACGGGTGCGCCGACGGCCGGGCCGGTGGCGCGCTTCGTGCGGCGCACGGGCGCTGCGCCGCGCGATCCGCTGTTTGCGCACGTACGCGCGCGGCGCAGCGAGAAACGGCCCTTCGATGCGGCGCGCCCCGTGCCCGATACGGCGTTTGCCGCGATCGCCGCTTCCGTCGGTCCCGGCTTTGTGGGCACGTCCGAGCCCGCGCTTGTCGCAAACGCGCGCGACATTTCGTGGCGCGCATGGAACGTCGAATTCGAGACGCAAGCCGCCCACATGGAAAGCGTCAATCTGATGCGGCTGGGGATCGCGGAAGTTGCGGCCAATCCCGACGGCATCAGCATCTACGGCCCGGCACTCGAACCGTTGGTGCAGAACGGAACATTGTCGCGCGCGGCGTTCGCCACGTCGGGCTCGCAAGCCCAGCAAGTGATGGTCGAGCGCTACCGCACGGCCTTGACGCTGGCGACATCGAGCTTCGTTTGGACCGTCAGCGACGGCGATACGCCCGCCGACGCGTTTGCGGCCGGTCGCCAATGGATGCGCCTCGCGCTCGCCGCCGTCGGGCAGGGGCTGGCGCTGCATCCGGTGAGCCAGGCGCTGCAGGAATATCCCGAAATGGCGCCGTCCTATGCGGAGTTGCATCGAGCGTTGGGCGTGGCAGCGCCAAAGCGCATCCAGATGCTCGCGCGCATCGGCTATCTGCCGGCAGGGGCCAACGCCTCGCCGCCCACGCCGCGCTGGCCGGTCGAATCGCGTATAATGGGGGCGTGAAGAATCCGCCCAAACATCCCGGCAAACCCGCCGACGCCGACCGGCCCGAAGCGCCGCGCGAAGATCCGCCGCTGTTCGTGTTGCTGAACGAGATCGGCATCATCGAACAGCTGATGCGCAATCGCTTCGAAACGCTGCGCCCGGCCGGTTTGCGTTTGGCGCATTTCATCCTGCTCAACCATCTTGCGCGCACCGGCGACGGCAAGAACCCCGTGTCGATCGCGCGCGCCTTGCAGCTCGCCAAGGGGGCCATCACCAACACGCTGCAACGCCTGGAAGCGCGCGGTCTGGTGTCGGTGCTGCCCGATCCCGCCGATGCGCGCGGCAAGCGCGTGTGGCTGACGGCCGAAGGGCGGGCCGCGCGCGATGCCGTGGTGGCGGAAATCGCAACGAGTTTCGCCGACGTGGCGCAAGCCATGCCGCCCGCGCGTTGCCACGCGGTGTTGCCGGATCTGCAGCATCTGCGCCGCCATCTGGACCGGTTCCGCAAGCCGGGCGGTGCCCAAGAGACTTGAAAAAATCGTAGGAATATGTTTTTGTAAGCGCAGTGCCGCATGCGGCATGCGCTGTTTGAAAAGTGAATATCGAGACGACCCGACAGGGCGCGGTTGCGGCTTTCGGCGATTTCGCGGCTCGCGGTTACATTCGTTGTTTTTCAGGTATTTAAATAGGCAACGGTCGCCAATTGTCGCGGATGGTCGCCGGGCTCAATCGGCCAGATCGACCACGGCGGGCGGCTGGTGATGCCGGGTCAGGAATTCGATCAGATCGGCAGGCGCGATGCTGGTTGTCGCATCGTTGGCGAGCGGATGGCAGTTGAGGCGGGCCGCGCCCATCATCCACGCATCGAGGACGACGCGGACGCGCCGTGCCGTATCGTTGATCGGCGCAAACGGCGTTACCGCGCCCGGTATCACGCCGAGCGTTTCCATCAGCAGATCGGGATTGCCGAAGGACAGGCGCTTGGCGCCGATCTTGGCCGGCAGCGCCTTCAGATCGATCTGCCGCTCGAACGGCGCCGAGACCAGCCACAGCTGGCCTTTGGCATCTTTGAGGAAAAGGTTTTTGACGTTCACGCCGGGCGGCAGGGCCCCGTGCGAATGGGCCCCGTGCGCCAGTGCCAGCGCATCGGCCACCGTAAAAGCAGGCGCGTGGCGCACCGTCGTCGTGGCGATGCCCATCGCCTCAAGCAAGGCCAGCAGCGATTCCGGCGAGCGGTGCGGCATCTCGGGGAGGCTTAGTAGACGAGATCGCGCAGCGTCAGCGATATGGTCGGCACGTAGGTGATGACCATCAGGCACGCGAAGATGACGGCGATGAAGATCATCAGATAGGGGATCATCTGGTGGATCCCCACCCGCGCCACTTGGGCCGCGGCAAACAGATTGACGCCGAACGGCGGCGTGATCATGCCGAGCGCCAAGTTGACGACCATGATGGTGCCAAAATGGACCGGGTCGATGCCCAGTTGCTGGGCGGGGGCGGCGAGGATAGGGGCCAGCACGATGATCGAGGCCGATGTTTCGACGAACATGCCCACGACGAACAAAAACAAATTGACGCCGAGCAAATACAGATCGGGCGTGTCGAAGGCGTCCACGAGCCATGCTGCGATTTCGTCGGGCACGCCCTGGCGGTTCAAAAGCCAGCTGAACAGGCCCGCAACCGCGATGATGAACATGATGGAAGCCGACGAAACGACCGACTTGGCGAACACGCCGTAAAGCTGGGCGGGCTTGATCTCTTTGTAGACGAACACGCCGACCACAAGCGCGTAGACCACGGCGACGACCGAGGCTTCGGTCGGCGTGAAGATCCCGCCATAGATGCCGCCAAGGATCACGACCGGCATCGTCAGCGCCCACAAGGCCTGGCGCGTCGCGGGCAGAAACTTGAGGCGGCCGATGCCGTCGTTTTTGCCCCAGCCCATGATTCGGCACCACACCAGCACCGTCGCCATCAGCGCCAAGCCGATCAGCAGCCCCGGCCCGAAGCCCGAGATGAACAGTTCCGGGATCGAGGTTTGGGTCGCGACCCCGTAAAGGATCATCGGGATCGAGGGCGGGATGATGACGCCAAGTTCGGCCGCCGTCGCCTGCAACGCGGCCGCGAAGGCCACAGGATAGCCGTGGCGCACGAGGGCCGGGATCAGGATCGTGCCGATCGCGAACGTGGTGGCCACCGACGAGCCCGAGATCGCGGCGAAGATCATGCAGGTGAGGATGCAGGTGCAGGCCAATCCGCCCTGCACGCCGCCGACGATCGATTTGGCGAATTCGACAAGACGCCGGGAGATTCCCCCGAGATCCATAAGATTGCCGGCGAGGATAAAAAACGGGATCGCCGCCAACGGAAAGGAATCGAGCCGCACGTACATTTGCTGGGCTGCGACCAGCAGCGGAAAGCGCGTATGCAACTCGATGCCCGCGATCGCCGCAATGCCAATCGCCACCGCGATCGGCACCGACAGCACGAACAGCACGCACATGACGATCATCATGGTCGGAGTCAAACGGCGTTCTCCAGCTCTTCGTTGCGGCGGGCGGGATCGAAATAATGCGCCAGCACGCCGATGCAGCAGAACACCGCGCCGATCGGGATCGCCGCATAGCCGTAAGCGATCGAGATATCGAGGCCCGCCATATTCTGGCGCGACACACGCTCGGCCATCGTCCAGCCGTTCCAGAACATCACGCCCATCAGCAAGAGCGAGGAGACCAAAGTCAACGTCTCCAGCAGCCGGCGAACCGCGCCGCTGGTCAGGCGGTGCGCGAGGTCGATCGAGACCAGCGCGCCCTGGCGAAAGCAACCCGCGAGCCCCAGATACGCCATCCAGATCAGCGAAACGCGCACAAGCGCTTCGGACCAGGTGGCGGGTTGTGCCAGCACAAAGCGGCTGACGACCTGCCAGAACCCGGCCGCTACCGCCAGCGCCAAAGCCGCCACGGCAAGCGCCATGGCGGCTCCGGTCGTCCAGCGGTCGAGGGCGAGCAGGCCGTTCGTCAGCTTCTTGTTCAACGTCTACGCTCAGCGCCAGTTGCGGATGCGGTCGATATTGGCGGCCCCGAACTCGCGGCCCCAACCTTCCATCGCCGGCTGCACGGCCGCCTGGAAGCTCGACATGTCGACGCTGGTCGATACCGTCATGCCGCGCTTGCGCAGTTCGTCCACGCCCGTCTCTTCGTCGCCGGTCACGCGCGCGCGGTTGGCGGCCTGTGCGGCCTTGGCCGCCTCGCGGAAGACCTGCTTGTCGGCATCGTTGAGCTTGCCCCAAACGGCCGGCGAGACGATCAGCACCGCAGGCGAATAGACGTGCCGCGTAAGCGAGAGGAACTTCTGCACCTGGTTGAGATTGTTGGCGACGATCACGGGGATCGGGTTTTCCTGCCCGTCGACCGTGCCCTGCTGCAGGGCCGGCACCAGTTCCGAGAAGGCCATCGGCGTGGGCAGCGATCCCAAGGTGCGGAAGGCCGTCATATGGACCGGGTTTTCCATCGTGCGGATTTTCATGCCCTTGATGTCGTCGGGCTTGGAAACTTCGCGCCGGCTGTTGGTCAAATTGCGGAAGCCATTTTCGAGCCACGCCATGCCGATCAGATTCTTGCCCGGAAATTTGGCGAGCACTTCTTGGCCGATCGCGCTGTCGAGCACGCCGCGCGCGTGCGCGTAATCGCGAAACAGGAACGGAATGTCGAAAATCTTCGACTCAGGAACGAAGTTGCCGACCGGACCCGTCGAGGTGATCGTCACGTCGCCCGTGCCGATCTGCAGCGCTTCGATGTTTTCGCGTTCGTTGTCGGAACGCTGGATGTTGAAACGGATGCGGTTGTTGGTGCGCTTTTCGACTTCTTCTTTGAAGGCAACGGCGCCTGCGCCGTAATGCGAATTGACCGGCAGCGGATGCGAGATGGTCAGTTGCTGGGCGACGGCCGGGATGGCCAAAGCGCTCAATGCGGCGACGGTCGCCAAACGCGCGAAGAACATGGGGTTGCTCCCTTTAGGTCCAATCGGGCCCTGGCGGCGGAAAGCCGCTGGCACCCTTGTTGAGATCGCGAACGCACCTTAGAGGGGTGGCCGCGCCATCTCAAGGGCTTCAATTCAGCTTGCGAACGCCGGACAAATCGATGCCGTCGGTGACGGCATCCTGGAAGCTTGCGCGCGTAATGTCGGCCCCGCGCAAGACGGCGCCGGTCAGATTGGCCTTGTCGAACTTGGCGTGCGCCAGGATCGCGTTGCTCAAGTTTGTCGGAAATTTCCGGCCCGACAAATTTCCGGCGGCGTCCTTGAGGTCGACCGGCGTGAGCTTGGCTTGCGTCAGATCGGTGCGGCGTAGCACGGCGCCCGTCAGCACGGCGCCCGCCATGTCGGCGAGCGTCAAATTCGCGTCTGTCAGATTCGCCTGCACGAGGCTGGTGAGGCGCATCAAAGCGCGCGACAGATCGGAGCGCGCGAGATTGGCGCGGTTGAGCGAGGCCGCGCTGAGATCGAGCCCGCGCAGATCCATGTTCGTCAGGTCGCGGTCGTCGAGTACGGCACGCGATCCTTGGGCGCCGTTGGTGGCGATCCATGTCTTGTGCTGGGACAGGATCACGCGCACGTCGATCTGCGGAACGGGCGGGATCAAGGGCGGCTCGAAATTGGCGCCGTCCAGGCTTGTCGTCTTGAGATCGATCCCGTCGAGGATCACGCCGCGCAGGCTCGCCCCGCGCAGATCGCAGCCGAGCAGCACCGCACCTTGAAGCTTGGCGCCGTCGAGGACCGCGTCCTTGAGCTTGGCGCCTTCCAGATTGGCGCCCGTCAGGTCGGCATTGGCCAGAATGGCGGCCCCCATTTCGGCATCGACCATGCGCGTGCCGCGCATCGACGCGCCGGTGAGGTCGGCTTTTTCGAGATTGGCGCCTTTCAGTTCGGCCCGATCAAGATTGGCGTCGCGGAAGCTTGCGGTGCGCTCGCTGCCTTTGGATGCGCCACTGTCCCACTGCACCGTTTGGCCGGGGCGAAAATCCGCTCCGCGCAAATCGGCATCGCGCAGCAACGCGCCGTCGAAGCGAGCCCCGCGCGCATCCACGCGACGCAAATTTCCGCCGGTGATGTCCGCAAAGCTCAGGTCGGCTGCGAAGATGTCGGCCATCGACAGATCGCAATCCTGCATCAGGGCGCCGATAAGGTTGACGCCGGACATGATCGCGGCCGAAAGATTGCGCCCGCGCCCGTCGACGGCGCCAAATTCGATGTTGCGCGCATCCATGCGCTTGCCGCCCGGCCGACCCATCAGGTAGCCGAGATGCGCCGTCATGGCTTCTTCGAAATTGAGCTGCTGCGCCGATTTGTCCATCGTCGGGCGAGACTACAATCAGCGCCGCCCCGGGACCACAATTATCGCCGATGTCGGCCAAGCAAAACGGCCCCGGTTTGCACCGGGGCCGTTTGACGTCGACTGAATTCTAGAAAAATCACACCGAGTAGTACATTTCGAACTCGATCGGGTGCGGGGTGTGTTCGAAGGCGTAGACTTCTTCCATCTTGAGCTCGATGTAGCTGTCGATGAAATCGTCGGTGAACACGCCGCCGGCCTTGAGGAAGGCGCGGCCCTTGTCGAGATTCTGCAGGGCTTCGCGAAGCGAACCGCAGACCGTCGGAACCTTCTTCAGTTCGTTGGGCGGCAGGTCATAGAGGTTCTTGTCCATCGCTTCGCCGGGGTGGATCTTGTTCTTGATCCCGTCGAGGCCCGCCATCAGCATCGCGGCAAAGCCGAGATAGGGGTTGGCGGTCGGGTCGGGGAAGCGGACTTCCACGCGCTTGGCCTTCGGGCCGATGCCGAAGGGAATGCGGCACGAGGCCGAGCGGTTGCGCGCCGAGTAGGCGAGCAGCACGGGCGCTTCGAAGCCCGGGATCAGGCGCTTGTACGAGTTCGTCGAAGCGTTGGTGAACGCGTTGATCGCCTTGGCGTGCTTGATGATGCCGCCGATGTAGAATAGCGCCGTTTCCGAGAGATCGGCGTAGCCGTTGCCCGCGAACAGGGGCTTGCCCTTCTTCCAGATCGACTGGTGCACGTGCATGCCCGAACCGTTGTCGCCCTTGATGGGCTTGGGCATGAAGGTCGCCGTCTTGCCGTATTGCTGGGCGACGTTGTGGACGACGTATTTGTAGATCTGGCAGCCGTCGGCGGCCTTCACCATCGTTGTGAACTTCGCGCCCAGTTCGTGCTGCGAGGGCGCGACTTCATGATGGTGCTTTTCGATGTCGAGGCCCATGTCCTTCATGATCGTCAGCATCTCGGCGCGCAGATCCGCGCCCTGGTCGACCGGCGGCACCGGGAAATAGCCGCCCTTGATGCGCGGACGATGGGCAAGGTTGCCGTCGGGATAGACCTTGTCGGTGGCGTAGGGGCCTTCTTCGCTGTCGATTTCGACCGAGGTCTTGTTCATCGACACCTTGAAGCGCACGTCGTCGAACACGAAGAATTCGATTTCGGGGCCGAAAAAGGCCGTATCGCCGATGCCGGTTTCCTTGACGTAGGCTTCGGCCTTCTTGGCGATGCCGCGCGGATCGCGGTTGTAGGGCTGGCCTGTGCCGGGTTCGTAGATGTCGCACATGATCGTCATCGACGGCTGGGCGGCGAACGGATCCATGACGGCCGTGGTCGGATCGAGCATCAGCGTCATGTCGGACTCGTTGATCGCCTTCCAGCCCGCGATGGACGAACCGTCGAACATGAGCCCTTCTTCGAAGGTCTCTTCGGTGATCGTTTCGACCGCGTGGGCCAGATGCTGCATCTTGCCGCGCGGATCGGTGAAGCGCAGATCGACGTATTTGCAGCCGTTTTCCTTGATCTTTTTGAGGACGGTCTTGGGATCCGACATAGGCTTTTTCCTGTGGTTGGCTCGCGCGACTGGCGGGCAGGTTGAATGGACGAAACGTTAAACCGCCTCGGCGCCTCGTTCGCCGGTGCGAATGCGCACGACCTCTTCGATCGCGGACACAAATATCTTGCCGTCGCCGATGCGCCCGGTTTGGGCGGCGCGCTGGATGGCTTCGATCGCGCGCTCGAGCAGCGCATCTTCGATCACGACCTCGAGCTTCACCTTGGGCAGAAAATCGACGACGTATTCGGCGCCGCGATAGAGTTCGGTATGGCCTTTTTGGCGCCCAAAGCCCTTGGCCTCGACCACCGTGATGCCCTTGATGCCGATCTCGTTCAGCGCATCCTTCACCTCGTCGAGCTTGAAGGGCTTGATAATCGCTTCGATCTTTTTCATGGCTCGACTTTGCGGTAGGGCTGGTGCGGCGGCTCGTTAAAGCACGCCCCATGCCAGTTAAGGGCCGTCATTCTGCTCACGCTTCGGCCTCGGAGGAGGCCGAATTTAGCCTAAAAAATTTGCACATTGATACTAATTTAGACATTTTTTGGTGCCGGGTGGGCCGCGAGGGTGGTCCGGATGCGCCGCATTGCCTCGCGAATATTGTCGGTCGAGTTGGCGTAGGAAAAGCGCAAATAGCCGTCGCCGAACTTGCCAAACGCCGTCCCTGACAAAACTGCAACGCCGGCCGTCTCCAGCAGCAGGGTTTCCAGCGCGCGGCTGCTATAGCCGGTCCCCTCGATATTGGGGAACGCGTAGAAAGCGCCGCCGGGCTCGGCGCAGCGCATGCCGGGAATGGAATTCAGCTCGTCCACGATCAGCCGACGGCGTTCGGCGAATGCTTTCATCATCGTGGCGACGGCGTCTTGCGGGCCTTCGAGGGCGGCAATGCCCGCAAACTGCGCCGACGCGTTGACGCAGGAATGGCTGTTGATTGCCAGACGTTCGGCGTGCGCGATCATCGATTTGGGCCACACCGAATAGCCCAAGCGCCAGCCCGTCATCGCATAGGTCTTGGACCAGCCATCGAGCAAGATCAGCCGGTCGGCGAGTTCCGGGTAGTTCAGCAGCGTCACGTGCGCGCGGCCGTCATACGTCATCTGGCCGTAGATCTCGTCCGACATGATCGCGACTTTGGGGAACTTCGCCAGGCCCGCAACCAACTTGTCGACTTGGTCCTTGGGCGTGACGCCGCCCGTCGGGTTGGCGGGCGAGTTCAAAATGACGAGGCGCGTGCGCTCGGTCAGCCGCGACAAAATATCGTCGGCCTCGAAAGCGAATCCGTTTTTCTCGAGCAGCGGCAATGCGACGGGCGTGGCGCCCGAAAACTTGATCACGCTTTCGTAGATCGGAAATCCTGGGTTCGGATAGACGATTTCGGCGCCCGGTTCTCCCAGCATCATGATGGCAAAAAACATCGTGACCTTGCCGCCGGGCACGATCAGCACCTGATCGGGTGCGACTTTGGCGCCAAGGCGACGGTGGAGGTCGGCTGCCACCGCCTCGCGCAGCGGCAAGATGCCGTTCGCGGGCGTGTAGCCGTGGTGGCCGTCGCGCAAGGCTTTGATCGCCGCCTCGACGATATGCTCGGGCGTGCGGAAATCGGGCTGGCCGATGCTCAAGGAAACGATGGATTTGCCCTTGGCTTCGAGCGCTTTGGCGCGGGCCAGCACCTCGAAGGCAGTTTCCGTCCCCAAGCGGCCCATGCGCTCGGCCAAAATTGGCTCCATCCTTGCGTTCCTCCGACCTGTTTTTTCGACGTGCAGGGACCTAGCATGCGGCATGCGGCCAGCGCAAATATCGTTCGCGATCGCGAACGCTTGCGGGGGCCTCGGAAGGCGTGTAAAAACCCGGCCTGCTGTGGCGGCCGTAGCTCAGTTGGTAGAGCACCTGGTTGTGGTCCTGGTTGTCGCGGGTTCGAGCCCCGTCGGTCGCCCCAGCGTTTTGCGCAAGCTTTTGCTTTTGCGCGCTTGCGCTGCCTAGAGTGGGGCAATGCCCCCCAAACCCCAAAGCTACCCCAAAGTCGCCCAGCTCGACCTTGTCAAAGCGATCGAGGCGCACGGGCGCATGCTGGCCAAACAGACCAATGGCAAGCGGCTGGCGATGCCGTTCCACACGCTCGAACGGCTGGTCTTTGGCCCTAGCCTGCTGTCGGAAGTGGAACTGGTGGGGGCGCGTCTGGCGGAGTCGGATTTCGCGGGCGCAACGCTGGAGCGCGCCAATTTTTTCGGCGCCGACCTCACGCGCGCGAATTTGAAGGGCTGCGATCTGACCCGCGCGGACCTGCGCGGCGTGTCGATGCGCGGCGCCAATCTGGAAAGCGCGCGTCTGATGCAGGCCGACATGCGCGACGGTTTCCTGATCGTGCCCGACGAAAACGGCAATTTCGATTTCGCCAAAGCGACGCAACGCTCGGCCGAAATCGACGACGCGTCGTTCGCGCGCGCCAATCTGACCGAAGCCAAGATCGCACGTGCTTTCGGCCGCCGCACCGACCTTACCAACTGCATCATGCGCAACGCGAACCTGTCGGGCGCCGATCTTTCCTATTCGGATCTCTCGGGCGTCGTGCTGAGCGGCGCGGATCTGACCGACACGAACCTGTCGCACTGCTTGTTGCAAGGCGCCGTTCTGGCGGGCGCCTTGCTCTACAACACCAATCTGGAGGGGGCCGATCTCACGGCCGCCCAATTCACCAGAAAAGACTTCGAGCGCACCGATGTTTCCAAGGCGATCCTGCCGCGCGACATCGAAAGCTTGGGCGTTCCGGTGCGCGAAATTATCGAGCAGCACTTTTTATGGCTGCAGAGTGCCGGTCAGAAGGGGGCGCAAGCCGTGCTCGACACGGTGGATCTTTCGGGACTTGCAGCGCCCGGCGTCAATTTCTCCGCCGCGCGTTTCAAGCGCGCGACGCTGATCGAGGCCGATTTGAGTGCCGCCAAATTCCAGATGACGGATCTGACCGGTGCGAATTTGACCGGCGCCAATCTTGCGAACGCCGATTTGCGCGGCGCGACTCTCGATCGCTGCATTTTGAAC
Organism: Asaia bogorensis; assembly: GCA_945901855.1. Lineage (GTDB taxonomy): Bacteria > Pseudomonadota > Alphaproteobacteria > CACIAM-22H2 > CACIAM-22H2 > Tagaea. The sequence continues at coordinate 7,555 of CAMDLT010000051.1, read as the reverse complement.
GGCGCCGATCTTTCGAACGCCGAAATGGGGCCGATGCCGCTGCCCACGACCGCGACGGGCCAGTGGCCTTTGCGCATGCGCGGCGCCCAGTTGCACCGCGCGGATCTTCGCGGCGCCAAACTGCGCGAGGCCAATCTTTCGGAAACGATTTTCCAGCGCGCCGATTTTCGCGGCTGCGATCTGCGCGACGCGACGTTCACCGATGCCGATCTGACGGGTGCCGATTTTCGCGACGCAAACTCCGAAAACGCGGATTTTCGCGGCGCCATCGGTCGCAAAAGCTAGGCGCTCGGCCTATCGCGCGCGGCGCGCATGTGCAGCGGCGCGTTTTGCCTCTAGGCGACGAGTTTGATTTCGCGAATCAGTTTGTCGCGGATGGCTTCGCGAAAATCGCGATAGTCGGTTGCTGGAATGCAAAAAGCGCCGGGGCCGCCGATGACGAAGGCGCGATAGAAGGCTTCCAAATCCGGCTCTTCGTTCAGGATCGGCAAGCCGTTTATCGAGATGCCCGTCGCCAGCGCGTCGGCACGCGCATGGCGCACGTCGCGCCCGGCGTTCGAAGCGCCGTCGCCCGAAACGTCGATCACGCGTCGTGCCGCCGGGAACGGGCATGCATCGAGCGCGTCGTGCGCAAAATCGATCGCGTCGCCGATTGCCGTCGTGCCGCCCACGACCAAACGCGGTGCAGTTTCCATTTCTTTGGCGAGCGTTTCGAGGTCTTCGCGCGCCGCCAATCGGCGCCAATCGAGATTGACGAGATGCGTTTTTGCGTTGGCAAATTCGAAGAAATGGATCGCAACCGCACCCAGCCGCCCCGTGCCGATGGCTTCGGCTACACTGGGGTGGCGCAGGGCGGCGGCATAGCCCTCCATCTGCAAATAGAATTCGGCCATATCGACCGACGAGGATGAGTCGACTGCCAGGACGATCGCCGTATCGACGCTGGCGCCAACAGCGCTGGTGCCGCGCGAAACGGCGCAGGCGGCGGCTGTGGCGAGGAGGGTTCGGCGTCGAATCATGCGAAGCTCTTTTTTAGAGACCCAATATGGCAGGATTGCGGATATGGACGAAGAAATCGAATGGCTGGCAACATGCGCCGAGATGGCTGCGGCCGACGCAGCGGCGGCCCAACTGGGTGTCGCCGGCGCCACATTGATGGCTGCGGCAGGCGCAGCGGTCGCCCGCCATATTGCGGCTCGGTTCGAGCGCCAACGCTGCGTGGTGCTGTGCGGGCCCGGCAACAATGGCGGCGACGGCTATGTCGTCGCACGGCATCTGGCCGCCGCTGGATGGCCTGTTTGCGTCGCATTCCTTGGATCGCAGCCGGCGACGGGCGATGCGCGCGCCATGGCCGTTTTATGGAAGGGCCAAAGCGCCCCGGCAACCCCTGCCTTGGTTGCCGAGGCGCCATTGATTGTCGATGCGCTGTTTGGAGCAGGCCTTTCGCGCCCGCTCGAAGGGCTTGCGGCGGAGTTGGTCGCAGCGATGGCTGGGCGTATCGTCGTGGCGATCGACGTGCCGAGCGGCGTTGCGGGCGATAGCGGCGCTGTGTTGGGTTTGGCGCCGCAAGCCGCTTTGACCGTCACGTTCGTGCGGCGCAAGCCCGCACATTTGCTGTTTCCCGGACGCGGCCTGTGCGGCGAGATCGTGGTCGCGGATATCGGCATGCCGGCAGCCGCGATCGCAACGATCGACCCGCGCTGTTTTGCGAATACGCCGGCCTTGTGGCGTAAGGCGTTTCCCTGGCCCGCCGCAACGGGCCACAAATACGACCGCGGTCATGTGCTGATCGTGGGTGGCGCAGGAATGACGGGGGCGGCCCGACTTGCGGCGCGGGCGGCCGCGCGCATTGGCGCTGGACTTGTCACAGTGGCAAGCCCCACGTCCGCGATCGCCATCTATGCCGCCGATTTTGCGGCACTGATGGTGCAGCCAATGGACACGGCGGCGGACTTCGCCGCGTTGCTGGCCGATACGCGGCGCAATTGCGTGCTGCTCGGGCCCGGCAACGGTCCGGACGACGCGTGCCGTTTGCGCGTCTGGGCCGCGCTTGCGGCAGGCAAAACATGCGTGCTGGACGCCGACGCGTTGACAGCGTGCGCGCTCGAACCCGACGCATTGTTCGGGCGCTTGCGTCCATCGTGCGTGCTTACCCCGCACGACGGCGAGTTCAAGCGGTTGTTTCCCGACATCAGCGGCGACCGGCTGGCGCGCGCGCGCGCGGCTGCAAAGCGTTCGAACGCGGTCGTGCTGTTGAAGGGCGCCGATACGGTCGTAGCGGCCCCCGACGGCCGTGCCAGCATCGGCGAGAATGCACCGCCTTGGCTTGCAACTGCCGGTTCCGGCGATGTGCTGGCAGGGTTGGTTGCAGGCTTGTGCGCGCAAGGGATGCCCAGTTTTGAGGCGGCGTGCGCTGCCGTTTATGTGCATGGCGCGTGCGCGAATACCGCTGGGCCGGGGCTTATCGCCGACGATTTGCCGCTGCAGTTGCCGCGCATTCTGAAGACATATGCCCGGTTCCCGGCACTGTGATACCGCGATACGAGTGATTCGGCGTAATTCGGTCCGATATTTTGCATAGCAGCAATGTGGTGTCTTGTTGCAACGGCACAGACGCCCCATTTGAGAGTCATTGATTGGAGCGATCAGCGCTTCACGCCTGCGGTCCGGTCGGCTTGGCTGGGCGGCAGGATTTGGTCCGAAAGGACAGAGTTTGGAACATCCGCTTCTCAAAGCTGCCGAGACGGTCCTAGGCGGCGAACACGATGCTTGCCGAGCGCTCGCGCGTGCCGTCGATTCCGACGATGCGGGCGATTGGCGCGCTGCCAAAGAGATCCTTTCCGATCTGTCGGACGACGAGTGGAACCAAATCAAGCTCGTGTTGCGCGCCGGCACAAACGACGTCTCGCCGCAGCGGCTGAACTGACGCGCAACGGCGCTTGCGCACGGCGGCGCACCGCGCGACAATCTGCGCCATGATCGACGTTCGACCCTCGCAAAAATTTGTCGCGCGCCTCAAACAAGCGTGGCGCGGTCTTTCGACCGGCGCTTTGGCGGCGGTGGGCGCACCGCGCGCAGCCAGTCCCGATCTGGCCGATGCCGATCTTGGACCGTTGCGGGAACGTCTGCTCGATTGCCTGATCGGACGCGGCGGCGAAACCAGCGCGCGCGCGCGTGCTGTCGAACTCGGGCGGCTCTATCAGGACCTGTCGATCGAGGGCCGCAAGCGGTTCATGCGCCTGATCGCCGAGGATTTCGACATCGATCGCGATGCGGCGGCGGCGGCGGCGGCGGCTGCCCTGTCGGCCTGGCAAAACGGCGACGCCAAAGCCACGCGCAAGGCCGAAGCGGCACTCAAATTGGCGCTCGATGCGCCGCGCGCAAAATTGCTGGCCCAGTTCACGGCGATGGACGAGGGAGTCAAGTTCCTGGTCGATCGGCGCGCCGAACTTGTCGAATGGACGAAGGAAGATCCGGCTTTCGGCGCGTTGGCGAGCAGCCTGCATGAATTGTTCGTCGCTTGGTTCGATTTGGGATTCCTCGAGCTGCGTCGCATCACTTGGGAAAGTCCTGCGGCCTTGCTCGAGCGGCTCGCGGCCTACGAAGCGGTGCATGCGGTACGCGACTGGGCCGATCTCAAAAACCGGCTCGACAGCGACCGCCGATACTTCGCCTTCTTCCATCCGCGCATGCCGCTGGAGCCGTTGATTTTCGTCGAAGTGGCGCTTGTCAAGGGCATGTCGGCCAATGTGCACGATCTGCTCGACGACAAGGCGCCGTTGGGCGACCCCAAGGCGGCCGATACGGCGATCTTCTATTCGATCACCAATGCGCAGCGCGGGCTTGCCGGCATCAGCTTCGGCGGCTTCCTCATCAAGCGCGTGGTCGAGACGCTGAAGGCCGAGTACCCCAACCTCAAGACCTTCGCCACGCTGTCGCCGATTCCCGGTTTTCGCGCGTGGCTCGATGCGCGCATCGCCGAGGGCATGCCCAAGTTGCTGCTTGCCGACGAACGCAAGGCGCTGGCCGCTGCATTGGCCGCACCCGGCGAGAAACCGGCAGCCGCCAGCAAAGGTACGCTCAAGCGCGCCTTGGCCGACGCCAAATGGACCGAAGATCCAGCGCTCCGCGCGGCGCTCGAAAAGCCGCTCGCGCGGCTGTGCGCATTCTATTTGTCGGACGCCAAGCGCGCCGACGGGCGCGCCCTCGATCCTGTCGCGCATTTCCACCTCTCGAACGGCGCGCGGATCGAGCGCATCAATTGGTTGGCCGACCGGTCGTCCAAAGGCGTCAAGCAATCCGCCGCGATGATGGTGAATTATCTTTACCGCCTCTCGGATATTGAAGCGAACCACGAAGCCTATGCGAGCGAAGGCACTGTTGCGCTCGCGTCGGGCGTGCGGAGTTTGCTGTAGCGCATGCCGGGCGTGCTCAAGACAATCCGCTGGCTGACGCTGGGCGTGGCGCTTGGCTTGGGTGCGGCGTGGGCCGTGCATTTGTGGTCGCCGCGCGACGCCGCGCAGACCGTTTCGGCGAGCGCCATCGGCGGCCCGTTCGAACTCGTCGATCAAACGGGGCGCACCCGCACGCAGGCCGATCTTGTCGGCAAATTTTCGCTGATTTATTTCGGCTTCACCTATTGTCCGGACGCATGTCCGACGGCACTGCTGGCGATAGCCGAAGCGCTCGACCAGCTCGGGCCGCCGCTCGCGGCCAAGATCCAGCCCGTGTTCGTGTCGGTCGATCCCGAGCGCGATACAGTGGCGCAGATGGCAGCCTACATCGCGGCGGTCGACGATCGTTTCTGGGGGGTGACCGGCAGTCCCGAACAGGTGGCCAAAGCGGCCAAGGCCTATCGCGTCTACTACCGAAAAGTGACGCCGCCCGGAACGGCCGAGTATTTGGTCGATCACACGTCGTTGGTCTATGTGATGGGGCCCAACGGCAACTATCGCGCGCATTTCACGCACGAAACGCCGCCCGAACGCATCGCGCAAATTTTGCGGCCATTGCTCGCCGATTAGCTGTCGCAGCGATTTGCCGAAGTTAATGTTTTTGAGGTGAAGCGCTTGCGGCGGCCGCGTTGGGTCGAAACCAAGGTTCGCGATTTTAAATCTGCCGAATTTCCGAACCTGTCGGGCTGCACCGCCCGACATAAAAGATGCTCTACGCGTAGAGATCGACGCGCGCGCCGCGCGGTTGGACCGCCAGCCGCGCGGTTTTTGCTTCCAGCGAATTGGCAAGCGTATCGTTGGTTGCCGCCGTGTCGGTGCCCGACCGTGTTTCGCGCGTGGCTTCGGTGCGGCCGGGGGCTTGCGGTGCCTGTTGGGTTTGCGTCTGCTGGGCAGGCGCCGTGCGCTGCGCCGCGATGGCGGACGCCAGCACGATCTGCTGTTGGGGGGTGGGGGCAGCAGGCTGCGCGTTCGCGAGCTGCGCTTGCAGCGCTGGCGAACGGCCAATGCCATAACTTTGCGTGTAAAGCCCAACTTGCATGACTGAAAGATAAGCTTTTCTGCTGCATCATTCAAGATGCTGGATAGGCCCTTGCGATGCGTGCGATTTGATCCAAGAAGGGCATTGAATTTGCTTCTATTTTTGACATTTCGAACCATTCGGCCGCGCTTGCATCGTCGCCGGCAACCGCAATGCCCGATACAAAACGACATGCCACGGCGACCAAAACAAAGTGATAGCCGGGGCTGTTGGCGTCGCCTGTTTTGATGACGTCCACGCAGTCGAAGGCGCGAATGGGTTCGGCAACGATCCCGGTTTCTTCCGCCAATTCGCGCACGGCGGCGGCGGCGGCCGTTTCGCCCCATTCGATCTTGCCGCCGGGGAATCCCCAGCGGCCGGGGTCGGGCGGATTGGCGCGCCGCACCAGCAGGAACTTGCCCTGGTGGCGCATAACGGCGATGGCGGCGGGTCGCGGAACAAGCTTGTTCATCTGGCACTGGCCTCGGGCGCAAGGGATCGCTACAGAAGGAACCTTAGAAGAGATTCGGGAAACACGCCTATGACCGCACAAACGCCGACCCTGCCGCCGCTGCGCGAATTTTCGCTGGGCGCCTACATAAGCGGCGTCGCCTTCGCGCGCGACGGTGCGCTGCTGGCGGCTGCGACCGGGGCGGGCGAGGTCCATCTGATCGGCGTTGCCAACGAAAGCCGACAGACGGTGCAGCCACACAAGGGCGCCATCCTGTCGTTCGCGCCGCATCCGGACGGCGTGTCGTTTTTAAGCGGCGGCGACGACGGACGCCTTGTGCGCACCGCAAGCGACGGCACGTTTGCCGAGGTCGGCGCAGTCAAAGGGCGCTGGATCGAAGTTCTGGCCGTCCATAAATCCGGCGCTTTTGCGTGCGTCGCTGGAAAAGAGGTCCATTTGTGGATGCCAGGCCAGAGTGCGCCCGCAATCTTGGGGCCGCATCCGAGCACGGTGGCGGCGATCGATTTCAGCCCCGACGGCAGTCGCCTTGTCGCGGCGCACTACAATGGCGTGTCGATCTGGCAGTGCAAACGACCGGCCGAAAAACCGCGTACGCTGGTCTGGAAGGGCAGCCATATCCAGGTGCGCTACGCGCCCAACGGCAAGTTCCTTGCGACAACGACGCAAGACAACGCGATCCATGTCTGGCGCCTGTCGACAGGCCAGGACATGCAGATGGCGGGCTACCGCGTGAAGGTGCGCCAGCTTGTGTTCACGGCGAATGCGCGCTGGCTTCTGTCGGATGCAGCCGATTGTTTTGTGGCGTGGGATTTCTCGGGCAAGGGTCCGGAAGGCCAGCCGCCGCTCGAATTCGGGTTCGGCGACGGGGCGACGATGACGGGCATCGCCTGCCATCCGGAAGCGCCGTTTCTGATCGGCGGTTTCGAGAACGGCGCTATCCGCATGGGCGACCTCGACGGCAAGCGCGACCTGCAATTGCGCGAGCCCAGCGAAAGCGGCAAGCCGATGCGCAGCATGGCATTCTCGGCCGACGGCTGGCACGCGGCAGGCGGGGGCGAAGACGGGACGCTGGCGCTGTTCTCGCTGAAGCCGAAGGGCTGAGGCGGCGGCGGCAGTATCGCCGCGACGCAATCCGTACCGTCGCGTTTCGCTGCCGCAAACGATGCGCTTAGGCCGCCTTGCGCATTGCGCGCATGCGCACTTTGACCTCGACGCCGAGCTTGGCTAGCAAATCGATCAGCATGTCGACCGACACAAGATCGATCCGCCCGCGCATCACGTCCGATATGCGCGGCTGCGTGACGCCCAATTTTTTGGCCAATTCCGCTTGGCTGTTGCCCGTTGCGCGCATGCGTTTCTGCAGATCGACCATCAATGCGCCGCGCACCTGCATATGCGCTGCATCGCCCGGCGTTTTTTCGATGCTGCCACTTGGCGTGGCCTGTCTCGTCAGGCTGATTCTTGAGAGCTGGCTCGGTTTGTTTGAACAGTTTTCCGGGTTTTATAAGTGGAGCCTCTGCCGGGTTTAGGCGGCCGCGAGCAGCGGCTGCCGGTTGAAGTACGCCCGATCCGGCGTCAGCCGGTCAAGGCTCGAGTGCGGACGCCGCGTAT
>CAMDLT010000050.1 GCA_945901855.1 Asaia bogorensis | reverse complement strand
AGCTCGCCGGCTTTCCCGCCGGCCGCGTGCAGCTTCAGGATCTCGATTATCTTCTCTTCCGTGAACCGGCTCTTCTTCATCGTCCGCTCCTCTCTTTGGGCGGACTCTACACTTCTCAGTGGGCGGGTTTCACGGGCTCAGGCCACCGGTCACATAGGCCCATGGAAAAGAGGGCTTGCGAGCGATGCAGCGCGGCAAGGTCGAGTAGTTCGCTCGGCTCTATTGGTACACGGTCGAATTCGGCCAGGTCCGCGACGGCGATGCATTCAAAATCTACGGGGTCGGCATAGTTTTCTCGCATTCGGAGACGGCATTTGTGCTAAATGATTCCTCTCCAAGTTGTATCGTCTTCGACACGCGACGCGCGACGCCCACACCCTATCGGATCGACGACTAACCGCAGAATTATTTGTGATATGCAGTTTCTCTGGCCCATTGGGCCGCACGCGCGACGTCGATTTCGCTTCGATCAAAGACGAACTCAAAACCCGCCCCGACATCGTGATCGGCCATCTATGCGCGGACGAGGACGTACTTTCACGCAGGACACAGATATTCGCGCGCACGCGTACTCACTCCCACTCGATGGTGCCCGGCGGTTTCGAGGTCACGTCGTAGACCACGCGGTTGATGCCGCGCACTTCGTTGATCATGCGCGTCGCCACGCGCGCCAGGAACGCATGTTCGAACGGGTAGGATTCGGCCGTCATGCCGTCGGTCGAGGTGACGGCGCGCAGCGCGCACACATAATCGTACGAGCGCGCATCGCCCATCACGCCGACGGTCTTCACCGGCAGCAGCACCGCGAATGCCTGCCAGATTTTGTCGTAGAGACCCGCCTTGCGGATTTCGTCCAGATAGACCGCATCGGCCTTGCGCAGGATGTCGAGCTTTTCGCCGGTGATCTCGCCCGGAATGCGGATCGCGAGGCCCGGTCCTGGGAACGGATGGCGGCCCACCAGGCTCTCGGGCAGGCCAAGTTCCCGGCCAAGGTCGCGCACTTCGTCCTTGAACAACTCGCGCAGCGGCTCGACCAGCTTCATGCGCATGCGCGCGGGTAGGCCGCCGACATTGTGGTGCGATTTGATCGTCACTGACGGGCCGCCGTCGAACGACACGCTCTCGATCACGTCGGGATAGAGCGTGCCTTGCGCCAGAAAATCCGCGCCGCCGACTTTTTTGGCCTCTTCCTCGAACACGTCGATGAAGGTCGCGCCGATGATCTTGCGTTTCTTTTCGGGATCGCTGACGCCGTCGAGCTTGCCCAGAAAATCCGGCTGCGCCTGGCGATGGACCAGCGGAATATTGTAGTGGCCGCGGAACAGTTCGACCACTTGGTCCGCTTCGCCCAGGCGCATCAAGCCGTGGTCGACAAGGATGCAAGTCAGTTGCTCGCCGATCGCCTCGTGCAGCAGGACGGCCGCGACGGACGAATCCACGCCGCCCGACAGGCCGCAGATCACGCGCCCTTTGCCGACCTGCGCGCGGATTTTGGCGATCGCCTGCTGGCGGAAAGCCGCCATTGTCCAGTCGCCTTTGAGGCCCGCCACGCGGTGCGCGAAGTTCTTGAGCAATGCCGCCCCGTGCGGCGTATGCACGACCTCGGGATGGAACTGCACGGCATAGAAGCGACGCGCATCGTCGGCGATGGCGGCGTACGGCGCGCCCTCGCTGGTCGCCACCACGCGGAAACCCGGCGGCAAGGCGACCACGCGGTCCCCGTGGCTCATCCACACCTGCTCGCGGCCGCCTTTGGGCCACACGCCGTCGAACAAGGTGCAGTTGTCGTCGACCGAAACGGTGGCACGACCGAATTCGCGATGGTCGCCCGCTTCCACTTTGCCGCCCAATTGCGCGCACATGGTCTGCTGGCCGTAGCAAATGCCGAGCACCGGCACGCCCGCCTCGAACACCCATTGGGGCGCGCGCGGCGTATGGCTTTCGGTAACCGACGCGGGCCCGCCCGAAAGGACGATCGCCTTGGCGCCAAAGCTGCGCAATTTTTCTTCGGGCGCGTTGAAGGGCATGATCTCGCAATAGACGCCGCTTTCGCGCACGCGCCTTGCGATCAGCTGCGTGACCTGGCTGCCAAAGTCGAGAATCAGAAGACGATCGGTCGAGACGGTTTTGCTTTCCATCGAGTGCGTCCTTCATTCAGCCGAATTTGGTTATCCGTACGCGCGCGGTCGCGGCCAGATCGGCCCAGCCATAAGCCGCCTGAAATACGCGCACGCCCCACAATTCTTCCTCGCGGTCCGCAACGTACTGGCCGCCGAGATTTTCGTAGAAATAGCGCGCGGGATTGTCGTGCAGCACCCACACGAACGCCTGCGCCATGCCGCGTTCGCGCAAGCCCGCAAAAGCGCCCTCCAGCAGCAGGCGCCCGATCCCCCGGTCCTGGCTGTCGGGATGCACGTAGAGCGTGAACACCTCGCCCGCCCCCGTGCTGGTCGTGGCTTTGAGAAACGGCGCCGCCGCCGGCCGGTCTTCGATGCGCGCGCGCCCAAAACTCGTCATGCCCACGACCGTCCCGCGCGCATCGAGCGCCACCAGGATGGGACAGTGCAAGCCTTTGTGGCGGATCTGGTAGGCCCATTCGGCGGTCTGTTTGTCGTACGACATGCCGGTCAACGCGCGCGCGGGCAGCAGTCCCGCGTATGTCGTGCGCCACGCATCGACATAGACGCGCGCAAGCCCGCGCGCATGGCCCAGCGTCGCGCGATGCAGGGCAACGGTCATTGTTCCGTTCTGGCGAAGGCTGCGACAAAAAAGCCGTCGGTGCCGTCGCGCGCCGGATCGAGCTTGAGATAATCCTCGGCCGTCGGGCACGGCGTGCCGACATTCTCGGCCCACACGGCCGGGATCGGCAGTTTGGAGAATTCGGGGTGCCCGGCCAAAAACGCATCGGCCTGCGCTTCGTTTTCTTCCGCCAGCACCGAGCACGTCGCGTAGAACAGGCGCCCGCCCGGTTTCACCAGACGAGCGGCACTATCCAGAATGCGCGCTTGCTTGGCCGCAAGCTCGGCAATTTCGGGCTCGCGCAAGGTCCAGCGCGCGTCGGGATTGCGCCGCCATGTGCCGGTGCCGGTGCAAGGTGCGTCGACCAGCACGCGCTCGAACGACGCTTTGTGGCGCTTGACCCACGGGTCGCGCTCGTCTTCGAGCGAGATGCGCTCCACATTGAACGCCCCTGCCCATTTCAAGCGCGTCGTTGCCCCAGCGAGGCGCTTGTCCGATACGTCGCACGCGGCGATATGGCCTTTGTTGGCCATGGTTGCGGCGATCGCCAGCGTCTTGCCGCCGGCGCCTGCGCAAAAATCGCACACGCGCATGCCGGGCTTGGCGCCCAGCAACGCCGCGACAAGTTGCGAGCCTTCGTCCTGAACCTCGACCAAGCCGTTTTTGTAGGCCTCCGTCGCCATCAGGGGTTGGCGCGTTTTGGCGCGCAACGCCCACGGCGAGAGCTTGCCTTGCACGGTTTCGATGCCGGCCTTGGCCAGCGCTTCGCGCGCGGCCTTGCGCTGGCTTTTCAGCAGATTGACGCGCAGATCGAGCGGCGCTTCGTCGGCGAGCGCGGCCAGTTCGCGTTGCAGATTGTCGCCAAAGCGCTGGGCAAAACGCGGCACGATCCAGGCCGGCACGTTGGCGCGCACGAATTCGGGCTGTTCGGGATGTTCGATCGAACGGCCGGCCAGCGCCTCGACCGCCGCCAGTTCGCCGCGCGACAAAGGCGGCGGATCGTAGCTGAGGCCGGAGAACATGTTGATCATGGCAGCGCGCGACAGCCCGCCCACGATCGCAAGATACGCGATCGTCCAGGCGCGCCCGTTTGGCGCAAACAGATCGCGCGCCGACCCGTCGCGCGCGCGCGCCAACCACCATTCGAGCTGGGCGCGATGGCGCAAGCAGCCATAAACGATGGTCGCGACCGCCGCACGATCCTTCGAGCCGATATAGCGCCGCGACCGGAAATAGTCGTTGGCCAAGCGATCGGCGGGCCCGCGCGTCGCGCCGATCTGGTCCAGAATGTCGATCGCTGCGGCTGCCCGCCCGCCCGGCGTCATACGCCCGAACCGCCGCCGTAATTGGGCGCCTCGCGCACCAAGGCCACGTCGTGCACATGGCTTTCGCGCCAACCCGCGTTGGTGATGCGCACGAAGCGCGCATTGTCGCGCAGATCGGCAAGCGAGCGGCTGCCCGTATAGCCCATGGCCGCGCGCAATCCGCCGACCAATTGGTGGATCACGGCGCCGACCGGTCCTTTGTAGGGCACGCGGCCTTCGACGCCCTCGGGCACCAATTTGAGGCTGTCTTTTATCTCCTGCTGGAAATAGCGGTCGGCGGAGCCGCGCGCCATCGCGCCGACCGAGCCCATGCCGCGATAGGATTTGTAGGAACGCCCCTGGTAGAGAAACACTTCGCCCGGCGCTTCGTCGGTGCCCGCGAACAGCGAGCCGATCATCGCGCACGACGCGCCCGCCGCCAGCGCCTTGGCAAGATCGCCCGAAAACTTGATGCCGCCGTCGGCGATCACGGGCACGCCCGCCGCCTTCGCGACCGCAACGCAATCCATTACGGCGGTCAGCTGCGGCACGCCCACGCCCGCCACGATGCGCGTCGTGCAGATCGAACCCGGCCCGATGCCGACCTTGATCGCGTCGGCCCCGGCATCGATCAGCGCCTTGGCGCCGTCGCCCGTGGCGACGTTGCCCGCGATGATCTGCGTGTAGTTTTGCAGCTGGCGGATGCGCTTCACGGCCTCGATCACGCCCTGGCTGTGGCCGTGGGCCGTATCGACGACCACGATATCGACCTCGGCATCGAACAGGGCTTCGGCGCGCGCAAAGCCGTCGGCGCCCACGCCCGTGGCGGCGGCAACGCGCAGCCGGCCTTTTTCGTCCTTGGACGCGTTGGGGAAGCGCTGCGCCTTTTCGATGTCCTTGACGGTGATCAGGCCGATGCAGCGATACGCCTCGTCCACGACCAGCAGTTTTTCGATGCGGTACTGGTGCAAAAGCCGCTTGGCTTCGTCCTTCGAGACGCCTTCGCTGACGGTCACCAGGCGCTCGCGCGTCATCAGTTCGCGCACGGGCTGCTGCACGTTGGACGCAAAGCGCACGTCGCGGTTGGTCAGCACGCCCACAAGTTTGCGGGTCCCGGGCTCGACCACCGGCAGCCCGGTGATGTTGTTGTCGGCCATCAGCGCCAGCGCGTCGGCAAGCGTCTGGTCGGGGCCGATGGTCAGCGGATTGACGACCATGCCGGACTCGAATTTTTTGACGCGCCGCACCTGCTGGGCTTGGGCGTCGATATCCATGTTTTTGTGGATGACGCCAAGCCCGCCGGCCTGCGCCATGGCGATGGCAAGCGAACTTTCGGTCACGGTGTCCATGGCGGAGGATACCAGCGGAATGCCCAGTTCGATGCCGCGGGTGAGGCGCGTCTTAACCTCGACCTCGCCCGGCAATACGGCCGAGGCGGCAGGTTCCAGCAGAACGTCGTCGAATGTCAGCGCTTCGCGGATCATTTGGCCGCCTCCGGTCGAGGGGAAGTGGCGCGCATCTATACACTGCCCGCAAGCCCGCGCAAAGCTTCTGCAAAGACCGCGAAATTGCTGGCCGATTCAGCCCTTGAAGCCGGTCGCAACCAGAAAAAGTTCGGACGACTCCGAGCGGCTGGAGGGCGGCTTGATGCGCACGACCTTGGTAAAATGGCGTTGGGCGAGCTTGATCAGCATCTGCTCCTCCTGGCCCTGGCGAAATTTGCTCACGAAATTGCCGCCTTTGCGCAGGGTCTGAGCCGCGAATTCGATCGCCGCCTCGACCAAGGCCGCAATGCGCAGATGGTCGGTCTCCCGGTGCCCGGTGGTGGAGGGCGCCATATCCGACAGCACCAGATCGACCTTGCCGTCGAGCAACGCTTCGAGCTTGGCGGGCGCGGCGGCGTCGAGAAAATCGGCCTGCATCACGATGGCCCCGGCGATCGGCGCCATTTCCAGAATATCGAGGGCGACGACGCGCCCGCAGCCGCGCTCGACGGCGACTTGCGTCCAACCGCCGGGGGCCGCGCCCAGATCGACGACCTTGGCGCCCGGTTTCAAGAATTTGTATTTGGCATCGATCTCGATCAGCTTGAACGCGGCGCGGCTGCGATAGCCCTGGTCGATCGCCATGCCGACATAGGGATCGTTGAGCTGGCGCGAAATCCATTGCTGCTGGGCCGTGGTGCGGCCCTTGGCGGTCTTTAGCTTCACATAGAGGCGCCGCTCGGTCATGGCGCGCCCGCCATCAGCCCCAGCAAAATCCCTTCGCGCAACCCGCGATCCGCCACGCGCACGACCGGCACCGGCCACAGCCGGCAGATCGCTTCGAGGATGGCGCACCCGGCGACCACCAGATCGGCGCGCTCGGGCCCGATGCACGGATGGTCCGCGCGCGTCGCAAAATCGCTGTCGGCCAGGGTTTGCGAAATGGTGCGGATATCGGCCGCCGCCAGCGCCGATCCGTCCACGCGGTCGCGCTGATAGTGCCGCAGCCCTTGGGCAAGCGCCGACAGCGTGGTGACGGTGCCCGACGTTCCCAGCATATCGACCTTGCCGGCCCTAACCGCCTCGGCAATGGCGCAGCGCCGGTCGAGCGCGCCCAAGGCGGCGGCAATGTCGGCCACGGCCGCATCGTACAGGTGCGGTTCCACGCGCGCACCGCCCAGCCGCTCGCCGACCGAGATCACGCCAAACGGCAACGACACAAAATCCACGAGCGCCCAATCGCCGTCCTGCCCGCCGATGCGCCGATTGGCGAGCCACATCACTTCGGTGCTGCCGCCGCCGATATCGAACATGATCGCGTTCGACGCCGCAGCATCCAACAGCTGCGCGCAGCCCGCAACGGCCAAGGCCGCTTCTTCGGCCGGCTGAATGGCAGCAAGGTCCAACCCCGTCTCGGCTGCCACGCGCGCCAAAAACGCGGCGCCGTTGGCCGCCCGCCGACAGGCTTCGGTCGCAACACCGCGAAAGATCACACGCTGGCGCCGGTCGAGCTTGGCGGCGCAAACTTGCAGCGCGTCGATGGCGCGGGCCATGGCCGGTTCGCCCAGCCGGTTGTCGCGCGACAGCCCCTCGCCCAGCCGCACGATGCGCGAAAACGCGTCGACCACACGAAAGCCGCCGGGCGCGCGCTTGGCGACGAGCAAACGGCAATTGTTGGTGCCCAAATCGAGCGCGCCAAACAGCGCGCCCGCAGGGCCGTCAGCCGCCAAAGAACGTCCCTGCCGCCGACGCTCATGCGTCTCCGCCAACCCGACCACCGCAAACTCCTGCCCTGGCGCTGCATACGCAAGCGCGCCTTGGGCCCATATGTTTTTCGCGTAAGAGTCTAACCGCTCGGCGATTTTTGCGCAATTGACCGTCTGCCCGAACGGCGATATATACCGCGCCGGTTCGATTTCTCGGTGGGGGATCGTCTAACGGTAGGACCGCTGACTCTGACTCAGCTAGTCTAGGTTCGAATCCTAGTCCCCCAACCAGCAAGCGCTGCTAACGACCGATACAGTTTCCCACCACGTCTCCGTCTTGAACCGCTTGCGCTCGATCGCGTGCCTCACTTGAAAAACCGCAAGCCCCCGACGGCAAGATCGGCCGAAAATGCGCGCCCGATGGCAACGAGCCCCAAGCGGCGCAACCGACGCAGATCGAGCGGGATATCCGTCCGGTAGGGCATGAAGCCGCTAAAAGGCAGCCGAACCATCTGCCATTCGGGAAGCGCCTCGAAACCCTGACGGTAGGACTGCCAGGGGCGCGTCAGCTCGGCCGTCCGCAGATGCATCCCGTACGCCTGGCGCTCCCCGCAGAGATCGAGTTCGATCCCCTGCCACGCGCTGGCGTCTGCCGTGCCCGCATCCGGCGAAAGATCGAGCGCCATCTGAACGAAGCCGCCATTGTTTTCAAGGCGAACGTCGCCGCGCAACCGCATGGCAAGGCGACCGGCGACCATCTCGCGCGCGACAGTCGCTTTGGAAATGCCGCCCATGACCTGATCGGTCGAAACTTGCCAGACGCTGCCGATGCTGGCGGCCGGTGTCGGCAAACTTAGATCGTCGATGTTCGCGATATCGATCGGGCGGGCTTCGTTCATCGCGCAAGTGTCGGCAAACGCGCCCACCGATGCAAGGATGAAAGCGCCGCCACAGCGCGGTCGAGGCCCGAAGCGGTGGCGCCGTCAGCGCTTTTGCGCCCGCGCTTCGGCCGCAAGATTGATCGCAACGCCCCCGATCACCACAAGCGCGCCGACAAGCACCGGCAATTCGGGCGTCTCGGCATAGAACAGCCAACCGATCAGCGCGATCAAAGGCACGCGCAGAAAATCGATCGGCACGACGAACGTCGCGTCGCCATGACGGAAAGCGTTGGTGAGACAGTAATGCGCAAGGAAGCCGGTCACGCCGATGCCAAGCGTCGGCAGCCAGATATCCCAATCGAGGCTGCCCACGATCAGCGGCGAATGGCCGATACTCCAGTTGGCGGCCATGTTCATCGGCAACTGCAACAGGTTCATCCAGAACATGATCGTCCAAGTCGAGTTCGAATCGGTCAGAAACTTTGTCGCCGTAATCTGCACGCCGAAAAACACGGCGGCCAAGACGACCGCAAGCGCTTCGGGCCGAAAACTGTCGAGGCCGGGGCGCAAGATGATCAGCACGCCGACGAAGCCAAGCCCGATGGCAAGCCCGCGAAACAGCGTCATGCGTTCCTTGAGGAACAGCACGGCGAACAATGCGACCCAAGCGGGCGTGCTGAATTCGATGGCAAAGACCGTTGCCAATGGCAGGACCGTCACGCCCCAGACCCACAAGGCCTGCCCGATGAAATGGGCAACATTTCGCAAAAGATGGATCCTCGGCTTCGCCATGCGGACGACCTGATCCGGCCCCGGTGCAAACAGCATCATGGCGGCCAAAATGGCCAAGCCGCCGATATTGCGAATGGCCAGCATTTCAAAGGTCGTCATCGCGCCTTGCAAACCGCGCACGGACAGCGCAACGCCCGCAAACGACACCAACGAACCCACCATCCAGGAGACGACGACCAGAGACTTGAACTGCTTGCGCATCGTGCTGACCTATTGGGGTTCGGTATCGAGCAAGAAGAATTAAAGCCAAGTTTATGATTTGGCGCTGAAATTGAAATTCGCGATTTTAACTTCCGGTCAAGCTGCGATTACTCGGAGGTTCGTTAAGTTTTGAAAATCTTGCGAATAATATACATATCGCTCCGTCCCGATACCGAATTTCGATCCCGGTTTCTCGCACGCGGGCACAGGCGTCGAGTCAGCTTCGGGCGGCGGTGCCAAAGCCATACCAAACGGCCCTGCCCTGCACCGATCCGTCCGCACCGTGTTGGGCGATTCTTACGACGCCGCAAAACTTCAGCTTGACAGAAACGGGTGAGTCCACCCATTAAAGTTAGTTTTTTTTATAGATTGAATTAAGTATAGACTCCCCGTAAGTAGTATGTGTCGTCGTCGATGGCGCGGCACGCGCCGGGTTCGGCCCGCACCCCAGGCGCAGAGCACGACCAAGACCGCCGCGACGGCACGCCAACCATCATGCATGCGAAACCATCCCCTCGGGCTGGCCTGGGTAGACCGGTTGGGCGCCGTGGGGCCGCGTACCGCACGCTGAGCACCGCAGGCGTGCGGATGCGGCCGAGAAGGCAGTTGAGCCCCTGCCCTCGCGATCATGGCCCCCAATGCCAAGCGCCGCGACGTGCGACACTCCGGGCACCAAACCGCGATGCTGAGCACGCCCGCTGAGCTGAGATCGGAAAGTGTGGGGCGGAAACTTCAAGACGGCGCATAATTGCAGCGTAGCGGGGACTGCCGACGCTGCCTACGTCGATGTCTTTGCGGGCGCTGACGGGCGGGGGGAGCTCAAAAGCGTAAACCCGACCGCACGATCAGAATCAACGTCTCTTTCATGATCCCGACAGACTAGACTATGATCGGGCCTAGGACGATTCCAATGACTACAAAGGATGGCCTGTGCCGATTCACTCACCGCTGGCTTACCAATCTTTGTTACCCGGCATCTCCAATCTGACGGCGGCTGTCGAGGAACTTTCGAGCGCAGGCGCCGAATCCCGAGGTGCTGTTTACACTCGTCCCGAAGTGGTCGAGTTCATCCTTGATTTAGTCGGCTACACTGTCGATCTACCACTCCATAAGCGGCGCGTTCTGGAGCCTTCGTTTGGCGGGGGGGATTTTCTCTTCGCCATCGTGAACCGCCTGCTGACAGCTTATCGAAACGGCAATGTTGGCGATGTGGTGGCTGACCTCAGCTCTGCAATCCAAGCCATCGAGCTGCATC
This sequence comes from Asaia bogorensis, assembly GCA_945901855.1. Lineage (GTDB taxonomy): Bacteria > Pseudomonadota > Alphaproteobacteria > CACIAM-22H2 > CACIAM-22H2 > Tagaea. The sequence goes on along the minus strand of CAMDLT010000050.1, from coordinate 11,359 downwards.
GCGATACCTTTCAGCAGACTTCGGCGCAGCTTCACCGCTTGCTTCTTAGCCATGGCTTGAGTTCCGCCGAAGCGTCGGCGCTTAAGGAGGCGTGGCTCACACGCGACGACTTCCTTCTTTCCCCCATTGAAGGGCACTTCACGCATGTAGTTGGGAATCCGCCCTATGTGCGTCAGGAGCTTATTCCCCAAATCCTGATCGACGAATACCGCAGCCGTTACAGCACGATCTACGATCGCGCTGATCTGTATGTTCCGTTCATCGAGCGCTCGCTCGGCTTGCTCGCCGCGCGTGGCGCGCTCGGTTTCATATGTGCTGACCGCTGGATGAAGAACCGCTATGGCGGTCCGTTGCGTCGGTTGGTCGCCGAACATTTCCATCTCCGCGCCTATGTCGACATGGTCGATACGCCAGCTTTTCTCTCCGACGTGATCGCGTATCCTGCGATCTTTGTGATCGGCAACGAGCGCGGCAAAGTGACTCGGCTGGCGCGCCGTCCGCAGATCGACCGGGCGCACCTCGCAGAGTTAGCCCAGGCAATAGTCGCCGAGAGCACGCTGTTGCCTGCGGTTACGGAGGTCAGCGTCGTGACGGACAGCAGCGAGCCGTGGTTGCTCGAATCGTTCGATGCGCTCGCGGTCGTTCGTCGTCTCGAGCAAGAATTCCCGACGATTGAAGACGCCGGATGCAAAGTCGGCATCGGCGTCGCGACCGGCGCAGATAAAGCTTTCATCGGCATTTTTGATGAACTGGACGTCGAGCCTGATCGGAAAGTGCCGCTGGTCATGACCCGCGACATCGTTGACGGTACGCTGAAATGGCGGGGTTTCGGCGTTGTGAACCCCTTTGCCGATGGCGGCGGCCTCGTGCGGCTTGAAGACTATCCGCGTCTCAAGCGATACCTCGAGGCGCGAAAGACTGAGATTGCGGGCCGCCACGTCGCGCAAAAGATGCCAGCGAACTGGTACCGCACCATCGACCGTATTTATCCGGAGCTTGTCAGCAAGCCGAAGCTTCTAATTCCCGACATCAAGGGCACAGCTCATATCGTCTATGACTCCGGCACCTGTTATCCGCATCACAATCTGTATTTTGTGACGTCCAAGACGTGGGACCTTCACGCGCTACAGGCCGTCCTGTTGTCCGGTATCGCGAAGATCTTCGTCTCTGCCTATTCGACCAAGATGCGTGGCGGCTATCTTCGGTTTCAGGCGCAGTATTTGCGACGCATTCGGCTTCCCGAGTGGCACAATGTCTCACCCGCCTTGCGCGCTACATTGATTGAAGCCGGGCGCAATAAGGACCACATTGCGTGCAATGAGGCCGTCGGTCGGCTCTACGGTCTGGACCACGACGAAAAGGCGCTGCTCCTCGCGCCGAAGGAGGCCGCATGAGTCTCAACCTTGCCGACTACGACAAGAAGGCCCGCGAATCGGTTATGGCCTTCTGGGGGAACCGCGACAAGGCGGCACAGAAGCAGCGCGAGGCCGGCAAGGCCGACCAGGGAACGCGCGGCAGCGTGACCGCAGGCAAAAACATGGACGGCTTCATCGCCTTGGTAATCGACCTCGTGAAGGCGAACGGGCTCGCCCGTGCCGAAATTCATCAGAAGCGCAGGGTGCTAACGTTGCCTGGTTTTTTCCGCCCGACCAAACTTTGGGACTTGCTGGTTATCCACCAAGGGCGGCTCATCGCGGCCGTGGAGCTGAAAAGTCACGTCGGCTCGTTCGGCAATAACTTCAATAATCGGACTGAGGAATCGCTCGGGACCGCGCACGACTTCTGGACTGCCTACCGAGAAGGGGCGTTCGGTAAACAACCGCGCCCATTTGTCGGGTGGCTTATGCTAGTCGAGGACGCATCGAAATCGCGAAGACCGATCCGCGCCATGTCCCCACATTTTCCTGTGTTCAAGGAATTCCAGGGGGCATCGTATCTCAAGCGTTACGACCTGCTTTGCCAGAGGCTGGTGCAGGAACAACTCTACACGACGGCAGCAGTCATGGCTTCGCCGAAGGATGCGGTTAAGACTGGTGCATTCAGCGATCTCTCGGACATGACGAGCTTCCGAACATTCGTCACCGCGTTGGCTGGGCATATCGCTACCGAAGCCGCGCGGGTCTAAATCCATGAGCGTTTAACTCAAAAAACGTGAACTGCCCCGAGATCGCCAGAGCCTGTTTCGTTCATATCACGCTGCTAGTAGCTGCTACTGAAGGGGCGAAAAGAGACGGTCGCCCGCGTAGCGCCAATGCGAAGGGGGTGCCTTGCGATCAAAACGCCTCCCACCCCATCGACGACATGCGCGCCCAGGGACCGTTTCGGTTTTTATCGCCAGCGCTTCGGCCAGGGCGGCTGATCGACAACCTCGGCGGCCAATTCGCCTTCGATTGAATATTCGTGCGTATGCATCGGCGTTCCCATCCCCGCGCCGGTCAACTTGCCAAAGTGCCCAACGATGTGTCCGCCGCCTGAACAACCCGCATGCGGCTGATGTTCAGATAACCGCCGCTCGGCAGCCGGTCGCGTTTTTTGCCGACCATGGCGGCATAGCCCACCCAATCACAGGCGGTGCAGACGTACTTGGGAACCGGGAAGCTCATTGACGGTAAAAAAACTACAGCGCATGCAATTCAATGCCGTTTGGCGAACAGTGGTAGATCGGTGACCGCGAGCTTGCGCCAGCGCCGCGTCTGCCAGCCTTTCGCCCAGATATCGGCCTCGACCTTGGCCGTCTCCCGCGTAACCAGCGTTGCGTGAAATTCCCCACAGCGCAGGGAGAGCGCGTCGTCCACCAGTATGAACTCGACGTTCAGGTTCGGGTTGAGCCTGCCAACAATGCGCCGTACCGACTGGGCGGGAGTTTCGATGGACGCACGCCAAGCACCATCCAGTTCAACAGGCGACAGCCACGGCTCGCAGACCATCACCGGCGAGCCGCGTTCGCTCGCCAGTCGCAGCCAGCGCGCACGAAAGTCATGGTCGCCGGGAACCGGCACAGGCGCCAGCCACTCGAACAGATTTCGCACGGTGGCAAACGCTCGGTTCGGTGCCGACAGCATGCAGTCAGGCTAGCGCGTGTTATCGGTACCGTTCAATGCAAGTCGCTGGATTGTCCCCAGCGAGATAGAGACCGCAAGCCAGCCTGACCCAGCGGATCGGAAGACGCCAGGATCGAACGCCACGTTTGCCGTACCATTGCCGTACGGCGGGCTTTGGCGAAATCATTTGACGTCTAAACTATTGATATTATTTGTTTTTATGCGGGGATTCGAACCCCGGTCTGCACCGTGAGAGGGGACCACCCTAGGCCTCTAGACGATGGGCACAAAGTGGCGACCATATCATAGCCGATCGAGGTACCTCTGGTTTCGGCAGCCTGCGCCCCTGAAATCAACCTCTTGGGGACCGCGTCTATTCCACCTTCGCCGCACGCGCTTGGTGCGGCCCGGAATAGACCGCGCGGTCGTAGCGGTCCTCCCAGAAACTCGCGGGCGTGGCGGTCAAGCCGAGCAACCCCGTGCGCGCCAGCATCGCGTGCGCTTCGTCTTTTGCCGTCGCGACGATCTTGGCTTCGTCCACAAGGGCGAGTTTGCGATCTTCCATCACAACCTTGCCATCGACCACCACCGTATCCACATCCTGGCCGGTCGCCCCATAATGCAACTGGTAAAGCGGCATCGTCGCAGGTGCTAGATGCGGTTTGTCGAGATCGACCAAGATCAGATCCGCGCGTTTTCCGACTTCCAGCGTGCCGCGATCGGCAAGTCCGAAAAACCGCGCCGGATCGCGTGTGGTCATGCGCAGCAGGCGGCCCGGCGGCAGCAGATGCGGATCGCGCCGCATCGCACGGTGATACTGCCCGCCCATGCGCATCACGCGGAACATGTCGGCCCCGCAATCGGGGGCAAGCCCGTCCGAACACATGATGACGCGCGCCCCCGCTTCCAGCAGTTCCGGCACCGGGCAACGCCCCCAAACCGCACTGCCCGACAACGGATTGTTGGCAACCGTCGCACCGGTTTTGGCGACCAGTTGCACCTCCTCGGCTGTGAGGTCCAGCGCATGCGAGAGCAGCATCTTCGCATCCACAATGCCAAGCGTGTTGGCCGCAAACGCGACCGTGCCGCAGCGCTGCCCGTCCATCATCAGCACGGCGCCATGGTCGTCGGCCAGGCGCTTCATGCGTCGCGCCACGTCGCACAGTTCCTCGAAATGGGGTCCTTGATGGATCTCGGGATTGACGGTTGGCGTCGTCAACGCCACGCCCACATGGGAGCCCGGCAATTCGCGCAGCACGCGGCGGCAAGTTTCGAACTGGGTTTGGAAATCGACTGCCTCCAGCGTGCGCGTGCCGTTGGCGTAGCGCGCATAGGTTTTGGGATATGGCGGACGCGTGGGGCCGATGCCCAGCACCAACCGCCCGCCCGCAGCGCCGTAAGCGGCAGCGTAAGCGGTAGCAACGTCGCTCGAATCCGACCGGTTGTTCTCGTCGCCGCCGCCAAGATAGGCGACGGCCGTGGTCACGCCCGCCTTCAACCGCTCGATCGACGATAAGTGCGCTTCGGCCGCCCAGAATTCGGGCGTGGCACCGAGCATGTAGATATCGCGGCACGCCTGGCGCCAGACCGGAAAATCGTCGCCGCCCAGCGTGCGCACCAAACCGTGCCCGGCATGGGAATGCCCGTCCACGAACCCCGGCAGCACCGCAAACCGGTCGCCGCCAATGCGCCGTTTGAAGGTTTGGAACTTGCTCTCGATTTCGATGCGCGGGCCGATTGCGACGATGGCGCCGTTCTCGATCGCGATCGCACCATCCTCGATCGTGCGGTGTGCCGCATCCATCGTGACGATCAGGCGGGCAGTGACAAGCAAGTCGCTCATGGCGGGCTCCGATGCCGGAAAGGCCCAAGTATACGAGCCTCGTTTGCGGACGCCACAATTTCGCGAAACAAACGTTCAACCGATACGGCGATATGAACTATACGAAGGCGCCAGGCGCCACGGCGCTGCGACAAGGTCGATCGGAGACCGCCATGCCCGCCAAAGAAACGCCACGTCGCAAGAACCCGCTCGACAATCGCATTCCGCCGCCGGTTCTGTTCCTGGCGGTCGCGCTTGCCATGGGGTTTGGCGCTGGCAAGATGCAACCCCTGCCTGTTGACCCGATTTGGCGCTATGGATTGGCGGCAGGCTTTCTTGCGCTCGCGGGGTTTTTTGGTCCGCCGGCGATCGTGCGTTTCCGACGCGTCGGCACCACCGTCGATCCCGTCCGCATCGAGCGGGCCAGCCAGCTTGTCGTCGACGGCATCTTTCGCCGCTCGCGCAATCCCATGTATGTGGCGCTGGCGGCCTTGCTCGCCGCGTACGCCGCGTTTTTGGCTGTACCAGTCGCGGCGCTTGGCCCCTTGGCGTTTGTCGTTTGGATCGGCCGATTTCAGATCGCCCCTGAAGAACGCGCCCTGCAAGCGCGCTTTGGCACCGCGTTTGAGGCCTATTGCGCGCGCGTGCGGCGCTGGCTGTAACTGACGGGTATCGAATTTCAAGAAAGGTATATTAGCTTTGTTCTTGAAATTTACCCGCAAAAATGGTCGGATATCGCCATCGTCCTAGTCGGGCGGGTGCTGTTTGAAAAGTGAATATAGAGTGTGTCGCCCGATTCGTCGGCGAGGCGACATATGTGCAAATTCAAGCACATAAATAGGCGACGGTCGCCTTTTGTCGCCTGCCGTCGCCGATGCGGCCGAACGAACCTCGTTCAACGAGCCCGCCAGCAGCAGGATTGGCAGCACGCCCGGCGACGCAAAAAAGGCCGACATTTCGAACTCGCTGCGAGCTAGAAGCCCAGCATCGTATCGACATTGAACAAGGTCGCGAGGCCCAGCGCCGCAAACACCGCCGCCGCGGCGCCGTGAACGAGCTTCATCGGTATCTTTGCCGCCAGCCGGTCGCCCGCGAACACGGCCGGCACGTCCGCAATCAGCATGCCGAGCGTGGTGCCGATCACGACTGCGACCGGGGCCGCGTAGTGTGCGGCCAGCGCCACGGTCGCAAGCTGGGTCTTGTCGCCCATCTCGGCCAAAAAGAAGGTCACGAACGTGGCGCCAAAAACGCCCAGGCGCCGGGCGATCTGGGTTTCTTCGTCTTCAATTTTGTCCGGAACCATCACCCACGCCGCCATGGCCAGAAACGACAGGCCCAGAATCCAGCGCAGAATTTCGGGCCCGATATTGGCGCCGATCCACCCGCCAAGCGCGCCCGCAAGCCCGTGATTGAGGATCGTCGCGGCAAGAATGCCGGCCACGATCGGCAGCGGCTTTTTGAAGCGGGCGGCGAGCAGAAACGCCAGCAATTGCGTCTTGTCGCCGATCTCCGCCAACGCAACAACGCCCGTCGATACCAAAAACGCGTCCATGCCTATGCCCGTTCTGTGGGCGCAAAATCAAGTTCGACCTTGGCACCGTTCGGATCGTTGAAAAAAATCTGCCAGACTTTTGTGCCGGGCTGCTGCGACAGCCGGTAGGCGATGCCGTTGGCCTCAAGACGCGCCAGCGCTTCGTCGAGCCCTTCGGCGCTGAACGCCATGTGGTCGATGACGCCGGCGGGCGGTTCGGGCAGTTTGCGGCCCGCCACCACATGCAGCACCCACTGCGCGCCGACATAGAACCACGCGCCCGGAAATCCAAGATCGGGCCGCTCGCCTTCGGCCAGCCCCACAATGTCGCGATAAAAATGCCGCGTCTGGTCGAGGTCTTTGGCCAGAATCGTAAAATGGTTCATGCCCGTGATACGCATCGCCCCGCCCCGCCCTCGCGCAATCGGTAAAACCAGTTTAAAGCACGGGGCGCGGACTGCTAGGGTTAATCGTATGTCCTATTCGACCGATCCCGCTGCAGCCGTCTACGCCCCGCCGCTTGGCGCCGCCGCACCGCGCGACCTTTGCACCGATTGCGGAGTCTCGCGCAGTGCGGAGCCCAAAAAATGTGGCACGGCCTGCCAGTTCATCAAGCCCGACTACGACGCGCTGGAGGCCCAAATCCACGGCCGCAAGCGCGATCCTGCAAGGCCCGACGAACTGCATTTCGGGCCGTTCCAGCGCATGGTCCGCGCGTCGCTTGTGCCGCCGATCGCGGGCGCGCAATGGACCGGCATCGCCACGCGCATCGCCGAGCGGTTGCTCGAAACCCGCGCCGTCGATGCCGTGCTGACAATGGCGCCCGACAAGGACGATCGCTGGCGCCCGGTGCCCGTCCTTGTCACCGAGGCGCGCGGCATGGCAAGCGTTCGCGGCATGCGGATGGGCTATGCGCCGCTTTTGTCGTTGCTCGAACCGGCGCGTCGGCTCGGCTACAAGCGGCTCGCGATCATCGGCATTCCCTGCCAAGTCTACGCGCTGCGCGCGCTCGAAAAAGAGCTCGGGTTCGAGCGGCTCTACGTCATCGGCACGCCGTGTTCGGACAATACGACGACCGAAAACTTCCACACGTTTTTGGCCTTGCTCGCTCCCGATCCCGCGACGATCACGTATCTGGAATTTCGCGCCGACTATCGCGTGGAACTGCGTTTTGCCGACGGCAAGCGCCGCGAAATTCCGTTTCTCGATCTGCCGATCTCGAAACTGCCGCGCGATTTCTTTCCGCTCACGTGCCGCACTTGCGTCGACTACACCAATGTTCTGGCCGACATCACGGTCGGCTATATGGGCGGTCAGGGCGAACAGTGGCTGCTGGTTCGCAACGATCGCGGCCAGGAGCTCGTCGATCTGCTGGGCGCTGAACTGCGCGTGCAAACGCCGGGCAGTGCGGGCAAACGCCAGGGCGCCGTCAAAGGCTTTCTTGCCAACACGCTGCGCGCGGCCGGCGGTCTGCCGTTGCGGCGCATGCCAAATTGGCTGCGGCCGCTCGTCAGTTTTCTCATGCCGCGCATCGGGCCGCGCGGGCTCGAATTTGCGCGCGCGCGCGTCGAGATGAAGGCGTGCGAAACGGTCGTCCATCTGCGGCGCGAAAAATCGCGGCGCCTGCGCAGCATGGTGCCGGCCCATGTCTGGGCGCTCGTGGCGCCTTATGGTCTGGCGCCGGATGCGCACGAAACCAAAAAATCCGGCCCCGCCTAGACCACGTCCTCGCCGGAGCGCGAAATCGTGCGGTCGCGGCCCACAAACGCGCTCATCGCCAGACCCAACGCGGCCAATGTGGCGATCATCGCCGACCCGCCCAGCGACATCAGCGGCAACGGTTCGCCGACCACCGGCAGCAAGCCCGTTACCATCGCGATGTTGACGAAGACGTTGGCAAAGAACATCGCCGCGACGCCGATCGCCAGCAAGCGCGCGAACTGGCTGCGCGTGCGCGCCGCAATGCCGAGCAAAAACGCGAGGATGCAAAAATAGACGCCCAACAGCGCCAGCGACCCGACCAAGCCGAATTCTTCGGCCAAAACGGCGAAGATAAAGTCGGTCTGTTTTTCGGGCAGAAACTGGAGCTGGCTCTGCGAGCCTTGCGCAAAACCTTTGCCCCACATGCCGCCCGAACCCAAGGCGATGCGCGATTGGATGATGTGGTAGCCCGCCCCCAGCGGATCGCTTTCGGGATTGAGGAACGTCAGCACGCGGCGTTTTTGATAGTCGTGCAACAAGCTCCAGGCGATGGGGACCGCGCCCGCCACCAGGGCGCCAAGGACCATGAACTTCCACAGCCGAACGCCGGCCACAAAAAACATCACAAGCGCCGTAAAACCGATCAGCACCGCCGAACCGAGCTTCGGTTGGACCAGCACCATCGCGGCCGGAACCATCACCAGAATTGCAGGCCACAGCAAGAACAGCGGATTGCCGATCCGCTCCTGGGGCATGCCGTGGAAATAGCGCGCGAGCACCAGCACCACGCCGATCTTGACGAACTCGGACGGTTGCACGCGCACGAAACCCAGATCGAGCCAGCGTTTGGCGCCCATGCCCACGACGCCCGCGATCTCCACGCCCAGCAGCAGCATCACGCACAGGAAATAGACCAGATACGCAAAGCGAAACCAGGTGCGGATATCCATCAAGGCGGCCGACAGCATCAGCGCCACGCCGATGCCCACAAAAATAGCCTGGCGCTGGGCCCACGGCTCCCAATCGCCGCCGGCCGCCGAATAGAGCATGGCGCAGCTCACGGCCGTAAGCCCCACGACCAGCAGCACCAACAGCCACGGCACGTCTTTGAGCCGGGCAATCAGGCTGGGGCGCGAACGATGTGTGGTCAGTCCGATCGTCATGGCTCTATTCTAGCCGAGCAAGGGCGCCCGCGTCCTGTCGCTATGCTAGAATTTTGTTCGATTCGCACGAAACGCACGAGGAGAAGCGGCAATGTCCGGGCCGGTCTTTACCCTGAAAATATCGGCCGACGAGGCCAAGCTCATGATCTATCTGCTGCGCCAAGCGCAAATGAAGGGCGATTCCGCCATCGCCATGGGCATTGCGGGCAAAGACATGCTGGCCATGACCATGGATGCCTACAAAAGCCTGGGCGACAAGCTCGAAGAGGCGACTGTCGGTAAACGCCCCTCCAAGCCGCAAAACCTCAAAAAATGGCTGCCCGGCCAGACCGTGCCCGCCAAGCGCTATAGCACGCCGCAAAAGGGCGTGTTGCCCAAGAAGTAGCTTCGACAGCAATGACGGACCCGAAAACTTCCTGCGATTTGCTGGTGATCGGCGGCGGCGTGAACGGAACCGGCATCGCGCGCGATGCGGCCGGTCGCGGCCTTTCGGTCGTGCTGGCCGAGCAAAACGACCTCGCGTCGGCAACCTCCTCGGCCTCGACCAAGCTCATCCATGGGGGGCTGCGCTATCTCGAGCATTACGAATTTCGACTGGTGCGCGAAGCGCTCGCCGAGCGCGATGTTTTGCTCGACGGCGCGCCGCATATCATGTGGCCGCTGCGCTTTGTCTTGCCGCACGACGCAAGCTTGCGCCCGGCCTGGATGATCCGCGCGGGCCTGTTTTTGTACGATTGGCTTGGCTACGTGCCAGGGCGCAAATCGCGCCTGCCAGGCTCGGCCAAAGTTGATCTGGCGGCAAGCCCGTTCGGACGCGGGTTGCGCAAAGGGCTGTTTGCGGGCTTCGTCTATTCCGACGGTTGGGTCGACGATGCGCGGCTGGTGGTGCTCTGCGCGCGCCAGGCGGCCGACCTTGGCGCCGACATTCGCGTGCGCACCCAAGTGACCGCCGCACGGCGCGAAGGAGCGGTGTGGCGCGCCACCTTGTCCGATCGCATCACCGGTCAAAAGAGCGAGGTGACCGCGCGCGCGATCGTCAACGCGGCGGGCCCGTGGGTAATGCAGACCCTGGCGGGCGTGCTGGGTTCGAACGCGCCCGCCACCTTGAAGCTCGTCAAAGGCAGCCATATCGTCGTGCCGCGCCAGTACGAGGGCGAGCATGCTTTCATTCTGCAAAACGATGATCGGCGGATCGTTTTCACGATCCCCTATGAACGCAAATTCACGCTGATCGGCACGACCGATGTCGTCTACGATGGCGATCCGGGCCGCGTGGCGATCACGCCCGGCGAAATCGACTATTTGTGCACGGCGGTCAACCGCTTCATGGCCAGACCGATCGCGCCGTCAGATGTGGTGTGGAGCTATGCGGGCGTTCGGCCGCTTTACGATGACGGCGCCGAAAATGCGAGCGAGACAACGCGCGATTACGTGCTCGAACTCGACGGCGACAGCGCGCGTGCGCCCGCTTTGTCGATCTTTGGCGGCAAGATTACGACGTTTCGCCGCTTGGCCGAACACGCTCTTGAAAAACTCGCGCCGTTTTTCCCAGCGCTCAAACCGGCCTGGACCGCCAACACGACGTTGCCGGGCGGCGAACTCGACGGCCAGGATACGGACTTCGAAAAGTTTGTGGCGCGTCTCGAAGCGCGCTTTGCGTTTGTACCGGCCGAGCATCTTTACGGCATGGCGCGCCGCCAAGGCGGCCGCGCGCTAAAGTTTCTAGAAGCCGCCAATACTCTTGCGGATCTGGGCCCACATTTTGGGGCTGGTCTCTACGGTGCTGAGGTCGATTTGATGGTCGCCGAAGAATGGGCGCGCACGCCGGGCGATATTCTCTATCGCCGCTCCAAACTCGGTCTGCATATTGGTTTGGCTGATCAGGCCGAACTCGGTAGCTACCTTGCGACGCGCCACGCGCTGGGCAAGATCGCGACCTAAGCTAGGAATGGCTGTTGTAGCCCCCTAATTTCCGGACACGGCCTACCGGGTTTTGCGCTCCGCGATGAACTCGCGGGGTGAACGATATCCGAGTGCGCGATGCGGGTGAACGGTGTTGTAGTGCTCGAACCATTTGGGCAGCAGTTGCAGGATTGCCCGG
>CAMDLT010000049.1 GCA_945901855.1 Asaia bogorensis | reverse complement strand
CTAGCTTTCAGACGTTCCGGGTTCCGCCATCATGGCGCTGGCGACATTGCCTGCATTGCCGCGGATCGCGGCTTCGATGGCGGCGGCCGCTTCGGGATGTTCCTTCAAGTAGGCGCGCGCGTTTTCGCGGCCCTGGCCGATACGGGTGCCGTCGTACGAGAACCATGCGCCCGATTTTTCGACCACGCCCGCTTTGACGCCAAGATCGATGAGCTCGCCCGTTTTGGACACGCCCTCGCCGTACATGATGTCGAATTCGACCACCTTGAAGGGCGGCGCCATCTTGTTTTTGACGACCTTCACGCGCGTCTGGTTGCCGACGATGTTTTCGCGGTCCTTGATCGCGCCGATGCGGCGAATGTCGAGACGCACGGAGGCATAGAACTTCAGCGCGTTCCCGCCCGTCGTCGTTTCGGGATTGCCGAACATCACGCCGATCTTCATGCGGATCTGGTTGATGAAGATGACGAGCGTGTTGGAGCGCGAGATCGAGCCCGTGAGCTTGCGCAACGCCTGGCTCATCAAGCGCGCATGCAGGCCCATGTGGCTGTCGCCCATTTCGCCTTCGAGTTCGGCGCGCGGCACAAGGGCGGCGACCGAGTCGACCACCAGCACGTCGACCGCGCCCGAACGCACGAGCGTGTCGGCAATTTCGAGCGCCTGTTCGCCCGCGTCCGGCTGCGAGATCAAAAGATTGTCGACATCCACGCCGACTTTGCGCGCATAGCCCGGATCGAGCGCATGCTCGGCGTCGACGAACGCGCAAGTGCCGCCCGCCTTCTGGGCCTCGGCGATCGCGTGCAGCGCCAGCGTCGTCTTGCCCGAGCTTTCCGGCCCGTAGATCTCGACGATGCGCCCCTTGGGCAGCCCGCCGATGCCAAGCGCGATATCGAGCGACAGGGAGCCTGTCGAAATCACTTCGGCCGCAACCGACTGGTCGCGCGCCCCCAGCTTCATGATCGAGCCCTTGCCGAACGACCGTTCGATCTGGCTCAAAGCCGCTTCCAACGCCTTGTTCTTGTCCATGGAATCTTTGCTGTCTTTCTCGGCCGATTCCTTCGGAGACGACCGCAACGCAGTAACTGACGACATCCTTATACCCTCCATATCAGGGGCGATTGCAGAGGCCAACGCCCCCATCGATCGCCGTGTGACCATTCGCCGAAATAACGTGCCGAATAAATCGTCAATGCTTCGAGTACATTCTTTGTTCCCAAAAGCACCCCGGTGCGAAACGTATGGCCCCGCACCGAGATTTGGAGAGTACCACCTTTGTTCTAGAACACAAGCAGAAAGACGAACCATCCACAGTTTTTTTTCAAATGGATCAGCCGGTGGCGGGTTTCGGCGGGCCCGACAGACGCTGGCGATAGCCCGACATAAACGACTCGAACGGCGCCAGCGACGACACGCGGGCGGCGATCGACGCGATATCGGGCGTGGCACCCGCCTTGTCGGCGGTCAGCACGCGGAAAACTTCGGCATAGGGCGAACGGCCCATGGCGGGACCAAAACGCTCGCGCAGGCGCGCGGTGCCTGCATTGTCGTCCGCCAAAGCCAGCGCCACGGCCAGATGCAATGTCTGGCGCGCCTTGTTGTCGTCGAGCGCTTGGGTCCCAACGGGCGGCGCACCCACCAGGCGTTCGAGCGCTTGGGCTGCTTGCGGCCAAGCGCGGGTCCGCAGGGCGATTTCGGCGCGCAGCAAATCGGCATCGGCGGCCGGATCGCCTTCGAGGCGTGCAAGCGCTTCGGGCGCACGGCCAAGATCGGCCAATGCGCGCGCGGCCAGACGCGCGCGTTCGCGCGACAGATCGCCGTTCACGCCCTGCCCGTCGGAGGCTTCGAGCGCATCGAGCGCCAATTGCGGCTTGCGATCGAGCAGCCGGATCGCCGCAAGCCTTGCCCCCACTTCGGCGCGCGGGCGGCCTTGCAGGCGGTTGCGCATTTGGTAATCGAGCAATTCGCCGCCCCGGTCGAGCAGATCGACCGCGACCATGCGCTCGACCAAACGGCGCACCATGTCGTCGCCTTCGTTGCCGCCGGGCACGAGGTCGCGGAAATCCTCGAACAGGCCGATCGCAGCTACCGGCGACAGCCGGTCCGCCTCGCCCTCGAGGAAGAGTTTGCGGAACTCGCGCTTGACGTCGTTTTCGAGTTCGCCGCGATCGCGCGCCTGCGGAAACCGCGCGGCCGTTTCGCGCAAGGTGCGCACGCCCTGGCGGAAATCGCCGGTCGCCAGTTGGGCGCGACCCAGGCGGCGCTGGATCTCGAATTCAAGATCGTCGCCGCGCCACGCGAAGCGCAACCGCTCGAGCGCCGCGACGGTTTCTTGCGGCGTGATTTCGCCCTTGGCGCTTTGCAGCTCGATGCGCGCGAGTTCCGCCTGCACGCGCGCGCGCGTGACGGTGCCGAGCGACAGCGTGCGCCACGCCGCCAACGCCGCGCGCTCGTCGCCGCGCTCGAGGGCGATGCGCCCGCGCAGATAGTCCGCGCGCGCCTGGTCGCCGCGGCTCGGGTTGTTGGTCAGAATCTGCTCGATGCGGCGCTGGGCGACGTCGAGTTCTTTGCCCTCGACGCGCGCCTCGGCAATCGCGAGGCCCAGACGGTTTGCGAACAGACGCGGGAAGCGGTCCGAAGCGTCGGTCGCGCGGTCGAATTGCAGCAGCGCCGCCTGCGGATCGCTCTGCGCCATCGCGAGCGCGCCGCGCCACAGCGCCGCTTCGCCCTCTTGGTCGAGGCTCGAATGGTTGAGCCAACGCGCGGCCTCGTCCAAATTGCCGCTGTAGAGCTCGGCCACGCCGCGCATGGCGCGGTTCTGCGGGCCGTCGAGCAGTTGCGGCCGCTCTTCGCCGATCAGCCGCAGCATCGCATTGGTCTCGGCGAACAGCCCGTGCGCGAACATGTAGCGCGCGTAATCGAGCCGCGCTTGGTTGCGCGCATCGCCGGGTCGGCTCGCGGCGATGGCGCGCTCGAGCGCGGCTTGGTCTTCATTGAATTTGAGCGGGCCACCGCGCTGCCACGCCGTCAGATCGAGCAGCGCGCCCTGGCGCAGCGGCGGGGCGCCGGGCGTGCCTTGGGCCGTGGGGGCCGTCACGAACAGCGCGCGGGTCGAAGAAATCTCGACGCCGGTGCCGAGCGGGCGCACCGAAACCGTGTCGTCGTCGGGGCGCACGACCGCCCCTTGCATGCTCGCCAGAATCTGGAACTGCGGATAGCGGCGCGTCTCGGCAAGCCCGATGCCGCCCACGGCGCTGGGCACCACGGCCAACTCGTCGCCGATTTCCGGATCGCGCAGCCGCAGCACGTTCTGCGAGCCCTGCAATTCGATCGATACGCGCGCGTCGGCCGGCGTGTCGGGATTGCGGATCACGATCACCAGCGGTTTTTCCGGACGGCGCGGCAGACGCCCAAGTTCGACCACCCAGGCAGAGCCGTCGCGCCGCACGAGCGCATGCGCGCCATTGCGCGGGCTCAAACGCAGCACGGTACCTTGGCTTTCGACGATCTCGACATCGCCCAGCAAATCGCGCATCTGCGCGCCATCGCGCAAAACTGCCAGATCGAGATCGACGGGTTTGTCGAAGGCGATCCACAAATACTGGCCGCGGCTAAACACGGCAAGTCCGATCGGCTCGTCGAAGCCGAAGCGGATCGCGTCGAAATTCTCCTCGCGCGACACATCGATCGGAACGCGGCCGCCCAACGCCACCAGATTGGCCGCCGCGGAACGTACGCCGCCCGCATTGGGGGCGGCTGGCGGCGCGCTCAACCCCAAGGCTTGCGCCTGCTGGGCGAGCGCTTGGAAATCGGGCGTACCGGGCCGACCGGGCACGCCGGTTGGTGCCGCCCCAGCCCCGGCATTGGCCCCGCCAGCAGCGCTGGACGCAGCGGCGGCGGGCGGCGGCGCGTTGGCCGCTTGTCGCGCCTGGGCCTGGGCTTGCGCTTGGGCCGGTGTTGGAAGCTGGTTGGACTGGCTTGTCGGCTGGTCGGTCGGGATCGACCCGTCGCGCACCAGATCCAGCACCACGCGCGGTCCCGCCCGGAAGTGGCGCAGCCCAACATTGTCGTTGAGCGTCAAGTCGAGCGTCGCGCGATCGGCCGTGCGCGCGGCCCGCACGCCCGCAACCGACGCCCGCAAGCCTGCCGTCAGCGCCGCTTGGTTGAGCGCCACGGGCGCGCCGAACGTCATCGTCACGTTGCGGCCATTTTGCTCGACGCGATAATCGACATCTTCCGGCCAGTCGAAGACGGCCCGGTCGAACCCCGGATTGTTGCCAAAACGCACGGCAACGCCGGGGGCTGGCGGCAATTGCGTGCCAGGCACCGAGGCGGCCGGGGCGCTGGCCGGGGCAGCCGTCGCAGGGGCCGCACTCGGCCCTTGGGGGGCCTGCTGTACAGTCGGCGCATTTGCCCAAGGCGGGGGGACAATGCCGCTGGCGGGATTGGCAGCGGGTGCCGACGGCAACGGTTGGAGCGGCGTCGAAGGCTGCACCTGTGCGGGGCCGGACTCGGGCGTCAAACTCGGCGCGGGCGGTGCGGCCGGAAAGGTTCGCCACGGCGCCTGGCCTTGGGCCGCAACGGTTTCCGCAAACAGGCATGCGCACGCCAACAACGCTGCGCCAAAACAGCGTGCTTTGGTTGCACGATACCGTGTCGTTTGCGTCGCCATGGATGCCCTTGAGCGTCCGCTTGCCGTCATGTCCAAACCCAGCCCATGCCCCAGTTTACACCAAGACAGACCTAGCTCGAACTAAGTGCCCGAATCGGCTGACGATTCTATGCGTTTGCTCAGAGCTTGTCGAACAGCGCGTCGATATCGGCCTGATTGGGGGCGCCACCAGGGGCTTGCGGACCGTTGAGCAATGCCGCCTCGCCGGTCCGAACCGGCGGTGCAAGCGGCACGCTTGCGGCCAAATCGATTTTGGGCATCTGCAACGTGGACAGCAATTCGGCAACCGTTTGGTCGACTTCTTTCAGGACCGAAACGATCTTGGAGATGCGCTGGCCCGTAATGTCCTGGAAGTTGCAAGCTTCGTAGATCGCCGTCGCATCGCGCGCGATCGCTGCACCGATTTCGGCGCCGGCTAAAGCCGCGGATTTTTCGATGCGCTCGACCGCATCGAGAATCGAATTCGTCGCAGCTTCGGTCGCGCCGACGATGGCGCTGAGTTCGTCGCCCGCAGACGGCAAATGCGTGCGGCCGATTTCCTGCGCCTGCAAGGCTGCCAAATCGCGCTTGGCATTGGCGATGATCATCCCCAGCCGCGCGATGCCGGTGCGGACGGGGGCCGACCCGTTGCCGCGCGGTTTGGCGCGTTTGTTCGGCACGCGTTTTTTGCCGGCAGCATTCCTGCCTGCAACTTTCTTGGACACCGGCGTTCTAAGCGCCGGCTTGCGTGCGGCTAATTTTTTGCCGGCCGTTTTTTTTGCAGAAACCGATTGGCGCTTTTTTGTTTTTGTTTTCGCCACGAACCCGTCCTCGTTTGTCGCGCGTCAGAAATCGCCCAACACCGTCGAGATTTTGCCTTTGAGCACGGCCGCATTGAAGGGCTTGACGATGTAGTTGTTGACGCCCGCCTGCTTGGCGGCGACCACGTTCTCGGTTTTGCTTTCGGCCGTCACCATGATGAACGGAATATGCTTGAACTTGGCGTCGGCGCGCACTTCTTGAAGGAGTTGCAAGCCGGTCATCGGCACCATGTTCCAGTCGGAAATGATCAGGCCGTATTCCTTCTGGCGAATCTTCGCAAGTGCTGCCGAGCCGTCTTCGGCCTCGTCGACATTGGTGAAGCCGATTTGATTGAGCAAGTTCTTAACGATACGCAGCATCGTCTTGTAGTCGTCGACGATAAGAACGTTCATACGAAGATCGACGGCCATTTCGTTTCTCCTGCCCAAATGTGTCGCGATACGTCGCCGGGCGCCTGGCAGCAAACCCACTCATTGCGTTTGCAACGCGCCCATCCCTAGACGACAAAAGTTAAAAGCTTACTAATCGAGTACCGTGCCAAGGTAAAGCCCCCAGTTCGCCGGGCCGAACGAACCCCGACCGCGTGTCGGAAATTTTATCCGGCACGTGCGGGTATTTGCGAAGCCGGCTGACCGCCGGGCTGGCGACGGCGCGCCAACTCGGACGTCACCTGCTGGGCGCGGATCGGATTCATCTGGGCCAAAATCGGGGCGGCTCGGCGCTCGTTCATGGCCTCGACCAGTTCGAGCAAGACCGGCAATTCCATCTGCTCGAAGATGCGCGCGGCTTCGCTCGGTTTCATGTTCTGGAACATGCGCACCAGGCTTTGGCGGCGCGCTTGTTCCTGTTCGTCGTATTTGGCGATGGCGCTTTGGACGGAGCTTTGCAGCCCCTTAAGCTCTTCGACCTGCTGTTGGATGCGTTTTTCTGCAGCCTGCAGGATGGCTTCGCGCTGCTCCAGTTCCGACATGCGGCGGTCGATCTCTTCGCGCCGCTTGGTCAAATCTTCGAGCGCTTCGATCTCGCCCTGGCTGAAGGTGCGTTCGCCGTCGGCTTGGACGGTGCCGGGCGCCGTGCGTTCGGCTGTCGGCTCGGCGGCGGGCGCTTGGGCGAATTGGACGACGAGCGGCGCTTGGGCGGCGATGCTTGGTCGCGCCTCCTGCGGACGCGGGGCGGGGGTCGGTGCCGCAGGCACGCCCGCACGCGGGCTTGGCGATTGCTGGGCCACGGCGCTGCCCAAATGGCCAAGCCGCAACCCCAACAGCAAAACGGCGACCAGCGCCAGAACAGGCAACAGGCGGATGCGCTGAAAAATCTTCATGCGCCGCGCGCCCCGACTTGCGCCCCTGCCGGCGCTCCAGCTTTGCGTCGCTCGGCGATCGCGCGCAGCAACTCCTGTTCGGCCATCGAGCGAACGGGCGAACGCGCATCGGCCGTTTCGGCGAGTGCGGCCGGGCGCAAGGGAACGCGGGCAGCAGCATTCGACAGCGGGGTTGGCGTTTGCATTTGGGGTGTGTGCA
The DNA here is from genome assembly GCA_945901855.1 of Asaia bogorensis. Lineage (GTDB taxonomy): Bacteria > Pseudomonadota > Alphaproteobacteria > CACIAM-22H2 > CACIAM-22H2 > Tagaea. Next base: position 14,848 of record CAMDLT010000049.1, on the reverse strand, counting down.
CCGGCGGCATCTGCATCTGGGGCATTTGCACCGGCGACGCGCCTGCGCGCACGCGGTCGACCAAGCGGTCGGCGACGGGCTCGGCACGTTCCACGAGCATTTCAAGATCGTCTTTGAGGAAAAGCGCCCTGCGCGTCTGGTCTTCGAGCAAACGGCCCGAGGCTTCGCTGGCTGCCTTGAGCTCGACGATCGCAAGTTCGGCGCGCTCGGCGGCAGCGGTAAACTGGGCGGCTGCCTTGGCAAGTTCGGCCTTGCCGTCGCGCCAAGCTCCCAGGCGCTTGTTGAGCAAGATCGCATACACGATCACCGCCGCCAGCAAGCCTGCCAGCACCAGATTGAGCGCCAGTTCGATGCCCATTAGCTGTCCTCGTATTTGTTGATTTTGCGCTCGATCATCACGGCGACATTCTGGCCGCGCCGCCCCATGCGGCCGCGAAACAGCCGCTCGGGTCCGCACAGCACCATGATTTCGCTTTCGGGCGTCGCATTCAGCATGAGCCGCGTGCCGACGCGAAAATCCAGCACGTCCTGGAGCGTCATCACCTGCTCGTCGACGACCGCGTTGATGTCGATGTCGGTCGACCACAATTCGGTCGCCAAGTGGCCTTCCCAAATCGAATCTCGGCCGAATTTTTCGCCCATGAACTGCTGCAGCAGCATTTCGCGAACGGGCTCGAGCGTCGCGTAGGGCAGCAGCAATTCCAGGCGCCCGCCGCGGTCTTCCATGTCGATGCGCAGCTTGGCGATGATGGCGGCGTTGGCCGGGCGCGCGATGGTGGCAAAGCGCGGGTTGGTCTCCAAGCGCTCGAAGCGGAAATTGACCTTGCTGATCGGATCGAACGACGCCGAGAGATCGCCAAGGACGACCGCGACCAGACGTTCGACGAGGTTGCGCTCGATGGTCGTGTAGGGGCGGCCTTCGATGCGCATCGCGGCCGTGCCGCGACGCCCGCCCAGCAACACGTCGACGATCGAATAGATCAGCGCCGAGTCGACCGTCAGCAGGCCGAAATTGTCCCACTGCTCTGCCTTGAACACGGCCAACATCGCGGGCAACGGGATCGAGTTCACGTAGTCGCCAAAACGCGTCGAGGTGATGACGTCGAGCGAGACTTCGACGTTGTCCGACGTGAAATTGCGCAAGCTCGTGGTCAGCATGCGCACCAGCCGGTCGAAAACAATTTCGAGCATCGGCAGGCGTTCGTAGGAAACGAGCGCGCTGTTGATGATCGCCTGCATGCCCGAGGTGCCATCGCCCCCGCCCGCAGCGCCGTCGAAACCCAGCAGCGAGTCGATTTCGTCCTGGTTCAAGACCCGCGCGGTCGCCGCATCGCCGCCGCCGGCCGCATCGCCGCCGCCGGACTCCATGGACGCCCACTCGGCGGCCATCTTTTCTTCGTCGGACATGTTATTCGGATCGGCCATTTTTTCGTTTCCCTGTCGGGCTCCGACTATTGCAAGGGGCTGCTGCTGTAGGGGCTACTGCACGAGCATTTCGCGGAACAAGAGATCGTTGACGCGCGCGGGGGCTGCGGCCAATTGCACGCGCGTCAGCAGTTCCTCGCGCAGACGCAAGAACCCCGACGAGCCGCGCAGATCCTCGGGCCGCAATTCGCGCAGGTAGATCTGGAAGTTGTCCACGATGCGCGGCAGGTTCGCTTCGAACGCGCCCGCATCGTCGATGCTGCGCAGTTCGACCGCCATCGTCAGTTTCAGGAACGACGTGCGCCGACCGGCACCGGCGTTCAAATTCACGAGCAGGTCGGGCATGTTGTAGTAGACGATTTTCTGCGGACCCGTCGGTTCGGCCGGCCCTTCGGGCTTGGGGCCCTCTTCGGCGTGCTGTTCTGCGGGTTTGGAGGCGAACAAGAAGAAATACGCCCCCGCCCCGCCGCCCAGCAGCAAGAGGACGGCTGCGCCGATGATGATCAGCATCTTGCCGGACAGCAGTTTCTTCTTGGGCGCCTCCCCATCGGGAGTAGCCTCTTCGCCGTCGGCCGGTTTTGGATCGTCCGCCATTCACTTGCCTTTGCGGGGTCCGATTGATCGCGGTGGTCGATTCAATCTTATCCGAATTTAGCTAAACTGCGGCTCAATAATGCCGAAAGAAGGTTAACAAGTCGTTATCAGACTCTCGAAATTACATTAGGTTCGTTTTTTAACTATATGATTTCAATATATAAAAAGCGAAAAATAAACTATTGAACGAGGATTTCCCGAAACAGCACATCGTTGACCCGGGCGGGTGCGGCGCTGATCTTGATGCGGACGAGCAGTTCCTCGCGCAGCCGAACGAGCCCCACCGAGCCGCGCAAATCGTCGGGTCGCAGCTCGCGCATGTAGGTGATCATCGTGTCAATGACACGCGGCAGCGCGTCTTCGAACAGAGTCACGTCTTCTTCGACCAGATCGATGGTCGAGGTCAGTTTGACAAAAGCCCCGCGCGCCGTCGGCGCCGTATTGAGATTCACCAGAATATCCGGCATCGGATAGATGATGCTGGGTGGCGGTGGCGGTGGCGGTTGCTCGGCCGCTTCTTCGACCTCGGGCTCCTTGCCGCCGATAAAACCAAGGAAAAAGGCCGCCCCGCCGCCCGCAAGCAGCAGCAGCACGGGAATCAGAATGATGAGGAGCTTCTTGCCCGACAGTTTTTTCTTTGGCGCATCGGCGCCGTCGGCGGGGGCTGCGGGATCGGCCATCGGGCAGCTTCAGCGAGCACTGCGCTTGCGCAGCAGTTTTTTGAGCGCTTCCAGTTCGTCGATTGTCGCCATGATCGCTGCCCGGTCGAGCGGCTTGGCAAACAAAGGCAAATCGGCCAACGCGGGATCGACATGCGCCACGCGGGGGGGCGGCGCCACGGCAACGGGCACTGGCGGCGGCATGGACTTGGGTACGGCGACGACCGGGGCCATCGCCGGTGCGGCACTGGTCGGCACCTCGATCAAACCGTTGTCCTTGAGCAGCCGCTGCACGCCCTTGATCGTATAGCCGTGCTTGTAGAGCAGTTCGCGAATGCGGCGCAGCAGTTCGATATCTTCAGGCCGGTAATAGCGCCGCCCGCCTGCGCGCTTCAGCGGCTTGATCTGGACAAAACGCGTTTCCCAAAAGCGCAGGACGTGCTGCGGCACTTCAAGATCGCCCGCAACCTCGCTGATCGTGCGAAACGCATCGGCCGATTTTGCGCCGCGCCTATGTGCAAGCGCGATCGCAGCGACGTGCGGTTCGGCCATCCGCGCTTAAACCTTTGCCGCCGGTACCTTGGGAGCGATCGGCGCCTTTTGCGCGGCAGGTGCCGTTGCGCTCGCAGCGGGTGCGGCACTCGGCGCAGCGGCGGCTTGCGCCTTGGTCATCGAGCGGTTGATGCGATTTTTGAGCACATGCGACGCGCGGAACACCAGCACGCGACGCGGCAAAATCGGCACTTCTTCGCCGGTCTTAGGATTGCGGCCGACGCGTTGGCCTTTTTGGCGCACCGAGAAACTGCCGAAGGATGAAATCTTGACAGTCTGGCCTTGCGTCAAGGCATCGACGATTTCGCCCAGAACGGTCTCCACCAAGGTCGCCGAATCGTTTCGCGACAAACCAACTTCTTGGTAGACCGCTTCGGCCAGATCCGCGCGAGTCACGGTGGTTTCGGACATGCCACTCTCCGGGCCGGAATTGAAATCGCCAAAATGCTAGCGCAGCGACCGAAAGCGGTCAATTACAAAGGTTTGGCGCCCGGACTTGAATCATGACCGGCGCCGTCGTCCGCTACCAGCGGATGACGCTCGCACCCCAGGCAAGGCCGCCGCCGATCGCTTCGAGCAGCACGAGTTGGTCTTGTTTAATGCGCCCGTCGGCAGCGGCCTCGGCCAACGCCAGCGGGATCGACGCAGCCGACGTATTGGCATGGCGGGCGACCGTAGACACCACGCGCTCGGGCCCCAGACCCAGCTTTTTGGCCATGCCGTCGATGATGCGTTGGTTGGCTTGGTGGGGCACCAGCCAATCGATATCCGACCCCTTCAAGCCATTGGCCTGCAAGGCTTCTTCGACAACTTCCGCCAGCTTCACGACGGCATGTTTGAAGACTTCCTGGCCGTTCATGCGCACGACCCCCACATCGCCCGTGGAGCTAGGCCCGCCCGACACATAGAGCGCGTTCTTGAAGCGCCCGTCGGAATGCAAATGGCTCGACAAGATGCCGCGCGTGCCGGGCCCGCTTTCAGCCTGGAGCACCACGGCGCCCGCCCCGTCGCCGAACAGAACGCAGGTCGTGCGATCCTGCCAGTCGAGCAGCCGCGTGAAGGTTTCAGCCCCGATCACCAAGGCGGTCCGGACCTGGCCCACGCGAATAAAATTGTCGGCGACGTTGAGCGCATAGACGAAGCCCGCGCACACGGCCTGCACATCGAACGCAAATCCGCGGCCCTCCAGCCCCAGTTTGGCCTGCACGATCGTGGCCGTGGCCGGAAACGTGCTGTCGGGCGTCGTCGTCGCAACGACGATCAGATCGACCTCGCTCGGCGCGATGCCGGCGGCCGCCAGCGCGCGCTTGGCGGCGTGGGTCGCAAGGTCAGAGGTGAATTCGCCGTCGGCTGCAATATGGCGCTGGCGAATGCCGGTACGCGCCACGATCCACTCGTCCGAGGTTTCGACCCGGCGCGACAAGTCTTCGTTGCTGACGGCATTGGCAGGCAAGTAGGCGCCGGTGCCGCGCACGACAGATCGTATGGCCATGGCGAAGTCCCTACCCGACCGCCGCTTCGGGCGGCGGCGGCGCCAGATGCGCCAGTTCCGATTTGATTTTTTCGTTGAGCCCGTGCGTCACCATGTCGACCGCGACGCCGATCGCGTTGGCGAAGCCAAGCGCATCGGTACCGCCATGGCTTTTCACGACGATGCCGTTGAGGCCGACGAACATCGCCCCGTTGTAGCGCCGCGGATCGGTGCGCAGGCGCACTTTCTTGAGCGCCGAGCCTGCGAGCAAGTAGCCGAGCTTGGCCAAAAACGACGATTGGAACGCGCCCTTGAGGAAGCTCGAATACAGCTTCGACGTGCCCTCGGCAATTTTGAGCGCAACATTGCCCGTGAACCCGTCGGTAACGATCACATCGACCGTGCCGGCCGGAACGTCGTCGCCTTCGATAAAGCCGCGAAATTCGATCGGCAGATGCGTATTGCGCAGCCATGCGGCGGCCGCACGCAACTCGTCATGGCCCTTCATGTCTTCGGAACCGACATTGAGCAGGCCGACGCTGGGCTGGGCCAGCCCCAGCACGGTGCGCGCAAACACTTCGCCCATGATCGCGAACTGCACCAGATTGTCCGCACCGCATTGCACGTTGGCGCCAAGATCGAGCATGACGCTCTCGCCGCGCATGGTCGGAAAAAGCGAAGCGATTGCCGGCCGGTCGATGCCCGGCAACGTCTTCAAGACGAATTTTGCCATGGCCATCAAAGCGCCGGTGTTGCCCGCCGACACAACGCCAGCACTCTCACCATCGCGCACCGCGTCGATCGCCAAGCGCATGCTCGATTTGCGGCCGCTGCGCAGCGCGATCGACGGCTTCGCGTCGCCCGCAACCGCATCGTCGGTATGGACGATTTTGTGCTTGGCCGGATCGAGCTTGCTAGCCGCAACCAAAGGCGCGATCCGCGCTTCGTCGCCGAACAGCAAAAACCCGACGAACGGAAAGCGTTCTTGCGCCAGCTCACAGCCCTGGATCGCCATCTCGGGCGCCTTGTCGCCGCCCATCGCGTCGATGGAAAGCACGAGCCGCTGGCTCAAGATATCCGATCCTCCAAGCGAGAACGGGCGCTAATCAGGCCTGGACCGCTTTGGCCACGACTTCGCGACCGTCGTAATAGCCGCACGAACCGCAAATGTGGTGCGGACGCTTCAGCTCGCCGCAATTCGGGCATTCCGAATACGAGGCCGCTGCCAGCGCATCGTGCGAACGGCGCATGTTGCGACGCGAAGGGGATACTTTTTTCTTGGGAACCGCCATGACACAACCTCGTCCGTGAGCCGCCGCACACGAAGATGCGGACGAACCCGATAAAACCAAAACGTCGTTCGGAATTCAGGCGCCTAGATAGACAATTCCGGCCCGCGGCTCAAGTCTTCTTTCTGTCACGAACCGGTTCTTTTTCCTTGGCGATTTTGTCCTTGAGGTCGGCGAAGGGCCGAATCTTGCCCTCGGGCAGCAATGCGGCGGGTGCGGCCGCCCCCCATTGCGACGTGAATTGGGCGCCTTCGGCACGCGGATAGGGGTCGATCGCGACGGCAAATTCCTGCGCTACCAGCTCGCCCAAATCGAGCGGACCGTCGGGCAGCACCTCTTCGAGTTCGTCTTCGGCGACGAGTGCTGCGATATCGACTTCGCCGTCTTCGCCGATCGGAACAGGCTTGAGGTCGGCGGCCGGCACGAACAGAACCGCGAATTTCTCCGTCACTTTTTGGCCGACTGGCTGCAACGAGACAACGCAAGCCTGCTCGAGTGCCGCCGAAATCTTGCCTTCCACGCGCACGGCCCGGCCCGCGCGCACGCGACTGAGCACCAGCCGCGCCTCGAGTTTGCCGATCGCCAGAACGCCGCAGCGTTTGGCCAGCGCCGCGCATTCGTCGGCGGTTGCGGCAATCTTGTGGTGGACAGGCCGCTCGCGCAACGCATCGAGCGCATAGGGGCGTTCGAACTCGCTCATGCGCTGTCCTTGCCGGGTGAGGCCTTGCCGGGTTCGGGAAATTCGATTTTGCCCTGCGCCAGCGCTGCCAGACTCTGTTCGGCCAATACGGCGATGGCGGCACGCACATAGCGCACGACCAGCGACACCTCGGCTGCGACAGGTGCTGCGCGCGTTCCGTAAAGATTGCGCACGAGGCTTGCGGCCAATGCGCCGTCGTCGCTGTCGGCGACAGCCTGTTCGTAGACGGCGGCGCGCCCGTACAGCGCTTGCGCCATCTGCTTCACGCGCCGCGCGACCCCCATGTCGCCCACGCCCAATTCGCGCACCGAACGGTCCATATCTTCGACAAAATGATCGACCAGATGTTGGGCAAGCCCGGCCGCCACAGGGTCGGTTTCGCGCTTGAGGCGGTTCAGCACCAAAAACGCGTGCAAGGCAACGGCATCGAAGCGCCCGTCCAGCGAATCGGGCACGCCTGCCGCAGCGTAAAAATATGGCTGGCGCGCTTGCGTCGCGAGCGCCAGATACAGCTGCTCGGCGGCGGTTTTGGTTGCGTCGCGCTTGAAAAGCTTCGAAAACACCATAGCAATCCGTTCGGCGCGGTCCGCCTCATTGACAGCGGGCCATCGGCAGCCCACTTTCCACTCATATGATGTGGCGCAATCAGCCCAGGGAATCAACGATCATGCAGGCCGCCTTCCGTCCCACTTTCCCCGCCCGGCTGCGGGCCGCCGCCTTGATGATGGCGGTTGGCCTGGTCCTTGGCGGCTGCGGTCTCGGTTTTACCGAAACGCGCGGATTCGTGCCCAACGAAGAAGACCTCGCGCGCCTGGAACCCGGCCGCCAGACGCGCGACGACGTGCAGCAATTGCTCGGCACGCCCGCCTCGCAGGGCGTGTTCGATTCCGAGCAAAGCTGGTACTACATCGTGCGCAAAACCTACCGCTTTGCGTTCTTGGAACCCGATCTGCTCGAACAGCGCGTCGTCGTCGTGCAGTTCGACGGCGAAGGCCAATTGGCCGAAGTGCGGCGCTATTCGGTGGAAGACGGCATCATCATCGACCCGGTCACGCGCGTGACCCCCTCGCCCGGCAAGGAACTGACGTTCATCGAGCAGTTGATCGGCAGCGTCGGCAAATTCAACAAGAGCGCGCCCAAGCGCTGAAGTCGGCGGGCAGCAAAACAAAAACGGCCCCAGGTTTTCGCCTGGGGCCGTCTTGTTTTGCACCCTTGGCAGCCGCGCTTATTGCGCGAGGCTGGCCAGGATCGCGAGCATCAAGATCGCCACGATGTTGATGATCTTGATCATCGGGTTGACGGCCGGGCCGGCCGTATCCTTGTAGGGATCGCCGACCGTATCGCCCGTCACGGCAGCCTTGTGGGCTTCCGAGCCCTTGCCGCCATAGTGGCCTTCTTCGATGTACTTCTTGGCATTGTCCCACGCCCCGCCGCCCGAGGTCATCGAGATGGCGACAAACAGGCCCGTGACGATCGTGCCGAGCAGCATCGCGCCCACCGCGGCAAAGGCTTCCGCCTGGCCCGCGATGAAATTGATCACGACGTAAAGCACGATCGGCGCCAGCACCGGCAGCAGCGAGGGAAGGACCATTTCCTTGATCGCGGCAGCGGTCAGCATGTCGACGGCGCGGCCGTAATCCGGCTTGGCCGTGCCTTCCATGATGCCTTTGATCTCGCGGAACTGGCGGCGCACTTCTTCGACCACCGCACCGGCCGCCTTGCCGACCGCCGTCATGCCCATTGCCGCAAAGAGGAAGGGCAGCGAGCCGCCGATGAACAGCCCCACGACCACGAACGGATTCGTAAGGCTGAAATTCACCGTGTCGGCGATGTTGGGGAAGTAGTGCTTGAGATCGTAGATGTAGGCCGCAAACAGCACGACCGCCGCAAGGCCGGCCGAACCGATCGCATAGCCCTTGGTAACGGCCTTGGTCGTGTTGCCTACGGCGTCGAGCGCGTCGGTGAATTTGCGCACTTCCTTGGGCAAGCCCGACATTTCGGCAATGCCGCCGGCATTGTCGGTAACCGGGCCGTAGGCATCGAGCGCCACGACGATCCCGGCCAGGGCCAGCATCGTGGTAGCCGCGATCGCGATCCCATAGAGACCGGCCGTGAGGTACGAGGCGAGGATGCCCGCGCAGATCACGACGACCGGCAGGAAGGTCGACTCGAGCGACACCGCAAGCCCCTGGATGACGTTCGTGCCGTGGCCGGTTTGCGAGGCGGCGGCAACCGAGCGCACCGGGCGGTAGCCGGTGCCCGTGTAGTACTCGGTGATCCACACCAGCAACGCCGTGACGCCCATGCCGACCAGCGCGCACACGAACATGCCGAAGCCCGTCGAGTTGCCGATCTTGGTATCGAGCCCGACATATTGCTGGGTCACGACGAAAATCAGGCCCGTCGAGATAACGCCTGTCACGATCAGCGACTTGTAAAGCGCCATCATGATGTTGCCGTCGGCCCCGAGCTTGACGAAGTACGTGCCGACGATCGAGGCAACGATGCACACGCCCGCGATGAGCAGCGGATACATCATCATGGTCAGCGTCTGCTCGCCCGTGAAGAAGATGGCCGCCAGCAGCATCGTGGCAACAATCGTCACCGCGTAGGTTTCGAACAGGTCGGCTGCCATGCCCGCGCAGTCGCCCACGTTGTCGCCAACGTTGTCGGCGATCACGGCGGGGTTGCGCGGGTCATCTTCGGGAATTCCCGCCTCGACCTTGCCCACGAGGTCCGCGCCCACGTCGGCGCCCTTCGTGAAGATGCCGCCGCCCAAACGCGCGAAAATCGAAATCAGCGACGCGCCGAACGACAAAGCGACAAGCGCTTCGATCGTGTCGCGCGAAGTTGCGCCCTTCCAGTTGCTAAGCACGCCGAAATATCCCGCCACGCCAAGCAGGCCCAGGCCGACGACCAGCAGGCCCGTGATCGCACCGGCCTTGAAGGCAATGTCGAGCGCGGGCTGCAAGCCGCCGCGCGCGGCTTCCGCCGTCCGCACGTTGGCGCGCACCGACACGTTCATGCCGACATAGCCGGCAGCGCCCGAAAGCACCGCGCCGACGACGAAGCCAAGCGCCACATGCAGGCCCAGCGTGAACACAAGCACAACTGTCACGACTACGCCGACAATGGCGATGGTGCGGTATTGACGGTTGAGATAGGCCGCCGCCCCTTCGGCAATCGCCGCAGCAATGCCGCGCATCGTTTCGTTGCCTGCCGGGGCCGCAACGACCTGACGATAAGCAACGATCCCATAAACAATCGCCAGCGCACCGCAGGCAATAATTAGCCAAAAAGCTCCGGACATCGTGATCAGCCCCTATTTCTTATTGTGGTTCAATAGCTTACCGACGAATCGCGAGGTCCGCGTATTCTCGGCTCGTGAACATGCCAGATGGCTCCCATCGGTGCAAGGCCTTGCATATTGGGCCTTCGATACAAATATGACAGGTCTCATGACGCTTCTTCTGCTCGGCCTCGCGCTGTTTTTGGGATCGCATCTGCTGACCACGCAGCGCGCCGTGCGCGCGCATCTGCGCGGCGCTTTTGGCGAAAATGTTTACAAGGGCGTTTATTCGCTCGTCTCGCTTGCGGGCTTCGCGCTGATCGTCGTTGGTTACGGCGACTACCGCGCGGACGGTTATATCGACGTATGGACGCCGCCCCGTGCGTTGGCGCATCTGGCGCTGCTGCTGATGCTGCCGGTCTTCGTGCTGTTGATTGCAGCCTACGCGCCGGGCGGCCTCATCAAACGCGCGGTCCGCCATCCGATGCTGGCGGCGGTCAAGTTCTGGGCGCTGTCCCATTTGCTGGCGAACGGCGATCTGGGCTCGATACTGCTGTTCGGCGGATTCCTCGGCTGGGCAATCTTCGCGCGCATTTCGATCAAGCGCCGCGAAGCCGACGAAGGCGCGCCCAACTTCGCTGCGCTGCGTTTTGGCATTGGCGACATCGCGGCGATCGCGGGCGGACTGGCGCTTTACGGCGTTTTCGCGTTTGCGCTGCACCCGTTGCTGATCGGCGTGAAGGTTGCGGGCGGCTAGACGTTCTGCGGCGCGCGCGAGCGCAGGGTCAGCCACATCAGCGCGGCAAACGCTGCCGCGATCGCGGGCAAGACGCCCCAATTGATTGCCGCCCATCCGACCGTGTTGTGCATCCAGCCCGCCAACACCGCCGCCGCCGACACCGATCCGAAAACCAAAAAATCGTTGGCGGCTTGGGTCTTCGCGCGCTCGGCTGGCGTATAGGTTTCGGTCAGCAGCGTCGTCGCGCCGATATAGAGAAAATTCCAGCCGAGCCCGAGCAAGATCAGCCCGACATAGAAATTCCAGAACTCGATGCCCGTAAGCGTGAACAAAGCCGTTGCGGCGAGCAGAACTGCCCCTGCCATCATCACGCGCACGACGCCAAACCGCGCAACGATGGCGCCCGTGAAAAACGACGGCGCAAACATCGCCAGCACATGCGCTTGGATCGTTCGCGCCGCATCGCCGAACACCATGCCGCAGGCGAACATGGCAAGCGGCGTTGCATTCATCACCAGCGACATGACGGCATACGCGACCACGCCCGACAGCACGGCCACCGCCGCTTTGGGCTGGGCCAGAATCTGCCAAAGCGGCCGCGTTGCGGCCATCCGCTCGGCGTCGCTGGGCGGGGCGATGTCGATCAACTGCACCACCAGCAATGCCAGAATGGCGACCAGGGCCAGGGCCGCGAACGAGCCGCCAAATGCGACGGGCGAAAACATGTCGTGCGTATGGCGCGCGATTTCGGGCCCCACGATCGCGGCGAACACGCCGCCCGCCAGCACATAGCTGATCGCTTTGCCGCGCGCCGACGGCCCCACGCCATCGACGGCCGCAAACCGATAGAACTGCCCGCAACCATTGTAGACCCCGTTCAGCATCGAGCCGACGCAGAACAGCACAAACGAGCCTTCGAAGATCGAATAGACGCACAAAGCCTGCCCGGCGATGCCGAACGATGCGCCGACCGAAAATCCCAAGCGACGTCCGAAACGCTTCATGAAGAACGATGCCGGAAACATCGTCAGCATGACGACCATCTGCATGAGCCCGACCGGCAACGTGGCGAGCGACTTGTTGTCGGCCAGCATGTAGCCGACCAAGGCGGCTTCGGCGATCATCGTCGAGGTGCCGATCATCAGCAGCGCTTGGGATGCCGAGAGCACGAACACGTTGCGACGCGCTTTGGCGTCGAAGTCGGCAGTTGGGGTCATGGTTCGCAGGTTTCTTTCAGTTTCCGACGCGCCGCTCGAGCACGCGCTCGAACACGATGTCTTCGAGTATATCGTCGGATTCAAGAATGCGCGCGGCGGACGCGATCAAGCGGCGCCTCGCGCGCTCGCGATCGAAATTGTTGCCTTGGGACGCAACGTCGTTGAGATCGTAGACGAACGCGTTTTGCAGCCGGTCCATGGCCGCGCGCACCTTGTCGACGTCGCCGCGACGCTTCAAACGCAATTTGATCAGCAGCGCGTAGTGGCGTTTGACTTCGTTGTTCTGGATTGCCGCGACCATCATGCGCTGCAAAAATATTTCCGCACCCGGATCGTCTTCGGCCCCTGGGGCGGGGTTTTGCGCAAAAGCGGGGCGCGCCAGCAAAATCAGGGCGGCCATCAGCAGAATTCGGCGGCTTGTCACGATGGGCGCAGTATGCCGCATGGCTAGAAATGCGTAAAGCCCGCGCGCGCGAACCGCCGCTCGGCGCCGCTCGCATCGAGAAAACGCGCGCGTCCGGGCTTGGCCGCAAAACGGCCGATCGGCGTCGCTTGCGTCTTGCTCGCGGTCGCCGCACGCAAGACCGCCTGGCGCCTGGAAGGCGGCGCGGCGAACAGCAATTCGTAGTCGTCGCCCCCCGCAACCACGCTCTCCAGCAAATGCGGGTCGCGCTTCAACGCGCGCATCGTCGCGCGCGACAGCGGCAGCTTCGCAAGTTCGACATCGGCGCCAAGTTTCGAGCGCTCGCACAGATGGCCAAGATCCGCGCCAAGCCCGTCGGAAATGTCCATGCATGCGCTCGCGATGCCGACCAGCTTTTGGCCCAACGCCAAACGCGGTTCGGGGCGGTCGTAGCGCCGACGTAAAAAGGCCGCGTTCCTATCGAGCAGGCCCAACGCCGCGTCGCCAAGCGTGCCCGATATCCACAGATCGTCGCCGGGCTTGGCGCCGTCGCGGCACAGCATCGTTGCGTGCTTGACGGTGCCGATCGCCGTGATCGAAATCGTCAACGGTCCGGGCGTCGATGTCGTATCGCCGCCCAGCAGCGGGATGTCAAACAGCGCGCCGTCGATGGCAAGACCGCGGGCGAATTTTTGCAGCGTGCGGCCGCGAAAATCGACCGGCAAAGCGAGCGTCAGGAAATAGCCAAGCGGTTTGGCGCCCTTGGCCGCAAGGTCCGAAAGATTGCAGCGCAAGGCTTTGCGCGCGATCGTCGCGGGCGGATCGTCGGCAAAAAAATGCACGCCCGCCACAAGCGCATCGGCCGTCACGACCAGATCGCAACCCGGCGGCGGTACCAAGCACGCCGCATCGTCGCCAAGCCCGAGAGCCGCTTTGCGGCCAAGCGTCAACGGAGCGAACAAAGCGGCGATGGTTTCGAACTCGCCCGCTTCGCGCTTTTTCATCGCTACCGGCGCTCCGCCATTTCCTGCGCGCGGCAGTCTTTGGCAATGCGATCGAGCACGCCATTGATGAAGCCGACCTCGCGCCCGGCATCGAATTCGAGCGACAGATCCACATAGGCGTCGATCGCGACGCGCGCCGGCACGTCGCCGCGCGCCAGAAGCTCGTAGGCGCCCGCGCGCAAGATCGCGCGCAGAACGGGATCGATGCGCGCCAACGTCCAGCCTTTCGCCAAAGCGGGCGAAATCAGGCCGTCGATTTCGGGTTTGCGCGACGAGGTGCCTTCGACCAGATCGACAAAAAACGCGGGCTCGGCGTCGGGCCAGTCGGGACCGCCAAAACCCGGCTTCAACCGATAGCGGCGGAACTGCTCGACCACGCCGTGCGGATCTTCGCTGGCGAATTCGATCTGGTAGAGCGCTTGCACGGCCGCCAAACGCGAGGTGGTGCGGCCGTTCTTGATGCGATGGCGGGGATCGTTCATTGCGCTTGCCGCAAGCTGCGCTTGAACAGCAGCATCGCCAGCGCCGCGACGGCGGCACCATGCCCTTTGTCGCCTTCGTTGCGGCGCGCGCGCGCCCAGGCTTGGCCCATGTTTTCGACCGTCAGAATGCCGTAGCCGATGGCAAGCCCGCGGCGTACGGCCAAATCCTGCAAACCGCGCGCGCTCTCGCCGCACACGTAATCGTAATGCGTCGTGTCGCCGCGAACGACGGCGCCAAGCGCCACATAGCCGTCGTATCCCGCCCCTGCCATATCGGCCATCGCGATGGCGCCCGGAATTTCGAAAGCGCCGGGCACCGCAACGCGCTCGGCCGTGCCGCCGACCGCGTGGATTGCGGCTTCCGCGCCTTGCGCAAGCTCGTCGGCGATGTCGGCATAAAAGCGCGCTTCGACGATCAGCAGGCGCGGTGCGGCGCCGGCAAAATCGGCTTTGCCGGGCGCGGTGAAATCAGCGGACGCGAACATCGATGCTCTTGTGCCCCACAATATTCAGGCCGTAGCCTTCCAAACCAACCACCGAACGCCGCGCGTTCGACAGCAACACCATATCCTTGATTCCCAAATCCAGCAGAATCTGCGCCCCCACGCCATAGTCGCGCAGCTCCGGCCGCGCGTCGCTTTTGGTCGGTTTGCCGAGCCGCGCGCGCACGCGGTCGGAAAGGCTCGTGGCGCGCGGTTCGCGCAGCAGCACCAGCGCGCCGCGCCCGGCTGCAGCGATGGCGCGCATCGACGCCTGCAACGTTCCCGCCCGTTGCAGCGTCTGGTCGCCCAGCACGTCGTCGAGCACGTTGAGCGCATGCATGCGGACCAGCACGGGCTCGGGCGTCGCAAGATCGCCCTTCACGAGCGCGATATGCTCGGCATAGGCGGCGCGGTTGACGTAAACGAGCATGCGCCACGTTCCGCCATGCTCGCTCTCGAAGGTCGTTTCTTCGACACGGTCGACGATGCGGTCGTTTTTGCGCCGAAATGCGATCAGATCCGCAATGGTCGCGACCTTGAGG
>CAMDLT010000048.1 GCA_945901855.1 Asaia bogorensis | reverse complement strand
CCCGTCACCTGCTCGACCAGCAGTTTGGCGATGGTCGCCGCATCGTGCGCGGCCGACGCCGTCACGTTTGCCACCAGCGGAATGCGCGGCGGCGCCATGCGCACGTCGGCAAGCGCTTGCGCCATCGCGTCGGCGGCGGGCTGCATCAGCGCGCAATGGAAGGGCGCGCTTACCGGAAGCAGCATCGCGCGTTTAGCGCCCTTGGTTTTGGCGATCTCAACCGCGCGCTCGATCGCAGCTTTGGCACCCGACACGACGACTTGCCCCGGCGCGTTGTCGTTGGCGCAGTCGCAGACGTCGTTTTTGCCGGTTTCGGGATTGGCACGTGCCGCAACCGCAATCTCTTGCGCCGCCGCCAGATCGAGCCCGAGCAACGCCGCCATCGCGCCCTCGCCCACGGGCACGGCTTTTTGCATCGCAAGCCCGCGCAAGCGCAACAAGCGCGCGGCATCTGCAAGCTTGAACGTGCCGGCGGCCGCAAGCGCGGAATACTCGCCAAGCGAATGCCCGGCGACAAACGAAACATGCCTGCCCAGATCGAGCTTGGCCTCGCTTTCCAGCACGCGCAGCACGGCGATGGACACGGCCATCAAGGCGGGCTGCGCGTTGGCCGTCAGCGTCAGTTCTTCCGCCGGGCCTTCGAACATCAGTTTGGAGAGTTTTTGCTGAAGCGCTTCGTCGACTTCTTCGAAAACGAGGCGCGCGGCAGCAAATGAGTCGGCCAAATCGCGGCCCATGCCGGGGGCCTGGCTGCCTTGGCCTGGAAAAGTGAAAGCGCGCATGGGGTTCGGAAACCTCTTTGAAACAAAACCGTCGCGCTCCCTACCCTTGGGCGACTGGACAAGTCAAGCCACCGGGTTTACCAAGACGCAATGCGGAACATTCTCGCGACAGCTTTGTTTCTGATTGTTGCAGCGCTTGCGTCGGCAAACGCGCAGCCCTCTTCGATTCAAGTCGATGGCGCCTGGTCGCGCGCGACGCTGGGCCAATCGCGTACAGGCGCGGCATATCTAACCCTCGCCACCCGCGCGGGAAGCGCTGATCGACTCGTGTCCGCATCCACAGCCGTCGCCGGCAAGGTCGAATTGCACAACCACATCATGGTCGGCAATGTGGCCCAAATGCGCCCCGTCGACGCGATCGAGGTTGCGCCCGGTTCGCCCACCGTGCTGCAGCCAGGCGGCCTGCACATCATGCTGATCGACCTCAAGGCGCCGCTGCAGGCGGGCACCAGCTTCCCGCTGACGCTGGTATTCGAAAAAGCGGGCGCCATTGCGGTCAACGTCGCCGTGCGCGCGGTTCGCGCCCCGCAGGGCCACGCGCACTAGCCCTTTGCGCTACCGCTTGCGGGCCGGGCGGTTTCGTGTATATTCCGCGACCTTCACGACAGGCGGGGCCATATCCCGCTTGTTCTCCTTGCCGTTCTCCCGGGCCCCGGATGGGTACAGAGATTGGCTTGGATCCGGGTTCGCCACGGCATTCGGCCATGGCGGGCGCTTGGATCCGAAACCCGAGAGGAGCTGCCGATGGCGTTCTACGAGAACGTATTCATCGCGCGTCAAGATTTGGCGCAAGCCCAAGTCGACGCGCTCGCCGACCAATTCACCGCCACGCTCAAGGAGCTCGGCGGCGAAGTCATAAAACGCGAATACTGGGGTCTGCGTTCGCTGACCTTCCGCATCAAGAAGAACCGCAAGGCGCACTATGTGCTGCTTTGCATCGATGCGCCCGCCAAGGCACTGAACGAAATGGAACGCCAAATGGGCCTCAACGAAGACGTGCTTCGTTTGATGACCGTGCGCGTCGAAAGCATCGAAGAAGGCCCATCGGCCATGATGCAAAAACGCGACGAGCGCGAAGGCCGCGAAGGTCGCGGCGATCGTGACGGCGGCGGACGCTTCGGCGACCGCGACGGTGGGCGCGACGGCGGACGCGAAGGCGGTTTCCGCGCGCGTCGGCGCGAGAATGAAGGCGGCGACGCCGCTCAAACCGAAGGAGCGATGTAAGCCATGGGCAATCCCTCGAACGAACGTATGTCGGGCGAACGCGGTGCCGATCGCGGCGGCGATCGTGGCGGCGAACGCGGTGCGGGCGGCGGCGAAGGCGGCTTTGGCGGTCGTCGTCCGTTCTTCCGTCGGCGCAAATCCTGCCCCTTCTCCGGCCCCAACGCGCCGAAGATCGACTACAAGGACATTCGCCTGCTGCAGCGTTTCATCTCGGAACGCGGCAAGATCGTGCCCGCCCGCATTACGGCGGTCTCGGCGCCCAAGCAGCGCGAACTTGCGCGTGCCATCAAGCGCGCGCGGTTCCTTGGCTTGCTGCCCTACGTGCTGAGCTAAAGCAAAGTCGGCCGATGCCCGCCAACTACCTCTTGATTGCGGCAGCCCTCGGGGCAGCGAGCGCGTTTACCTACGCCTCGCTGCTGCTGGGGACGCCTGTCGCTTTCATCCTCGCCTATGTCGCGCAGCTGCCGCTCTATGCGGCGGGTCTGTGGCTTGGGACGGGGGCGGGCCTGGTCGCGTCGGGCGCCGGGATCCTAGTGGCATTTTTGGCCGGCGGCTTCGTGTTCGGCATCATTTTCGCGCTTGCCAACACGGCGCCGACCTTGCTGATCCTGCGCCAAGCTCTGCAATGGCGCTTGGCGGACAACGGCAAGATCGAATGGTACCCGCCGGGCGGGTTGCTGATGTCGCTCGTCGGCATGGCGTCGCTCTTGTTCGTGCTGCTCTTGCTCGGGTTCGCCAGCGAGCCTGGCGGGCTTGAGGGCACGATCGAGGGATTTTTGCTCGACGGTCTCAAGCGGCTGCAAAACCCGCTTGGCATGGATGCCGCAACGGTCGACGGTTTCGCCGACCAGATGGCGCGTTTCTTCCCCGGCATCGTGGCCGTCTCGTGGCTGACGATGACGGCGGTCAACGGCATGCTCGCGCAGGGCTTGCTGACCCGTTTCAAACGCAACTGGCGACCAACCCCGCGCATGGCGGAGATCGAATTGCCCGTCTGGCTTACCGGCCTGACCGCGATCTTTGCCGCTGGATCGTTCCTGCAAGGACCCGGCGGGTTCGTGTCGGGCAACATGATCTTGCTGCTCGGGGTTGCCTACACGTTTGCCGGGCTCGGCGTCGTGCATGCGCTGATCCAGAACCTGCAATGGCGCGGGGCGGCACTTGGCGCCCTTTACGGTGCGATTCTGGTCTTTGGCTGGCCTGTGCTGGTGATTGCCGTGCTCGGCCTGATCGAACCTTACGCCAATCTCAAGGCGCGCGCCGTCGGCGGCCCGCCGCCCAACGCTTGAACCCAATCTCGACGATTACGAAGGAGACGACGATGTCCCAGATGGACGTGATACTGCTGCAACGGATCGAAGCGCTCGGCCAGATGGGCGACGTGGTCAAGGTAAAGCCGGGCTACGCCCGCAACTTCCTGCTGCCGACCAAAAAGGCGCTGCGCGCGACCAGGGAGAACTTGGCGTATTTCGACAAGCAACGCGTACAGCTCGAAGCGCAGAACCTGAAACAGCGCACCGATGCCCAGGCCGTCGCCGACAAGATGGGCGACAGCTTTGCCGTGGTCATCATCCGCACGGCCGGCGAAAGCGGCATGCTGTACGGCTCGGTTTCGAGCCGCGACATTGCCGCTGCCGTCAAGGAAGCGGGCGTCTCGGTCGATCGCACGCAAGTCTTGCTGGCCCAACCGATCAAGGCGCTGGGCATGTTCAAGACGCACGTCGCGCTGCACCCGGAAGTGTCCGTGACGATCACGGTCAACATTGCGCAGAGCGTCGAAGAAGCCAAACTCCAGGCCGAAGGCAAGGCTGCCAAGCCGCAAGCCGAAGCAGCGCCGCCTGCCGAACTGACAGCCCCTGCCGAAGAAGCGGCGGAAGCCGAAGTGGCGGCACCGGCCGAAGCCGAAAAGCCGGCCAAGAAAAAGAAGAAGGCTGCGGAAGAAGCATAAAACTTTTTGCTTCTGCAGTTTTCGACAACGGCGCGCGTTTTTACGCGCGCTGTTTTTCGTTGGCTGCCACCGCGACCTTACCCTTGCTATGCTCGCTATTCACAGGGCGATTCGGATATCGACACGCGCTCTGTGCGCCTAAGGTCTGCGCCCGATGGAAACACCTCAAGCCACCAACGTCGCATTCCTGCCCACGCGCGCCGCCGACGAAACGGCGCCGCCCGCGCGCATGCCGCCGCACAATTTCGAAGTCGAGATGGGATTGCTCGCGGCCCTGCTCGCCAACAATCGCGCCTACGAAAAAGTGTCGGAGCTGCTGCGCCCCGAACATTTCGCCGATGCGCGCCACGGGCGCATCTACGATGCGATCGGCAAGCTTGCGCAGAAGGGCCAGCAGGCCAATGCCGCAACGCTCAAAAACTATTTCGAGCATGACGGCGAATTGGCGGATATCGGCGGAGCGGACTATCTTGCGCGCCTGCAGGCCTCGGCCGTCACGATCATCAATGCCAACGACTATGCGCAGCGCATATTCGATCTGTATTTGCGCCGCGAACTGATCGATATCGGCACAGACGTCGTCAACGAAGCCTACGAATTCGACGTCGAAACCGACGCGAACGCGAAGATCGAAAGCGCCGAACAAAAACTTTTCGACCTTGCCGAAAAAGGCCAGGTCGAAGGGGGCTTGCGGACCTTCAACTCGGCGCTGACGGCCGCGATCGACATGGCGACGCTCGCCTTCAAGCGCGACGGGGCGGTCACGGGCATCACGACCGGCTTTGCCGACATGGACGACAAGCTCGGCGGCTTCCACAAATCCGACCTCATCATCGTCGCGGGCCGCCCGTCGATGGGCAAGTCGGCACTTGCCGCCAAGCTCGCATTCAACGCGGCGCTTGCGCGCCAAAAATGGACGGAGCGCGCGATCCTCAAAGGGCTCGATCGCGACGCGCCCGACGCCGAAGGCGGCGTGGTCGCGTTCTTCTCGCTCGAAATGTCGGCCGAGCAAATCGCCAACCGGCTTTTGTCGGAGCAGGTCGAGATTCCGTCCGACAAGATTCGGCGCGGCGAGGTGGCAGGCGAAGACTTCCCCAAATTCGTTCAGGCTGCGCAGGAACTGGCCACCCTGCCCTTGCATATCGACGATACGCCCGCTTTGTCCGTATCGGCCGTGCGCACGCGCGCCAGGCGCCTCAAGCGCACGCAAGGGCTTGGCATGATCGTGATCGACTATTTGCAGCTTTTGGCGCCGCCGCCGGGCACGCGCGCCGAAGGCCGCGTCCAGGAAATTTCGGCGATCACGCGCGGCTTGAAGGCGCTCGCCAAAGAGCTCGACGTGCCGGTGATCGCGCTCTCCCAGCTCAGCCGTGCGGTCGAGCAGCGCGAAGACAAGCGCCCGCAGCTCTCCGACCTTCGCGAATCAGGGACGATCGAACAGGACGCCGACGTCGTGATGTTCGTCTACCGGGAAGAATACTACCATTCGCGCGCCGAGCCGGGCCGCCGCCCCGACGAGGACGAAAGCAAATTCAACGAGCGCCACCAAAAATGGCAGGAGCGCGGCGAGCAGATCATGAATATCGCCGAGGTCATCCTGGGCAAGCAGCGTCACGGTCCGATCGGCACCGTGCGGCTGCGCTTCGAGGGACAGTTCACGAAATTCTCGAACCTTGATGCCTCCGACCACCTGCCGGAAGTCTATGAGTGAGGCAGGCCCCGTCTCGCTTCTGACCGTCGATCTTGCGGCACTGGTCGCGAATTGGCGTGCCCTTGCGGTGCGTGCGGCCCCCGCAGCCGTTGCCGGCATCGTCAAGGCGGACGGCTATGGCCTGGGTGCCGGCCCCGTTGCACGCGCGCTCTACAAGGCAGGCTGCCGGATTTTTTTTGTCGCCCGGCTTGGCGAAGGTATCGAACTGCGCGACTTTGTCGGCGAAGATGCGCGCGTTTGCGTGCTTGACGGGCTGCTGCCGGGCGAGGCCGAGCTCTATCGCCGCCGTACCCTTACGCCCGTGCTCAACGATCTGGGGCAGATCGAAGCCTGGCAAATGCTGGCGCGCCGTTTGGGCGACCCGCTCGACGCGGTCGTACATTTCGATACCGGCATGTCGCGCTTGGGGTTGAGCCCAACGGAAACCCAAAAGCTGATCGCTGCCCCGGAGCGCTTGGCCGGCCTCGACTTACGCTATGTCATGACCCATCTGGTTGCCTCCGAAGAGCCCGGCGCGCCGATCAATGGTCTGCAGCTCGCGCGTTTTGGCGCTATTCGCGCGGCCTTTCCGACGGCTAAAGCAAGCTTGGCCAATTCGTCGGGCGTTTTTTTGGGGCCAGACTACACGTTCGATTTGGTTCGGCCAGGATGTGCGATTTATGGGATAAATCCGACACCTTACAAAACTAATTCAATGACTTGTGTGGCAACGTTAAGAATTTGCATTATCCAAGTCCGCGAAATTGACCACCCCGAAACCGTTGGTTATGGTGCGACGTGGCAAGCGACTCGTCCCACCCGTGTGGCAACGATTGCCTGCGGCTATGCCGACGGTTGGTTGCGCTCGCTGTCGGGGCGCGGACAAGCTGCCATCGGCGGACAGATCGTTCCTTTCGTCGGCCGCGTTTCGATGGATTTGATCACGCTCGACATCTCCAGCGTCGCGACCGCCAAACCGGGTGATATGGTCGAACTTATGGGCCCCAACATTGCTGTCGATTCGATTGCCAACCAAGCTGGCACCAACGGGTACGAAGTGCTGACCCGATTGGGCAAGCGCTTTGCGCGCGCCTATACGGGCAGCGCCGCATGAATCCGCTTGCGACGGTCGGCCGATTTTTTATCGCGTTCTTGCAGCAGCTGGGCGAGCTGACGATTTTTGCCGCGCGCGCGCTTTCGCACTGCGTGTCGCCGCCGTTCTATTTCCGGCATATCGGTCGGCAAATGCTCGATATCGGGTACTTCTCGCTGCCCGTGGTGGGACTGACGGCCCTGTTCACCGGCATGGTGCTGGCGCTGCAAAGCTATACGGGCTTCGCGCGTTTTTCGGCGGAAGGGGCGGTTGCGACCGTGGTCGTACTGTCGATCACGCGCGAATTGGGGCCTGTCATTGCGGGGCTGATGGTGGCCGGGCGCATCGGCGCGTCCATCGCCGCCGAGATCGGCACGATGCGCGTCACCGAACAGATCGACGCGCTCTACACCTTGTCGACCAATCCGATGAAATATCTGGTGGCACCGCGCATCATCGCAGGCGTCGTCACCCTGCCGATATTGGTTGTGATCGCCGACATTATCGGCGTGTTTGGCGGCTATGTGGTGGGCGTCTACAAGCTCGATTTCAACGCGGCCGTCTATCTCAAACAAACGTTCGACTTCCTCGAATTCATGGACGTGTTTTCGGGCCTCGTCAAAGCGGCGGTGTTTGGCTTCATCATCACGCTGATGGGCTGCTACCACGGCTACCGCTCGGAAGGCGGCGCCCAGGGCGTGGGGCGCGCCACGACCAACGCCGTGGTCTCGGCTTCCATTCTGATCCTCGTGTTCAATTACGCGATCACCGAAATCTTCTTCGCCACCCGCTGAACGGAACGCAGGAAAACCCATGGCCGAAACGCCGAAAATCTCGATCCGCGGTTTGAAGAAGCGCTTTGGCAGCAAAGTGGTGCTCGACGGCCTCGATCTCGACGTGGGCTCGGGCGAATCGGTCGTGATTATCGGCGGGTCGGGGACCGGCAAATCGGTGCTGCTCAAATGCATTTTGGGTTTGCTCGATCCGGAATCGGGATCGATCAAGATCGACGGCCAGGAAGTGATCGGGCTGTCCACGCGCGAGCGCGAACTGGTCAACCGCAAATTCGGCATGCTCTTCCAGTCGGCGGCGCTGTTCGACTCGCTCAGCGTTTGGGAAAACGTCGCGTTCGGCCTGATCGCGGCGCAAGGCAAGACCAAGCGCGAGGCCAAACCCATCGCGGTCGAGAAGCTGGCGCAAGTCGGTTTGCCGGCCCAAGTTGCGGAACTGCAGCCGTCCGAATTGTCGGGCGGCATGCGCAAGCGCGTGGGCCTCGCGCGCGCCATCGCAACCCAGCCCGAAATCATCTTTTTCGACGAGCCGACGACCGGCCTCGACCCGATCATGTCCGACGTCATCAACGACCTGATCGCCGATTGTGTGCATCGGTTGGGGGCCAGCGCCTTGTCGATCACGCACGATATGGCGAGCGCGCGCAAAATCGCACATCGCGTCGCGATGCTCTACCAGGGCAAAATCATCTGGCAGGGGCCGGTCGCCGACATCGACAGGTCGAGCAATCCTTATGTGGACCAGTTTATCCACGGCCGCGCGGAAGGCCCGATCCGCATGCAAATTCCGGTCTGAAGCGCATGGCCCGCCCGGCCGCGCGTTTCGTGTGCCAGGAATGCGGCGGCGTCCATCCGCGCTGGTCGGGCAAGTGCGACGCGTGCGGCGGCTGGAACACCATCGTCGAAGAAGCCGCACCCGACGTCGCGCCCAAGGGCGTGTCGGGCAAAGGCGGCAAGCGGGTCTCGTTTGTCGACCTCGAAGGCGAAAGCGAACAGGCGCCGCGGCGCACGACCGGCATTGCGGAACTCGACCGCGTGCTGGGCGGCGGGTTGGTCAAGGGCTCGGCCGTGCTGGTTGGCGGCGATCCGGGGATCGGCAAATCGACGCTGCTGCTGCAAGCGGCTGCAGCCCTCTCCAAAACGGCGCGCGTCGCCTATGTTTCGGGCGAAGAAGCCGTCGATCAGATCCGCATGCGCGCCACGCGCTTGGGCCTCACCAAAGCCAAAGTCGGGCTCGCCTCGGCAACCAACGTGCGCGACATCCTGGCCACGCTCGATGCGGGCGATGCGCCCGATCTTGCCGTGATCGATTCGATCCAGACCATGTATATCGACCAGCTCGACAGCGCGCCTGGAACAGTTGCCCAAGTGCGCGCATCGGCAGCCGAGCTTATCCGCCTTGCCAAGCGGCGCGGCATCGCGGTGATCCTGGTCGGGCACGTGACCAAGGAAGGCACCATCGCGGGTCCGCGCGTGCTCGAACACATGGTCGATACCGTGCTTTATTTCGAAGGCGAACGCGGCCACCAATTCCGCATCCTGCGCGCGGTCAAAAACCGCTTCGGCCCGACCGACGAGATCGGCGTATTCGAAATGACCGATGCGGGGTTGACGGAAGTGCCCAACCCGTCGGCGCTGTTTTTGGCGGAACGGCGCGGCGAGGTTTCGGGCGCTGCCGTGTTTGCGGGCATGGAGGGCACCCGCCCTGTCCTCGTGGAAATCCAGGCGCTGGTCGCCCCCAGCGCCTACGGCACGCCCCGGCGCGCCGTGATCGGCTGGGATTCGGGGCGCTTGGCAATGGTCATTGCCGTGCTCGAAACGCGCTGCGGCCTCGCCTTCGGCGGGGCGGATGTCTATTTGAACGTGGCGGGCGGACTGCGCATTGGGGAGCCTGCCGCCGATTTGGCAGTTGCGGCGGCCTTGGTGTCGGCCCTCACCGACACGCCAGTTCCTGGCGAAAGCGTCGTCTTTGGCGAGATCGGGCTGTCGGGCGAGGTGCGCGCCGTGGGCCAAACCGAGGCGCGCTTGAAGGAAGCCGCCAAGCTCGGCTTCGCGCGCGCTTTTTGCCCGCCGCGCGGCAAACGCGGGTCGGCGGTTGCCGGCATCGCCGCCACGGAACTTCGGCTTTTGACCGACTTGGTCGAAGCGCTCGGCAATCCCACGCCGCGGCGCATGGCCAGACCTGGATAAACTGTTATTCTACGGCCTGAAATGCTCGATTCGTTGCCCATCAACGCGTTCGACGCGATCGTTCTCGCCGTGATCCTGCTCTCGGCGCTGATCGCGTTGTTTCGCGGTTTTGTCAAAGAAGTGCTGAGCCTCGGTGCCTGGGTCGGGGCCGTGCTGGTCACGTTGTGGGGATTTGCTCTCGCCCGCCCCTATTTTCGGACATTCATCGACAACCAGTTGCTCGCCGACGTGGCTACCGGCTTGGCGCTGTTTGTACTGAGCTTGATCGTATTCGCGATGGTCGCGCACGGCACGTCGTCGCTTGTGCGCCGCTCGTCGAGCCTGACGGCCGTCGACCGGTCGCTCGGGTTTGTGTTCGGTATCTTCCGGGGCGCGCTTTTGCTGGGTCTGGCGTGGTTGGCGCTGGCCTGGGCGATCCCGAGCGAAAAGCGCCCCGATTGGGTCTTCGAAGCGCGCACGCGGCCCGCGATCGAACAGATCGCCGAGTTTTTGGTCGGCCTCGCCCCGCCCGAATTTCGCGGCCAAGTTCGCACCGTCGGCGACCAGGCCCAGCGCAGCGGCGAGGCCTTGCGGGCCTTGCAACAGCTGCAGGCGAATCCTACTTCACAGTCGGGCGAAACGGGCTATAAACGCGACGACGTGCAGGGCCTGGAACAGCTTATCGACCGGGTACGTCCGGCCGCACCGAACCGCTAGTCGACCGAACGCTTTGGGGGCAGCAACATGGATGTCTCGACCAACCCGTTCGACGACGACAAATTCAAAGACGAATGCGGCATTTTTGGCATTCTGGGCCACAAAGATGCGGGCGCGCTCGCAGCCCTTGGTTTGCACGCGCTCCAGCATCGCGGTCAGGAGGCGGCCGGTATCGTCGCCTTCGACGGCACGCAGTTCCATACGCACCGCGCAGTCGGCCTAGTCGGCGACAATTTCGGCGACCAGAAAGTGATTGCAGCCCTGCGCGGCGACAGCGCGATCGGCCATGTGCGCTATTCGACCAGCGGCGGCACGATCCTGCGCAATATCCAACCGCTGTTCGCCGAGTTCGAGTTCGGCGGCTTCGCGCTTGGCCACAACGGCAACCTTACCAACGCCGATACGCTGCGCCGCAGCCTCATCAAGCGCGGCTCGATCTTCCAGTCGACCACCGATACCGAAGTCATCATCCATTTGATGGCCCAGGCCCAAGGCAACGTCGTCACGCGCCTGACGGCCGCTCTCAATCAGGTCGAAGGCGCCTACTCGCTCACCTGCATCGCCAAGGACACGATAATCGCCGTGCGCGATCCGCGCGGCGTGCGTCCGCTGGTGCTGGGGCGCCTCGACGACAGTTGGATCGTTGCTTCGGAAACCTGCGCGCTCGACATTATCGGGGCCGATTACGTGCGCGACCTGGAAGCGGGCGAAATGCTGGTGATCGACCGCAACGGCCTGCGCTCGATGATGCCGTTCCGGCCCGAGGCCAAGCGATTTTGCGTGTTCGAGTACATCTATTTCGCCCGCCCCGACAGCGTGATGGAGGGCGTGTCGATCTACGAAGCGCGCAAGCGCATCGGTGCGGAACTCGCGCGCGAAAGCGGCCTGCCCGCCGACCTGGTGGTTCCCGTTCCCGACAGCGGCGTGCCCGCCGCGCTCGGCTACGCGCAAGAATCCGGGATCCAGTTCGACCTTGGCATCATCCGCAACCACTATGTCGGCCGCACTTTTATCGAGCCGACGGATCAGATCCGGCATCTGGGCGTCAAGCTCAAGCACAACGCCAACCGCGCGGGCCTCACGGGCAAGCGCGTGATCCTTGTCGACGATTCGATCGTGCGCGGCACCACCTCGAAAAAAATTGTCGAGATGGTGCGCCAAGCCGGCGCCAGCGAGGTGCATATGCGCATCTCCTCGCCGCCGACGAGAAATTCGTGTTTCTACGGCATCGACACGCCCGAGCGCAGCCAGCTTCTGGCCTTCAAACACGACGTTGCCGCGATGGCGGCACTTATCGGCGTCGACAGCCTCGCGTTCATTTCGATCGACGGTCTTTACCGCGCGATGGGCGAGCCGGGGCGCGATGCCAAAGCGCCGCGCTATTGCGACGCATGCTTCACGGGCGACTACCCCACGCGCCTCACCGACATCGAGGAACGCGGCGACCGTCCGGCCAAGGCCAGCCTGCTCGAAATCGCGTGACCGAAACTTCTGTTCCCTCGCAGCGCCTCAAGGGGCGCATTGCTGTCGTGACGGGCGCGTCGCGCGGCATCGGGCGCGCAGTCGCTCTGCGCTTTGCCCAGGAAGGCGCGCATGTCGTGGCACTGGCGCGCACGGTGGGCGCGCTCGAGGAACTCGACGACGCGATCGTCGCTGCGGGCGGTTCGGCAACGCTGGTTCCGGTCGATCTGGCGGAACTCGAACGCCTCGACCAGCTCGGCCCTTCGCTCTACCAGCGTTTCGGCAAGGTCGATATTTTCGTCGCCAATGCGGGGACGCTCGGCACGCTAGGGCCGATCACGAACCATGCGCCCAAGGAATGGGACAGCGTGATGCGTCTTAACGTGCACGCCAATTGGCATCTGATGCGCACGCTCGAACCGGCGCTGCGCCTGTCGGATGCGGGCCGTGCAATTTTTGTGACCTCGGGCGCGGCCAAAGCCGACCGTGCCTATTGGGGCGCCTATGCCGTGACGAAGGCCGCCCTCGAAGCGATGGCGACGACGTGGGCCGCCGAACTTGCGAACACCAATATCCGCGTCAATCTGCTCTCGCCGGGCCCGATCGCCACACGCATGCGCGCCGCCGCCTTTCCGGGCGAAAATCAGGCGACGCTGCGACAACCGGAAGACATCGCGCCGCTGTTCGTCGATCTGGCCGCACCCGACTGCACGCGCCACGGCGAACTGGTCGAAGCCCAGCCGCGCTAGCACCCGCGAACTTCCCTATATTTCCCGCCAACAACCGGAGCGACCGACCATGACGATTTCGATGTACCAAGCCGCCGTCCCCGCCTTCGTGCAGATGCTGACGGCCCTCTCGAAGGTACTCGACAAAGCCGCCGACTTTGCCGCTGCCAAAAAGATCGATCCGAGCGTGCTGCTGAATGCGCGCCTTGCCCCGGACATGTTCCCGCTCCTGCGCCAGGTGCAGATCGCCGCCGATTTCGCCAAGGGCCCGATGGCGCGTCTGGCGGGCCAGGAAGTTCCCAAATACGACGATAGCGAAACCACGATCGACGCTCTCAAAGCGCGCATCGCCAAGACGCTGGCCTTCGTGCAGAGCTTCGGCGCGGCGCAGATCGACGGTTCGGAAGCGCGCGAGATCGTGCTGACGGTCGGCGGGCAGCCGATGACGCTGACGGGGCAGAACTACCTCGTCAATTTCGCGCTGCCGAACTTCTATTTCCATGTGACGTCGGCCTACGCGATCCTGCGCCATAACGGCGTCGAGATCGGCAAGAAGGACTATATGGGCCGCGCCTAATCCCGGTCTTTTTTGGTGTCGTAGGGGTTTTTGGTCGTGCGCATTTGCAGGCGCACGACCACACCCTGAAGCCCGAACGTCTCGCGCAGCGAATTGACCAGATAGCGCTGATAGTCGTCGGGTAGCGAAACAAGCTTGTTTCCGAAAATCGCGAAAGTCGGCGGGCGCTGCGCCACCTGGCGCATGAAGCGCGGTCGCGGGCGCCTGCCCTCGACGATCGGCGGCGGATGTTTTTGGACGACCCCCTCCAGCCAGCGATTGAGCTTGGGCGTGGGCAGTTCCGCGTTCCAGCGGTCGTGCATGGTGACGACCGCGTCCATCAGTTCGTCGAGCTTGCGGCCCTGCAGGGCCGACACGGTCACGAAAACCACGCCCTTGATCTGGGGCAGCGATATTTCCATGCGGTCGCGAAGCTTGCGCAATGCCGCCTGCGGGTCGTCGATCAAATCCCATTTGTTTGCGCACACGACGACCGCGCGGCCTTCTTCGGCCGCCAGACGCGCGATCTGCAGATCCTGGTTTTCGAGCATCATCGTCGCGTCGAGCACCAGCACGCACACATGCGATTCGCGAATATTGCGGATCGTCTCGCCGACCGACATTTGCTCAAGCCGCTCGTCGATGCGCGCGCGCCGCCGCAAACCGGCCGTGTCGATCAGGCTGAAGCGGCGCTCTTTCCACTGGAACGGCGTCGCGATCGCATCGCGCGTCGTGCCGGGTTCGGGGCTTGTCAGCATGCGCTCGTCGCCCAGCAGGCGGTTGACCAGCGTCGACTTGCCAACGTTCGGCCGCCCGACCAGCGCCACGCGAATATCGGGCTTCGCCCCCTCGATGCGTTCGGGCTCTGGCTCGTCCGGATCTTCGATGGCGTCCGGCGGGGCAAGGGCGCGCATCGCCTCGTGCAAATCGGCAAACCCTTCGCCATGCTCGGCCGACAAAGCGATCGGCTCGCCAAGCCCCAAGCCCGCCGCTTCCGCCACGCCAAAGCCCGTACGTGCCGCACTTTCGGCTTTGTTGGCGATGACCAAAGTAGGTTTGCCGGTCTTGCGCAGCCAGTTGGCAAAGTGCGTATCGTGGGGCGTGAGGCCCTCGCGCGCATCGACCACAAACAGCGCTAAATCCGCATCGGCGACCGCGCGCTGGCTTTGCGCCGTCATGCGGGCGGCCATCGTTTTGGGTGCGGCCTCTTCAAGGCCGGCCGTGTCGAACACCGAAAAACGCAGATCGCCGATCTTGCCCGCGCCTTCGCGCCGGTCGCGCGTAACGCCGGGCGTGTCGTCCACCAGGGCGCGTTTGCGGCCGATCAGCCGATTGAACAGCGTGGACTTGCCGACATTCGGCCGTCCCACGATCGCCACGCGCCATGCCATTCAACGCTGCTCTTTCATCGATATGCGGCGATGTCGCCGTTGTCGGTCAGCACATAGACCGAGCGATTGGCCGCGATCGGCGCGACTTCGACGCCGTCGGGCATTTTCAGACGTTCGAGCACATTGCCGCTCGTCGCTTCGATCACGACGGCGCGGCCCTCGGTGTTGGCAACGAACACGCGCCCGCCCGCGACAATGGGCGATGTCCACACGATGCGGCCGCGCTTGCGCCGTTCGTCCGTGAAACCGCCAAGCGGCGTTACCCACACCACGCGCCCGTCGCGCCGCTGCAAACATGCAATATCGCCGTCCACGCCCATCACGAACACGTAGTCGCCCGCAATCCAAGGCTGGCTCAGCGAGCCGATTTCCTGCTCCCACACGCGCGCACCGGTGCGAATGTCGATCGCAACCGTACGCCCCGATTGCGACGAGACGACCGCAAGGCCGCGATCGGTCGCGAGCGTTCCGCGAATGTCGGCCATGCCCGACACCTGCCCCGTGCGCACCACGCCCGACAGCGTGTCGGACCATTGCAACCGTCCCGATTCCGCGCGCAACGCCACGATCTCGCCCGACGAATAGCCGACCAACACGGTCCCGCCCTCGACCACCGGGCTGCCCGAGCCGACAAAACCCGCCGTCTCCGCAATGCCGGTGTGGCTCCACAAACGCCGCCCGGTCGCAGTGTCGAGCGCGAATGTCTGGTTGTCGACGGTCGTGACGAAAAGCCGTCCGCCCGAAACCGCCGGCCCCGAGCGCGCGGGCGCCGACATCTGGAAACGCCAAACTTCCTGGCCGCGCGCGGCATCGAGGGCAATGACTTGGCCGTAGCCCGTCGCGAAATAGACGCGGTCGCCCGCAACGGCAGCGCCGCCGCCCGAACCGCCGCCGCTGCGATCTTGTTGCGGCTCGCCGTCGAAACTCCACAGCCGCGATCCGGTTGTCGCATCGAGCGCGGTCAAGGTCGCGCGCGCGTCGGCTGCAAAAATGCGCCCGCCCGCAACCACAGGCGACCCTGTCACGCGGCCCTCGCGGCTGTTGCCCGTGCCAATAGACGCGCGCCAGGCCGAGCGGAAGCCGTCGACCCGAATATGCCCCGGATGCGCGCCCGGAACGCCCTGCGGCTGCGGCCACTCCGTCAAGTCGACCGCCTGC
This sequence comes from Asaia bogorensis, assembly GCA_945901855.1. Taxonomy (GTDB): domain Bacteria; phylum Pseudomonadota; class Alphaproteobacteria; order CACIAM-22H2; family CACIAM-22H2; genus Tagaea. Next base: position 7,394 of record CAMDLT010000048.1, on the reverse strand, counting down.
GGCAATTCGACCTTGAGCCCCTGCAATCGCTGATCGGGCTCAAGCTTGCGGTCGCTAGCCAGCACAGGCAGCCGCTCGCCGGGCAACGGACGTTTGGACGGCCCGCCGATCCAGTCGCAGCCACCAGCCGCCAGCGCCCAACCGGCCAGCAGTGCAATCCCGATGCCCCTGGTCGCGCGCATCGATTTCGCTCTAATTTTCCAACGCCGCCAGCATTTCGCTGGCGCGTTGGCGCAAACCTGGGGGGGCCGCCAAATCGTCGGCGATCTGACGGTAGATATCGGCCGCGCGCACTTTGTCGCCCGCGCGCAAATGCGCCAAAGCTTCGATTTCGCCCGCCGAGTGACGCCACGGGCCGCTTGGCGTGCGCAAACCTTGGAGCGTTCGAATAAGATCGGCTGGCGGGGCCGTGTCGACGGTCAGCATCGCGGCCAAAACCGCCGCCCCGTCGCGCAGCTGCGCGTCGAGCGCCGTGTCCGCGGCGATCGCGCGGTACAGCGCCGCTGCCGGCTCGCCGCCTTCCGCTGTCGCCAAGGCTGCTTCCTTGAGACGGGCCAGAATGCCGTAGCCGCCGCGCGCATCGCGCGCGACCGCGCGCAGTTCGGTCTTGGCGCGCTCCATGTCGCTTGCGGCCAGGCTGGCGGCCTCGAAAAACCGCAGCGCTTCGGCCTCGGTGCGTTTGCGCGAATAATCCTGCCAGAACACGTAACCGGCCGTCGCCAACACCAGGGCAACAGCCGCCGCCACGATGAGCGGCGCGAATTTTTTCCACAGCTTCAGGGCGCGTTCGCGCCGCAGGTCTTCGCTGACTTCGTCGAATACGTCGGCCACGGTGCCTCGAGGGTGGGGGTGCCAAAAAGTGCTGCAAACTAGCCCGTTCGTCGGGCCAGCGCAAATCGGGATTAATGTTTGGCCTTCAACGCCTCGAGCCGCTCGAACGCATGGATGTAGGGTTCCATGTTAATTCGACGCTCGACGGCGCCGGGCCCGCCGATCGACGTCAACGCGAGTTCGAGCGCCTTAAGAAGCAGTTCCGCACAATCGAGCGCGCCCACATCGCAGGCTTGGTCGAAGGCGAGCAGAATCTTATCGCTCAAACGTCGCGTATAGACCGTCATCGTGCCTCCCGCGGAGGTTCAGACATGCAGGCCCGTCAAGATGGCCACGTGCGACGGCTTTAAAGCAAACGGATGTAGCGTGCTTCGCGGCCGCGCGGCGTTACCACGTAGGACGTGCGGACATTTTGCTCGATATCCACCGACGGTACGCCCGAGCGACGCAACGCCGCCGCATTGACGAACACGTCCTTCCCGCCATCGTTGGGCACGACAAAGCCGAAGCCTTTTTCGGGCGAGTACCATTTGATCTGGCCCTCGACATCGACGGCACCGGCCATATCGACTTCGTCGCGATCGCGAAATCCGCCGCCGCCGCCGCTGCCGCCGGGGCCGCGCGGTGCGCGAGGACCACGCGGGCCGCCAGCGCCGGCACCCATGCCACCGCCGCCGCCGCCGCCACCGCCGGTTCCGACACGCCCATCGACCTCATGAACGCGCACCACCTGCGGACCTTTTTTGCCCGGTCCGACTTCGCACTTGATTTTGGCGCCTTCGCCGGGCGGCGGCAGGCCTGCCTGCTCAAGTGCTGCGGCATGCAAAAACACGTCGGGCGTGCCGTCCGTGGGGGCAATGAAGCCAAAGCCTTTTGTGGTGTTGAACCATTTGACGACCGCTTCGATGGTCTTGGTCGGGCCGGGATTGAACGGGGGCATGTCTGGTGGGTTACTCCTGAGGGAAATGTGTTTTCAAGCCTCAAACTACTGAAATTCAGCGCGCGGCGCCACGGGGGAATTTAAGAACGCCCCCTTATTCGTACAAAAATCAGCCATCAGGAACGAACCAAAGACCCTGCCCCCCCCCCGCGGCAAGGGCAAATTTTGGCCGATCCTTGCGCCCTATCCTTCGAAGCAACCCGAATTTAGTTCGGCCATCATTTTGTATTTTCTGTATAGTAGCCCGCGCTGACGCAAATGCGGCTTAAGGGGCCCAACGGTCCCCTAGATTTGGCCAGCTGAATTTACGGCCGAAGCAAGAAAGAGCACATTGAATGGCGATCAACGGCAGACAAGATATCCGATCAGCCGTGATATACAATTTTATATTGTCGTTTGTTGCGCCTGTTTCTCGGCAATCTCTCGCGTGACCGTGAACGACAAATCCAACCTCTCTTTCGGCGGCACCCGAGACGAACCAACCGCGTGTCGCGAGTCATTGCGCGTTGCAACGCACGCGCCCCACGAACGGCTCCATCGACACTCTGGATTTGCAGCGGTCAAAGACGGGACCATCGGCCCTGCGGATTACCGAACGCTCCTGGTTTGCCTTTTTGGATTCTACGTGCCTTTCGAACGCGCAATCGATGCGGACCGAATCCGCACACAATGGCTAGCGAGAGATCTCAATTGCTTGGGTGTCGATGCTGAGTCGATCGGGCGCATCCGCCTTTGTGCGGATATCCCAAGGTACGATTTTTTGGAACGTCGGATCGGCGCGCTGTACGTCGTCGAAGGATCAGCATTGGGCGGCCGCCAGCTTTATCGCGGTCTCGACCAATTGCTCGGCAAGGAAACAACCGACGGGCGCCGCTTTTTTGCCGGTCGCGGCGCCGAGACCGGCAGCGCATGGAGCGGCTTTTTGGACCAACTTGCTTTGGTCGGCGCCGAACCAACCGAACGTGCCGCAATGGTTGGAGCCGCCGTCGAGACATTCGAAATTTTCGAGACCTGGCTTCACGGTTGGAAGGAAATGAGATGACGGTCGCATATCCGGGCACCCCCGAAACGGACCTGACAAATTGCGACAAAGAGCAGATTCATGTCCCGGGCGCCATTTTGCCGCACGGCGCAATGCTCGTCTTGGACAACGAAACGCTCGAGATTCTTCAGATTGCCGGCGATGTGACGGGCCTGCTTGGCGCGTCGTTTGAAGACCTTCTGGGTAAGTCCGTTTCGACAATTTTCCGGGCATCGCAAGTTGAACATTTGCGCGTGCTGAGCGCAAACCTGTCACTGCTCAAACCCCGTCACCTGCTCGACCCCCAAATGCGCGTTGCGGCCGATCATCCGCTCGACGCGAGCCTCCACCGTAGCAACGATGCTCTTGTTCTGGAATTCGAGAAAGCGGACATCGCCGATCGATTTGCCACCGATCCGCTCGCGGCCGTTCAGGAAATGATCGAAGGATTGGACGGCGCGCCGTCGCTGGTGGAACTGTGCCAGATCGCGGCGGAGCGCGTGCGCAATCTTGCGACCTACGATCGGGTCCTGGTGTATCGATTCATGCAGGACGGCTCGGGCTGGGTCATTGCGGAAAGCAAACAAGACGACCTCGAACCGTTTCTCGACCTTCACTATCCTGCAGCGGATATCCCCAAACAGGCTCGGGCGCTTTACCTGAAGAACGGATTGCGTCTCATCACGCAAGTCAACTACGAGCCAGCGCGCCTTGTGCCGACCGACAATCCGCGTACCGGCGAACCGCTGGACATGAGTCAGGCAATCTTGCGCGACGTGTCGCCGATCCATCGGCAATATCTGCGCAACATGGGGATCGATGCTTCCATGTCGATTTCAATTATAGTTGGAGGCGAATTGTGGGGTTTGATTGCCTGTCATAACTACACGCCGCGCCTCTTGCCGCGCCATCTACGCGCCATTTGCGAGTTGTTTGGATCGATGTTTTCTTTTCAAATCGAAGCATTGGAGAAAAGAGACCAATTCAACGAAAGAATGTCGAGCCGAATGGTTCTTCAGAGACTGATGTTGAATCTGGCCGGTGCCGACGAGTACGCACGCGGCCTCACCGAGCAATCGCCCAATCTTCTCGACTATATTCATGGCGGCCATGCCTCGCTGGAAGGGCGCCGGCAAGGTGGCGTCGCCGTCAGCGTCAAGGGGGATCTGACATTTTTGGGCATAACGCCGAACAAAGACCAGATCGTGCAACTTGTCGAATGGCTGAATACGCAGATGCGAGACGGGGACGGCGTCTATGCGACCGATCGGCTTGGCGAAGTATGGGATCTGGCCAGCGGCTTTGCCGACGTTGCCTCGGGTCTGCTGGTTATATCGGTCTCCCCCGACCCGTCAGATTTTATAATTTGGTTTCGCCCCGAATTGGTGGGCACGGCAAGTTGGGCCGGGGAGCCTCGCAAAGTCGCCTCTGATAACCCCGAGGAGGACGTCCTTACCCCCCGAAAATCGTTCGAAATTTGGAAAGAAACCGTGCGCGGTCGGGCACTGCCGTGGTCGCAACCGGACCTCGACGCTGCGCGCGATCTGCGCACATCGCTGCTCGACGTTGTGCTGCGTCGCCTCACCGAGGCCGCACGGGAACGAAAGATCGCCACAAATCGCGATCATCTCATGATGGCGGAACTCGACCACCGCGTGAAGAATACGCTGGCGAACATCGCTGCACTCGTCGTGCAGACGAGCGTCAGCGCCAGCTCGCTGTCGACCTTTGTCGAAGGGTTGGCGGCGCGCATCCAATCCATGGCCAAGGCCCATAGCCTCCTCTCCCAGAGCCGCTGGGAGGGCGTTTCGATCAATAGCCTCTTGATGGAGGAATTGTCGCCCTATTTGCGGAGCAAAGCGTCGTTCGAAATCGTCGGGCCAGATGTTGTTCTGACCTCGAAATCGGCACTCGCGCTGTCGTTGGCAATCCATGAACTTGCCACAAACGCCGCAAAATACGGCGCCCTCTCCTCCGCGCGCGGGCGCGTTGCGATACGATGGTCGCTGACCGAACTCGGCGGGCTCGAACTTTCCTGGGTCGAATCGGGAGGGCCTGCGGTCCATACCCCTGTACATCGCGGCTTTGGCTCGACCCTGATCGAGCGCGCCCTCGCTATGGAAACGGACGGGCAGGCGACATTGCGCTATCTCACCGGCGGCGTTGTATGCGACGTGTCGCTGCCGCCTGCTTCATTGTCGGTTTCCGACAAGGTCGGTGTGCCGGAAACGATCCGTTTCTCGAATGTCCAGACGCTGCCCAATCCCGCGCTCAAAGGCATACGCGTTCTGACAGTCGAAGATTCGTTCATGATCGTGGGCATGCTTGAGTTGGTATTCAACAATCTTGGCTGGACAATGGTCGGCCCTGCGGCACGTATCTCTCAAGCGCTAGCCCTGATTGAAAGTGCGAGCTTCGATGTCGCTCTCTTGGATATCAATCTCGACGGCGAGATGTCATGGGACGTCGCCGTCGCCCTGCAGGCACGCGGCATTCCGTTTGTCCTGAGCACAGGCTACGAAATCAGCCAGATGCTTCCCGACGCCCTAAAGGACGTAAAGTTTGTCAAAAAACCATACAATGTCGACGAACTCGAAAAAGCGGTGCTCGACGCGATCAAAAATGGCTGAAGCGCGGCCGCGCGATGACATCGCCGGATCGACCGCTTCATGCTAAATTGTATCCATGGGCAGTTCAGATAGGCGCAAGGCGGCGGGTGCCGCGGTCGATTGGACGGTGCCGCAGAACTGGGCGTCCTACTCGGATGTCGAGCACGCAACTTGGGACCGGCTGTTTATGCGCCAGTCCGCGCAATTGCAAACCCGTGCCGCGCCCGAGTTCCTTGCCGGGATCGATTTTCTGAAGCTCTCAAAACCCGGCATCCCGGATTTCGACGAACTCAATGCGAGCCTTTCGAAAACGACAGGCTGGCGCGTGGTGGCGGTGCCGGGACTCGTGCCCGACACGGTATTTTTTAACCATCTGGCCCATCGGCGGTTTGTGGCGGGACGGTTCATCCGCAAACCCGACCAACTCGACTATCTGGAAGAGCCCGACATTTTCCACGACGTATTTGGCCATGTTCCGCTGCTCGCAAACCCTGTTTTTGCCGACTACATGGAGGCTTACGGCAAAGGCGGCTTGCGCGCCATGGAGCGCGGCATGGTCGAGAAATTCGCGCGGCTTTATTGGTACACGGTCGAATTCGGCCTGATTCGTGCGGAGGGCGCGCTCAAGATCTATGGGGCAGGCATCGTCTCCTCGTTCGGCGAGAGCGCGTTTTCCCTCGACGATCCCTCGCCCAACCGCATCGCGTTCGACACGCTGCGCACGATGCGTACACCCTATCGGATCGACGACTACCAGCAGAATTACTTCGTGATCGACAGTTTCGCGGATCTGTTACGCCGCACGCGCGACGTCGATTTTGCTTCGTTCTACGACGAACTCGAAACCCTGCCCGACATCGCGATCGGTGATTTGATGGATGGCGAGCACGTGTTCACGCACGGCACGCAAGCCTATGCGCGCGAAGCGGCAAAGCGCCCGCTCATCCGACGGGGGCCAGCCACGGGTTGAGCACGCCGACACCCATCGGTTCGAAGTCGGCGACGTTGCGCGTCGCAACAATCAATCCGTTCACGAGAGCAGTTGCGGCGATCAGAGCGTCGCGTTCCGGCCGCGGATCGGGAATATGCAAACCCGCACAGCGCTGGGCGACAGCGCGGTCGATCGGCAGGATGCGCGCGGCAAATGGCACGAGAATTTCGCGCTCCAGCCACCGACGCAGAACGGCTCCTTGTTTTGCGTCGCGTCGTTCGACAAGAAGAATTCCTCGCTCGAGTTCCAAAACCGTTACGACGGAGATCGAATGGAACTCCGCAGGCGTGGCAGACGCCCAAGCGCGCACATTGGCGTCGGCGCGTTCGGGTCGACGAAGCTCCGAGACGACATTTGTGTCCAACAGAAACATCAGTCGAGATCGACGGCTCGCGAAACGCCCTCGCCGATGCGCGGCGGATTGAAATCGAAATCGCCGTCTTCTTTTTGCCGAAGCGCATCCAGAAGGCTCGGGCCGACGCCCAGCAGCTTCTGGAAATCGCCGAAACTCAGCAAGACATGCGCCGGTCGACCTCGATCCGTTATCACGACCGGGCCCTTTTCGGCCGCCTTCTTGGCGCCGCCAGCATCCTGATTGAATTCCCGGCTCGACATGGTCGTAACGCTCATATGCGACCTCCAAGCGCAGTTTCTACCACCGCGATCGAGATCGAACAAGAAAAATAGCAACATTGCTACATTTCGACGAGATTTATGCACAGGGGCGCAATCTCATACACCCGCCCCCGTTACTCCCACTCGATCGTGCCCGGCGGTTTCGAGGTCATGCTCTGAGACCGAACTTTGGACCGCCGAAGGGTAGAGTTTCCGGCGTCGGTCATGATGGTGGGCTGTCTAGAGCCGATTCCGATCACGTAGAGCTGTATCCTGCCGCTTTGAAGTAGTTCGCGCATTCGGCGGGCTTGAATGCCGGGAGGGTATTTTTGATCGCGGCTTCGAGTTCGTCGATGGTGCGTGCTGCGGCGGTGCGGAGCAGGCTTT
>CAMDLT010000047.1 GCA_945901855.1 Asaia bogorensis | reverse complement strand
CATAGCTCGCCGGCTTTCCCGCCGGCCGCGTGCAGCTTCAGGATCTCGATTATCTTCTCTTCCGTGAACCGGCTCTTCTTCATCGTCCGCTCCTCTCTTTGGGCGGACTCTACACTTCTCAGTGGGCGGGTTTCACGGGCTCAGGCCAGACTATATCTTGGTAAACACCGAGCTTGCTGCTCCATTTGCCGTCGGGCTCCTGAAATGCAGCATGCGTCACTTCCAATTCATCAACCACGCTCATTGCTGCGTATAGCACTATTTTTTCAATTCCAAGCTCAAGCGAGCCGTCAGCACAATCTACATATCCTAGAGAAGAGAATCCCGCCTTGAATGCTTCGATAGAAGAATTTCGTGGAATACCGTCAAACCATGCGCACATATCCCAAGCATCAGGCCACCACCAATTCAGGGTGTCACCGACACTCCACGCGATACAGTTGTAGCGTTTTGTAGCCGGACTCATGTCCGGCTCCATGTTATTGATGTTTAGTTTTGGAAAATCGGGAGGCGGCCAACTACCGGGCATATCCGTTTCTTTGTCCCCATTCGATCCAAGCTTCAGCCATATTTTTGAAATTACCTCTAACAGATGCAGATGATGGATTCTCGTTGGTCAGCATCTGAAGAGCCACAAACCACATATCAGGCTCATCGCCTTCCTGTTGCAGCCGCCGCATGATCAGCGGAATTGCGCGCTTTCCCATAGCAATTATACGCAGATAAGATTTGCACATCACAATCGCGGTTACAGATGATGCGGATCCACGTTCAATGTGCCAACTTTTTGCGAGTTCGCAAAACTCGATCCAATCCGCAGCGCTATTTATAACTGGGGATTTGCTTCGGCGAAAGATCGTCCACGTCGCGTCAATGACTTTGAGAACTCTTGAATGACAGTACTTCGAAGCCTCTCCAATATTGAGTTCCTGTACGTTGCTTCGCCCGTATGCGAAGTAAGTCGGCGTACTTGTTTTCATGAACTCAGTAGGGTTGTGGGCGCCAGAAAACAGGCACCTCAGACTATCTTGCGTAATTGTTCCAACCATTTTCGTTATGCCTTCGGCTTCTGAAGTCTTTCGGGGGTGCTAACAAGCACCATGGATGGCTGAGTTTTTAATGCATACATCGGGTTTCCCTCTTCATCCCACTGACCAGGAATCCGTAGCGCCGAGGCGAGTGAAAGCTTCACTCTAAACACAGTTCCATCTTCGAGGGTAAACTCGCTCCACCGCTCAGAAGACTCGAGGATGGGTACGTCAAATGCGTCTACAAATCCGCCTTTGCCCTCTGGGCTCGGTGCTTTGACAGGACGCTCAGCCATCTCGTTCACCTCGAAAAACAACGTTCCGCTAACTTGCTGGCATATGAAATTACTATAATTTTTGGACTATACGCTTCTTCGAGGCAAGTGCGCCATAATCAGACAGTCAACCGTCCAAATTACCCCCTCAAAACGAGGCAAATTTCTGTCCAAGCCGTAGCAGCGGCTTCCGCCATGCTTCCGTCGGACAATTGGTCGAAGCAAGAAACACCGCAAGCCATTGATATCATGGCGAGCCCAGCTGGATTCGAACCAGCGACCTACAGCTTAGAAGGCTGTTGCTCTATCCAGCTGAGCTATGGGCCCGCAAAAACGTCCCGACGCTGCGTTAGCGCACGCGGTCGAATCTGAAATTGTCGGCGTAGGCTTTGGGGCGGATCCGCACCGATTGCGGGGCGGCGATTTCGCACGCAATGCCATGCTGGGCGGCATATGCCAATGCTTCCGTCTGGCTCTTGAATTTAAGGCGGACCTGGCCGCCCGTATCGCTCGACCCTGCCCACCCCATGAGCGCGTCCGGACGCTTGGCGGCCGAGGGTTCGAATTCGAGCAGCCATTCGTGCGTTTTGGCGCGTCCCGATTGCATGGCAGTCTTCGCAGGCTTGTAGACGCGCGCGGGCTTTTGCATAGCACCCCATCCCCGTTTGGCGGACATTCCTCCGCTCTATACGGGAAAAACAGCCGACAGGCAATTGGCGGTCTTGTGCCTAGAAGAAAGTGAAGTCGCCGTTGCCGTCAATCGTCGCGAGGCTTGCGACCGATTGGCCCAGGATGGTGACGGAATTGCCGTTGCCGAGATTGATCAAAACATTGCCCGAAACGTTTGTCGCCGCCGCCTGCAAATCGGCCAAGTTGCCGAACTGCGTGAAGGGCAGGAGATTGATTTTGTCGCCGACCGCATAGTCCGCGATCGTGTCGCTGCCGGTCGAGAGCAGGAACGTGTCGTTGCCCGCACCGCCCGTCATGCTATCCGAACCCGTTCCGGATTCGAGCAGGTCGTCGCCCGAACCGCCCGTAATCGTGTCGTTGCCGCCCACGCCGAAGATGCGGGCGCCGACCGACCCCGTGACCACAATCGTGTCGTTGCCCGAACTGCCGGTGATCGTTTCGACGTTGGAAACCGTGACCGTATTGCCGGATCCGCCGAGGGTCAGACGATCGACGCCGTTGCCAAGATCGATGCTGCCGTTGGCGATGGCAGTCGTCAGCGTCACAGTATCGGCACCTGCGTCGCCGACAATCGTTTCGACATTCGAAACGGTGATCGTGTTGGCGCCGTTGAACAGCGTCAACGTGTCGCTACCATCACCCAAGTTGATCGATTGCCCGGCCGAATAGGCCGTTCCGAGCGTCACGTTGTCAGTGCCCGACCCGCCCACGATCGTCTCGATGTTCAAGATCGTCAGCGTGTTCGAGAAATTGCCGAGCACGAGGCGATCGGTGCCAGCGGCCAGATCGACTTGACCTGCCGTGATGGCGCTCGACAGCGTGATCGTATCGTTGGACGCTTGGCCGGTGATCGTTTCCACGTTCGAGATCGAAACCGTATTGGCGCCATTGAACAGCACGAGTTGGTCGTTGCCGGCATCGAGGTCGATCTGGCCGCTGGTACGTGCCGCACCAAGCGTTACCGTATCGTCACCCGCTCCGCCGATGATAGTTTCGATATTCAGAACCGTGATCGAGTTGCCGCCCGTCGCCAGCGTCAAACGATCGGAGCCCGCGGCCAGATCGATGGTTTCGCCTGCGGTATAGGTCGTCCCGAGCGTCACGTTGTCTGCGTTCGTGCCGCCGACGATCGTCTCGACATTGATCACAGTCAGCGTATTTACAAAATTGCCCAAGATCAGACGGTCGGTGCCGGCTCCCAGATCGACCGTGCCCGAAGTGATTGAAGATCCGAGGGTAATCGTGTCCGCCCCTGCCCCGCCATTGATCGTTTCGATATTGCTCAAAGTGACCGTATTGCCGGCGGCGGCAAGCGTCAGACTGTCGTTCCCCGAACCGAGATTGAAGGTTTCGCCGCTGGTGAAGGCCGCACCGAACGTAACGTCGTCGGCGCCCGTTCCGCCGATCACGGTTTCAACGTTGATGACCGTCACCGTGTTGGTGAAGTTCCCAAGCACAAGACGGTCGCTGCCGCCGGCAAGATCGACCGTTCCGTTTGTTACCCCGGCGCCCAGCGTGATCGTATCGTTACCCGCCGCTGCCGTCAGGGTTTCCACGTTGACGATCGTCAGCGTGTTGTTGCCGTTGAACAGCACCAAATTGTCGCTACCGGCGCCGAGGTCGATCGTCCCGCTCGACCGCGCGGTGCCCATCGTGACCGTATCGTCGCCCGAACCGCCAATGATGGTTTCGACGTTCGTCACGGTAATCGTGTTGCCGCCTGCCGCCAACGTCAACCGGTCGGAGCCGGTGCCCAGATCGATATTCTCGCCGCCGACAAACGTACTGCCGAGCGTAATCACATCGGCGTTGGAACCACCGATCAGCGTTTCGACATTGACGATCGTCAGGGTGTTGGCAAACGCCCCCAGGATCAATCGGTCGTTGCCATCGCCCAAATCGATTTGGCCGGTCGTGACGGCAGTCGTCAACGTAACGGTATCGGCGCTGATGCCGCCGACAATCGTTTCGGTGTTGGCGACCGAAATCGTGTTGTCGAAATCGCCGAGGATCAAGCGATCGCTGCCCGCCGCCAAATTGAACAGCTCGCCGCCCGCAAACGCGGCACCCAACGCCACCGTATCCGCGTTCGACCCGCCAAGAACGGTTTCGACATTGATGGCGGTGACGGTGTTAAAGAAATTGCCCAGAATCAACCGGTCGCTGCCGCCCGCCAGATCAACGGTGCCGCCATTGATTTGGGCAGCGATCGTGATCGTGTCGTTGCCAGCCGCCGCTGTGATCGTCTCCACATTGACGATGGTCAGCGTGTTATTGGCGTTGAACAGCACCAGATTGTCGTTGCCGCCTCGCAGATCGATCGTTCCGCTCGTGCGCGCGGTCCCCATCGTGACCGTATCGTCGCCCGAACCGCCGAGGATCGTCTCGACATTCGTAACCGTGATCGTATTGCCGCCGTCGGCCAGCGTCAGGCGGTCGCTGCCCGCCAGCAGATCGATGTTTTCGCCCGCAATCAACGTCGAGCCGAGCGTGATCGTGTCGGCATTGGCCCCGCCGATCAGCGTTTCGACATTCACGATCGTCAGGTTGTTGACGAATGCGCCCAAGATCAAACGGTCGTTGCCGTCGCCCAAATCGATCTGGCCGGACGTGATCGCCGTCGTCAACGTGACGGTATCGGCGCTGATTCCGCCGACGATCGTCTCGACGTTGGTAACCGTTATCGTGTTGTCGAAATCGCCCAAAATCAGGCGGTCGTTGCCCGTTCCCAAATTGAACGATTCGCCGCCCGCAAACGCCGCGCCCAACGCAACCGTATCCGCGCCCGTTCCGCCCAAAACCGTTTCGATATTGATGACAGTGACGGTATTGGAAAAGTTGCCCAAGACAAGCCGGTCCGAACCGTCCGCCAAATCGACTGTGCCGCCGTTGATCTGCGAGGCCAGCGTAATCGTGTCGGCACCGGCAGCTGCCGTCACGGTTTCCACGTTCGCCAGCGTAATCGTATTGTTGGCGTTGAACAGGACCAGATTGTCGTTGCCGCCTGCCAAATCGACTGTGCCGGTCGTGCGCGCCGAACCGAGCGACACCGTATCGTCGCCGGCACCGCCGACCAAGGTTTCGATATTGATGATCGTGATCGTGTTGCCGCCGCTTGCCAGCACCAGCCGATCGCTGCCGCCGGCAAGGTCGATCGTTTCGCCGGCCGTATACGCGGTGCCAAGCGTGATGCTGTCGGAACTGCTGCCGCCGGTCAGAACCTCGACATTGATAATGGTCAGCGTGTTGGCGAAATTGCCGAGGACCAGCGTATCGGTGCCGTCGGCAAGATCGATGGTGCCCGACGTGATCGCATTCCCCAGCGTGATCGTATCGGCACCCGCACCGCCCACGATGGTTTCGATATTGACCAGCGTTACGCTGTTGCCCGAGTTGGCGAGCGCGAGGCGGTCGTTGCCCGCGCCCAAATTGAAGGTTTCGCCCGCCGAATAGGCAGCGCCCAACGTGACGTCGTCGGTGCCGGTTCCGCCGACCAGCGTTTCGATATTGATGACAGTCAGCGTGTTGGTGAAATTGCCGAGCACCAGACGGTCGTTTCCGGCGCCCAAATCGACCGTGCCGTTGGCGATGCCCGATGCCAGCGTGACGGTGTCGTTGCCCCCGTTGCCGGTAATCGTTTCGACGTTTGTGATCGTCAGCGTATTGTTGCCGTTGAACAGCACGAGCGTATCGTTGCCGGCCATCAGGTTGACGAGACCGGACGTACGGGCCGCCCCCAGCGTGACTGTGTCGTCGCCCGAACCGCCGATCACGGTTTCGATATTGTTGGAGGTGATCGAATTGCCGCCAGCCGCCAATGTCAGACGGTCGGAACCGCCAAGCAGGTCGATGATCTCGCCCGAATTGTAGCTTGCGCCCAACGTTACCGTATCGCCGCCGGCGCCGCCCGTCAGCGTTTCGACATTGAGGATCGTAACGCCATTGGCAAAGCTGCTGAGGATGAGATTGTCGCTGCCGTCGCCAAGATCGATGGTTCCCGACGTGACCGAGCTGCCCAGCGTGACCGTATCGTTGCCAGCGCCGCCGACAATGGCCTCGATGTTGACGATGGTGAGCGTGTTGCCGAGATCCGACAGGATCAACCGGTCGGTGCCCGATCCCAAATTGAATGTTTCGCCGCTCGTCAAGGCGGCGCCCAGCGTGACCGTATCGTTGCCGGCACCGCCGACCAGCGATTCCACGTTCAAAACCGTGATCGTATTTCCGCTGGCGCCCAGCGTGAGCCGGTCCGAACCGTTGCCCAAATCAAAATAGCCGTTGGTGATGCTGCCGGTGAGCACGATCGTATCGTTGTCGGCCGCGCCCGTGACGGTCTCCGCATTGGCGACCGTCAGCGTATTGCCGCCGGACGCCAGGATCAGCGTATCGTTGCCCGCCATCAGGTCGACGAGACCCGCCGTGCGGCCGACAGCCATTGTCACGCTGTCGTCGCCCGAACCGCCCGTAACAGTTTCGATATTGCTAGCCGTGATCGAGTTGCCACCCGCCGCAAGCGTCAACTGGTCGTTGCCTGCGCGCAGATCGAAGGTTTCGCCGCCGCCGTAACCGGTGCCCAACGTGACCCGGTCTGCGCCCGTGCCGCCGACGATGCCTTCGATGTTCGTCGCCGTGAAGGTGTTGCTGAAATTGCCCAGAATAAGCTCGTCCGTGCCGTCGCCCAAATCGAACGTGCCGGAGGTGATCGCCGTGCCGGTCGTCACCGTATCCGCACCGGCCCCGCCGACGACGGTTTCGATATTGACGACGGTCAATTGATTGCCGGAATCTTCGAGCACGAGCCGATCGTTGCCCAAGCCCAGATTGAAAGTGGCGCCCGTGGTCGAGGCCGCACCCAGCGTAACCGTGTCCGAACCGTTGCCGCCAACCAGCGCTTCGATGTTGAAGATGGTCAGCGTGTTGGTGAAATTGCCCAAAATCAGCTTGTCGGTGCCGTCGCCTAGGTCGACCTGACCGTTGACGATGGCGCCCGAGAACGTAATTGTGTCGTTGCTGGCCGAAGCGACAAGCGTTTCGACGTTGAAGATCGAAATCGAGTTGTTGCCTTCGGACAGCACCAAACGGTCGTTGCCCGCACCCAAATCCACAAAGCCAGACGTGACGACTGAGCCCAGCGTGACCGTGTCGTTGTTGACGCCGCCGACGACCGTCTCGATGTTCAGAACCGAAATCGAATTGCCGCCAGCCGCAAGCACCAGCCGGTCTTTGCCCGCGCCCAAATCGAACAGCTCGTCGGCGGTAAAGGCCGAGCCGAGCGTGATGTTGTCGTTGCCAAGACCGGCCGTGAGCGTTTCGACGTTGGAAATCGTGATCGTGTTGGCGGAGTCGCCCAAGATCAGCTGGTCGTTGCCCGCCCCCAGATCGATCGAGCCCGAGGTAACCACCGAACCCAGCGAGACCGTGTCGTCGCCGACCCCGCCAACTACGTTCTCGACATTGGTGACCGTGATCGTATTGCCCGCATCGTTCAAATCCAAGCGGTCGGTACCGGCACCCAAATTGAAGACCTCGCCGGACGTATAGGCTTGGCCGAGCGTGACCGAATCGTTGCCAGTGCCGCCAATAACCGTTTCGACGTTGTAAACGGTCACGGTATTCGTGAAATTGCCGAGAACCAGCCGATCGTAGCCCGCGAGCAGATCGATTGTACCCGACGCGTAAGCATTGCCCAGCGTGACCGTATCGCCGCCGTCCGACGCGATCAGCGTTTCGACATTCACGATCGTGACGATATTTTCTACGGCGGCTAGGGTCAGATGGTCGTTGCCGTCGCCAAGGTCCACAACGCCGCTGGTTTGCGACGTGCCGATCGCCACGGTGTCGTCGCCAGCGATGCCGATAACTGTTTCGATGCCTGCGACCGTGATCGAATTGTTGGTGTTGGCAAGCGTCAACTTGTCGTTGCCGCCGGCCAGGTCGAACGATTCGCCTGCCGTCTTGGCTTCGCCCAACGTCACGTTATCGGCCGCAAAACCGCCCGTAATGGTCTCGACATTGAAAACAGTGACGGTGTTGCTGGAATTGCCGAGCACAAGATTGTCGTTGCCAACGCCAAGATCGATCGAACCGGAAGTAATGGCCGTGCCGAGCGTAACCGTGTCGTCTGCCGTGCCGCCGACGACATTTTCGACGGCGGTTACGGAAATGGTATTGTTGAAGTCGGCAAGGACCAGCTTGTCGCTGCCCAGCCCCAGGCTGAAAAGTTCGCCATTGGTATAGGCGGTCCCCAGCGTCACCGTGTCGTTAGCCGTGCCGCCGACAACCGTCTCGATATTGATGACCGTAACCGAATTGGCAAAATTGCCCAAAATCAAGCGGTCGTTGCCGTCGGAAAGATCGAAGGTTCCGCCATTGTTGACCGTCGCCAACGTGATCGTGTCGCTGCCCGACGTCGCGGTCAGCGTCTCGATATTGCTGATGGTCAGATCGTTGATCCCCGACCCCAGGATCAGCTGGTCGTTGCCCGAACCAAGGTCGATGATGCCTTTGGACTGCGCGTTGCCGAGCGTAATTGTATCGTCGCCTGCCCGGCCTGTGATCGTTTCGACATTGACGATCGACAGCGTGTTTTGTCCCGATGCCGCCAACGTGATGCGGTCGTTGCCGCCGGCCAGATCGAAAAACTCGCCCTGGGTCATGTTCGTGCCCAGCGTGACGATGTCCGAGCCCACGCCACCGATGATCGTTTCGATATTGACGGCCGTCACGATGTTTGTCGTGCTGGTCAGGATCAGCCGGTCGTTATCCGCGCCAAGATCGATGGTCCCGGTGGTGAAAGACGTTCCAAGCGTAACTGTATCCGCCAACAGCCCGCCCGTGATCGTTTCAACGTTGATCGCCGTTACGGTGTTGGTGAAATCGCCCAGTCTGAGCCTGTCGTTGCCCGCACCCAGATTGAACACTTCGCCCAGCCGCGCCTCCGACCCGAGCGTGATATTGTCGGCGCCCGTGCCGCCGAGAACGGTCTCGATGTCGTAAAGCGTTGCGGTGTTGGCGAAATTGCCGAGCGTCAAACGGTCGTTTCCGCCCTCGAGACGGATTTCACCGTTCGTGATCATCGATTGGGCGGCCTGCGTCAGCGTGATCGTATCGTTGCCGGAGTTGCCGACCAAATTCTCGACGTTCACGACCGTGATGCTCGCCCCCAGTACCGACAGACGCAGCGTGTCGCTGCCGCTTCCCAAATCGACCAAACCCAGCGTTTGGGCGGCTACAAACGAAACGTCGTCGGCCCCCGAGCCGCCAATTACGCTCTCGATATTGCCGACGGTGATCGTGTTGCCGCCATTCGCGAGCACAAGCCTGTCGGTCCCGCCGGCCAGATCGATCGACCCCGTCGTAACGACGCTGCCCAACGTGATGGCATCGTTGCCCGATGCGCCGACAAGCGTTTCGACGTTCGTTACCGTAATCGTATTCGTGAAGGTGCCCAGCACCAGCCTGTCATTGCCTGCACCTAAATCGATCAGCCCCCCGAGTTGCGCCGATGCCAGCGTGATCGTATCCGCGCTCGAGCCGCCGATGATGGTATCGACATTCGCGGTCGTCAAAATATTGCCGCCGCCGCTTGACAGAATCAACCGGTCATTGCCGAGCCCTAAATCAACAAATCCAAGCGTTTGCGCGGCACCGAGCGTGATCGTGTCCGCACCAGCCACACCCGTAATGGTTTCGACATTGGTCAGCGTGAACGAATTGTTGGAACTCGCCAGACGCACGGAATCCAGCCCCGCGAGCAAATCCAGATTGCCCGCCCCGATCGACGCGCTGAATACAATCGTGTCCGCGTTTGCGGTCCCGGTTTGCGTCGTCAAGCTCGAATAGGTAATCGCTCGAGCTGCGGCCGTTGTGGCGAGGGTAGACGCCATTATCAAATTCTCCTTCTGGAGACTGCCCGTGTGACGTTTTGTCCCAAAGCCTTGTAGCAGCTTTTCTTATGCTAAGGCAAGGGTTTGGATTTACAATATCAATATGATATAAACTTTATAAACATTTCGTTAAAATTCTAAATAAATTACAGGATCAAACAAAAAAACCTAGAATTAACTTTAAAATAAAGTCTTATCTATCTCATTTAAAGAATGAAATTGGTTTGATGAGCCGTCTGGCCAAACAAAATTCTTTTTGCGCTTTCGTCCATGACCGGCTTCGGGTTTACGGCATCCACCAGTGCGTAAGCGCGTTGCGTCGCGGGTCGCGACGCTATCGCATCAAACCAACGTTTAAGATTCGGGAAATCCTCAAGCTTCTGCCCCTGACGTTCATGGGGTACGATCCACGGATAACTTGCCATGTCGGCTATCGAATAGTCGCCTGCCAGGTACGGACGATCAGCCAGTCGCCGATCAAGCACGCCATACAGGCGATTTGTCTCATTGACGTACCGCGTGATGGCGTAGGGAATTTTTTCTGGCGCATAGCCGGAAAAATGGTGGTTTTGCCCGGCCATTGGCCCCAACCCGCCCATCTGCCAGAACAGCCATTGCAGCGTCTCGGTGCGGGTGGCTAGATCGTTTGCCAAAAACTTCCCCGTCTTCTCGGCTAGGTAAAGCAAAATCGCCCCGCTTTCGAAGATCGAAATCCGTCCCGTCCCGTTTGCAGGCGCATGGTCGACGATCGCCGGGATGCGGTTGTTGGGCGCAATCGTCAAAAAGACGGGATCAAACTGTTCGCCCTTGCCGATATTGATCGGGAGTATCTTGTAAGGCAGACCGACCTCCTCCAAAAACATCGTCACTTTGTGGCCGTTGGGCGTGGTCCAGTAATAAAGATCGATCATTGCAGCCTCCATTTCACGAAGTTTAGGTCGGCACCGGCGCAGAAAGCAAATGCTCGGCGTAGGTGGCAAAATTTAATCTTAAGTTTTAATTTAGCTATAACCGTCGCCGTCGTCATCGGGCTTGAATCGCATCGAATTTACAGGCAATTTTCGCCTCCGCTTGATCGTCTGGAAATTCCACAAACGCAAGAAGTCACCAATATCCGACAGTCCGATCCTTTTGCTCGAAACGTATTGCTCGAAACGAACCGATGAATCCGTTTGTTGTGCCGCAGCGCCTGTCGACGCTGCAAATTGAGACGACGCGCCGATGCAATCTTGCCTGCATCACTTGCGCGCGAACGGTTGCGACAAAAGCGGGCACGTGGGCCGATCTCGATATGCCGTTCGACGATTTTGCGCGCGTGCTTGCAAATGCGCCGCCGGCCGACACGTTGCTGTTCGACGGACTTGGCGAGGCGACGCTTCATCCCGAACTCGGCCGAATGGTCGCCCACGCGGCTGCAACGCGCGCCTTCGGCACGATCGTGCTTGCGAGCAACGCACTGGTCGTCGAACCGGAGGCCTATGCTGCCTTGAAAGCACAAGGGATCGACCGGCTGGTCGTTTCCCTGGGGTCGCTGAACCAGCTCGCGGCTGACGCCGTAAGGGCAGGCACGCAAGTGGCCAAGCTGCGCCGCCAACTGCAAGCCTTGCTCGCCCTCTTCGGTGCGTCGCTGAGCGTGGTCGTGCGGTTGGCGCGCGCCAATTTGGACGAGCTTGAAAGCGTGGTGCGCGCCCTTGCTGCCTTTGGCGTTGCGGCGATCGAGATACGGCCCGACGAGCGGCTCGATACAGCGGCGCTTGGCGCTGCCGCCATGACGATCGCCAAGCTGAAGGCCGAAAAGCCGGACTTGCAACTCGTCGGCGCGGCAAGCCTTGCACCCAGCGGCGCAAAATGTCGCCTGCCGTTGGCAACCGCGTCGGTCGGCGCCAACGGCATGCAGGCCCCCTGCCCGGCGACCAGCGACGGCGTCCACTTTGCGCAAACCGATGCGCGCGACCTGGCGTTTGGCCAGGCGTGGAATACGCCGGGAGTCGCCGGATGGTTTGATGCCTACCTCGCGCGCGAGCCGGATCTGTGTCGCACATGCGCGCGCAATCCGTCGGGCAGCTTTGGCATTGCTGTCGATCCGCTGGCCGGCGTGCAAAAAGCTGCGGTCGATCTTGTGATGGCGCAGCGGCACGACGCTGCCCGCGCCCTGCTGGAGAACGTTGTCGGCGGCCCTGTCCGCGCGGACAGCCTGCACCTGCTCGGCATGGTTGAATCCCAGCAAGGCAATGCCGAACGCGCGGTCGCGTTTGTTTCGGCTGCCGCAGCGCTCGACGCCAAATCCCATATCCGCAACAATCTGGGGACTGTTCTGGTCAAAGCCGGACGTCTGCCCGAGGCCGAAGCCGTGCTGCGCCGGTTGGTGCGCGACGATCCCTCCTATCCCACGGGCTATATTTCGCTTGCGGGCGTGCTGGCGGACAAGGGCGAGCGCGGACCTGCGATCGGCGTGCTCGTCGATTTGGCGGAGCTTGCGCTGAAAGCCGGCAAGCAGCATGTCGCAGGCCAAGCGCTCGACCGGATTCTGGTCTTGAACGAATTGCATCCGCGGCTGCCGCTGCTCGGGCATTTGCTGCGCATGGCGGGCGCCCAGGCGCTGGCTTTGCGGCTGTTCGAATGGCTAGCCAAAACCGACGCCAACAATCTTGGCCATTTGCTGGCGCGCGCCATGACGTTGCTGCCGGTCGCCTACGCGACAAGCGCGCAAATGCACGGCATTCGTGCCGCCTATCGCGCGGCGCTCGAAGATCTGCTGATGGGGGTTGAGGCGGCCGACGATGCGGCGCTTGCCATTGCAGGCTACCATGTCGGCCTTGCCAAGCCGTTCTACCTTGCCTACCAGGGGGAGAACGATGTCGACCTGCAACGTCTGTATGGGCGCATCGTCGCGCGCATGTCGGCCAAGCGCCATCCGATGTGGCAGACGGCGCTCGTCCCCGCGCCCCTTGGCGCCGGACGCAAGCTGCGCGTCGGATTTGCGAGCGGCTATTTCAGCCGCCACAGCGTGTCGAAGCTTTTTGCAGGCTGGATCCGCCACATGGACCGCGACCGTTTCGAGGTTTTTGGCTACGACCTTGCCGAATCCGAGCCCGACGAATACGGACGCGGCCTGTTCGCCACCTTCGACCACGCCAAGCGCAAAATCGATGGCATCGACAATTGGGCCGCTGCCATTCGTGCCGATGCGCTCGACGCGCTGATCTACCCCGAAATCGGCATGGAATCGCAAGCGGTGCGTCTGGCTGCATTGCGCCTTGCCCCGTTGCAGATGGTGGCCATGGGCCATCCAATGACGACCGGCCTTGCCACTGTCGACGTGTTCTTGACCAGCGATCTTATGGAACCCGACGATGCGCAGTCCTATTACACCGAACGCCTCGTGCGCCTGCCCAACCTGTCGTTCGACTACGAGCGCCAGCCTGCCGGAGGACCGGATTTTGCGCGTGCCGACCTGGGGCTGCGCGACGATACGGTCGTGTTTGTCTGCTGCCAGTCTTTGTTCAAATACAGGCCCGATGACGACGACGCGATCGTCCGCATTGCGGCCCAAGTGCCGAACGCGCAATTCGCTTTCTTGGGGGTTCCAGGCGCGCCGCTGACGCAGATATTTTCAACGCGCTTGAAAGCCAAGTTTGTCGCCGCCGGTCTCGACTTCGACAGCATGGTCGCGATCGTTCCCCCGGTCGCGTTCGAGCGGTTTGGGGCCTTTTTGCGCGCGGGCGACATCTATCTCGACAGTTTGGGTTGGTCGGGCGGCAATACCTCGCTCGAGGCGGCAAGCGTGGGGCTGCCGTTGGTAACGACGCCGGGCGGCCCCATGCGCGCACGCCACACCGCCGCGATTTTACGTTTCATGGGGCTTGGCCGGTACGTCTGCGAAAATCAGGACGCCTATGTCGCGTTTGCGGCGACGCTGGCGCAGGACGCGCATCTGCGGCGAACTTACGCTGGCGAAATCAAACTGCATGCCGAATGCCTGTTCGGCGATCTGGCGCCGATACGCGCGATCGAAGCGCTTGTCGTTGCCGAGACGGCTGCAAACCAGAGTGCGGCGCGCGCCTAACGTTGGGCCGATTGCTCGACGCTACCCGGCGATACAGGCATGGCCGACGCGATCGTGCGCGCCAACAAGCGCGCCACGCAATAATAGCTCGCATCCGTCATATGCAGCCCGTCGGGGCCGACAATTTCATCTGCGCGGAATGCCCCCGACTGCACCCAATGCGTCATGATGCGAAAACGCGGAAAAATCGGCAAGTCGCGAATTCGACTGACCATCATCATGTTGTCGGAAAACTGGCGGCGCAGGGGCGCATGCACATAGCGCGGCGCGTTTTGCGGTCCCATTAGCATCACGTCGATGCCGTTCTTGTGGGCAATATCGACGATCGCGAGCATATTTTCGACGAACATGTCGAGCGGCCAGCCCTTGATGGCCGCATTCACGCCGGCTTGCAAGATCAGCAGATCGGGTTCGACTTGCAGCACGTCGCGTTCGATGCGCGCCAACATTTGCGCCGCATCTTCCCCGCCAACGCCTTTGTTGTGCACGAGGATGTCCATGCTCGGAAACAGCGCGTAAAGTTCTGCTTCCAAGCGTTCGGGATAGGCGTTTTCGCGCGCGCTTGCCCCAACGCCCTCGGTTGACGAGGCGCCCATCGCGACCACTGTCAACTGCTTGCCGTCTTTGAGGCGCTTGGCGACCTGCGGCAGGCTGTGGCCCAGACGCAGCAATTCATCCGGCACTTCGCAACGCGCGGCATAACGCTCCGCACCGCCGCTCATCGTCGGTACGACAGCCGCAGGCAAAGCGACTGCTTTGCGATCTGCAGCCACGACGGGCCCCGCGGCCAACGAAATGCAAATGAGCACAGGGCCAATCAGCGCAAGGATGTTCAAACGACACCTCATTGCGGCAACGCTACGCGGCTGCACCGTTTTTGTCGAATCCAACGCGCATGTCGGCACTCGATCACCGCAATTCGTCGGCACTGCACCCGACGGCCTCGTATTTAGGCAGGGGGTGCGTAGCTTTTTTGCAGAGCAGCAAAGCTTTGCGATTGCGATGCGGGGATCGACAATCGGAACGCTTCCATATGCTCTGGCATATCGCTTGCATCCGAAACCGCGGAAATAAACATTAACCCAATTCCGGGGAGTCAAAAAATGCGTATTACACGCCGCAAACTTCTGGCTGGAACCGTCGGCAGCGCTGCAATCCTGAAATTCGGTGCAATGGGTGCCGCCGCGCAAGGCGCGCCGATCAAGGTTGGCATTCTGCATTCGCTGTCGGGCACGATGGCCATTTCGGAAACGACGTTGAAAGACGTCATGTTGATGCTGATCGAAGAGCAAAACAAAAAAGGCGGCATCATGGGCCGCCGCCTCGAGGCGGTAGTCACTGACCCCGCATCGAACTGGCCTCTTTTCGCCGAAAAATCCCGCGAACTCATCACGCGCGAGCGCGTCTCGGCGGTTTTCGGCTGCTGGACCTCGGTCAGCCGCAAATCGGTTCTGCCGGTTTTCAAAGAGCTTAACAATATTTTGTTCTACCCCGTCCAGTACGAGGGCGAAGAGAGCGAACGCAACGTATTCTACACGGGTGCCGCTCCCAACCAACAGGCGATTCCGGCCGTCGATTATCTGATGTCGAAGGACGGCGGCGACGTGAAGCGCTGGGTGCTCGCGGGCACGGACTACGTATATCCGCGCACGACCAATCGCATTCTTGAAGCCTATCTGCGCTCCAAGGGTGTCGCTGCAGCCGACATCATGATCAACTACACGCCGTTCGGCCATTCCGATTGGCAGACGATCGTTGCCGGCATCAAGACGTTCGGCGCGGCGGGCAAAAAGACGGCCGTCGTCTCGACGATCAACGGCGACGCGAACGTTCCGTTCTACAAGGAACTCGGCAACCAGGGCGTCAAAGCGACCGATATTCCGGTCGTCGCCTTCTCGGTGGGCGAAGAAGAGCTTGCAGGCATCGATACCAAGCCGCTTCTCGGCCACTTGGCGGCCTGGAACTATTTCCAGTCGGTCAAGAATCCGGCCAACGAAGCCTTCATCAAAGCATGGCAAGCTTTCACCAAGAATCCGAAGCGCGTGACCAACGATCCGATGGAAGCGCACTATATCGGCTTCAACATGTGGGTGCAGGCGGTCGAGAAAGCCAAGACGGCCGATCCCGACGCCGTGATCGACGCGCTGCCCGGCATCAAATCCGCAAACTTGACCGGCGGGATTTCCGAAATGCTGCCGAACCACCACATCACCAAGCCCGTGATGATCGGCGAAGTGCGCGAAGACGGCCAGTTCGACGTGGTGTGGCAGACCAGCGGCCTTGTTCCGGGCGATGCATGGTCGAAGCATCTCGAAGGTTCCAAGGATCTGATCGGCGATTGGGTCGGCCGCAAGTGCGGCAACTGGAACACAGTCACCAACCGTTGCGGCGCCTAACCAGATCGAACGACGTGACGTTCGAGCGAAACCAAACGAGCATGGCGAGAATTCTCGCCATGCTCGTGCTTTTTTTGACGCTGCTGTCCGGGCCCGTCCGCGCGCAAGAGTTCGATGCCGCCCTCGATCGGTTTTTGAACGACAGTTTTCCCGAAACCGAAGCAGGCATTGCGGCGATACAAGGTTCAGGCGATCCGCGCGGTGCGGCCGTGCTCGAAGCCTTGCTGGACCGGCGCTTGCTGGTCGTTCCAGCGGACAAGCGCGTGCTGGTGCGCGACCGCGCGGGCCAAACAACCGATGCAAGAACGGGCGCAGCCGCAAGCGATATTCCAGCCAACCCGGTCGTCGTCCGGCTCAACAATCGCCTGCGCGGAATGGCACAAGCCGCCTACGGCGCGATGACGCTGCTTTCGCCCGATCCCGACCGGCGGCGACAAGCCGCCGAAGCCGTGTTTCGATCGCGCGATGCCTCCGCGCTCGCGACGATTGAAAAGGCGCTTGCGAGCGAAACCAACGCACGCGTGCAAAGCGCAATGCGCGAGGCGCGCGCTGCTATCTATTTGGCCGATGCCCAAGCCCCGCTTGCCGAACGCCTCGCAGCCGCCGCCTTCATCGGCGAGATCGGCGACCAGGACGGCATCGGCTTGCTGCGTCAGACCCTTGCGAACGCGCAAGGGCCGTTGCGCGAAGCGGTCGAAGCCGCGATCAAACGCGCCGAATTTTCGCAGCAATTGCGCCGCGCCGGGCAGACCTTTTGGTTCGGCCTGTCGCTTGGCTCTGTCCTGCTATTGGCGGCCATCGGCCTTGCCATCACTTTCGGCGTAATGGGCGTCATAAACATGGCGCATGGCGAGATGGTCATGATCGGCGCCTATGTGACCTTCGTCGTGCAGGAGGTCATCCGCGCGCACGCGCCGCATCTGTTCGACTGGTCGTTGCCCATCGCCCTGCCCTTGGCGTTCGTGACCGCAGGCCTTGTCGGCATCGCCATCGAACGCGGCATCATCCGCTTCCTCTATGGCCGTCCGCTGGAAACCTTGCTGGCGACATTCGGCGTCAGCCTGATCTTGCAGCAGGCGGTCCGCACGGTATTCGGTCCGACCAATCGCGAGGTCGGCGCGCCCTCCTACATGTCGGGGTCGTTCGAATTCATTGGCATGCAAATTACCTACGGCCGCCTCTGGATTCTGGTCTTTACGTTCGCCGTTTTCTTCCTGCTGCTGGCCGTCCTCAAGGCGACGTCGCTTGGCCTGCATATGCGTGCGGTCACCCAAAACCGACGCATGGCGGCGTCGATGGGCATTCGCACGGGATTTGTCGATGCCATGACCTTCGGTCTCGGCTCGGGCATTGCGGGCGTGGCGGGCGTCGCTTTGAGCCAGATCGACAATGTCAGCCCCAATTTGGGCCAGAGCTACATTATCGACAGTTTTATGGTCGTGGTCTTTGGCGGGGTTGGCAATCTATGGGGCACATTGGTTGCCGCGTTCACGCTCGGCATCGCCAATAAACTGCTCGAGCCATTTGTGGGCGCCGTGCTCGGCAAAATTTTGATCCTGGTGCTGCTGATTTTGTTCGTCCAGAAACGCCCGCGCGGACTGTTCGCCCTAAAAGGTCGGGCCGTCGAGCAATGATACTCGCCCGAATTCTCGAGATGGCCGACGCGCGCGGCCGAATTTTTCTGGCCCTGTTGGCGATGCTGGCGCTCGTCGTGCCGATCGCCAACCTAGCGGTTCCGCCAAGCTCGCCCCTCCATATCGGAACGGGTTCTGTGGTTCTGCTCGGCAAGTACCTCACCTATGCGATCTTGGCCTTGGCCCTCGATTTGGTCTGGGGCTATTGCGGCATCCTGTCGCTCGGGCACGGCGCATTCTTTGCGCTCGGCGGCTATGCGATGGGCATGTATCTGATGCGCCAGATCGGACCGCGCGGCGTCTACGGACATCCCACGCTTCCCGATTTTATGGTGTTTTTGAACTTCACCGAATTGCCGCTGCCTTGGTGGGGCTTTTCGAATTTTGCCTACGCGATGCTGATGGTGATTCTGGTTCCGGGCCTACTCGCCTTCGTGTTCGGCTGGCTCGCGTTTCGCAGCCGCGTGACGGGCGTATATCTCTCGATCATCACGCAGGCCCTGACCTTCGCGCTGCTGCTTGCGTTCTTTAGGAACGATATGGGTTTTGGCGGCAACAACGGCCTCACCGATTTCAAGGATATTTTGGGCTTTCCCGTCCAGGCGCAAGGAACGCGCGTCGTGCTGTTCTTGGCGACCCTGTTCGTGCTGGCGCTCGCGTACGTCTTCGCGCGCTTCATGGTGACGTCGAGCTTCGGCAAGATACTGATTGCCATTCGCGACGCCGAAAGCCGCACGCGATTTTTGGGCTACCGGGTCGAACACTACAAACTGACGGTTTTTGTCGTCTCGGCCGTTCTGGCCGGCATTGCTGGCGCGCTCTACGTTCCGCAGGTAGGCATCATCAATCCCTCGGAGTTTTCGCCGACCAACTCGATCGAAGCGGTCGTCTGGGTCGCGATCGGCGGACGCGGCACGCTGGTCGGCGCAGCACTGGGCGCCTTTGCCGTCAACATCTTGAAATCGTTTTTCACGACGGGCACGCTTGCTGCCTACTGGCTGTTCGTGCTGGGCGGACTGTTCGTTCTCGTAACGATCGCCCTGCCCAAGGGCATTCTGGGCGCGGTTGAACAACTGCTCGCCAAACGCACGAAGCGGGAATGATGCCATGACCGCAAAACGCACCACACGCTCGCTGCTCTATCTCGACGGCGTCAACGTATCGTTCGACGGCTTCAAAGCGCTGCGTTCGCTGACGATGATCCTAGCGCCGGGCGAAATGCGCGCCATCATCGGACCCAACGGGGCCGGCAAGACGACGATGATGGACGTCATCACGGGCAAAACCAAACCCGACAGCGGCGACGTGCTGTTCGCGGAGGGTACGATCGATCTTGCCCGCCACGACGAAGCCCAAATCGCCGAACTTGGCATCGGGCGCAAGTTCCAAAAACCGACCGTGTTCGAAAGCCATACGCTGTCGGACAACATCTTGCTTGCCTTGAGCGGCAGGCGCGACCCTTTCAGCGCGCTGTTCGGCAGTCGGGCGCGTGTCACCAAGACGCGGATCGACGAGGTCCTCGAAAAAGTTCGACTGGTCGATCAGCAAAAGCGTTTGGCGGGCGAGCTGTCGCACGGACAAAAGCAGTGGCTGGAAATCGCGATGTTGCTGGCGCAGAACCCGAGGCTGTTGCTGGTCGACGAACCGGTCGCCGGCATGACCGACGCCGAAACCGAGACGACGGCCGAACTGTTGCGCGAAATCAATCGCGACCATACCGTCGTCGTCGTCGAGCACGACATGCATTTTGTGCGTGCCCTCGGCTGCCGCGTCACGTGCCTGCACGAAGGCTCGGTGCTCGCCGAGGGAACGATCGATGCGGTCGCGTCGAACGAACGCGTCGTCGAAGTCTATTTGGGGCGCTAGATGCTCAAGGCCGACAAGATCGATCTCCATTACGGCGCCGCCCAAGCACTGCGCGGCGTTTCCATCGAAGCGCATTTCGGCGAGGTCTCGTGCGTGTTGGGCCGCAACGGCGTGGGCAAAAGCTCGCTGCTGCGCGCCATCGTCGGCCAGCAGCCGATCACGAGCGGCGCCATTGCGTTCGAAAATCAACGTATCGACACGATGCCCCCAGCCGCCCGCGCGCGTGCGGGCATCGCCTACGTGCCGCAGGGCCGCGAGATTTTTGCGATGCTGACAGTTCAGGAGAATCTCGAAACGGGTTTTGCGCCGCTTGCGCGCAAGGACCGCTCGATACCCGACGAACTGTTCGACCTGTTCCCGATCCTGAAAACCATGCTGGGCCGGCGCGGCGGCGATCTTTCGGGCGGGCAGCAGCAGCAACTCGCGATCGCGCGCGCCCTCGTCACGCGCCCGCGCCTGCTGGTGCTCGACGAGCCGACGGAGGGCATTCAGCCCTCGATCATCAAGGATATCGGCCGCACCATTTCGTATCTGCGCGGACGCGGCGACATGGCGATCTTGCTGGTCGAGCAGTATTTCGATTTCGCCAAAGAGCTTGCCGACCGCTGGTACGTTATGGAACGCGGCGAGGTTTCGCTTTCGGGCACCCGCGAAACGATGGACGAGGCCGAAATCCGGCGGCGCATGTCGATCTGATCAAAACTGGCAATGGCGACGTACTTGGCATAGAGTTTCGTTCCGATCTTCGCGAAACAAAGGCTCTACCTCGCCATGCGCTATCTGCTGTCACTGACTGTAGTTCTATTGACCCCGGCCGTATCACTCGCCCAGCCTGCCGAACCCAAAGGCGACTGGAGCTTGCGGTTGGGCGGCGCGGCACTTATCGCGCCAAGCTACGAAGGCTCGGACAGCCTGGCGGTGCGCGCAGTACCGCTGGTCGACTTGAACTGGCGCGACACGGTATTCCTCGATACCCGCCGCGGGCTTGGCGCCAATGTGTTCAAAATGACGGACCCTCAAGGGCGTGGCGCGCTCAAAATCGGTCCGTTCGTCAATTGGCGCTTCGAGCGCGAAGAAAGCGACGACGACGATTTGCGCGGCCTTGGCGACGTAAAGGGTGGCATCGACGCGGGAGCGTTTGCAAACTACACGTTTGGCCGGTTGGAGTTCGATCTGTCCGGCAAACGCAACGTGTCGGAGACGGATTTGGGCGGCACCGTCGAGTTGGGCATGCGCTATCGTTTGGCGCCGATTGGCCGCACAATGGTCAGCTTCGGCCCGCGCGCGACGTGGGCCGATGGCGACTATATGAGATCCTATTTCGGCGTTCCGGCCGCCAAAGCTTCGGCTGCGGGCCTTGCTGCCTACACACCGTCATCGGGCATCAAAGATGCCGGCGTGGGTGCCGTCTTGGTCCATCCGTTCGGCACGGGATGGGCGCTCACCGGATTTGGCGGCTACACGCGCCTTGTGGGCGATGCGGCGGACTCGCCGCTCGTCAAGCAGCGCGGCACGCCCAACCAGTTCAGCATCGGTTTTGGGATCAGCTATAAATTGCTTTAGATCGGAATTTGATCGCCGCGTAAAACGGTTCTATAGCTCTCGTTCGATGTGCTCAAAAATAGTATAAATCTTTATTTTATGTGATTTCTCTGCTTTATATGCGAAATGCGAAGCAAAAAGCGCCGCGTTAACGATTTGTTATCCATCCCTCGCTAGCGTCGTGATGCTTTTGTGAACAATCGGTCGAGGGAGACCCGCGTGATCCATCATCCTGGCGATGGCCTATTCAACGATCTGCGACTGGAATTGGATGCGCAATTGTACGGTCACGAGAGCCAAACTGGATTGTTGGTCCAGATACTCGCGCAGAGTTTGCGGCGCGCGGACATCGATCCGGCCTCCTACCGAAGTGCCAGCCAGATCCACGATGTCGGCAAATTCTGCATCTCGCACCAAATTATGCGAAAAAAAGCAGCGCTGACAGCCGACGAAATCGCCGAGATCCGCAAGCATCCGGAATACGGTGCCCAATTTTTGATGCGTGCGGGCTATGCCAACGACAGCCTCTCGGTCCAAGCAGCTCTAACGCACCACGAAAGATACGACGGTACGGGCTATCCGCACGGCCTCGTCGGCACCCAAATCCCCCTCATCGGGCGTCTCCTCACCCTCGCCGACACTTACGACGCGCTGCGCAGCCCGCGTCCTTACAAAGAGCCCGTTTCCCACCAAAAGGCGATGTCGATCATCGCCGACGGCGACGGACGAACCTTGCCCTCGCATTTCGATCCGGAACTTCTCGCCGTCATGCTGGCGAACGAAAACATCGTCTGCACGACCTGGGAATCGATGGACGTGCTGAATGCAAATGCAGTCATTCCGACGCGCATTGCGAAGGCGGTATGAGGGGCCGAACATGGCAAAGTACCAGTGGAGTCCGACCGGCATCGAAAGGCACTTTGGCACCGAAGAAGTGATTGTTTCCAAGACGGATACCAAGGGTCGGATCATCTACGCCAACGAGGTGTTCTTGAAAATTGCCGGATACACCGAAGCAGAGATCGTCGGCGCGCCGCATTCCATTCTTCGCCATCCAACCATGCCGCGCTGTGTCTTCAAACTGCTGTGGGATCGCATCGAAGGCGGCAGCGAAATTTTCGCCTACGTCAAAAACATGTGCAAAGGCGGCGACCATTATTGGGTCTTCGCCCACATCACGCCGAGTTTCGACGCAGCGGGTGAAATTGCGTCCTACCATTCCAACCGTCGATGCCCCGACCGGTCGCAGATCGAAAAAGTCGAACCGATCTATGCCGAACTCCTTGAAATCGAAAACAGAGCGCCGGATCGCAAGGACGGAATGGAAGCCGCCAGCGCACATCTGGGAAAGCTCGTAAATGCGGCGGGAGGCAGCTATGACGAATTCATCTTCGCTGTATAAAGCCCGCGCAGCAGCCTTGCTCGGGCTCTGCGGAATTGCCGCTCTCGGTGCCAACGCGCTGATCGCGCAAGACGTCGTCGGCGTTTCGCTGGCTGTCGTCTGCGCCGCGGTGATGGGCGCAACCATCTTCTGGCTCGTCCGTACGCGATCGTTTTTAGAGCACGTCGCCCGCGTTGCCGCAGATGCGGCGGCGGGCAATCTTGAGTCTCGAAACATATTGATTCGTGAGGGCGGGGAACTTGGGGCGATCGCGCTCGCAAACAACGCGCTTCTCGATTCGGCCGACGCGTTCGTTCGCGAGGCAGGCGCCGCAATGGAACACGTCCAACAGGGAAAATTCTATCGGCGCGTCATCGAGCGCGGCCTGCCAGGCTCCTTTCGCCGCGCGGCGACGATCGTCAACGACGCGAATGCGGCCATGAAGACGCGCCTTGCGGAAACACAAGCGCTCGCCACGGAATTTCAGGCATCCATGGGCGAAGTCGTCCGCTCGGTTGGTGCCTCCGCGATCGATCTGCGCCGGAATGCCGAGGCAATGGTTGCCGTCGCGACAGATACCCAACAGCGCTCGATCGCCGTGTCGGCCGCCTCGGAGGAGGCATCGACAAACGTGCAGACCGTTGCGTCCGCGGCCGAGGAACTGTCCGCGTCGATCCGCGAGATTTCGGCCC
>CAMDLT010000046.1 GCA_945901855.1 Asaia bogorensis | reverse complement strand
GGCGACGTGCGCGTGACCAGCGGCGCGCCGATCGGCGTGTCGGTTGTCATTCCCGGCCTGTCGTTCAACCCAGCGCCCGGCGTAACCGGCAGCAACGCCGTCATTCGCGGGCCGATCAACTAAAATTCGACCGGAATCGAACTACGAAGATCGACGTTGAAGCGCGATTCCAAAATCCACACCTGCAAGGTCAGCAACCAGAACCGACCATACCCGTCGCTTGGATATCGGCCACCGGCACCGGTGACGCTCGGCCAAGAAGGCAGTCTTCAACAGTCGGCTTGGATTCTAGCGTGTAAGCCACGTTTCGATCGCAGAAAGCCGATCGGGATCGAGCGCACGTTCGAGAATGGTGAAATGCGTCGTTTCAGGCACAAGGGTCGTATTGGCTTCGCTGCCGGCCAAATGCCAAGCGTCGGCGAATGTCTTCGTTTGACGTACGAACCCGTCGGTTTCAAGCGCGCCGACCAGAAAACACCCGGGCAAACCTGGATTTCTCAACAGCACGCGAGTCGGACTGGCGTCCTGCGCTTGGGTCAGTGTCAGGCCGATCGATTGGCCAACGCTGGTTTGCAGCAACGGTTCGAGATCGTAGACCCCGCTGATGCCGAGAAATCCTTTGAGGCCGAGCGAATGGCGCCCGCGCAGGGCTGCCATCGCCGTCAATTGTGCGCCAGCGGAATGGCCTGAAACGACGACGCGGTTTGGATCGACGCCCAACCGCACGGCATTGGTCCCCAGCCACGCGAGGCTTGCATTGATCTGGGCTTCGATCTGGGGCAGAGGCGTTTGCGGTGCCAGATCGTAGCCCGGCATAGCGACCGCGATTCCGCGCGCCAACAATGGCGCTGCAAGAAACGAAAACGTTTCCTTGTCGAGCGCCCGCCAATAGCCGCCGTGAACAAACACGAAAAGGGGGGCCCTCGACGCTGCCGGGAAAAAATCGAGCCGCATGCGCGGCCCGTCGCCGTAGCGCAGGTCGAGCGTCGATAGATTACTTGCACGCACGGCCTGACTTGCTTGCCGCATCGCGGCATAGACGGATTCGCGTTCGGGATGGCGCGGCCGCAGGCTGTACTCGGCTTCGAGCACCGGATCGATTCCGTTAGATACCAAGATAGGCCTCTTGGATCGCAGGATCGCCCACGAGCGCAGCGCTGTCCCCGCGCACGGCAATCTGCCCGTCGGCCAGCACCACGCCGGAATGCGCCGTTTTAAGCGCCATATGCGCATTTTGCTCCGCCAACAGGATCGTCAAACCCTCCCGATTCAGCGCCGCGATGGCAGCGAAGATATCGCGAACGACCAACGGTGCGAGCCCCATGCTGGGTTCGTCGAGAAGCAGCAGGCGGGGCCGCGACATCAAGGCCCGGCCGATCGCCAGAATCTGCTGCTCGCCGCCCGACAAGGTTCCTGCATCTTGGCGCAGCCGCTCGGCAAGCCGCGGAAACAACGCCAGCACCCGGTCGCGCGTCTGCTTGACGGTTCCGGCGTCTTGCTGCCGATAGGCGCCGATCGCCAGGTTCTCGTCGACGCTAAGGGGTGCGAACACGCGCCTTCCTTCGGGCACCATGGCCATCCCGGCGGACAGCCTTGCTTCGGGCGGCAAAGCGCCGACGTCGCGCCCCTCGATCTTTATCGTGCCTGCGCGAACCGGCAGCAGCCCTGCCAAGGCGCGCATGGTTGTCGTTTTGCCGGCGCCGTTGGCGCCGAGCAGACACACGCAGCTTCCGGTCGGCACTTCGATCGACAGGCCGCGCAACACGTCTTCGCCGCCATAGCCGGCGTGGAGGTCGGCAACTTCAAGCATTGTCGTCGCTTCCCAGATAGGCTTCGATCACGGCCCGATCGGCACGAACTTCGTCCGGCGTTCCGACCGCGATCGTCCGTCCGCCCGCCATCACGACGATGCGTTCGGCGACCGCCATCACCAAGCGCATATTGTGTTCGACCAGAAGAACGGTGGTGCCTTCGTCCGCGATGCCTCGGATGAGTTCGGCCATGCGTGCGGACTCCGCGTGCGGCAGACCTGCGGCCGGTTCGTCGAGCAGCAGCAAGCGTGGCCGCGCGGCCAGCGCGCGGGCGAGTTCCAGCAACTTGCCTTCGCCATAGGCCAAGCCGCCCGCCATTTCGTGAGACTTTTGCGCCATGCCGACGCGAACGAGAAGCGCTTGTGCGTGGTCGTACGCGACGCGCGTATGCTCGCGAACGAACGGCAGTGCCAGCGCATGCGCAAGGATGCCGCCGGGTGCCAGCGCATCGGCGCCCAGCAGGACGTTTTCCAGAACGCTGAGGTCCGGAACGATGCGCAAATTCTGGAAGGTACGCGCCAGTCCAAGTCCGACGCGCGCATGCATCGGGATTTTGGCGAGGTCGGCCCCCGCAAATCGCACCGACCCTGCTGTCGGTTCGATCGCGCCGGCGACAATATTGAACAACGTCGTTTTGCCGGCGCCGTTGGGTCCGATTACGGCCGTAAGCTGCCCCGCCGGGATCGCAAGATCGATGCCCGCGACGGCAAGCACGCCGCCGAAGCGCTTTTGGACGCCCGACAATTCCAGCAGCGCCGTCATGCCTTGTCTCGTTTGTTCGTGTGCCGGGCGATCGCGTTTGCCGCATGGTGCCACGCCCCTGCGATTCCGCCCGGATAGGCAAGCAGAACGACAACCAACAATCCGCCGAAAACGAGCATTTCGAAATCGTGCATTCGCCCCAACACCTCGGGCGTGAACGTAAGAACTGCGGCCCCCGGCAGCGGCCCCCAGAACCGACCCCATCCGCCGATCGCGACAGCCGCCAAAAACAGCACGGAGCGCAGGAACCCGAAGGTCTCGGGCGAGGCAAACTGGTTGGCGTGGACATAGACCCATCCGCCAGCACCGGCCATCGCTGCGGTCAGCACGAATACCGTTGTCTTCAAGCGCGCGGTGTTCGTACCCAACGCGCCGGCCGTCAGTTCGCTGAAGGCAAGCGCGCGCATCGCGCGCCCGGTGCGCGAACGCAGAAGCGCAAGGATCAGCGCCATGCAAACTAGCGCGTAGATCCAAGCGAGCAAAAACTGTCCCCAAGGCGTGTCGATCCAAGCGCCGAAATCGCGCGCAAAGCCTGGCACGCCCAACAGACCATTGGGCCCGCCCGTAAGCTTGATCAATTCGTTGAACAGGACGGACAGGATTGCGTTGAAGCCAACCGTCGCCATCGCAAGATAGTGTCCGTGCAGACGCAGCGACGGCAACCCGATCACGAGCGCGGCAACGCTCGCGAGCGCGATCGCGGCCGGCAGCCCCAGCAAGGGATCGATGCCGTAGCGTACCGACAGGATGCCGCTTGCATAAGCGCCGAGACCGAAAAACGCCGCATGGCAAAGCGAAACTTGGCCGCAATATCCGGCCACAAGATTGAGCCCGGCGATCAAACCAAGATTGATCAGCAGCGCGACCCCCATCAGCACCATGTAGTCGTTTGGCGACAATGCCGGCCACGCGAGCAGGGCTGCAAACACCAGAACCAGCGATCGGAATGTCGGAATGCCCTTCAAAGGCGTTCTCCGCTTTTCCGCCCGAACAGACCCGTGGGCCGCACGAAGAGCACGGCCAGCAGGAGGATGAACGCGACCGCGTCTTTGAAGCGGGAGGATATCTGGAAGCTTGCGAGCGCTTCCAAGACGCCCAGCAGCACGCCGCCCGCAACTGCACCAAGCGGGTGGCCCATGCCGCCCAGCATGGCCGCGCTGAAGCCCTTGAACCCCAGCATCGTTCCCTGGTCGTACGAAATCAGCGTCAACGGCGCGATCACGATCCCCGCGATCGCGCCGGCAGCGGCCGCCAAGGCAAACGAAACCATGATCATGGTGCGAACGGGCACGCCGACGAGAGCGGCAGTTTCGGGGTCTGCTGCCGACGCCCGCAACGCCAAACCCAGCCGCGTGCGCGCGAACAGAAATTGGAGCGCGAGCACGAAAAAGACGCAGACCGCGATCACGACCAGCGTTTGGGCCGGCACCGTAACGTCGCCGAACCTGACCAGCGCGTCGCCGAAAACGCCGGGATAGCCGTTCGGATTCTTGCCGAGCGTGACCATGACGGCACCCTTGGTGAAGATCGCGATGCCGATGCTGACCATCGTGATCAGCAGCGGCGTCGATTTGGGCAGCTGACGCACGCCGATTTGGTACGTCAGCGCGCCAACGCAAACGACCAGCCCAAAAGCCGCCGCAGCGGCCACGCCCAACGGCCAATGCGCGACGAATCCCGACGCAGTGGCCAACCCTGCGAGCATCACCCACTCGCCTTGCGCAAAATTGACCGCACCGGTGCTGCGATAGATCAGACTGAAACCCAACCCGACCAGCCCATAGACCGCGCCATTGCCGATCCCGCCGATGACGACTTGCGCCAGCGCGGAGAAATCGTAGCCGCCCATCAAAACCGACCCAACGCCGAATGCGCGAAGCCGGGCACGGCAACGCCCAACTCGGCAAGGAAGCTCCGAGTCCGCCCCATCGATGCGCGCAACGCCGCCGCTTCGACTTCGGGTGTGGCAGCCCCCAAGCCGGCCGATGCCGTCGCAGCGTCGGCTGCGGATTCCGCTGCGGCCGCATTTGCGGCAAGCCACGGCAAATGATAGCCCGCCAGTTCCACCTCGTTCACATGCGCGGCAAGGCGATCGGCGATGGCAGTGCGATCCGCGTCGCTCCAACCGGGCGCGCGGTGCGCAAGATAGATGCGTGCGAAGGATTCGTGGCGCGTTTTGGCGGCAGCCATGCGTTCGAGAACGGCATCCGCGACCGGATGGGTGGTGCTCGCGCGGTGCGTGTTCGCAAGGTCGCGTTCCAGCCCGTCTTCGAACAGGCAACTCGCAGCGACCAGCGCATCGAGCGGGACGCGCGAGTCGAATACGGTGCGATGCGCCGAGCGATTGAAAAGTCCGGCATAGGCGTCGCTTCCGGGCCGCGTTGGCGGCGGCGAGCCCGAGCTTGCGAAGGCGCGCGCCAGACCGTCGCAGCACTCGATCAGCCAGGCTTCCTCGGTGTTTCGCACGGTCAAAAACATGCGCGTTTCGGCCTCGCGCCCAAGCTCCATGCAAAATCGAACGACCAAAGCCGGCGTCTCGATCAGCGCGGTCGCCTCGACCCACGCCCGTCGCCGCCACGTTGCCGCCGCCGCCGCGCGCACCGCCGGGGGCAACGCGTCGACGCCCATCAGATCCCACGGAATGTCGCGCCGCGGGTCCCAGCGCGACGTTTTGCTGTCGTCGTAAAGTCGGCGCAAGGCCGGAATTTCCTGAGACAGCTTGAGCGGAAACCGCCGCTCGACCAGGACCGGAACCGGTTGGGGCGCGTCTGCCATGCGACTAAAGTGCGCCGATCTTTGGATGTTGGAAAACGGGCAGCTCGATGCCGAACCCCGACATGCGCGCGCGCACGCGTTTGACGCTGTCGACGAAGACCGGTTTTTCGGCTTCTTCCACCGTCGCACCAAGCCCGGCTTCCCAGGTTATCCGATCGGCTTCGACCTCGGCATCGCTTGCGGGCGAAGGCGGCGCAAGCCAGGCCGAATGGTAGCCGTTGAGTTCGACCTTTTCGACCATCACGATCACGCTCTCGCGCACCCGCGCGATCTGTTCGCGCGTCATGCCGGCCATGGCATGTTCCAGGAAATACCAGCCGAAGGCGCAGTGCCGCACCTCGTCGCGCATGATGCTTTTGCAGATTGCTTTGGCCACCGGATCGCGGGTGATTTCGACCAGATGGTGGAACACGTCAAAGGCGATCTCTTCGGCCGTGCAGACCAGCGCCGCAATGATCCCTTCGAGCGGCACGTCGGTGTCGAGCGCGGCACGCCGCACCCCGTGCGTGGCAACGCTGCCTTGGTAGGCTTGCACGACCGGCTTGTCGATATAGCCGCCCAGTTTTTCTGCCATCATGTGGCAAACTTCGGCGTGGCGCGTCTCTTCTTGGCTCCGAATGGTGAAAAAGAGCTGCATGTCGGTCGGACGGCGTTCGATGCCGAACCGGATCTGCAGCGTCGGGCTTTCGCTGATCGCGCCGTATTCGCTCCAGGCCCGACGGCTCCAATACTGACGCGCAGCATAGAGTTGGGCATCGGTGTAGCGCGACAGATCCAGCTCGTGCCAGGGGATGTCGGTGCGCGGATCCCATTGGTTGCGGGTGGCGGTATGAAACAGTTCCCGTATCCGCGGGATCGTCGCATCGAAGTCCGCCGGGAAACGGTCCTCGGGCATGCCCAGCAGGCCATGCACCATTTCCGTCGCTTGGGACTGCGTCATGTCGTGCGTGAGCGGCATGGCATTCCCCTCTATGCGTAGTCGGCGAGATTGAAGCGCCCGTCGCGCCAATCGAGCATGACGACATCGCTGCTGCCAAGCCCGCTATGGAGCTGCGGACTGAAGTTGAAAACGCCGCTGACCCCGCGATAGCCGCGGATCGAGGCGATCGCGTCGCGCACTTTCGTCTTGTCGCTGCCGCCAGCCGCCAAGCCGGCGCGCGTCAGCATCATCGCGTCGTAGGTTTGGCCGACGAACTGGTTGGGAACGCGATTGTAGCGCGCGCGGAAGCGTTGGGTGAGTTCGACGATGGGATTGCGGACCGGATCGGTTGCCGGCAATTGGTCGCCGACCGGGAATTTGACCGACAGCAGCAGAAGATTCTGCGCGGCCTCGCCTGCCAGCTCCATGTAGCGCTGCGACACGAAGCCGTAGCTGTGCACCAATTGGCGGTCGCCCAAACCCAGCTGGCGCGCTTGGCGCAGGAACACGACGCCCACGGGCGCCACCGTCCAGCACAGCACAACCTGCGCGTTCGACGCGCGCACGCGCGTCAGCTGGCCGGTCAGATCGGTATCGGCCGGGCCGAAGCTTTCGTACGTGACGCTCAAGCCGCGTTTGGCCGCGACGATCTGCATTTGCTCGACGGCACTTTGGCCGAAGCCGGAATTGTCGGCGAGCATCGCGACGCGCGACATGTTTTTCTTGGCGCACCAGTCGGCGAGCCGCTCGAGCACCTTGTCGTCGTCGACCGTGCTCTTGAAGACAAAGCGCCGTTCGGCGGGAGGCTGGACGATCCCCATGGCCCCTTCGGTTGCCATGAAGGGAACCCCGGCCTGCTCGCACAGCGGGGCCATTGCCAGCGCAATTCCGCTCATGCTGCCGCCGCCGACGATGGCATCGACGCGGTCCTGCGTGAGCAGACGGCGCGTCGCGTTGATCGCGCGCTGGGTCTGGCTTTCGCCGTCGTAGAAAAACCATTCGAGACGTCGACCGCCAATGCCACCGGCAGCATTGATTTCCTCGATCGCAAGTTCGACGCCAGCGCGCATGTCCTCGCCCAGGAACGCGGCGGGGCCGGTCGTGGACAGGATCGTGCCGATTTTCAGCGTGGCCGCGGTTTGCGCAAAAGCGCTCGATACAAACGGGGCAGCGATCAGGCCGCCGAGTGCTGCTCGGCGCGAGAAACGATGGGTCATGGGCTCGTCTTCCTCTTCGGGGTTGCGAGATGGGCGATGGGCAAATCGACGACATAACGCGCTTGGTCGGCGCGATAGTAGGAATGGCCGGCCATGATCCGTTTGCCGTCCGCATCGCGATAGACCATGCGGCGGAAAAGCACAGGATCGCCGGGATGCACGTCGAGCGCCTTTGCCGTGGCGGATTCGGCAGCCGTCGCCTCGATCTGCATGGTAGCGCGCGTGACGATGGCGACCTTCCGCAGCCCGTCGAGCAGCGAGGCGCTCGACGCGTCGCGCCGCGTGACGCCGTCGGCATAAACCGGCGAGATCACCCGAAAATCCAGAGAGATCGGAATCGTGCCGGAAAGCCGCAGACGCTTAACGATCAAAGCGCGCGACCCCGGTGCGATGCCCAAAGCGCTTGCCTCCGATTCGGGGGCCGGGCGCATCGCGTGGCTCAACAGCCGAATGACAATCGCGCGGCCATGGCCTGCCCACTGGTCAAGAAAGTCCATTGCCGGCGTGAAATGCTCTTCCATCTTTCCAAACGCGACGAAGGTTCCGGCGCGGCGCTGACGGCGCAGATAGCCGCGCTGCACGAGTTCGTCGATCGATTTGCGCACGGTCATGCGGCTCACGGCGAAATGCTCGCTCAGCGTCTCCTCGGTCGGAAACCGAAGATCGGGCGACGGCCACTCGGCGATAGCGGCCATAAGGCGTCGACGAATCTGCGCATGGAGCGGAAGGGGCGAGTCCCGATCAAGCGCGGGGGGACTCAACAAAGCGAGCGTATCGGGTGGATCAACTATGTCCGTACTTCTATACAATACGCGAGGACGGCTGTTAGCAAGCGATTTCTGCCGTTGAGTCGACGGCTAGCTCCAGGAGCCTCCGTGTTGGGTCAGTTTGTTGGAACAGCTTTTTGGTTTCGATAAATGAAATCTTTGCCGGGTGCAGGCGGTCGCGAGCAGCGGCTGCCGGTCAAGGCGCGAGTGCCGATGCCGCGCTTTGTAGAACTCGATCTAATGTCGGGGCGACGCGCGTGCGGTGCGCACCGCAACATGAGCGCGCAGAGAGACGAGCTCGTATTCTATCGTCCGCTCCAGCCGATCGACGACGACATCGACGCGCCCAGCTCCCTTGCCGTCCATGCTGATCGCGATGTTTCGGCTGCTTATTGCGCTATTGAATGCAGTGCCGTTGAACTGGCCGCCATGGTTCGCGGGGCTCCCCCTGATGGACAACTCCCGTCCTAATCGTGTGAAATCTGATTTGATACTTTTTATGCCAAAACAAGCTCAATCGTTCGGCGTTTTGCCCACGACATAGACGATCGCAACGAATCATCTGATACGATTCGGGATTGTCGAGCGATTGCTCTTGTTTATCGGGGGCCTAAGGGCCATTTGCTCGTTCGTGAAGACAGCGCCGGTGCGCGCCACTCTCGAATCAGGAGTCCCCCCATGTTCAGCAATTTGTCGCGTCGCGGTTTTCTTGCCGGTTCATCCTCGCTTGCAGTTGCCGGTTCGGCCGTCCTTGCAGCACCCGCGATCGCCCAAGGCGCACTGACGCCAGTCAAATTCACCCTGCCCTTCGTGGCCCAAGGTGCGACCGCGTTTGCGTTTGTGGCGCGCGAGCGCGGCTTCTTCCGTGCGCGCGGGCTCGATGTCGATATTGCACTTGGTACCGGCTCGCCGCCCGCCGCCCAGGCGATCGCAGCCGGGCAGTTCGATATCGGTCTGGTCTCGGCAGCAGCCACAATCCAGCAAGCCGCGCGCGGCCTCAGCCTTACGGCCGTCGGCACGATGATGTACGACGCCACCATGGCGATTGCGGTTCCCGCGGACAGCGCGATCCGCACCGCCAAAGATCTCGAAGGCAAGCGTTTGGGTGCGAACCCGCGCGGCCTCGATTTTGCGTTTTGGCCAGCCTATGCCCGTTTGGCGAACATCAATACGGCCGGCATCACCGTTCAGCAACTCGACCCCAACGTGCTCGAACGCACCCTCTCCCAGCGCCAAGTCGATGCGGTCACGTGCGTTGCGGCATCGTCGCTACCGACCTTCCAATCGCTCAATCTGCCGGTGCGGTTCTTGATGTGGAAAGATGCGGGCCTCAGTTTCTATCACAACACAGTTGTCACAAGGCCCGAGGTGGTCGCCCAGCGCCCGCAACTGGTCCAAGGCGTGATCGATGCGCTTGGCGAAGCGATGGCGCTGACCTTGCGCGATCCCGATGCTGCCCTTGACGCATTCGTGCGCCAGCGCCAGGAAATCGGTATGTCCGACCAGACGCGCAACTCGGCGCGCCTGGGCCAAGGGTTGATGGGCGTAACCGTCGCCCAGGACGAAGCGATCCAACACGGCATCGGCTACGCCGACATGGCCAAAGTCGACAAGATGATCGAGACGGTAATGGAATTCTCCGTGCAAGACGGTCGCCGCCCGGTCACCGACCAACTTTACACAAACCGCTTCGCGGGCAACATCAAGCTCTCGGCGGCGGATTGGCAAACGGTCCGCGCGCGCAACGCCCCCTTTGCGCAGATGCTGGGCTAGGAAATCGCGAGGGGCGGCTCTCCAAAAAGGCCGCTCCCGCTTTTCTACCGACAGCGCAATGACCCCCGCCCCGTTTATCCGCGTTCGCGACGTCGCAAAAACCTACGTGACAGGTGCGACGGAAGTCGAAGCCATCGCCCATGTCGCGTTCGAAGCGGCGCAAGGCGAATTTGTATCCATCCTGGGTCCCTCGGGCTGCGGCAAATCTACGCTGCTGATGATGTGCGCAGGTCTGGAGCCTGTGTCGGACGGCACGATCGAGATCGGCGGAACGCCCGTCGCGGGGCCGCGCCGGTCCTTCGGTCTTATCTTCCAAGATGCGACGCTGCTGCCTTGGAAAAGCTCGCTCGAAAACGTGCTCTTTCCCATTCGAATGATGAAACGCGACCCGGCCGCGTACCGGGACCGTGCGGTCGAATTGCTGCGTCAAGTCGGCCTTGGCGACTTTCTCGCCAAGCGACCTTCCGAACTTTCCGGCGGCATGCGCCAGCGCGTGGCGATTTGCCGCGCGCTGATCCACGATCCTGAAACGCTGATGATGGACGAACCGTTCAGCGCCCTCGACGCCATCACGCGCGACGAGATGAACGAAGCGCTGGCACGCATCTGGGAAACGCAGCGCAAGACCGGCTTGTTCGTCACGCATTCGATCCGCGAAGCTGTTTTTCTGGCCGATCGCGTGCTGGTGATGAGCGGTCGTCCCTCGACCATTGCCCTTGATTTTCGCGTTCCGTTTGCGCGCCCGCGCGATCCGTCGCTCATCGAAACGTCGGATTTCGCGCAAGTCTGCGCCATGCTCAAACGCACGATCGAAGCGGGCTACGCGCGCGCAGACCGGAACCCAGCATGACGGACGCCGTTTCGCCCCCCGTACCCGACGAAGCTGCCGAGTTGCGCCGCATCGCGCGCATCGCACGCGCGCGAAAAGCCAAAGCAACGGCGCTGTTCAAGCATATCGTGCTGCCGATACTGACTGCACTCGCCGTTTTGCTGCTCTGGGAAGCGGTCGTCGACTTCAAGGCCATTCCCAAAGTCATCCTGCCCGCACCCTTGGATATCGCCGAGCGCATCTGGTCGATCAGAAAGCTGCTTTACGCGAACGCGATTTCAACGACGACCGAGGCGGTGGCGGGTTTCGCGATCGCCACCACCCTGGGGATCGCCCTTGCAACGATGCTGGTCTATTCCAGCTGGCTGCGCGCGGCCCTCTATCCCAACATCGTATTCTTCCAATTGATCCCGAAGATCGCCCTGGCGCCGCTGTTCATCGTATGGCTGGGCATCGGCGCGGAAAGTCGCTTGACGTTCGCCGTGTTCATTTCGTTTTTTCCAGTCGTGATCGCAACGATCACGGGCCTAACGAACGTGCCAAGCGACATGCTGCGCCTGTGCCGCGGACTGACGGCGTCCAACTGGCAGATTTTCTGGGCGGTGCGGTTCCCTTACGCCTTGCCGCATGTTTTCTCGGGCATGAAGATCGCAATCACGTTTGCGATCATCGGCGTTGTGGTCGGCGAATTCATCACCGCCAACAAGGGACTTGGCTATCTTATCATGTTCGCGTCTTCGATGGCCGAGACGACGACCATCCTGGCGTCGATCACGATTCTGTGCGCGATCGGCCTTTCGCTGTTCGGCTTGGTTTCGCTGGCCGAAAGGATCGTGCTCAAAGCCTACGGCCACAAAGCGGCTTGATCTGTTCCGGCGACGCGCCGAATGAATCGCACGCTAAAACTTTGAGATGTGTTGACGCAAACTTAGATTGAATTTTCACAAGCGGACGCTGCAACTCGCGGATCTGGCGCTGAAGCGCTTGCTACCCCGAGGCAGGGACAACCGGCTTGGGCTGCCCCGGTTCCTGCGTGACACCTATTTCGGTGTCTACGAGACCTGGGGTAGCCAGAATGCCGCCCCCCTCGGACGAACGCTGCTGAGGGCTTTGGGAGTCTTCTGGGGACAGAGTGGTGGCTAAATCAGCCACCACGGCCACCCTGCCCCTACAAGAGCCG
The DNA here is from genome assembly GCA_945901855.1 of Asaia bogorensis. Taxonomy (GTDB): domain Bacteria; phylum Pseudomonadota; class Alphaproteobacteria; order CACIAM-22H2; family CACIAM-22H2; genus Tagaea. The sequence goes on along the minus strand of CAMDLT010000046.1, from coordinate 13,230 downwards.
CCCGAGGGCTGGTTCGTGTGGGGTATGATGGTAGCGGCGGAGGGATTTGAACCCCCGACCAAGGGATTATGATTCCCCTGCTCTACCACTGAGCTACGCCGCCAAAGTGCGGTTCGTTTAAGGCCAGTCGCCCGCACTGTCAAGCCGCGCTTGAAAACGGGGTTCCTTTAAAAATACGCCAACCGCCCACCCTGGCAGCACGCACGCTTGAACCGGCCGCACGCCCCCCTAAACCCGCGGCGCGAACAGCAGCCGGCCGATGATCTCGGCGTGCGGGCTTTTGTCGATCGCCTGAAGCCGCTTGTATTCGCCCTCGGAAATCAGCACGGCCCCGGGCAAACCAGGACGCTTCACCGGCACGCACGCGACGCCGCTGCGAATGCAGCGCAGCAAATCCGCCAACTCGTCGGTGTTTTTGGCTTGGCGCGGTTGGCGCGTTCTGGCAGTTCCGGTCATGCGATTGCCCATTCGTTGCTGGTCTTCAAACAGCGCCCGGCACAATCGGTAGCGCGCTTCGCGGTCCGATTCAAGCAAAATTAGAATTTACATACAATGATATTCGCCAAATTTAATCCGGCGGTATGCGATGCCAAAAATGAAATCAATGTTCGCGCGCGATCCAGCCGCCGCCCAGCACGCGCGTACCCCGGTACAAAACGCACGCCTGGCCTGCAGCGACGCCATATTCGGGTTCCGCCAGCGTTACCTGCGCGGTGTCTGCGGCTGTGCGCAAAAACTGTGCAGGCTTGGGCGCTGTCGTCGAGCGGATCTTGGCGGCCGCCGCAACCGGCGCGGACGGCGCGCCCGGCTCGCCGCCCAACCAATTGGTGCCTGAAATACGCAAGGTTTCCCGCGCCAATGCCGCCCGCGGCCCCACCGTCACGCGCGCCGTCGCCGCATCCACGCCCAGCACATACAGCGGCTCGGCCGCCGCATCGCGCGCGCCGATCGCAAGCCCTCGCCGCTGCCCCACCGTAAAGCCGATCGTGCCGTCGTGACGGCCCAGTACCTGCCCCGCTTGGTCCACGATATCGCCCGCAACTGCGGCTTCGGGGCGCAATTTTGCAACAAGATCGCGATATTTGCCGTCTGGGACAAAACAAATATCTTGGCTATCGGGTTTTTGCGCGACCGGCAGGGCGAGCCGTTCGGCCGCCGCGCGCACGGCCGATTTGGGCAAGCCGCCCAGCGGAAAGCGCAGAAAATCGAGCTGCTCCTGCAAGGTGGCGAACAGGAAATAGCTCTGGTCGCGCGTCGCGTCGGCCGCCACGTGCAACTCGGCGCCGCCCGGCGCAGCCAAGCGCCTGGCATAGTGGCCGGTCGCGAGCGCCGCCGCGCCCAGATCCTTGGCGACCGCCAGCAGATCGCGGAATTTCACCGTGCGATTGCATTGCACGCACGGCACCGGCGTTTCGCCGCGCGCGTAGCTGTCGGCAAAATCGGCGATCACCGCGTCCTTGAAGCGGCTTTCGTAGTCGAGCACGTAGTGCGCGATGCCGATGCGGTCGGCGACGTTGCGCGCGTCGTAGATGTCCTGGCCCGCACAGCAAGCGCCCTTTTTCTTGGCAAGCTCGCCCTGGTCGTAGAGCTGGAGCGTGACGCCGACCACGTCGTATCCCTGCTCTTTCAGCAAAGCGGCCACGACCGAGGAGTCGACGCCGCCCGACATGGCCACGACCACGCGCGCGCCCGGCGCCAGATCCAAATCGCGGTGCTCGATCATGTCGCCCCGTACGCCAGCTCTTGGCGCCAAAAATCGGCTTCCAGGCGGCAAGCCTGCTCGAAGGTGGTCGCAAGGTCGGCAAAGCGCGCGGCGCCCCCGCGCGTTTCGCCAAGCCGGTCGATCTCGTCGGCGACGCTGCGCGCGACATCTGCAAACTCAGCGCTTGCACACATCGCGATCCAGGGCGCGTAAGCGTTGCCGGGCACAGCCTTGGCCGCCAGCGTCCGGCCGATTTCGGCATAGCCCAGCGCGCACGGCGCCAGCGCCACCACCAGATCCAGCAGATCGCCTTCCAGCCCGCGCGCCAGGACGTAGCGCGTGTAGCCGAGCGTGGCCTCGCCCTCGGCGACGCTTTCCATCGCCGCTTCGTCGATGCCCCACTCGCGGCAGAACGCGACATGCAACCCCATCTCGACGTCGAGCACGGCTTTGACATGCGCGTTCATGCGCCGCATTTCGGCAAGGCTGCGCGACTTGGCCGTGGCCAGCGCCCAGGCGCGCGCGTAATGGACCAAAAACAGATAGTCCTGCGCCAGGTAGTGCCGGAACGCAGCCGGCGCCAGCGTGCCGTCGCCCAGTTCGCGCACAAACCGGTGCCCGACATAGCGCATCCACGCCGGCGCGCAGGCGACCTGCAGGCGCGCGCAAAGCCCGCCCGGTGCCGCCAGCGTTCCGTTCATCGCCGCTCGTCGAGCCAGGCCATCTGGATCGCCTCGAGAATTTTCTCGTTCGACTTGCCGGGATCGTCCGCGAAGTTCGGCAGCGCCTGCACCCATTTCCACAGATCCGTGAAACGCAGATTGGCGACGTCGGCGTCGCCATGCGCTTCTTCGAGCTCGATCGCGATGTCGGCGACGTCCGTCCAGCGCAGCTTTTTCATGCGCGCTAGGCCTTGTCGACCATCATGTTGCGCGTCGCCTGCGGCAGCGACACCGTCAGCCCGTCGAGCTCGTCGGTGATCGAAATCTGGCAGCCCAAGCGCGAGGTGTGCGTAAGGCCGAAGGCGAGATCGAGCATGTCTTCCTCGTCTTCGCTGGCTTCGGGCAGGCGCTCGTAATCGTCCTTGTCGACCACGATGTGGCAGGTCGAGCAGGCAAGCGAGCCCTCGCAAGCGCCCTCGAGCGGCACGTCGTTGCGGTGCGCGATTTCGAGCACCGACAGGCCGACCGGCGCATCCACTTCCTTGCGCGTGCCGTCGTTCAGGATGAAGGTCATTTTGGGCATGGGCAGAGTACTTTCTTCTTTCGGGTTCAAAGACTGCGGACTAGCCGCCGATTTCGGCCACGTTGCGGCCGGCCAACGCCTTGCGGATGCCGCGATCCATGCGCCGCTCGGCGAAACTTTTGGTGCATTGTTCGAGCGCTTCGCTGGTGCCTTGCACGGCCGCGCGTTCGTCGCCCGCGATCGCGCGCTCGACCAGCGCGATTTCGGCGTCGATGGCGGCGCGCTCGGCCGCATCCAGCAGATCCGCGTCGGCCGCCAATGCCGCTTCGAGCGCGTTGAGCGCGCGGCGCGCTTCCACGCGCGCTTCGACCAACAGGCGACGCTCCATGTCGTCCTCGGCATTGTCGATCGAGGCGCGCAGCATTGCGGCCATTTCGTCTTCGGTCAGGCCGTAGGACGGCTTCACCTCGACGCTTGCCTCGATGCCCGTCGTCGCCTCGCGCGCCGAAACCGACAGCAGCCCGTCCGCGTCCACGGCAAAGCTTACGCGCACGCGCGCAGCGCCCGCCACCATGGCCGGAATGCCCGCCAGTTCGAAGCGCGCCAGGCTGCGATTGGCGTCGGCCATTTCGCGCTCGCCCTGCACCACGTGGAAGGCCATCGCGTTTTGACCGTCCTGGTAGGTCGTGAAATCCTGCGCGCGCGCCACCGGAATGGGCGTGTTGCGCTCGACGATCTTCTCGACGATGCCGCCCATCGTCTCCAGACCCAGCGACAGCGGCAGCACGTCCAGCAGCAGCGTGTCCGACCCCGCCGTCAGCGCTTCGGCCTGCAAGGCAGCGCCTACCGCCACGACTTCGTCGGGGTCGATATTGGCGAGCGGCGCCTTGCCGAAAAACTCTTCGACGCGGCGGCGCACCAGCGGCACGCGCGTCGAGCCGCCGACCAGCACCACGCCGTCGATCGCGCCGGGCGCCAGCGCCGCATCGTCGAGCACGCCGGCCGCGATCGCGATCGCGCGCGCAACCAAAGGTTCTGCCAGTGTCTCGAATTCGGCGCGCGACAGCGTGTGGTCGCTGTCCCCCGAATCGAGCATCAGCGTGCCCTCCCACGGGTCCTGGCCGCTCACGCATTCCTTTGCCAGACGCGCGGTCGCCAATGCCTGCTTGGCCTCGTCGCGCGCAAACGTGCCGCCGCGTTCGGCCAGGAATTTCGCCGCCACCGCATGGTCGAAATCGTCGCCGCCGAGCGCCGCGTCGCCGCCCGTCGCCAGCACTTGGAACACGCCTTTTTCCAGACGCAGCAACGAAAAATCGAACGTGCCGCCGCCCAGATCGAACACCGCAAACACGCCCTCGGCCTTGCTGTCGAGCCCGTAGGCGAGCGCTGCCGCCGTGGGTTCGGCCACCAGGCGCAGCACGTCGAGCCCGGCAAGGCGCGCCGCATCGCGCGTGGCGGTGCGCGCCGCATCGTCGAAATAGGCGGGCACGGTCACGACCGCGCGATCGACCGCCCGGCCGAGGGCCAGTTCGGCGCGCGCTTTGACGGCGCGCAAAATATCGGCGCTGATCTCGACCGGCGTCAGCAAGCGCTCGCCGATTTTGAGACGTGCCATGCCGCCTTCGGCAGGCGCGCCCAGCAAGTAGGGCAATTGGCCGCCGAGCTTAGCAAGATCGTCAGCACCACGCCCCATCAGCCGCTTGACCGAGGAGACGACGCATTCCGGCCGGTCGAGCAATTGGCGGCGCGCGATTTCGCCGACCAGCGGCTCGACCCCGTCGATATACGCCACAACCGAAGGAACAAGGCCCGAGCCGCGCGCGTCGCGCACCACTTCGGCCTTCTGGCCGCGCGACAGGGCTACGACCGAATTGGTGGTGCCAAGATCGATGCCGACCGCGAGACCTTTTTCGCTTTCGTGCGGCAGCGGCGTCTGGCCGGGTTCGTGGATTTGCAGCAGCATCAGCTTTGTCCGGCGAGCGCCAGACGCGCGCGACGGCCGCGCGCATCCTCGCCCAGTTTGTGCAGATATTTGAGCCGCAAGGTCGCAAGTCGCGCCGCCGCAAGATCGCCGGCCGCAAACGCCGCCCCGATATCGTCGAGGCACGCCAGCGCGTCGGCGCGCGTTTGCGCCGCGATCTTGTCGATGCTTGGCGCGTCAGGCGCCTCGTGGAGCGCTTCGCGCCGCTCGAGCTGTTCGTCAAGCAGGCCCGCATCGTGGATCGTATAAGCGCCGTCGCCCTCGATCGGCCAGCCGAGCAAGGCCAGCAGATATGTGGCCCGCGCCAGCGGATCCTTGAGCGTTTCGTAGGCGTCGTTGAAGGCCACCGCTTGGCTTTGCGAGATCTGGCGCGCGCGCGGGGTGGCGCCGGCAAAGCGGTCGGGATGGAGCTGGCGCTGGTAGCCGAAATAAAGCTGCTCCAGAACCGGGATCTTGAGCGCGAACCCGCGCGGCAAACCCAAGCGTGCAAAATGGTCGAGCGGCTGGGGCGGCTGCACGGCCTTGCACGTGGCGCAAAACAGCGCGTCCGCCGCCACCGGCCCGCGACAGGACCAGCAAGCGCCCAAAGCGGCCGCTTCGGCGGCGGGAGTGGCGTTGCTCAGGCGCACGGGCGGTCAGACGTGGAAGCTTTCGCCGCAGCCGCAGCGGCCTTTTTCGTTCGGATTGCGGAACACGAATCCCGACTGCAGCTTTTCTTCGACGAAATCCATTTCGGTTCCGAACACGAACATCGAGGCTTTCGGATCGATCAGGATGGCGATGCCGGGGGCCGGTTCGACGACCTCGTCGGCGGCATTCTTTGCGTCGGCATATTCGAGCGTGTAGGTCATGCCCGAACAGCCGCGCGAGCGCACGCCCACGCGCACGCCAAGGCTTGGCTTGCCGCGTTTGTCGAGCAATTCGCGCACGCGGCCGATCGCCGCTTCGGTCACCGTGATCGGCGGCGGGCGCACGCGCGGGGCGCGCTTGACGGGGGCGGCGGTTGCTGCGGGTTCGCTCACGGTCGGGAACTCCTCAGGCGTGCTTTTTACGGTAGTCGTCGATGGCGGCCTTGATCGCATCTTCGGCCAAAACCGAGCAATGGATTTTGACCGGCGGCAGGGCCAGATGCTTGGCGATCTCGGTGTTCTTGATCGCGGCCGCTTCGTCGATCGTCTTGCCCTTGACCCATTCGGTGACGAGCGAGGACGACGCGATCGCCGACCCGCACCCGAAGGTCTTGAACTTGGCGTCTTCGATGATGCCGTCGGCGCCGACCTTGATCTGCAGCTTCATGACGTCGCCGCAGGCGGGCGCGCCGACCAGGCCCGTGCCGACGCTGCTGTCGCCCTTGTCGAAGGCGCCGACATTGCGCGGGTTTTCGAAATGATCGACCAGTTTTTCGCTGTAAGCCATGGCGGTTGCTCCTTGGATGGGGGGTTATAGCGCGTTTGGCGGCCGCTGTCAGTGCGCCGCCCATTGGATGGATTTGATGTCGATGCCGTCCTGGGCCATTTCCCAAAGCGGGCTCATGGCGCGCAGTTTGGAGACGGCCTGCACGATGCGCTCGGCCGCGTAATCGACCTCGGCTTCGGTCGTGAAACGCCCGAAACCGATGCGCAGGCTGGTGTGCGCAAGCTCCTCCTCCACCCCGAGCGCACGCAGGACGTAGCTCGGTTCGAGCGAGGCCGACGTGCACGCCGATCCCGACGATACCGCCAGATCCTTGATGCCCATCATCAGCCCCTCGCCCTCGACATAGGCGAAGGAGAGATTGAGGTTGCTCGGCAGCCGGTTGTCGAGATCGCCGTTCAAGAAGACCTCGGGCAGTTTTTCGTGGATCGTGGCAAGGAACCGGTCGCGCAGTTTTTTCATACGCTCGGCTTCGGCGGCCATTTCGTTTTTGGCGAGTTCGGCCGCTTTGCCGAGCCCGACGCACAAGGGCGTCGGCAAGGTGCCCGAGCGCATGCCGCGCTCCTGCCCGCCGCCATGGATCATGGCCTGCAGGCGAATGCGCGGCTTGCGGCGCACGAACAGCGCGCCGATGCCCTTGGGCCCGTAGATCTTGTGGCCCGAGATCGACATGAGATCGATCTTCATGGCCTCGACGTCGAGCGGAATCTTGCCGAACGCCTGGGCGCAGTCGGTATGGAAAAAAGCGCCCTTCTTGCGGCACAGCGCGCCGATTTCGGCGAGCGGCTGGACGACGCCAATCTCGTTGTTCGCCGCCATGATCGACACGAGCACGGTTTTGTTCGTGATCGCGGCATCGAGTGCGGCAAGGTCCACCAGCCCGTTCTGCTGCACCGGCAGATAGGTCACGTCGAACCCTTCCTGCTCCAGATGGCGGCAGGTATCGAGCACGCATTTGTGCTCGGTCACGAGGGTGACGATGTGGTTGCGCTGTTCCTTGTAGAAATGCGCGACGCCCGCGATCGCGAGGTTGTTGGATTCGGTGGCGCCCGACGTGAACACGATTTCGCGCTCGTCGCCGCCGATGAGGTCGGCGATCTGGCGGCGCGCGGTTTCCACGCCCTCTTCGGTTTCCCAGCCGTATTCGTGGTTGCGGCTGTGCGGATTGCCGAATTTCTCGGTGAAATACGGCATCATCGCTTCGAGCACGCGCGGGTCCATCGGCGTCGTCGCCTGGTAGTCGAGATAGACCGCGCGGCGCGGCGCGTTGGGGCGGTCAGATGTCTTGAGGGCGGGTTCCATCGGAAAATCACTCCAGCGTTTCAAGCGGCCCGCGAGGGCAGGTTGCGGGCAAGACGGTTGGCAAGTTCGATCCAGGCATCGGCAAAGGCGTCGATGTCGGCTTGGGTAGTCGAGGGGCCGAGGCTCACGCGGATCGCGTGGGCGGCGCCCTCGCCCGCCCCCATCGCCGCGAGCACGCGGCTTTTTTTGACTTTGCCGGACGAACACGCGGCGCCCGCCGAAACCGCAAATCCCGCAAGATCGAGGGACATGATCTGGGTTTCTGCGGCAACGCCGGCAAGCCCGATCGAACTTGTATTTGGCAAACGCGGCGCGCCAAGCGCATGGATCGTCGCCTGCGGCCACGCTGCCTGGATCCGATCTTCCAAACGGTCGCGCAAATCGGGCGCCATCGGTTTGGCGGCAGCGGCAGCGGCACCGAATCCTGCAATGCCGGCCACATTGTGCGTGCCCGCGCGCAAGCCCGTTTCCTGGCCGCCGCCGCGCAGCAACGGCTCGATCGCCACGCCCTCGCGCACGACAAGCGCCCCCACCCCTTGCGGCCCGCCGATTTTGTGCGCCGACAAAGCCAGCGTATCGACGCCCAACGCCCCAAAATCGACGGCGATTTTGCCAAGCCCCTGCACCGCGTCGCAATGCAGCCGCACGCCGGCCGCGCGCGTCAGCCGCGCGATCTCCTCGATCGGCTGCAGGGCGCCGGTCTCGTTGTTGGCCAGCATGACCGCCACCAGCCGCGGCCGCCGCTCGGCGATCAAATCTTCGAGCGCGCCAAGATCGACCGTGCCGTCGGCGGTAACCGGAATTTCGCGGGCCCCCGCCAGCGGCTGGAACACGCAATCATGTTCGATTGCCGACACCAAACACGCCTCGGCCGGAAACCCGTGCAAGGCCGCGGCATTGGCTTCGGTGCCGCCGCCGGTGAAAACGATGCGCGCAGCGCCGCCATGCGACGCGCCAAGACCGAGCGCCAGCGCCAGCTGTGCGCGCGCGGTCTCGACGATCTTGCGTGCTGCCCGCCCGGCGCCATGCACCGACGAGGGATTGCCGACCACATCGAACGCCGCCAGCATGGCATCGCGTGCGCACGCCGCCAGCGGCGCCGTCGCGTTCCAATCGAGATAGATTTGGGATGTCGCCGCTGGGGTCACTGCGCGGCTGCCATCGCGCTTGCGTCCGCGATCACGCCCGACGTGCCCAGCACGCGGCGCTGGCATACATCGGCCAGCGTCACGCTCGACAGATAGAGATGGATCTGGTTGCCCAGCTCCTCCCACAGATCGTGCGTCAGGCAGCGGCTTTTGTTGACCCGGCAGCCGACGGGCGATCCCGATGCGCAGCGCGTGGCGCGGATCGGCTCGTCCACCGCCATGATAATGTCGGACACGCGCGTCGCCGCGGTCGCGTGCGCCAGCAAATAGCCGCCGCCCGGCCCGCGTACCGAGCGCACGAGCCCGCCGCGCCGCAACTTGGCAAACAGCTGTTCGAGATACGAGAGCGAGATTTCCTGGCGTTCGGCAATGTCGGCCAAGGCAACCGGCTGGCCGTTGCTGCAATTGGCCAGATCGACCATCGCCATGACGGCATAGCGACCTTTGGTGCTGAGCTTCATTGCCAGGATCCTTGACGGGCGGGGGAATCAACGGGGGCCGAAACGCCGGCTTGCGCGTCGAGTTCGTCGCGCTGGGCGGCAACGCGCCCTTCCAACTCGGCGATACGCGCGCGCAAGGCGCCCATCTCGCCTTCCATGCGGTCGAGGGCGCGCGCCACCGGGTCGGCGATTTCGCCGGTTGCCCCGTAGGCGCAAAAATCGTCCGACTTGGGCGGATTGATGGGCGGGCGGCTGACGACGCGCGCCGGGATGCCAACCACCGTCGCCCCCTCGGGCACTGCTTCGAGCACGACGGCGTTCGAACCCACCCGCGCATTTTTGCCGACCGTAAAGGGTCCCAAAATTTTGGCGCCCGCGCCGACGATCACGCCGTCGGCCAAGGTCGGGTGCCGCTTGCCATGGTCGAGCGACGTGCCGCCAAGCGTAACCCCTTGATAGAGCGTGACATCCGCGCCGATCTCGGCAGTTTCGCCGATCACCACGCCCATGCCGTGATCGACAAAAAAGCGCGGCCCGATCGTGGCGCCCGGATGGATTTCGATGCCGGTCAAAAACCGCGCGAGCCCGGAAATCCAACGCCCCAGCAGCTTGAAATCGGCTGCCCACGCGCGGTGCGCCAGCCGATGCAGCAGCACGGCATGGAACCCCGGATAGGTCAAAACGACCTCGATCCTTGAGCGCGCGGCCGGATCGCGGGCCAACACGGCGTCCAGGTCGGAGCGAATAGCCTTGAAACTCATCGGGTTGACTGCCTAATCTGCGGCCCAAGCAAAAGGGGCGGATTGAATTGTCCGACCAAAGTCCCAGTCCAGCGGTAGGGAATCTAGGTTGTCCGACTAATCCGATCAAGTATCTTTTTGTCGAAAAGCGGTCTATTCGAGTGGAATGGACGGCTGGAACATACCCAAGTGCCGAGTTCAGGTTCTTGGCGTATCTGGAGGATAGATGCCCGACGTTATTTTCAACGGTGCCGACGGACGGCTGGAGGGACGCTTTGTCCCTGGCCCTAGCGAGCGCGCGCCGATCGCGCTGCTGCTGCATCCGCATCCGCAGCATGGCGGCACGATGCACAACAAGGTCGTCTATACGCTGAACCAGGCGTTTCTGAAAATCGGCTACGCGACGATGCGCTTCAATTTTCGCGGCGTCGGGCGCAGCCAAGGCAGCTACGGGCGCGGCGAAGGCGAATTGCAAGACGCCGCCTCCGCGCTCGACTGGATGCAGCAGAACAATCCCAACGCCGCCAGCTGCTGGGTGGCGGGGTTTTCGTTCGGCGCGTGGATCGGCATGCAGTTGCTGATGCGCCGCCCCGAAATCGACCGCTTCATCGCGGTCGCACCGCCCGCCAACGTGTTCGATTTCACGTTTCTGGCGCCGTGCCCGTCGTCGGGCCTGATCGTGCAGGGCGACAAGGACGAGGTGGTGCCGGAGGAATCCGTCGTCAAGCTGGTCGACAAACTCGCCAAGCAGCGCGACATCAAGGTCGATTACCGCGTGATCAAAGGCGCCAACCATTTTTTCAGCGAACGGCTCGACAAGCTGGAAGCGATGGTGAGCGAGTATGCAAGCCACCCCGTGCCGGTCCCCCCGCCCCCGCCGCCGCCGCCGCCGCCGCCCGTAACGGTCGACAAAAAATTGCCCTCGCCCTTGCCGCCGACGCAAATCTCGGCGCGCACGACCGCGCGCAATGCCGCCGCCGCCAAAGCCGATGCGAAGAACCCGCCCGCACCGGCAGCAAAATCCGCGAGCGCCAAGCCCGCCAGCGCAAAGCCCGCCAGCGCCACGCCCAAGCCTGCGCCCAAAAAGCCGGCCAAAAAATAACGCCCTCCCTCGTCCGTTTGCGCCTCGCGGCGAAACGAAAAAGTTCGCGGACCCATGACAGAGCCCAAATCCGACTTCCTGCGCGAGGCCAAAGCGCGCGGCTTCGTGCACCAGCTCACCGACGAAGCAGCGCTCGATCTGCGCCTCGCCTCGGGCACGCCGCAAGTTGCCTATATCGGGTTCGACGCGACGGCGGACAGCCTGCATGCGGGCAGCCTCGTGCAGATCATGCTGCTGCGCCTCTTTCAGCGCACGGGCCATCGCCCGCTGGTGCTGATGGGCGGCGGCACCACCAAGATCGGCGATCCGTCGGGCAAGGACGAGGCGCGCAAGCTGCTGTCGGATGCCGACATCGCGGCCAATATCGGCGGCATCCGGCGCATCTTCGACAAGTTCCTGGATTTCGGGCCGGGGCAAGCGCTGTCGGCCGACAATGCCGAATGGCTCGACACGCTCGCCTATATTCCGCTGTTGCGCGACGTGGGGCGGCATTTTTCGGTCAACCGCATGCTGACGATGGACTCGGTGCGCACGCGCCTCGAGCGCGACCAGCCGCTGTCGTTCCTCGAATTCAACTATATGGTGTTGCAGAGCTACGACTTCGTCGAACTCGCCAAACGCTACGGCGTTGCCATGCAGATGGGCGGCTCCGACCAATGGGGCAATATCGTGATGGGCGCGGAACTGGGACGGCGCATGGCCGGGCTCGATCTGTTCGGCCTGACCACGCCGTTGCTGGCGACCGCATCGGGCGCCAAAATGGGCAAGACCGCATCGGGCGCTGTATGGCTCAACGAAGAGCGTCTTTCGGCTTTCCAGTATTTCCAATATTGGCGCAACACCGAAGATGCGGACGTGGCGCGCTTTTTGAAGCTGTTTACCGACCTGCCGCTGGCCGAAATCGCCAAGCTCGAAAAACTCGCGGGCGCGGAAATCAACGAAGCCAAAAAGATATTGGCCTTCGAAGCGACCAAGCTGTGCCACGGCGAAGCGGCGGCGACTGCAGCGCTTGAAACCGCGCGCCAGACTTTCGAGCAAGGCCTGACAGCCGAAGGCCTGCCGACCTTTGCCGTGCCAACGGCCGAACTTGCGGCCGGCATCCCGATTCTCGACCTGTTGGTGCGCGCAGGCCTCGCGGCCTCGAAAAGCGAAGCCCGCCGACTCGTGCAAGGCAAAGGCGCCAAACTCAACGACGCGACGGTGGACGATGAAGCCTTGCGCGTGACCGACGCCAACCTATCGCCGGACGGCACGCTGAAACTGACGGCGGGCAAGAAGCGGCATGCGTTGGTGAAGGCGGGGTAAATCGCGCGGCAACGGGCCTGTCACAATCGCGTCTTGCACCCACGAATTCACTTGGATTTTCGCGCTGTCTTGAATTTCAGCGATACTCCGACTAACCTTGCGTCAATGGCGAATGCCCGGCCAAACCACGCGCGCGAATTCTATTCCTGGACGCAAGACCAGGCGCAGGCGATCCGCGCGCTGGAGCCAAGCAAAATCGGCAACGGCATCGATCTGGAACACGTCGCCGAGGAGATCGAAGACTTGGGAAGATCCGAATTGCATGCCGTCGGCTCCCATCTTGCCCGACTGTTCGAGCATCTGCTCAAACTCCACTTCGCGCCGCAATCGACTGCGCGCGGGCATTGGCTCTCGGAAGCGCTCCATTTCCAGTCCGAGGCCACGCGTCGCTTCGACAACAGCATGCGGCAAAATCTCGACATCGAAAAAGAATGGCGACGGGCGAGCCGAGACGCGGCGCGCGTGCTCGCCGAAATGGGCGCGGTCGTCTCGACGACAAACGAATGTCCGTTTTTGCTCGACGAGGCGTTGTCGGAGAGCTTCGACATCGACGGGGCGCTCGCAACGATCGCGCGGACGCATCCAAAGCAGTAGCCGCCGCTGCGGGAGAACGCGCCGACGAAGTCTCCAATCGGCAAGCGTGCGGCACTACCAAAAGAGTGTTACTTCGAAAACACTATACTTATCTCGTCAGCGTAACGCGGCATTTGGGTTTAAGCTTTTAAGTTAAGTATAGTGTCCTCGGAATTCCGTGCGTAGAGACTAGAGCTGGCTCGGGAAATCTGGACAGCGGGATAAGTGGCGTTTCTGCCTGACGGCGGCCAGGATGGCCGCATGACAGGAGAAGAAGATGACCAGACGAGCGCGCCGGAATCACACACCGGCATTCAAGGCGAAGGTGGCGCTGGCAGC
>CAMDLT010000045.1 GCA_945901855.1 Asaia bogorensis | reverse complement strand
TTTGAATGTAGAGTCTGTTCCTTATTTGACCCTGTCTGGGTGGTTGTGGCAACGGGGCGAGGCGCGAAGCCCCGTGGGTAGCGCAGCGTCTCGCCCCGTTGCATCGCGAGGACGCTTGCCGCAGCGAAGGCTGCCGGCGTTTGGTTGCTGATCGAGCTGTGCGGCCGGGCCGTGTTGTAGTCGATCCGCCAAGCCTCGATCTTCTCGATGGCATCGACGAGCGAGCCGAACAGGCACTCGTTCAAACACTCGTCGCGCAGCTTGCTGTTGAAGCTTTCGATGAACGCGTTCTGCGTCGGCTTGCCGGGCGCGATGTAATGCCATTCGATGCCGGTCTCCATCGTCCACTGCAGCACGGCCCGGCTGGTCATCTCGCCGCCATTGTCGCTGACGATCGACAGCGGCTTGCCTCGCCGCTCGATGATCTTGTCCAACTCGGCGACCAGACGCCGCCCGGTGATCGACGTATCCGGCACCGTCGCCAGGCTCTCCTTCGTGAAGTCGTCGACGACCGTCAGGATGCGGAACCGCCGCCCCGTCGTGAGCTGGTCGGCAACGAAGTCCAGCGACCAGCGCTGGTTCGGTCCCTGTGGCAACGCCAGCGGAGCCCGCACGCCAATGGCTCGGCGTCGGCCGCGACGGCGCTGCACCTGCAGCTTCTCCTCGCCGTACAGCCGCCGGAAGCGTTTGTGGTTCATCCGCACGCCCTCCCGTTCGAGAAGCCAACGCAGTCGGCGATAGCCGAACCGCCGTCGCTCTGCCGCCAGCGCACGCATCCGAGCGCGCAGATCGGCATCGTCCGGTCGCATCGACCGGTACCGGAAGCTCGTCCGATCCATCTCCAGAAGCCCGCAGGCGCGGCGCTGGCTCAACCCGTGCGCCGTCATCGTGTGCTGCACCGCCCGTCGCCGTGCCGCAGGCTTCAGAAGTTTCCCGACGCGATATCCTTCAGCGCCGCGTTGTCCAGCATCGCCTCGGCCAGCAGCTTCTTCAGCTTCCGGTTCTCCTCCTCGAGAGCCTTCAGCCGACGGGCCTCAGACACCGTCATCGCCCCGTACTTGGCTTTCCAGTTGTAGAGGGTCGCCTCGCTGATCCCGTGCTGGCGGCATAGCTCGCCGGCTTTCCCGCCGGCCGCGTGCAGCTTCAGGATCTCGATTATCTTCTCTTCCGTGAACCGGCTCTTCTTCATCGTCCGCTCCTCTCTTTGGGCGGACTCTACACTTCTCAGTGGGCGGGTTTCACGGGCTCAGGCCAAGACCTGTTGAGCCATTTAAATTTTTGGATGAGGACGGGTCTCGCACATCACATTTTTTGTTTATCGCAACAAAGCATGAGTTAGGTGAAAAATGCTGGAAGGGAGCAATCAAGTCGGAATCCGAAGCAACTCACCAAGGCGTCACGCTGTTCGAGTTCAGCCCCAAGCCGGACCTGTCGAAGTCCGACCAGATCCAGACAAAACTTGATCTGAAGGACGGCCCGCTCGACAAGTTGACTAGAACTCTCGAATTGGAGTTAAAAGGCGGTAGGCTAAGAAAGGTCAGTGGTTTGTCGTCCAAATTTACGGCAGGGACGCCTTATGTCGATAAAAACATCAAAGACGCATTGCTCAAACTTGAGGCCGAAGGAAAGATCACTATAGTAAGATCAGCAAATAGAGGTGTTGGTACGCCAATCGGAGATACCGCGCTCGTTACTTGGAAAGCCAGCAAAGGCCTTTAATGTCCGATCAATCAACCATCGAATGGACGCAAGCGACTTGGAATCCGGTAGCCGGGTGCAACGTGCTCTCGCCGGGTTGCACGAACTGCTACGCCATGCGCATGGCCGCCCGGCTCGCTGCGATGGGGCAGGACAAATATATCGGCACGACGCGCAAATCGGGCGGACGCGCCAAGTGGACCGGCACGGTCAAGCTCGATCCCGCCGCGCTCGAACTGCCCAAAAAATGGAAGCGTGGACGGTTGATCTTCGTCAACAGCATGTCGGATCTTTTCCACGACAAGGTTCCCGCCGCTTATGTGCGCCAAGTCTTCGACGCGATGGCTGACGCACCGCAGCACACGTTCCAAGTGCTGACCAAGCGCCCCGAGCGTTTGCTTAAGCTGTCGAAGTCGCTGCCGTGGGCGCGGAACATCTGGATGGGCGCGAGCGTGGAGAGCGCGGATTATCTGGATCGCATCGATTTGCTGCGGCAGTCCGGCGCCAAGGTCAAATTCCTGAGCCTCGAGCCCTTGCTGGGGCCGCTCGACGATCTGGATCTGCGCGGCATCGACTGGGTCATTGCAGGCGGCGAAAGCGGTCCCGGCGCGCGGCCGATGGAACAGCAATGGGTCCGCTCGATCCGCGACCAATGCCGTGCGGCCAAGGTTGCGTTCCATTTCAAACAATGGGGCGGCACCAACAAAAAACGCGCTGGACGCGATCTCGACGGGCGCACGTGGGACGATCTGCCCGGCTTTCGCGACAACGCCCTGCCCCACGCGGCGGCAGCCGAATAGCCGCACGCCTTCGAGCTTAGGCCGCGCTCAAGCCCAAATGCCCGGCTTCGTAGACCATGCGGCCCGCAACGAACGTGGCCGCGACGCGCGGCAGCGCGCCCGACACGTCGATAGCGATACAATCGGCGCGCTTGCCCGTTGCAAGCGTGCCGCGATCGCCAAGACCGGCGGCGCGTGCCGGGTTTTCTGAAATCAGCGGCCAAAATTCCGCCAATCCCGCCGCACCGCCGCCCAAGCGCCACGCCGCCTGCAGCAATGCCGGGTAGTAATAGTCGGACGCCAAAATATTGCAGAGGCCCGCGCGCACCATCGCTTCCGCCGACACGAGCGCCAAATGGCTGCCGCCGCGCACCACGTTGGGTGCGCCCATGATCACATGGTCGTCCGCCGCGCGGGCGGCCTCGGCGGTCGCGCGCGTCAGCGGAAATTCCGAGATGCGGCATCCCAGGGTCCGAAATTCGGCGCGGTCTTCGGGCGTGCGGTCGTCGTGGCTGGCGATCGCGATGCCCGCCGCGCGCGCCGCCGACGCAAGCCGCCGGTTGGCAGCCACAACGTCGGGCGCAAATGTCGCGATCCGTGCAAGGAGGGCTGCGTGCGCGTCCGCAGTCAAGCCCGTCCGCTCCACGACTTTGGCCGCGTAAGCGGGCCCGCGCGACACTTTCAGCATGCCGGTCGTGTGGTCGTTGAAGGCCAGCAATGCAACGCGACCCGCGCCAAGCCAAACTTCGGCCGCGTCGATCGCCTCCAGATTGAACGTCTCCCAGCGCAGATGCAGCTTCGTGTCGCAGGCCAGATGCGGCCGCATGCGGTCGAGCGTATCGACGAAACGCTGCGCGCGCTCGGTGCTGCGCAAGCCCGGCTCCCACGACCAGGTCAGCGCGTGGAACGCCGTCGTGATGCCGTTTGCGACCAGCTGCCGGTCGGTTTCCAACAGCGCAAGGTCGTCGGCGAAAAAGACGCCCGGCCGCGGCATCGCCTGGCGCTCGAACGCGTCGCCGTGGATATCGACGATGCCGGGCAGCAGCAGCAAGCCGCGCGCATCCCAAATCTTCGCGTCGGCACCGGCTGGGCCGAAATGGCCGTCGACCATGCCGATCTCGGCGTCGGCAACGGTGCCGTGCGAGGCGGGGATGCGGGCATTGACGATACGCGTCGGGTGCATGCGTCGGTTCCTTGGCTTGAGTCGCGTTTTCGTAACGGCGGAACGTTACAGTTTTACGTTTGTCCCGCGCGAGAGTCACAAAATTCTCACGGATACGTCATGGCCAGGCAATGCCCTGGCGTCATGAACGACATCTTCGTCACACCGTTTCGGGAGGACCGAACATGATCCGTCGCCATTTCCTGGCCCTTGCAGCGCTTGCGGCCCTTGCGAGCCCCGCCCACGCCCAAGCGCCCGCCGAACTGCGTTTTGCCGTAACCGACGTGGTCGGGCTCGAAAATCTGCAGCGCGAATGGGGACCGTTCCAAAAAGCGCTCGAAGCGCGCACCGGCCTCAAGCTCGCGTTTTTCGCCGTCACCAACCGCACCGCGGCGGTCGAAGCGATGAATGCCAAGCGCGTCGATCTCGTTTTCACAGGGCCTGCCGAATATGTCGTCTTCCGCACCCGCACCAACGCCGTGCCGGTGATCGCCCTGCAACGCGCCGACTACTACGCCAACGTGGTCGTGCGCGCCGACAGCGGCATCACGGAAGTGTCCGAACTCAAGGGCAAGAAGGTCGCGTTCGGGTCGATCGGCTCGACCTCGCGCCATCTGGGGCCGATGCAGGTGCTGGCCGACCAAGGCCTCAACCCGCGCGAAGACTTCCAGATCACGCACGTGTCGGCCAATGTCGGCTTCGAAGCGCTCAAGCGCGGCGACATCGCGGCAATGGGCATGAACTACACCGACTTCCAGCGCCTGGTCGAACGCGATCCGGCCACGCCGTATTTCGTGATCGCGCGCGGCCGCGATTTGCCGCTCGATCTCATTCTGGCCGGCGCGCATGTCGAGGCGTCGGTCGTCGAGCGCCTGCGCAAGGGCATCGCCGACAACGCAGCCGAAATGACCAGAGCGATCCTGGCGGGCGAAGGCGAAAACGTGAAGTTCAAGGGCATGTCGTGGGTCCCGTCGATCCGCGACGCGGACTACAACTACGTGCGCAAGATGTACCGCACGATCGGCCAGAACCAGTTCGGCGAGTTCGTTGGTAACTGAGCCGATGCTGCTGCCGGTGCTGCTGGACGCCGAACGCGCAGCGGCAACGCCGCAAGCGCCTGCGCGTCCAGCACCCGGTTTGTCGCCGGGCGTCCTCGAAGTGGCCGGTCTTGCCAAGCGCTTTGGCGCCGACAAGCCGGTCTTTTCGAACGTCTCGTTCGCGGTCGGCAAAGGCGAGGCGGTTGCCTTGCTGGGCGCCAACGGTGCCGGAAAATCCACGCTGCTGCGTTGCTGCTTGCGGCTGATCGAACCCGATGCGGGATCGGTCAAGCTGTTCGGCCGCGAGCTGGTCGGCGCCACGCCGTCGCAATTGCGCGAACTTCGCGCGCGCGTCGGCTTCGTTTTCCAGCGCCACAATCTGGTGCCGCGCCTTAGCGCGCTGTCGAACACGATCCACGGCGCGCTGGGCCGCCGCGAAGCCGCCACGCGATGGTCGCCCCAGCTTTGGTCGCCCCGGCTATGGTCGCAGGCGCTTGCACCCGACGGCCTGCGCGCCGAAGCGCTCGCGTGCCTTGCGCGGGTGGGCTTGGCCGATATCGCCATGCGGCGCGCCGACCGGCTGTCGGGCGGACAGTCGCAGCGCGTCGCGGTGGCGCGTGCCCTCATGCAGCAGGCCGAGATCGTGTTTGCCGACGAGCCGGCCGCAAGCCTCGACCCGGCCGCGGGCGCCGAGGTGATGGCCGTTTTTGCCGATCTCAACCGACGCGAGAAACTCACTTTTGTGTACACCACGCACAACCTTGCGCATGCGCTCGAATTTTCCGACCGCGTGGTCGCGTTGCGCGCGGGCCGCGTGGAAATCGACGCGGCGACGCATAGCCTGCGCGCCGACGACCTTAAGGGCCTCTATGGTTGAGCCTAGCGCCCCTGCTTTGCCGCCGCGCTTCGAGCGCCCCGGATTGCTCGCGTTCGTGCTGTGGGTGGCGGCGGGCGCGCTGTTCGTGTCGGCCCTGCGCGGCACCGGATTTTCGGCGACCGAATTCGTCGAGGGCATTCCCAATATCGCGCGCATCGTGGGCGAGATGTTTCCGCCCTCGCCCGACCGGCTGGTCAAGGTCGGCTGGGCGCTGCTGGAGACGTTCCAGATGGCGTTGGTCGGCACGGCCGCAGGCGTGGTGCTGAGCCTGCCGCTGGCGATCCTCGCCACACGCCATCTGACGCCGCACCCGGTTTTCTACCATGCGGCGCGCGCTTTGATCGCCCTGTTCCGGACCGTTCCCGACCTTGTCTGGGCGCTGGTGTTCGTCGTTGCGGTCGGGCTCGGGCCGTTTGCGGGCACGCTTGCGATCATGATCGACAAGATCGGCTTCTGCGGCCGCTTTTTTGCCGAAGCGATGGAAGAAGCCGACCGCAACCCGCAAGAAGCATTGCGCGCGATCGGGGCGGGGCGCGTGTCGATCATCGCGGCGGCCGTGCTGCCTGCGGCACTGCCCTCGATGGTCAATACGTCGCTGTTCAGCCTCGAAAAAGCGACGCGGTCTTCGGTCGTGCTGGGCTTGGTGGGTGCGGGCGGCATCGGGATCGAGCTGCAAGTCTCGATGGAGCTGTTCCGCTACGCCGAGGCCTCGACGATCATCATCGCGATTTTCGTCCTCGTCATCGCAGTCGAGCGTTTCAGCGCGTGGCTGCGCCGCCGCATGATCTGACGCGCGGTCCTCAGACGTCGAACCCAACCGGATATTCTCGATCCGCGACGCCAAGGTCCCGAGAGCCGATCCAATCTCGGATTGATCCAATCTCGGATTGACATCGTGCGCGCTTGCATTGTTTTATTTCGATACGGTCTTTGGGGGCAGACGCGCGAGGAAGCGATCTATGGTTATCCTGAAATTGCGCGGTGCGGCCGCGGTGATGGCGGTTCTCGCTTTGTCGGCGTGCCAGACGGACGACAATTCGAGCACGCGTCCTGCGACCGGAGCCGCCCTGCAAACGTCGAATGCTCCCGCGACGGCTGGACAAGCGGGCGTCCGGCAGATCAATTTCACACAGCAGGCCGGTGCAAGCACGCGGATGCGGGAAGTCGTGGCGCGCGCAACGATGCTGGCCACGCCAGGCATGATCGAGATCGCGCGTCCGCCGATTGCGGGTTCCGGCTGGCAAGCGATGCGGATCGCGCTGAGTTCGCTGGGCGTGAGTTACGACACCGCGATCGTCTCGCAGCAAATGATCGAGCGTGCGCGCGCCGTCGGCGCCAGCCGCACCGAGATTTATTTTTTGCTCAACGAATTGCGCTCAAGGAACAGCGAAACGGCGGCGGTCGATTTTGCGTTCGCCCTCGTCGGTGCCGGCAAGGTTGCGCCGACTCTCGCTTGGCTGTTCGATGCGGTCCTGCAGGATGGCGGCTCACAAACGGCGCTGCGCCTTGCCGATCTGCTGCGTCTGGGCGTGCTGGAATCGCGGCAATCCCTCACGCGCGCACCCTCGGCTGAAAAACAAGCAGCCTTCGAGGAGACGTTCAATCTGGCGGCCGGCCTGTTCATCTACGGCGTGTCGCTTGCGGTTATCGACGGCCACAAATGCACGGATGCATCGGCGCCCGATCGCCGCCCGCGACAACTCTTGCCGCAGCGCATGGTTTTCAGTGGGGAAATCGCCACCCTTCCGCCCGAACGGCGCATGAAGATTCAGCGATTTGCCGCTGCACTCGAATTGGCGACGGCGGCCAATCGCGTCCCGGATCCGTCGATCTGCCGTGCGGGCACCAAAGAGACCAGCCTTGCCGTCGCCGGATCGTGGGCCGCGAATTTGCCGCTTGGCTCGCCCGAGTTCGCGCAACGCGGGATGCGGGGGCCCGACGGCACGCTCTCCGTCGTCGTTCCCGCCGCACCCGAGCGACCGGACATGTACATTCAGAACAGCGAGTTCCCCGCCGCACTGACGCGTGGGCGCCAAGCTGCGAGCCGGGTCGTCAATCAAATAATGAATTCGAATGCAGCGGCGACCGCCGCAAGAAACCCGCCGCAAGCACCAGCGCAGCCTCAACCGCCGGCGCCAGCACCGGCACAGCCGCAAGCGCAGGGACGGCCGCTTGAATTTACGCCGCTGTCGAATGCGCGCGCCGCAGCGACCGCTTGGCGGGCATCTGCGACGTCCGCCCTCGCGCCCGAAGCGCTCGCGGCGGTCGGAAATGCGCTGAGCCGCAACGGCGTCGAAATTCGCTACAAACTCGATGAACTGCGGGCGCAACGCGGCGATACCTACGCCTCGCTCGTCGTCATGGGGATGGTCGTCAGCGGCTCGCCGTTGATGGTTGATGTCGTCGACTGGATCAAGGTCGCAACGATTGTTGACGGCGACGCAATGATGGCGACCGTTTACTCCGACATTCTTTGGCTCATGTATCGCGCACTGTCCGATAGAGAGCGCCGCGATGCGGTCCTCGATCAGTCGGCCGCCCTCCTGCTTGCGGCGGCTATGGCCACGAACATCGACGCGCAGCGATGCGCCGACCGGACTGCCGCGAAGAACGGGATGGAGGACGTCCTAAAGACCCGCATGGAGCGTTTGCAATTGATGCGCGACGCATCGGAAGAACGGCGCCGTTCGGCCCGCGCGACGGCCATGAATGTGGAGAAAATGACGTCGAACCGCCGCGCGCCCAGTTTTGATCTGTGCGTCAGCGGAACCGAAGAACAGAGCCGCCTGATGGCAAGTTCCGGCACCACGATCATTCGCAAGGACGACGGCAGCATCGCCGACGTCCGCCCCGATCCGAGCTTCCGGCCCGCAATGCGGGCACCGGTTGAGGCCGCGCGCGCAATGGAAGAGGCAAGGGCCGAGAACGCACGAATTCTGTCGCTGCTGCTGCCGTGACGGCGGCGGCGTGCGGTGCGCTAAACCTCAAATCCGAATAGCCGCGCCACGACCAGCACGGCAAACGCCGCGAGGCCTGCCGCACAGCCGAAATTGAGCGTGCGCCACAGCAATGGCCCGATCATGCGGCGCGTGGCGGCAACCAAGCCTGCGCACACGAAGCACCAGATCAGCGACGACGCCATGAAGCCTGCCAGAAAAACGGCAAAAGGCTGCCAGCCTGCATGGCCAGGGGCGAGCACGGCGACAGTCCCGCCCAAGCCCGCCCAATAGGTGATGTTCATCGGGTTCGACAGCGACATGGCCGCCCCCACGGCGATCCCGGTTTTGTCGGCGGCACCTTCAGGCTCGTTCGGATCGAAGGCGGGAACCGGCGACAGCCCGTCGCGCACGCTTTGCGCGGCGAGCCACAGCAGCAACGCCGCACCGGCGAGTGCTAGCGGCGTCTCGACATGCGGCAACGCGAACAAGGCACCAGCTCCGGCAAGGCCCAGCACGGCCCAGGTGAAATCGCCCACAAGCGAGCCCACCTGCACGGCAAAAGCAGGGCCGTAGCCGCCGCGCAAGCCGCGCCGCAGCGTTTCGGCGAACACCGCACCGGGTACTGCGTTGAACAGCAACCCCAGAAAAAACGCCGCAACGAAAAGTTCGAACATCAACGCACTCCATCGAGGGTTCTTCCCGCATCTATGGCCGACCGAGCCGTCCGCAGTCTTGAACCTGATTTCAGCCCCGGCGCCACATGCCGGGCGGGGCGCCGTACGCCGCGCGAAAGCGACGCGTCAAATGCGCCTGGTCAGCAAAGCCGAGATCGGCGGCGACGTGTGCAATGGCTTCGCCGCGCTCAAGGCGTTTGCGCGTCTCGTTCAATCGCCGAGCCAACGCCCAGGCGAACGGCGGCAATCCAAAGACCCGCTTGAAGGCGCGGACCAATTGGACCGCCGTAAGGTCGGCTTCGACGCTCAGCTCCGCAAGCGACGGGGCGGGCGCGGCCTCGCTGAGGCGGTCGGCAACCCGACGGAGTGCGTCGGGAACATGATGCGACATGCGGGCGCTCTGCGATCCTGCCAGTTCCAGAAACTCGTCGAGCGTTTGTACAAGGCCCTCAAGCGCCTCCGAGTTGCAGACCTCGGCGTCGAGCGCTTTGTCGATAGCAGCCGCCATGCGACGCGCTGCGCCGCGGTGCAGTAGGACCGACCGATCAAAAACCGTGTTGGCCGACAAATCGAAGGCTTTGACGATGAATCCCGGATCGACATACATGCTGGCGATCTGCCACCTGCTGGCGAGGCAGTGCGAGCTTTGGACCTGCGAAGGATTGTAGAGCGTGACCGCCCCTTCGTCGGCTTCAAGCGCCTTCCCATCGAGTTTGATCCGTTCGTCGCCCTTTAGATTGAGGCTGACGACGAACTCGTCGTGGAAATGCGGCGCGAATGAATGTCCGCTGCAGTCCAGGCGGGCAATCTCGATGCCCTCGAAGCTACGTCGCGCAAACCGATCCATCCGCTCTCATAACAGGCGACTTTTTCCGCCGCAATGTCGCCGCATCGAACCAAAACATGCGCCGGATCGCGTCGCGAAGCGTTGCCCTTCCTCAAGCCGGGATTTCCGCCGCCAAGACTCGGCCCATGTCCGAATCGGTCAGCAGCAAGGTGCGGCCGTCGGGGGCGAGTACGGCATTCGTGATCGCGCGCCCGCCGCAGCTCACGAGCCTGAACAACGGCTCGCCCCACTGGCTCAAGACCCACGCACATCCATGTCCCGGATCGCAGACGATCAATCGGTCGTGGCCGTCGACGACAAGTCCGTCGGGACCGGAGGTGCCGCCGGGCAACTGGGCGAACAGCTGCGTTTTGGCGCCAAGCGCGTTGGTGTCGGCATTGACGCGCCAGATTTGCGCCGCGCGCGTCAGCGCCACATACAAATGCGAGCCCGCGCGGTTGAACGCGAGGCCATTGGGGCTCGGGCAGTTCGCAAGAATGCGCGACAACGCGCCGTCCGCGCCCCAGCGATAGACGCGCCCCGTGGGATCTTGCAGGCCGGTCTGGCCCTGGTCGGTGAACCACACGGCGCCGTCTTTTGCGAGGGCCAAATCGTTGAGGCCCTTGAAGCTCTCGCTATGCTGCGTTGCCAGCACGCGCGCGACGCTCCCCGTTGCCGGATCGATCCCGAGCAAGCCGTTTTTGTAGTCGGCCACGAGCAGCGATCCGTCGGCCCGGATTTTCAGGCCGTTGGGCCAGCCGTCATATTCGACGACGACGCGCCACGCGCCGCCGGGCGCTATCGCAAGGATGCGCCCGAACGGAATATCGACAAGATAGAGCGTGCCGTCCGCCGCAAAACACGGGCCTTCGAGGAACTGGTCCACCGCCTGCCCGCCTTTGTTGGCATCGGCCCAGGCGGTGCGCCTGGGCTTGCGCAGCGCCTGGGGCAGCGTTGCAAAGACCGTCGACGGAATCTCGCGGGGGCTTGGAAACCAGCTCATGTTGCCTCTCTGTTGCCGGCCGGGTTTGGAGGGTTGCCAAGCGGCCCCCGTCACGTTAGGTTCCCGCCCCTTTCCAATCCCCAGACATTATCGGCGGATATTAGAATGAAGATCATCGGCAGCGCCATCCGTGCGGGCAACGTCATCGAAGTCGACGGCAAGATGTGGCGCGTGATCAAGCACAATATCGTCAGCCCCGGCAAAGGCGGCGCCTTCAACCAGATCGAAGTGCGCGACGTGAAAACCGCCACCAAATCCAACATGAAGTTCCGCTCCGACGAAACGTGCGAACTGCTGCGCGTCGAAGAAAAGAACCTGCAGTATCTCTTCAAGGACGGCGAACAGTTCACGTTCATGGACAACCAGTCCTACGAACAGATCAGCCTGTCCGAAGAAATGATCGGCGAACCGGCCGCGTTCCTGACCGACAACATGGTCGTGGCGGTGCAGTTCATCGAAGGCATCCCCGTCGGCGTCGAACTGCCGGTGACGGCGATCTGCACGATCGTCGAGGCCGATGCGGTCGTGAAGGGCCAGACGGCGTCCTCGTCCTACAAGCCCGCTTTGCTCGACAACGGCGTCAAGATCGGCGTGCCGCCGTTCGTCGCCGCGGGCGAACGCGTCGTGGTGAACATCGCCGAGCGCGCCTATGTCGAGCGCGCCAAAGACTAGATGCGCCCCACCGCCCGCTCAGCGCTCTACAATGTGATGGAACGCGCGGCCCGCAAGGCCGGGCGCAATCTCGTGCGCGATTTCGGCGAGGTCGAACATCTGCAGGTCTCGATCAAGGGACCCAGCGATTTCGTTTCGACGGCCGATTTGGGCGCCGAGCGCACGCTGGTCGCGGAGTTGCAGAAAGCGCGGCCGGGCTATTCGTTTTTGCTGGAAGAAGGCGGGGCGATCGTCGGCAAGGACCCCGACCATTGCTGGATCATCGATCCGCTCGACGGCACGACGAATTTTCTGCATTCGATCCCGCATTTCGCGATCTCGATCGCCCTCGTGCACAAAGACGACATCCTGGCCGCGATGGTGTTCAACCCGGTCACGGACGAGCTGTACTACGCCGAAAAAGGACGCGGCGCGTTTTTGAACGACCGCCGCTTGCGCGTTTCGGGCCGGCGCGACATGGGCGAGGCTTTGATCGGCACCGGCATCCCGTTTCGCGGCGTCGGCGACCATCCCGCCTATTTGAAACTGCTCCAAGCCACGATCGCCCAAACGGCCGGCGTGCGCCGGGCGGGGGCGGCGGCGCTCGATTTGGCGTATGTGGCGGCCGGGCGACTCGACGGATTCTTCGAAATCGGCCTCAAGAAATGGGACATTGCGGCCGGCATTTTGCTGATCAAGGAAGCGGGCGGTTTTGTCGGCGACCTCGACGGCGGCCCGGATGCGCTTGCCACCGGCAATATCGTCGCCGGAAATGCCAAGCTTTTCGAGCCGTTGGCGAGTTTGCTGCGCCAGACCAAGGCCGCCTAGTTTTCCACAAGGTTTGCAGCGTCAACCCCGCATAAGGCGGTTGTTCGCGGCCGCCGCTTCGGCGTAATGTCGGCCTTATCATGAAAGCAAAATTTATTGTCGGACCGGCCGTCGTTGCCGTCGTTTTGTCGGGAAGCGTCCTGCCGGTCGCCGCCCAACAGCAATTGCGCCAACCGCGACCCAGCGTCGAGGTCGATTGGTCGGTGCTCGACGACATGAACCAGCCGGCGGCCGAAGCGCCGCAATTGCGCGCACCGCGCGGCGTCACGACGCTGGTCCCGCCGCCCGCAGGCCGCGCCCCCACTCCGCTCGTCGCCGCCCCGACGTCGCCCGTCACGCGCGCGCCATTGGTGCCGCCGCCGACGACGACAGCGGTTGCCCCCCCGGCCCCGAACTCCGCCCTGGCTTTGGCGCCGCACCGCGTTCTCGCGCCACCGCAACCGGCCGGTAATTTTGTGCCGCCGCCCAGCCCGCCGACCTTTGGCGACGCAGCGCCGTCGACGGCCGTGCCGGTGCCGGTGACGCCCGTAAATCCGCTGGGCGACACGGCGCGCGCAACGCAACCGCCGCCGCCGCCGACAAGCGCATCGGCAGCGCCGCAGCCGATCGCTCGCGCTCCCGTCCCGACCTTGAATTCCTCGACAGCATCGAACGCGCCGCCGCCCCCAGCACCGGCGGCCGCAGCAGCGCAGGCGCCGGTTGCGCCCCCGCCAGTTTCGATCGCAAGTGCGCCGCCGCCAGCCCCTTCGGCCGCCACAATGCGCTCGCCGCAGGCAATCGCACCGGCACCGGCTCCCGTTGTGGCCGCGCCCGTAACCGCACCGGCCCCAATTGCGCCGACTCCAATTGCGCCGGCGCCCGCGCCTGTCGCAGCCGCGCCTGCGCCTGCCCCGCAGGTCGCCGCAGCGCCGGCCGCCCGCGCGGCCGGCGATCAGCTGGGCCGGTTGAACTTCGCCACCGGTTCGGCCGAACTCGCAGGCGACGCGCGCACGGCACTGACGCCGGTGATCGGCGAGATGAACCGCGATGCGGCCGCACGCTTGCAGTTGCAGGCCTATGCGTCGGGCGGCGACGACCAGGGCGGCCAGGCGCGCCGTCTGTCGCTGTCGCGCGCGTTGGCCGTGCGCGGCTATTTGATCGAGCAGGGCATCGCGTCCACGCGCATCGACGTGCGCGCGCTTGGCCGGGCCAGCGAAGGCCCGCCCGACCGCGTCGATATTCTGATGGTCCGTCGCTAGGCCGGCAACGGCGGAGGTTTGGCAACGCGCATGGACGAGACGATCGGCCGCCCGACGCGCTTTCTGGTTCGCACGCTGCTGTTTCTGGCCGCCGTCGGCGGCGTCGTCTATCTGCTGTTCGACGGCATTTCAGCCGCCTTCCAACACCATCTCGCCCTCAACGGCACGATCTTGGGCGTGCTGGCGCTGGGCATCCTGTTCAATTTCCGCCAGATCGTGTCGCTCAACGCCGAAATCGCGTGGATCGACAAATTCCGCGCCAATCGGCCCGCTTTGTCGAACGAAGCGCCGCCGCGCCTGCTGGCCCCCATGGCAAAAATGCTGGGCGAGCGCACGGGTCGCTTCAGCCTGTCGCCAAGCTCGATGCGCTCGCTGCTCGACTCGATCGGCAGCCGCATGGACGAAAGCCGCGATCTGTCGCGCTACCTGGTGGGCTTGCTGATTTTCCTCGGGCTGTTGGGCACGTTTTGGGGGCTCTTGCAGACCGTTGCGGCCGTGGGCGGCGTGATCTCGACGCTCTCGGCCTCGACCGATACGGCCTCGCTGTTTGCCGATCTGCAGAACGGCCTCAAGGCGCCGCTCGCGGGCATGGGCACGGCGTTCGGCACGTCGCTGTTCGGGCTTGCGAGTTCGATCGTGCTGGGCTTTTGCGATCTGCAGGCGGGCCAGGCGCAGAACCGGTTCTACAACGATCTGGAAGAATGGCTGTCGGCGCAAACGCGCCTCTCGTCGGGGGCGATCGGCGGCGGCGAGGGCGGCGACACGGTGCCAGCCTACATCCAAGCGCTGCTCGAAACCACGGCCGACAACCTTGAAAATCTGCAGCGCACGATGGCGCGTTCGGAAGACGGGCGCTCGAACTCGGCAAGCGCCAGCCTGCAACTCGTCGACAAATTGGGCGCGCTTGCCGACCAGATGAAGGCCGAACAGCAATTGCTGCTGAAGCTTGCCGAAGGCCAGATCGAACTGCGCACGGCGCTGGTGAAAATGGCCGATGCGCCGCGCGCGGCGGGCGGGGCGGCGATGGACGATGCGACGCGCGCGCATATCCGCAACATGGACATGGCGCTCGCGCGCATGGTCGACGAAGCGGGTGCGGGCCGTCTGCAGATGACCCAGGACATCCGCAACGAAATCCGGCTGTTGGCGCGCACCATCGCCAATCTCGCCGAAGAACCGCGGAGCTAGACCGCGATGCGCGGCGGCTCGCGCCGGCACGTGCGCACGATCGACGTGTGGCCGGGCTTCGTCGACGCGCTGGCAACGCTCGTCATTGCGGTCGTGTTCGTGATGATGGTGTTTGCGGTCTTCCAGTTCTATCTGAAGGACGTGATCGCCGGGCGCGACGACCAGCTGGCGCGCGCGGCAACGCAGCTTTCCGAACTTGCCGCCACGCTGGCGCTGGAGCGCCGCGAAACCCAGGACATGCGCAGCCGCTTCGACAGCGTGATGGCCGAACTGCAGGCGACCTTGGCCGAACGCGACAAGCTCAAGATCGATGCGGACGCCCTTGCGGGGCTGTCGGCCGAGCGCGCCAAGGCGCTCGAAGACGCCAACAAGACGATCGAGGCCGACCGCGCAAAGGTCGAAATGCAGTTGCGCGAACTGGAAGCGCTGGCTTCGATGCGCCTCGACATGGAGCGGCGACTGGCCGCAGCCGAAGAAGCCGTCGGCGCGGAAAAACGCGTCTCAAGCGAAGCGCAGGCGCAAATCGCCTTGCTCAACCGCCAGACAGCCGAACTGCGCGAGCAATTGCGGCGGCTCGAAACGATTTTGGCGGAATCGGAAACGAAATCGGCCGAAGCGCAGGCCCAGATCGTCGATCTCGGCCGGCGTCTGAACTTGGCGCTTGCAAGCCGCGTCGAGGAACTCAGCCGCTACCGCTCGGAGTTTTTCGGCCGGCTGCGCCAAGCGCTTGGCGAGCGCGCGGAGGTGCGCATCGTGGGCGACCGGTTCGTCTTCCAGTCGGAAGTGCTGTTCGCGTCGGGCGCTGCGACCATCGAACTCGATGGCGGGCGCCAGCTGCAACGTTTGGGCGAGGTGCTGCGCGAGACAACGGCGCGCATCCCCAAGGAGATCGACTGGGTGCTGCAGGTGACAGGACACACCGACCGCCGTCCCATCGCGACGCGCGAGTTCCCCTCGAACTGGGAACTGTCGTCGGCACGCGCGATTTCGGTCGTGCGTTTTTTGATGGCCAACGGCCTGCCGGCCGAACGGCTGCAGGCGGCCGGCATGGCCGAATTCCAGCCCATCGACGAGCGCGACGACGAAGTGGGCTGGCGGCGCAACCGGCGTATCGAGCTGCGTCTTACCAATCGATGACCGTCTGGCAATGAACCGGCGACGGTTGCTGGCGTCGCTCGTCGCGGCGCCGCTAGCATCGGCGCCGCTAGCATTGGCGCCGCTAGCATTGGCGCCGCTAGCATCGGCGACTGCGCAAACGCGCGCGTTCGACGCGGCCTTCGAACGCTTTCGGCGCGATGCGCGCCTTGCGCCGACGCACAGCGACGCAACGCTCGTGGCCTTGGCGCAAACCATCGCGGCCGACAATGCGGCGCGCGGCCTGCTCGACCATCGCGAGGCCAGCGGCCGGGATCTGGGCGCGCGCGCGGCCGCGACCGGCATCGCCTTTCGCATCGTCGCGGAGAATCTGGCGGTGGGTGCGGCCGACGCGTTGGCGGCGCTCGATCTGTGGATCGCCTCGCCGCCGCATCGCGCCAATCTGGAACTGCCCGCCCTCAGCCGCCACGGCCTCGCCAACGCCGGACGCTACTGGGCGCTCGTCTTGGCGGGCTAGGGTGTTTCGAAGTCGGGCAGGATCGCCCGGCTTGAA
Source organism: Asaia bogorensis (assembly GCA_945901855.1). Taxonomy (GTDB): domain Bacteria; phylum Pseudomonadota; class Alphaproteobacteria; order CACIAM-22H2; family CACIAM-22H2; genus Tagaea. The sequence goes on along the minus strand of CAMDLT010000045.1, from coordinate 13,062 downwards.
GATGTTTCAGCAGCCCGGCGCGCCGGCCAGAATGTCGCGCAGACATTGCGAGCCGAGCATGCCGCGCAAGCTCGCATCCGCGCCGCGCGCGACCGTGGCGCGCAAGCCCGACGGGGCGCCGCCCACGAACTCCGCCACATAGCGCAGATGGTTGTCGATTCGCTCGGCGCGCGTGCGGCCCTGCGCCAGCGCTTCGCAGCCGCGATCGGCGGGCTCGCCGTCGCGCTCGGCGCGCACGATCAGCATGTCGGCGGCGGCGTATTGCGCGGCCAGATCGCGCGCCAATTGGCCCGCCGCGTAGGCCGGTGCCAGCACCGTGCCGTACGGCCATTGCTGGTAGCTTTGGCAGCGCTCGCGCTCGAACGTCGCGAAGGGCTGGTCCGGACGCGCGGCCCGCCGTTCGTCGAAATAGAGAAAACTTTCGGGCGAAGCCACCACATGGCGCACGCGAATGCCCGCGGCGCGCGGGGCCGCCAGCCCTTTGGCGGCAACGGCGTAAAGCTGCACGAGCCGTCCGCTGGCGCCGTGGCCGACCAGCACGATCTCGCCAAGGTCGGGATATTGGCCGCGATCGGACAGATACAGCAGCAGCGCGTCGAGCGCCGCGAACGACGACACCGGCACGCCCGCATCGCGCAACGAAACCGGACGCGTGCCCACGCCCGTGATCCACCCGTCGACGGTCCAGCGCGCGAAATCCGCGCCGAGTTGGTGGCGGTCGATGTCGGCCTGGCTCAAAAACTGCGGCACCAGCAAAGCGGTCTCGCCGCCTTCGGCCGCTGCCGCGCCCAGCGCAGTCTTGGCGGCATCGAACACGACGATGGCGTCGCGCGTCGCGGTTTGGATCGCGATCACCGCGCGCTTGATGCCGGGTTGCGTGTCGACCAGTTTGACGTTCGAATAGACCGGCAGCAGCGTGGTAAGGCCGCCGTCCACGGGGACCGCAAAATCCTGGTCGGACAGCACCTCGGTCGCGCGCAGCACTTGCAGGCGCGGCGATACGGGCGGCGGGCCGCTCGAACACGCCGCGACCGCAAGGCCAAGGCAGACGAGCGCGATCCTGGACATTTTCATGTGCGTGCCTCTTCGCGTTGCGGCGGCAAGCCGACATCGAACTGCAAGGCCGCGAGCCTGGCATAGAGCCCGCCCTCGGCGACCAGCCGCGCATGCGGCCCTTCGGCAACTTTGCGGCCGCGATCGAGCACGATCAGACGGTCGGCGCGCACCACGGTCGCAAGGCGGTGCGCGATCGCCAGCACCGTGCGGCCTTGGCCCAGTTTTTCGAGCGCTGCCTGCACGTAGCGCTCGCTTTCGGCGTCGAGCGCGCTGGTGGCTTCGTCGAGCAGCAGCAGCGGCGGATCGCGCACCAGCGCGCGCGCGATCGCGATGCGCTGGCGCTGGCCGCCGGAAAGCTTGACGCCGCGCTCGCCCAGATACGTCTTCCAGCCTTGCGGCAGACGCTCGGCGAATTCGTCGACATAGGCCGCGCGCGCGGCCGCCATCACGTCGGCATCGGAGGCGCCGATGCGGCCGTAGCGGATATTCTCGATCACGTCGGCAGCGAAGATCGTCGATTCCTGCGCGACCAGACCGATGCGCGCGCGCGCCTGCGCAGGGTCGGCCAACGCGAGATCGACGCCGTCGAGCCGCACGCGGCCCGCCTGCGGATCGTAGAAACGCAGCAGCAGCTGGAATACGCTCGTTTTGCCCGCCCCCGAAGGCCCGACCAGCGCCACCGTTTCGCCCTGCTTCACGTCGAAGGAAAGTTCTTCGAGGGCCGGGCGCTCGGGCGCTGCGGGATAGCGGAAGGTGACGTTCTCGAACGCCGCCGCGCCGCCGCGCGCGGCCGGGAAGATTGCAGGCGACGCGGGCGCTGCAATATCGGGTTCGGTATCGAGCAGTTCGAACAGCCGCTCCGAGGCGCCGGCCGCACGCTGCATGTCGGCCATGAATTCCGAGATGGCGCCAAAAGCGCTGGCGACCACGATCGCGTAGAACACGAACGCGCTGAGCTGCCCGACCGTGATTTCGCCGCGCACCGCGCCGTGCCCGCCGATCCACAAGACGAAACCGATCGCCCCGAACACCAGCAGCATCACGAGCCCGATCATCGCCGAGCGCGCCGCCGCGCGTTTTGCGTTCGCTACAAACGCTTCTTCGACGCGCGCATCGAACTTGGCGCCGTCCGCCGCCTCGCGGTTGAAGGCCTGCACGGTGCGCACCGCGTTCAAGGTCTCGTCGATGTCGGCGCCCACGTCGCCGAGCCTGTCCTGGCTTTCGCGGCTGAGCACGCGCACTTTGCGCCCGAAGACGATGATCGGGGCCACGACCAGCGGCACCACCAGCAGCGCCATCGCGGTAAGCTTGGGCGAGGTGATCGCCATCATCGCGACGCCGCCCACCAGCAGCAGCACGTTGCGCAGCGCCATCGATGCGGTCGAGCCGACGATGGTCTGGATCGCGGTCGTGTCGGCGGTAAGGCGCGAGAGCACTTCGCCCGTGCGCGTCGCTTCGAAAAACGCCGGCGACAGGCGCAGCGTGCGCGCGAACACCGCCTTGCGCAGATCGGCCGTCACGCGCTCGCCAAGCCAGGTCACCAGATACGAGCGCGCATAGGTTGCCGCCGCCAGCAGCACGACGAACCCCACAAGCCCGCCAAGGGCCGCATCGAGCAGATCGGTATTGCCGCTGGCAAAGCCCGCATCGACAAGCCAGCGCAACGCGCTGCCAAGACCCAGCACCGACCCCGCCGCAAGCGTGAGCGAGACGCCCGCGCCCACCAGGCGCAGCTTGTAGGGCGCGATGAAACCCGCAAGCCGCGCCAGCACGCGAAAATTGCGGCTGGTCGGACGCGGAGCGGAAGCGGCGGTGGAGCGCGGATCGGTCATGGGTGCAAGCGCCAGTCTAGCCGATCGCGACCGGATGTCCGACGGCGACGGCAAAATCTTCGGCAAGCTGGGTTGCCAGAATTTGCGGGCCGCGCGTCGAACGCCACATGTCGGCGCTTGCGTCATAGGCAAAATGGGCGGCCCCCGACACGGGCGAGGACAGCCATATCTGGCGCGTCGGCATGTGTTTGTTGACGATGAACTTGCGCCCGTCGGCAAGACCGACGGTCAAAATGCCGTTCGCCAAATCGATGTCCGGATCGTCGGCATCGAGGGCGGCTTCGAGCGCCTGGGCCAGCGCCAGCAGCGTTGCATCGGCCCGTCGGGCAAATTCGGTTTCGTCCATGCGGTTTCGCGGTCCCCAAAAAGCTCAATTCGAACGGGGATTTAGCATGGCGGCAAGGAAAGGTCGAGGGGGCAGACGGGGCAACCTTGCGCAGATGCCAGCAAGTCTGTATAAGCGCGCGTCTTGAAACCGACGACCAGTCGGATTCTGCCGAACATTCCGGAGCGCGCGATGAAGGCCAATATCCATCCCGACTACCACGAAATCAACGTCGTCATGACGGACGGCACGACCTTCAAGACGCGCTCGACGATGGGCAAGGTCGGCGACACGCTGCGCCTGGACATCGATCCCAAGACGCACCCGGCCTGGACCGGCCAGCAGCGCATGCTCGACACGGGCGGCCAGGTCGCCAAGTTCAACAAGCGCTTTGCCACGATCGGGCTCAAAGCCGGTCCGTCGGGCCCCTCGCCCGTCGGCAAAGCCACGGCCGCCCCGTCGGCGCCGAAAGCCGCCGCACCGGCCGCCAAGCCTGCCGCCAAGAAGGCAGCGCCCGCCGCCAAGAAGTAACGCCGCCAGCCATTCGCGGTCCAACGCGGGCGCGCTTCGGGAGAAATCCTGGAGGCGCCCGTTTTGTTTTTGCGGACGCGCGCGTCGTCAGGCGTCGAGCTGGCGGTCGAGCCTCGCAACACGTTCGAACAGGCGCCTGCTCTGCGCCACCAGCTCGGCGAGCTTGGGGCTGCTTGCGGCAACCTGCGCCTCGGTATCGGCCCGACATTGCGCGTGGCCGCCCAGACGGTAATTTTCCGTCCGCACTTGGGCCGGCGTCAGTTCGCCCGCCGCGACCGCTTTTTGGGCCAGCAGCCACGTCATCACATGCGCGAGGCGCGCCGTCATCCGCAGCGCCTCGCAATTCAAATAAAGTTGCTCGCCCGGCTCGATCCGCGCGAACTCGACCGGCTGGATGTTCGCCACGTAATGGCGCGCCGAGAGCAGCAGTTCCATCGTGTCTTCGTAGGTGCGCCCCAAAAAGAGCTCGCCGCGCGCGACACTGGACAAATTACTGTCTACCGTTGTCATGGTTTTTACCTTGCCGACAATATCCGCGGCGCGCACGACAAAAAAAGTAACAGCGATTTTGGTGAGGGCTTGACGCGGAATTTCGCCGTACCTATCTGCTGTTTTGTCCGGCGGTGCCCAATTGGGGCCATCGGCGCAACCTCGTAAATCCCGTCGCTCACAGGAGGATAGGGTCATGACACATATCGACTTTACGCCGTTTTTGCGTTCCACCATCGGCTTCGACCGGCTCTCGCGGCTGATCGACGAATCCACGCGCAGCTCGGCCGAAACCGGCTACCCGCCGTACAACATCGAAAAGACCGGCGACAACGACTATCGCATCGCGATGGCCGTCGCGGGCTTTGCCAGCGACGAATTGTCGTTGGTCCAGCAAGACGCGCTGCTGGTCGTCGCAGGCCAGAAGAAAGCCGCCGAGAGCAATGCCGCCTATCTGCATCGCGGCATCGCACAACGCGGTTTCGAGCGCCGCTTCCAGCTCGCGGACTATGTCCGCGTGGTGGGCGCCAAGCTCGAAAACGGCCTGCTGTTCGTCGATCTCGCGCGCGAAGTGCCCGAGGCGATGAAACCGCGCACCATCGCGATCGAGACGGCACCGCCAAGCGCGCGCGTGCTGACGCAGCAAGCGGCCTAAGCGTAAACCCGCGCGCACTTGCCCTGCGCGCGGGTATGGGCTCTAGTGGGCCCATGACATCGCTGTTCCACATCGCGCTCAAGACCGCCGACTTGGGCGCCACGCTCGCGTTCTACAAATCGATCCTGGGTTTGGTCGAGCACAAGCGCCCGGATTTCGGCTATCCGGGCGCTTGGCTTGGCACGGCCCTGCCGGGCGCGCCCGCCTTCATCCATGTCTATGCGGGCGGACCGGCACTGGGTCCGTTGGGCCATGCGCCGCAAGGGACGGCGGCAATCGACCATGTGTCGCTGGCGACCAGCGGGTATCACGCAACCTTGGCACGAATCGCGGCGGCAGGGCTCGACTGGCGCGAATTTTGGGTGCCGGGCACGACGCTGTGGCAGATCTTCGTCTACGATCCGTCGGGCGTGCAGCTCGAACTTACCTTCGACGGCGCGTTCGAGCAGGGCGCGCCGCCCGACATGCGGCCGGGCCGCTGCTACGTGGCGGGTGCGAGCTTTTTCGACGCGGCAAAATACCCCAAATTCGGCGCCTGACGGTCACGCCTGGGCGAAGTGCGCCTTGATGCGCTGGCGGATATGCGGATCTGCGCAACTGTAGCGCGCACCGACCAGGCCGTCCGAGAAGCGCACGATTTCAAGCGCGGCCTCGAACCCGACCGAGATATAGGCGTTGCGCAGCAGCACGGTCGCGCGCGCCGACTGGCCCGGCGCCAGCACGCCCGAAAACGGCCCGAACATCAGCCCGTTCTCGCTCCAATTGCGCAGCGGCACGCGCTGGCCCATGATCTGGACGCGGTCTTCGGGCCCGGCCGCCATGCGCGGCGACAGGCGGCGACCCGGCGCTTGGCCAAGATCGGCGAATGCAAGGGCCGCCACTTCGCGGTAGCGCTGTTTGCGCGTTTCGGCGAAAGCAGAGCCCTGCAACGCCTCCGACGTCTCGGCGACAAGCGCGCGCTTTTCGTCGTGCGCGAGGCCCGGCGCGAAAAATTCGTCCTTGAAGTCGCGGCTTTCGATCAGGCCATGCGCCATCGCGTCGAGATGGCGCCGGGCGTTGGCATCGTGGATATCGTTGTACAGCCGCACGAGCGCCAGCAACTTGCGCCCGATCCCAATCTCGCGCGCCAGCAAGGGTTCCAAGCTTTCCGGCGCCACAAGGCGCGACATGCGGCGCGACAGGTTGTCGGCCAGATCCGCATCCGCAGCCAGCAGCGGCAAGGCTGCAATCTTTGAATGCAGATCGCGCGTGGTCTTCAGCTCCTCGATCGGATCGCGCGCGGCAAGGTTTGCGGCGCTCGCAAGCGCTGCGTTCAGATTTTCGACGGCCGCGCGTTCGATGGCCACCAGCCGGTGCTTGGTCTTGAGGCGCACGATCTCGCCAATTATCGCGCTTCTGTTGGTTCGCATCGCATCGCCGTCGCCCGCGATCGCCAGGCACGCGCGTACCTGCACTGCCAGCGCGTCGCCGCGCCCGATCAGCACGGCCGCCGACGCCTTCAGACGCAGCAATTCGGCAAGCGTCTGGTCGAGCAGGCCGACCGCAACGGGCTCCTCCGACGCCGACAACAGCGACGCGCACACTGTCGCGCGCCCTGCCCAATCGCCCGGCGTCACAGCGCCAAGCGCCAGCGCCAGCGCGATGCCGGCTTCCAGCAGACCGGCTGCTGCACAAGCATCGAGCGTCGCCGCATCGAGCGCCTCGCCGCCTTGCTGGCGCCGCGCTTGGGCTTCGGCCAGGCGCATCGCGCCGTCGACGCAGTCCAGAACGTGGCGCATTCGTTCGGTGACGGGCTTGCTCGAGGACTGGCCCTGCAAGATCGCCACGCGCTGCAGATACTCCTGGAACTTGGTCGTGGCGCCGAGAATTTTGCGGTGCTCGCGCGGATCGAACGCAAGTTCGGTCGCGGTGATGCGCGCCTGTTCCAAATAGCTCTGCGCCACGCGGAAAAGCAGCTCGCGCGCTTGGGGTTCGAATACGTCGCTGGGGGCTTCGCAGAACATCCGCCCCCAAAGCTAGCCGTTCAGGCGATTTTAGCAAGCGCGTCGAGCACCGCGTCGGGGCGTTCGACCATTGCCATGTGGCCCGTCTCGGGCAATATCGTCACGGCCGCAAATTTTGCGGCTGCAATCAGGGGTTGCGCCGCTTTGGCGGGCGTCATGCGGTCGCCCGATCCCAGCAAGTACAGCGTCGGGCACGCAAGCGACGCGGCCGCAGCGGCCGCGCCCCGATAGGCGTTGCACGCCGCAAGATCGGCCGACAGGACGCCCGGTCGGCTGCGCGCGAGCAATTGCGCGGCGCTGCCGGTCATCCAAGCGCCCGGCGCCGTCGCACCGCCGATCTGCGCGCGAACCCCGAATCCCCAGTCGACGATCATGGCGCCCGCTGCCGGATCGTCGGCAGCCGCAGCTTCGAGCAATTTGGGATGGACCGGCATCGTTGCGGCAATGCCAAGCAAGCCCAAGGCGCGCACGCGCGCGGGATGGCGCGCCGTCGCTTCGAGCGCCACCAGGGCGCCCATCGAATGGCCGACCAAGGCTGCGTCCGTGGCCCCCGCCGCGTCCAGCAAGGCCGGCACAAAATCGGCCATCGCTTCGATCGACGCGAGCGGCGATCCGTTCGAGCGCCCGTGGCCCGGCAGATCGACCGCCAGCACGTTGCGGCCATGATGCGCAAACCAGCGCGTCTGCAAGGTCCAAACCGTGTGGTCCATGCCGGCCCCGTGCACAAACACGACGGTAGGCTGCCCCGGCACAAAGGGTTTGCCGCCGGTCGCGGCAAATATCTTGAGGCCCCAGATCGCAAGTTCCATCGCCTAGCCCCCTGCCGCGACCTTGGGGGCCGACGCTTTGAGCGCCATGCCCAGATCGTCGATCAGATCGCCAGCGTCCTCAAGGCCGATCGACAGACGGATCATTTCTTCGCCGATGCCCGCCGCCTTCAGCGAGGCCGCATCCATCTGCTGGTGCGTGGTCGAGGCGGGATGGATCACCAACGACTTGGCGTCGCCCACATTGGCCAAATGGCTGAAGAGCTTCAGCGCCTCGATAAATCGTTTGCCTGCCGCCCGGTCGCCCTTGATGCCGAACGCAACGATCGAGCCCGCGCCCTTGGGCAGCAGGCGTTGGGCCAAAACATGGTCGCGGTGGCTCGGCAGATCGGGATGGTTGACCCAAGCGACGTTGGGCGACTGTTCGAGGAACGCGGCCACGGCCCGCGCGTTCGCCACATGGCGCGCCATGCGCAGCGGCAAGGTTTCGAGCCCTTGCAGCAAATGAAACGCGTTGGTCGGCGACAGACACGCGCCGAAATCGCGAAGCCCTTCCGCGCGCGCGCGCATGACGAACGCGTTGGGGCCGAACTCCTCGGCAAAATCGAGCCCGTGATAGCCCGCATACGGCTCGGTCAGGGTCGGGAACTTGCCCGACGCCTCCCAATCGAACCGCCCGGAATCGACAAGCGCACCCCCGATGGCAACGCCGTGCCCGCCGATCCATTTGGTTGCCGAATGCATGACGATATCGGCCCCATGTTCGAAGGCGCGGAACAGATAGGGCGTGCAAAACGTGCAATCGAGCATCAAGGGCAGCTTGGCCGCATGCGCGACTTGCGCGACGGCGTCCACATCCATCACCTCGAGCCCTGGATTGCCGAGCACTTCGCCGAACAGCAGCCGCGTTTCGGGGCGAATGGCGTTGGCGAACGCGGCCGGGTCGCGGGGATCGACGAAACTCGTCGCGATCCCGAAACGCGGCAGCGTGTGCGCGAACATGTTGTGCGAGCCGCCATAGATCGACGACGACGCGACGATATGCCCGCCCTGTCCCATCAGCGTGACGATGGCAAGATGCAAGGCCGCTTGGCCCGACGCGGTGGCGATCGACCCGACGCCGCCTTCGAGCGCCGCGATGCGCTCCTCGAGCACGGCGACGGTCGGGTTCGAAATGCGGCTGTAGATGTGCCCGGCGCGTTCGAGATTGAACAGCGACGCCGCGTGATCGACATCTTTGAAGACGTAGGAGGTGGTCTGGTAGATCGGGACAGCGCGCGCACCGGTGGTGGGATCGGGCTGCTGGCCCGCATGGAGCGCGAGCGTATCGAAGCGCGGAAATTTGTCGGCCATGGCGCTGCACTTCCCTCGAAAAAAGAACCGCCCGGCCGCGCCTTTGGCGTCTTCCGGGCGGTTCCGCAGCAAAGCAGCGCGTCCCTGTTCAACTCGCAGCTTGGAACGGAGCTAACCAGAGCCTGGAGGGCGCGTCAATCGGGGAGGTTTTGGGAACGCGGCATCCAAGGCGCCCTCGATCCGATGCAATTTTCGTCTGTTTTTTTCTTAAATACAATTAAAAATAATTTTGGTGCCGCAAAGAAATACGTCATCCGCGGATCGGGCCCAAGGATCTTGTTCCGTGTGGCGGGGGGATCGCCGGGTCAAGCCCAACGATCTGAAAAAAAGAGAGAGACCACGGCGCGCGCGGAAGTCTCCAAGCGCCGTTGCGGACAGCACCTGTCTCGAAAAAAAGGCTACCGTTCCTAACATCGGCGCTTGGCAAAGGGCGGCGCACTTGGCATTGTGCCCCTCTTTTCGACATATGGGTCCCGGAGACGCGCATGAAGGTTGGCATCCCCAAAGAACGTCGTGCATTCGAAGCGCGCGTGGCAGCGACACCGGACTCGATCAAGCGCATGAAACCGCTCGGCTTGAGCTTTCTGGTCGAAGCGGGGGCTGGCGTTTCCGCCGCGATTTCCGACCAAGCCTATGTCGATGCCGGCGCCGAGATCGTGGCCGATGCCGCCGCGCTGCTGGCCCAAGCCGACATCTTGCTCAAGGTCGGCCGCCCGCTGACGGCTGCCGAAAATCACGGCACCGACGAACTTGCCGCGCTCAAAAAAGGCGCCGTCGTCGTCTCGCAGCTCGATCCCTATCGCAACAAAGACCAGGTCGCGGCGTTTGCGGCCCAGGGCATCACCGCGTTCGCGATGGAACTGGTGCCGCGCATCACGCGCGCCCAGTCGATGGACGTCTTGTCGAGCCAGGCGAACCTTGCCGGCTACAAGGCCGTGATCGATGCGGCCGAACAGTTCGGGCGCGCCTTCCCGATGATGATGACGGCGGCGGGCACGGTTGCGCCCGCCAAAGTCATGGTCATGGGGGCGGGCGTTGCGGGCCTGCAAGCGATCGCGACCGCGCGGCGCTTGGGCGCGGTCGTCTCGGCGACCGACGTGCGCCTGGTGGCCAAGGAACAGGTCGAAAGTTTGGGCGCCACGTTCGTTTTTGTCGACGACGAAGAAGCCCGCCAGGCCGAAACCTCGGGCGGCTATGCCAAGGAAATGTCCGACGCCTACAAGGCCAAGCAAGCCGCCTTGATCGCCGAAACGGTCAAGAAGATGGATGTCGTGATCTGCACCGCGCTCATTCCCGGGCGCCCGGCGCCGCGCTTGATCAGCGACGCGATGGTCGCCTCGATGAAGCCGGGATCGATCGTCGTCGATCTGGCGGTCGAAAACGGCGGCAATTGCGAAGGCAGCCAGCCCGGCCAAGTCGTGCTGGCGCACGGGGTGAAGATCGTGGGCTATGCCAACGTGCCCTCGCGCGTGGCGGTCGATGCGTCGGCGCTGTATGCGCGCAATCTGGCGGAGTTCTTGAAGCTCATCGTCGCCAAAGACGGCGCGCTCCATATCGACCCCGCCGACGAAATCGTCAAAGGATCGCTGCTGACCCGCGAGGGCCAGATCGTGCATCCCAATTTCGCGTCCTAACGGAGACCGCAACCGATGGCCGATCCCGCACTCCTCGACCGCGCAGCACAGCTCGCAACCGATGCCGCCGCCCTTGCTGGCAAAGCGCGCGAGCTTGCAGCCCAAGCCGCCATGTCGCCCGAAATCGCCGGCGGCGGCGGGCCCGATGCCCTGACGATGGGCCTGACCGTGCTCGTGCTGTCGACGTTCGTCGGCTACTACGTGGTGTGGCGCGTGACGCCCGCCCTGCATTCGCCGCTGATGGCCGTCACCAACGCGATCAGCTCGGTCATCATCGTGGGCGCATTGCTGGCGGCGGGCGCGTCGGCCGTCGGCTTCAGCCAGGCGATGGGGTTCCTTGCGGTGGTGCTGGCCTCGGTCAACATCTTCGGCGGATTCGTGGTCAGCCAGCGCATGCTGTCCAAATTCAAAAAGAAGCAGAAGTAAGCGAAGAGGATCTTGATCATGGGTGCCAATGCCGCTTCGCTTTTGTATCTGTTCGCGTCCGTCTGCTTCATCATGAGCTTGCGGGGCCTTGCAAGCCCCGAAACAGCGCGCAGCGGGAACATGTGGGGGATCGTCGGCATGGCCGTCGCGATCCTCACCACGCTCGCCTTGCCGCAGACCAGCTCGTTCGGGCTGATCCTGGCGGGCATCGTCATTGGCGGCGCCATCGGCACGTTCGTGGCCATGCGCATCGAGATGACCGCCCTGCCCCAGCTCGTTGCCGCCTTCCACTCGCTGGTCGGTCTGGCGGCGGTGTTCGTGGCGGCCGCCACGATCTATTCGCCGCAAAGCTTCGGCATCGGCATTCCCGGCAGCATCAAGGCCGCAAGCCTCGTCGAAATGGCGCTGGGCACGGCCATCGGCGCCATCACCTTTACGGGCTCGCTGGTGGCGTTCGCCAAGCTGCAGGGTTTGGTTTCGGGCGCGCCGCTCCAGTTCAAAATGCAGCATGCCTTCAACGCGTTTTTGGGCGTGCTGATCGTCGCCAACATCGTTTGGCTGTCGATGACGGGCAGCCTTGCCGCGTTCTGGTGCCTGGTGTTTTTGTCGTTCGCGCTGGGCTTCTTGCTGATCTTGCCGATCGGCGGGGCGGACATGCCGGTGGTCGTCTCGATGCTCAACTCCTATTCGGGGTGGGCTGCGTGCGGCATCGGTTTCACGCTGCAAAATTCGCTGCTGATCGTGACGGGCGCGTTGGTGGGCTCGTCGGGCGCCATCCTGTCCTACGTCATGTGCAAAGGCATGAACCGCTCGATCTTCAACGTGATCTTGGGCGGCTTTGGCACCGACGCGGCGGCAGGCCCGGCCGGAGCCGCCAAAGAAGCGCGCCCGGTCAAGCAAGGCTCGGCGGAAGATGCGCTGTTCATCATGAAAAACGCCGCGTCGGTCATCATCGTGCCGGGTTACGGCATGGCGGTCGCCCAAGCCCAGCACGCCTTGCGCGAAATGGGCGACATGCTGAAGAAAGAGGGCGTGAGCGTGCGCTACGCGATCCACCCGGTCGCGGGCCGCATGCCGGGCCACATGAACGTGCTGCTGGCCGAAGCCAACGTGCCCTACGACGAAGTGTTCGAACTCGACGACATCAACCGCGACTTCGCGCAGACCGACGTGGCGTTCGTGATCGGCGCCAACGACGTGACCAACCCCGCCGCCAAGACCGATCCCAAGAGCGCCATCTACGGCATGCCGATCTTGGACGTCGAAAAGGCCAAGACGGTGCTGTTCATCAAGCGCTCGATGGCCTCAGGTTACGCCGGCGTCGACAACGAGCTGTTCTTCCGCGACAACACCATGATGCTGTTCGGGGACGCCAAGAAGGTCGTCGAGGACATCGTCAAAGCCATGAGCGGCGGGCACTAGGCTTCGGGCGAATTTGACCGCCGGGCGCGCGCGGTGATATCATCGGTGATATCACAGGAGGCGTTTCCATGCCCGACATCCTCGTCCGCGCCGTATCGGAAAAAACTGCCAAGGCGCTGAAGCTTCAGGCCAAGGCGCAGGGCGTGTCGGTCGCCGATTTGGCGCGCAAAGCGCTCGACGATGCGGCCTCGCGCCCTGCCCGCAGTGCGGCTTTGGCGCGGATCGAAGCGCTGGGCACCGAGATCGCCAAGGTTTGGAAGGGCCCGACCTCGCTCGAGATGCTGCGCGAAGATCGCAATCGACGCTGATGCCGGTCGTCGATGCAAGCTTGTTCGGCAAGCTGCTGTTCCACGAAAGCGGCTATGCCGCCGTTCGCGCACTGCTTGACGGCGGCGACGCTTTCGGGCCGCCGATGCTGCGGATCGAGCTTGCCAACCTCGCACGTCGCGCCGCGAAAATACGCAATCTCGACGCCGCCGCCGCAGCAGAGGTTTTGGACGACCTGATGCTTGGCGTAGCGTTCGTTGCCGACAATGCGGAGTTGGGGCGGACCACGCTGGCCCTCGCCC
>CAMDLT010000044.1 GCA_945901855.1 Asaia bogorensis | reverse complement strand
AAAAGCCTGCTCCGCACCGCCGCAGCACGCACCATCGACGAACTCGAAGCCGCGATCAAAAATACCCTCCCGGCATTCAAGCCCGCCGAATGCGCGAACTACTTCAAAGCGGCAGGATACAGCTCTACGTGATCGGAATCGGCTCTAGCTGCGCGCGGGTCCTTCGATTTGCGCGGGCTTGGCCTGCACGCGCGCGGGTGCGCGCCATTCCAACCTGTCGAACGCGCCGCAATGCGTGCAGAGCGCCAGCCATGTTTCGTGCGGCTGGCCGCAAGAAGAGCATGTCCAGGCGGCGTCTGGCTGGGCTTGGGATGCGCGCGCGAGCCAGTGTTGCTCGCTCTCGGCGTCCTCGCCCTGGGCGCGCGCGATGCGCACCATCAAGTCGCACAGCGATTGGCTGGGCTCGAGACCCGGTCGGCCTGCCGTTTCGGCCGCAATCGCGGCATTGGCGTGACGCTTGGCCTCGCCCCACAATTGCGCACCGAGTGCTGCTTCGGCCTGCGCCACGTGGGTTTCGCGATGCAGGGGGGCTAGTTTGGCAAGCCGCTCGACCTGCTTCACCCACTGCAGTGCGTTCGCCACCGGCCTTGCCGCGCGGTAGGCCACGAGCAGATCGGGATGCGGGTGGCGCGCCCATTCTTTTTCGACAAGATTGCCGGCCGCGCGCGCGCGCGCATCGCGCGCATAGAGCAAGGCAAGCGTCGCCGACAATTCGGGCCGCTCGGGCGCCAGGCGGTGCGCCCGCTCCGCCATCGCGATGGCTTCACGAAGTTTGCCGGCCGCGGCAAGGATGCGCGCTTGCGCGTGCCAAGCGGCGGCAGCCTGCCCATCGGCGATCGCGGGTTCGAGCAACTTGTGGCGCTTGGCTGCAACGAGCGTTTCGCCCGCTTGCGCCCAGTCGCCGCTTCGCGTCTCGAGTTCGATCAGCGCGGCCGAAACCCACGGTGCAGCGGGCTTCAATTCGCGCGCGCGCCGTGCGAGGGCAAGCGCGCCCGGCGTATCGCCAGACTTGATCGCCGCCGCAACAAGCCCGCGCAGCGCGACGAACTCGGTTTCCGGAAGAACGCGCATGGCTTCAAGATGCATGTGCGCCGCGGCCTCGTCGCCCGCCAATTGGGCAGCCTGCGCCGACAGCAATCGTACGACCGGCGGCGCCCCCAAGGCGCGATCGGCGATCTGCGCTTGGCGGCGCGCTTCGCTCGCATCGCCTGCCGCGATCGCGACCAGACCGCGCGACAACGCGGCATATCCGTTGCGCTCGCGCCGCGCTTGGCGCCACAGCCGAAAGCGACCGGGCGCGCCCGTAGTCGCACGCCACAACCGGTCGACCAGCACAAGCGCGAAGGCCAGAACTGCAACCAAAACAAGCAGCCCGCCGAACGACGTGTCGAGACGCCAGCCAGCGAATTCCACACTGGCAAGGCCGGGCGCGCCCGCAAGCCACGCCACCAGCAGCATCGCGCCGGCGACAACCAGCATCAGGGAAAGTATGCGCGCCATTGCGATCTCAGCTGCCGCTTGCGGCCGCTTGGGCCGCAAGCGTCGCCAGCGCGCGCTCGACATCCAAGCGCAGGCGCGCCGCGTCGATCCAGTCGCGCGCGGGTGCCGTCCACGCGGCACCTTGCGCGCCGTCGAAAGCGCCAAGCGCGCCCGCCAGATCGTCGAGCGCCAGACGCGCTTCGGCGCGTGCCACGCGCGCACCGGCATCGTCGCCCGCAATTTCGCCCACACGCCGGACCGACAACATGCCTTGCAGCCGCTCGACCAGCTCAGCCCAGCGCCCCTGCAATTCGCCCGTACGCGAAGCTGCGACCATCGTATTGGCAAGGGCTGGAAACCGTCGCTGCAGGCTGGCGCGCGTTTCGATGCCGATCGGCGCCGCGCGCGCCAATGCCGCATCGTTGGCAGCCGCACTGCCAAGCTCGCGCACAAGCGCAAGCTCGGCCGCAAAGGGCCGACCGGCAAACGCTGCATCGCGCAGTTGGCCGACCGCCAGTTGCAGTTCCGCGCGCCGCACGCTGGCGCGATCGGCTGTCTGTTCGACAATGCCGCCCTGCAGCCGGTCGATTTCGCCCTGCACGCGCGCAAGTTCGCCCGCCAAGCGGCGATTTTCGGCCATCAAGGCGGCGAGTGTCGCTTGCGTATTCTGGTCGAGGGCCGGACGCGATTCGAGGGCGGCCAGCCGCGCGTCGAGCGGTGCCGCATCGAAGGCAGGTGCCGCCGATACCGGATTCGCAGCGGTCGGGCGCGCTTCGATTTGCGCCAAGCGCCGCTCAAGCGCTGCCACTCGCGGATCGGTCGCAGGCGCCGACGCCGTGAGGGGGACCGGCGTTGCGATATAAGATTGCAAATAGGTCCAGCCAGCCGAACCCGCAATGCCCGCAATCAATGCGACCACGATCGCCAACGCGCCGCCACTGGGTTTTGCGGGAGCAGGTTGCAAAGACGCTGGTTGCGCCGGAGCGACAGGCGGCGGCAGTTGCGGTGCGGCCATTTTGGCGGCCTCCGAGAGCGGTTCGCTCGCGATACGGTCGAGAACGTCGAGCAGGGCAGCTTCGCTCGGCTGGTCGGCGGCGATCGCAGCCTTGAAGCGGCAACCTTGCTCGGCTGCGATGTCGAGCGCGCTTTGGGCAAGCGCCACGGCCGTAACCTTGGCCAAGGCAGGGCCGAGATCGGCCGCCTGCACAAGGCGCGCGAAAATTTCGGCAGTCCGCGGCGAGAAGAACGTCACCGCATCGATTTGCCCGTCGCGCAGGGCGGCGACGATTTCCGGCGGCAAGCTCGTCGCCATGTCGGCGCGATAGAGTTTTTCGCGCCGCACCTCGAAACCGACGGCGCCCAGAGCGCCCGCAAGATCGCCCGCTACGGCCGTACCGGCTGCGTGGACCAAAGCGCCCGCCGCCGGATCGAGCTTGGCCCGCACCAGATCGGCTAGCGCGTCGACATCGCCTGCGGCACTTTCGACGTTGGCAAAACCGGCGTTACGCGCCGCGTTGGCGGTGGCGTCGCCCACGCAAAACGCGGGCAAATCGCGGCGCGTTTGCGAATGCGCGAAGGCGCGAACGCCGTTGGCCGACGTGAACAGCACGCCCTGTACGCCCTCCAGATCGAGCGGCCCTACGGGTTCGACCACAATATCGAGCAACGGGGCGACAAGCGCATCGTGCCCGTGCATGGCCAGCGCCACCGCAAACATGTCGGCCTCGCCGCGCGGGCGCGTGACTAGAACATTGAGGCGGCGCTTGGCGCCGCTCATTGGAAATAGCCCGGCCCGGCCCGACCCTTCAATTCTTCGCCCGCATCCTGGCCCATCTCTTCGGCCTGCGCTGTCGGCCCTTCGCGCGAGGTCACCAGCAGGCCCGACCCATCGGGTCGTACGACCAGCCCGTCCAAGCGCATCCGGTCGCCCGCCATCAGCACGGCAAGGGCGCCGATCGGCGTACGGCACGAACCGTCGAGCCGCTCGAGCAACCCGCGCTCCGCCCTCACCGCGATATGCGTGGGCGCATCGTCGAGCGCCGCCAAATAGGCGCGCGTCGTCGCATCATCCAAGCGACACTCGATGCCGATCGCCCCTTGCGCCACGGCGGGCAGCATTTCCTGGGTCGACAAAACGGCACTGACCGCACCGAGCCGCCCCAGGCGCTTCAGTCCCGCAAGGGCGAGGAACGTTGCCCCCACCTCGCCGCGCGCAACTTTTTCGAGCCGCGTATCGACATTGCCGCGCAAGGGAACCACCGAAATATCAGGACGTTTGGCGCGCAGCTGCGCGCCACGCCGCAAACTTGCCGTGCCGACGACGGCCCCATGCGGCAAATCGGCGAGCGATTTGACCGACGGCCCTGCGATCAGCGCGTCGCGCGGGTCTTCGCGCGCCAGCATCGTCACAATCCCCAACCCTTCGGGCAGAAAAGTCGGCACGTCTTTCATCGAATGGACAGCCAGATCGATCGACTTGGCGATCAGCGCTTCTTCGATTTCTTTGGTGAACAGGCCCTTGCCGCCCGCTTCCGCGAGCGTGCGGTCCTGGATGCGATCGCCGGTCGTTTTGATGACCACGATGGAAATGGCGCCGTCCGCCGCCAACGCCGGATGTGCGGCCGCCAGCAAGCGCTTGGTTTCGTTTGCCTGCCACAGCGCCAGCGGCGAGCCGCGCGTTCCTATTCGCAATAAAGCCGTCATGAGCCCCCTGTCCTTCGTGTCCTTTATCGCGTGCCGCGCGGGGTTGCTGCAAGCATGCTTTCGATCGCCCGCAAGATCGGTTAAAGCTGGCGGCGATGACGCTGATTTTGGGCCTTGAAACCAGTTGCGACGAGACGGCGGCCGCCCTTGTGGCCGACGATCGCCGGATTTTGGCCCAAGCGCTGCTCTCACAGACGCGCGAGCACGCACCGTTTGGCGGCATCGTGCCCGAAATCGCCGCGCGTTCGCATTTGGCGCATCTGGACCGCCTGGTCGCCGACACGTTTGCCAAGGCAGGTCTGGGATGGGGCGATATCGACGCGATCGCCGCCACGACCGGCCCTGGCCTGATCGGCGGGGTGATCGTCGGAGCAACCTTCGGCAAGGCCGCCGCTTTGGCGCGCGGCGTGCCGTTTGTCGGCATCAACCATCTGGAGGGCCATGCGCTGTCGGCGCGCTTGGTCGGCGACGTGCCGTTTCCCTATCTGCTGCTGCTGGTATCAGGCGGGCACTGCCAATTGCTCGGCGTGACGGGTGTAGGGCGCTACAAGCTGCTCGGCACGACGCTCGACGATGCGGTTGGCGAGGCGTTCGACAAAGTCGCCAAACTGCTCGATCTCGACTATCCGGGCGGTCCTGCCATCGAAAAGCTGGCGCACCTTGGCAACCCCAAACGATTCGCCTTGCCGCGCCCGCTGATGGGGCGTGCGGGCTGTGATTTTTCGTTCGCAGGGCTCAAGACGGCGGTGCGTTTGCTGGTCGAGAAACATCGCCCGCTCGACGCTCCGGCACGCGCCGACATCGCCGCCTGTTTCCAAGCGGCCGTTGCCGACACGCTCGCCGACCGCACGGCCAATGCCGCGCGCGAGTTTTGCGCGGCGTTCCCGCGGGCGCGCCACCTGGTGGTGGCAGGCGGCGTGGCAGCGAACAAAACATTGGGCCTGCGCTTGGCCAAAACGGCCGCAAAGTTCGGGCTGGAATTGGTCGCCCCCCCGCCTGCTTTGTGTACCGACAATGCGGCGATGATCGCGTGGGCCGGGCTTGAACGTTTTCGACTGGGCCTTGCTTCGCCGCTCGACATGGCATGCCGACCGCGCTGGCCGCTCGAAGAACTTGTCGGAGACTATGCCGCGTGAGCGCCGCTTACAAAACCATTGCCGTGATCGGTGCGGGTGCGTGGGGTACGGCACTTGCCCAAACTGCCGCGCGCGCAGGCTTGACGCCGGTTTTATGGGCGCACGAAGCCGCGACGGTGGCCGAGATCAACGCGCAGCGCACCAACCGCGTGTTTCTCGCCGACGTCGCACTCGACCCGGCGATTTCGGCGACCGGCAATTTGGCGGCATGCGTTGCGAACGCCGACATCGTGCTGTTCGCCACCCCTGCCCAGCATTTGCGTGGCACCCTTGCGCGGGCAGTCGCAGCGCTGGGCAAGTCTGTTCCGATCGTGCTGGCCACCAAGGGCATCGAGGTTGGCACTGGCGCGATGATGAGCGAGATCGTCGCCGCCACTGCCCCCGGCCATGCGATTGCGATTTTGACCGGCCCTACGTTTGCGCGCGAAGTAGCGATGGCGCAACCAACGGCCGTTACCCTCGCCTGCGCCGATGCGGCGTTGGGACAAGCGCTGGCACAGGCCTTGGCAACGCCCCATTTTCGCGTCTATCGCAACGACGACGCAGTCGGCGCGCAAGTCGGCGGCGCGGTCAAAAACGTTGTCGCGCTGGGCTGCGGCATCGTCGCGGGCCTCGGCCTTGGCGACAACGCGCGCGCGGCCTTGATGACGCGGGGCTTGGCCGAGATGGTGCGCCTGGGTTTGGCGCTTGGCGGGCGCGCCGAAACCTTGATGGGCCTTTCGGGCTTGGGCGACCTCGCGCTGACCTGCAACAACGACCAGTCGCGCAATATGCGTTTCGGGCGCGCGTTGGGGCGCGGCCAGACGCCGGCCCAAACGCTTGGCGACCCGGCACTGGGCCTCGCGCACGCGGTCATCGAGGGTGTCGAGGGCGCAGCTTCGGTCGGCGCTTTGGCGGCATCGAAGAAAGTCGATATGCCGATCGTTGCGGCGATCGACGCGATTTTGCATCATGGGGCGGGCGTCTTGCAGACCGTGCAAACCTTGCTCGCCCGCCCGCTCAAGGACGAATAACCGATGGCCTACTGGCTGATGAAAAGCGAACCCGACGTGTATCCGTGGTCGAAGCTGGTCGCCGACAAGCGCGGTTCGTGGGATGGCGTGCGTAACCATCTCGCCAAGCTCCACCTGAAAGCCATGAAAAACGGCGACCGCGCCTTTTTTTACCATTCGAACATCGGCAAAGAAATCGTCGGCACGATGGAAATCGTGCGCGAGGCCTATCGCGATCTGTCGGCCGAAAAAGGCGAATGGTTCATGGTCGATGTCGCCCCGCTGGCGGCCGCCAAAACCCCGCTTGGTTTGGCCGATATCAAAGCGATCCCGGAATTGGCCGAAATGGCCTTGCTCAAAATGTCGCGCCTGTCGGTCCAACCGGTACGCGCCACGGAATGGAAATTCATCTGCAAACGGCTCGGCGTTGCGCCATGACCGTGCTTTGCCGTCTCGACGAAATTGCCGATCCGGGCGGCAAGGGATTTACCTTCGGCGAGGCCGAAAAGCGCGAGGAGATTTTCGTCCTGCGCCGGGGCGACGAGATCTACGGTTACGTCAATCGCTGTCCGCACGCGTTCGTGCCGCTGGACTGGTCGAGCGACCAGTTTCTCGACACGTCCAAAACGATGATCATGTGCGCGATGCACGGCGCCTTGTTCGCCATCGAAGACGGGCGCAGCCTGGCGGGCCCCACACGCGGGCGCGGCCTTACTCCCATTGCTGTGCGGCTCGCGGCGGATGGGTCGAGCGGCCCCGTCATCGTTTGGGACCGCACGGTGGCTCCTTAAAGTAGTCGGCGCGCCATCGGGGAAGCGAAAAGATGCGAGCGGTCAAACGCTTTGGCATGATCCAAATCGCGAGAAAGCGGCGATCTTTTCGAGCGAGGTGCCGAATGTAGAAGTCGCCACCACATTCTGCCCATTTGTGCGGCTTGCCAGAGGCCTGCGGGGCGCACTACAACCAACCAACTGCACAATCTAGCGGTCGCCAACAGGCCGTGCCTCCAGGGAGTTTCGCGCGATGTCCAACGAACTGTTTCCGGTATCCGACGCTGTCGCCAAAGCTGCTTTGATCGACGCTGCCAAGTACGAGGCGATGTACGCGAAATCGGTTAAGGATCCGGCCGGATTCTGGGGCGAACAGGGCAAGCGTATCGACTGGATCAAGCCCTATACGAAGGTCAAGAACACGAGCTTCACGGGCGACGTGCCGATCAAATGGTACGAAGACGGGACGCTGAACGTGTCGGCCAATTGCCTCGACCGGCATCTGGCCAAGCGCGGCGACCAGGTGGCGATCATTTGGGAAGGTGATGATCCGAACGAGCAAAAACACATCACGTATCGCGAAGCCTACGAGCAGACCTGCCGCATGGCCAACGTGATGAAAAAGCACGGCGTCAAAAAGGGCGACCGCGTGACGATCTATCTGCCCATGATCCCGGAAGCGACCTACGCGATGCTGGCCTGCGCGCGCATCGGCGCCATCCATTCGATCGTGTTTGGCGGATTTTCGCCCGACAGCCTGATTAACCGCATCCAGGACTGCGACTCTAATTTTGTCGTCACGGCCGACGAAGGCCTGCGCGGCGGGCGCAAGGTGCCGCTGAAAGTGAACGCGGACGCGGCCCTCAAAAGCTGTCCGTCGGTCAAGAAGATGCTTGTCGTCAAGCGGACGGGCGGCAAGGTCGATTGGGACCCGGCCCGCGACGTGTGGTTCCACGAGGAAGCCGCAACCGTGTCGGCCGACTGCCCGCCCGAAGAAATGGCCGCTGAAGATCCGCTGTTCATTCTCTATACGTCCGGTTCGACCGGCAAACCCAAAGGCGTGCTGCACAGCTCTGGCGGCTATCTGGTCTATGCGTCGATGACGCACCAGTATGTGTTCGACTACCATGACGGCGATATTTATTGGTGCACGGCCGACGTGGGTTGGGTCACGGGCCACAGCTACATCGTCTACGGCCCGATGGCCAATGGCGCGACCACGCTGATGTTCGAGGGCGTGCCGAACTATCCCGACGCGTCGCGCTTCTGGCAGGTCGTCGACAAGCACAAGGTCAACATCTTCTATACAGCCCCGACCGCGATCCGCGCGCTAATGCGCGAAGGCGAGGCGCCGGTCAAAAAGACCAGCCGCGCCAGCCTGCGAATCCTGGGCTCGGTCGGCGAGCCGATCAATCCGGAAGCGTGGCTGTGGTACCACAACGTCGTCGGCGATGGACGCTGCCCGATCGTCGATACCTGGTGGCAGACCGAAACCGGCGGCATTCTGATCACGCCGCTGCCCGGCGCCATCGCGACCAAGCCGGGTTCCGCCACCAAGCCGTTTTTCGGCGTGCAGCCTTTGCTGGTCGACAATGACGGCAAGCTGCTGGAAGGGGCCAATGACGGCAATCTGTGCATCGCCGACAGCTGGCCCGGCCAAGCGCGCACCGTGTTCGGCGACCACAAGCGTTTCATCGAGACGTATTTTTCGACGTTCAAAGGCCTTTATTTCACGGGCGACGGCTGCCGACGCGACGAGGACGGCTATTACTGGATCACGGGCCGCGTGGACGATGTCATCAACGTGTCGGGCCATCGCATGGGCACGGCGGAAATCGAGTCGGCGCTCGTTGCCCATCCGAAGGTCGCCGAGGCGGCGGTCGTCGGCTATCCGCACGACATCAAGGGCCAGGGCATTTACGCTTATGTGACCCTGAAGGCCGGCAACGCCACCTCCGAAGAATTGCGCAAGGAACTGGTCGGGTGGGTACGCAAGCAGATCGGGCCGATCGCCTCGCCCGATCTGATCCAATGGGCGCCGGGATTGCCCAAGACGCGCTCGGGCAAGATCATGCGCCGCATTTTGCGCAAGATCGCCGCCAACGAACATTCGGCGCTCGGCGATACCTCGACATTGGCCGATCCCACGGTCGTGGACGAGCTCGTCACCAACCGAATGAACAAAAGCTGAAATGGCGCGCGTCCTCACCGGCTTTACCTGGGCGGGGTTCCTCGTCTGGACGCTGCTGTGTTTGGGCGGCTGGGGCGCGATCGCGCTTGGCGGCGATCTGCTGCGGTGGGTTGCAGGAACAGCACTCGCACCCGGGACCGGCGGCCCCGTAACGTCGGTGCTGAATTTCATCGAGGCGTTCGGCACGATCGTCTTGACTTGGATTTGGATCGCGGGATCGGTGTTGATTCTTGTTGTCGGCGCGTTCTTCAAGCGCGCCGTCGCCAACGCCAGCGTCATTCGCTTCGAACAGGCGGGGCCGGATGGCATGCCAGATCCTTCGCGCATGAAAGATGTGACGCCGCCCAGCGCTCCGGAACCCGATTTGGACCAAAAACGGCTGCCGCCGCGATGACGCTGCCCGCTGTGCGCAGCGTCGATGTTCGCGCGGTAAACGTGCCGCTCGACCCGCCGATCGAAACCGGCAGCGGCGTGATCGGCTCGGCGCCCTTGGTGCTGGTCGACTTGACGACGTCCGAGGGCGTTGTGGGTCGCAGCTACATCTTTGCCTATACGCCCGCCGCCTTGGCGCCTGCGGCGATGCTCGTGCGCAACCTCGCGCCCCTGATCGTTGGCCAGGCGCTTGCCCCGCTCGAGTTGGAAACCCTCTTGCACATGCGCTTGCGGCTGCTGGGCGCGCAAGGCTTGGCCGCCATGGCGATGGCAGCCCTCGACATGGCGGCTTGGGATGCCTGCGCCAAGCATGCAGGGTTGCCCTTGGCCGTGCTGTTGGGCGGCAAAGTCGCACCCGTGGCGGCCTATGCGAGCCTGCGCTCAATGGGTCTCGCCAGGCTCGAGCGAGAAGCGCAGGCGGCCGCCGACCAGGGCTTTATGGCCGCCAAACTGAAACTGGGCCCGGCCGACCCGTCCGGCGATTTGGCTGCCATCAAGCGTGTGCGCGCGATCATGGGTGCCAGAACCGCGATCATGGTCGATTTCAACCAAAGCCTCGACGTGCGCGACGCGATCGCCCGCGCCCGCGCGCTCGACGACGCGAACCTTGCCTGGATCGAAGAGCCGACGTTGGCGACCGAGTTCGGCGAGCATGCGCGTATTGCAGCCGCCATTTCGCAGCCCGTGCAGATCGGCGAAAACTGGTGGGGGCCGTCGGATGCCGCAAAGTCGCTGGCGGCAAAGGCGTCGGCCTACGCGATGCCAGACGCCATGAAGATCGGCGGCGTGGGCGGCTGGCAACGCGCGTCAGCGCTATGCGCCGCGCACGGCGTGCCGGTTTCGAGCCATTTGTTCGTCGAGATTTCGGCACATTTGCTGGCGGCAACGCCGGGACGGCACTATCTGGAATATCTCGATATGGCGGGGCCGATCTTGACCGCGCCCGCGCGCGTGGAAGACGGCCGCGTATGGCCCAGCAGCGCGCCGGGCACCGGCATTGCGTGGAACGAGGACGCAGTCGAACGCTACGCGATCGACTGAAGACTATCCGCCGCCGAAGGATTGTACGAGCGAACCGCTCACCAGATACCAGCCGTCGACGAGCACGAAGAAGATCAGCTTGAACGGCAACGAGACGATGGCCGGTGGCATCATGATCATGCCCATCGACGTAAGAACCGCAGCCACCACCATGTCGATAATGACGAAGGGGATGAACAGCAAAAAGCCGATTTCGAAGGCGCGGCGCAATTCCGATATCATAAAGGCCGGGATCAGCACGCGAAACGGCGTGGCTTCGGCCGTTTCGGGCGCTGGAATCTTGGCGATATCGACGAACAGCGCCAAATCGGTTTCGCGCGTGTGACGCATCATAAAGTCGTGGAACGGTTTGGCCGCGCGTTCGATGGCCTGGACCTCGGTAATGCGGTTTTCGATCAACGGCGAAATGCCGTCGCGCCAGGCAATTTCGCCGGTCGGCATCATGATGAAGAAGGTCAAGAACAGCGCCAGCGACGTCAGCACCGCATTGGGCGGCGATTGTTGCGTGCCGATGGCGGTACGCAGCAGCGACAGCACCACGATAATGCGCACAAAACTTGTCACCATCATCAGCACCGAGGGCGCAAGCGTCAGCACCGTCATCAGCAAAACAAGCTGGACGATGCGCCCTGTGGTCGAACTGCCGTCGCCCAAATCGAGCGTAAAACTTTGGGCAAAGGCAAGCCCTGGCAAAAACACCAGCGCCAAGCCCGCCAGAAACGGCGTCGTACGAAGAAGCGTGCGCGAATTCATGGCGTTGCGTTCGGCCTTACCGTTTCGACGACTGCGAGCGAATCGGGCCCGATTACGACCAGATGCTCAGTGTCGTCGCGACGCAGCAGAACTGCACGCGTTTTTGTGTCGAGCGGCAAAATTTCGACAAGCTGCAAGCGCCGCCGCTTGCCCGCCTGCACGCCGGCAGCGCCCGGCACGAAACGTTTGGCGATCCACGCAACAGCCGCGATCATCGCGACCACGAAGGCCAAGGCCGCGCCGAACTTGAGCAAGTTCTCGAGGTCGAGCGTCATGGACGGCGTCCGTTTGGAGGCGCAAAATTCGGGGTAGCGGCTTTTGTTGCGACAAGCAATGCCGCGCGCAGCCGATCAAGCGCATGGCTGACGCCGTCGAGCGCGCCCGCACAAGCGAGCCCTTCGGCATGCGGCAAAGACGACGTTGACAAGCACAACTCGCGCACGCGCGCGTCGAGCCCGGCCAGATCGACCGCCGCGCCGCCGTGGCAGGCGGTACGCGCGGCGTCGATTTCGCCGATCGTTTCGACGATGTTTTGTAGAACTTCGACCGCTCTCATGATTTGCCGCCCGCCGTCGCGTCTTTGCCCGCAAGAGCGCCCTGCTTACGGTAGATGTAGGTCAGAATTTCGGCGACCGCTTGGAACGCCTCGATCGGAATGGGGCTGTCGACATCGACGGTTTCCAGTAGCTGCATCAAATCACGATCCTCGCGCACTTCCACGCCGTATGCGCGCGCCACCTCGACCATGCGCAGCGCGAGCAACCCTTCGCCCTTGGCCGTCACGCGCGGGGCAGGATCGGATTGGCGTGCGTATTCGAGCGCCACCGCCCGCTTCGGAGCAGATCGGTCGGGCGTGCCGGGCGGGCGAGGTGTTTGACGGGCCAATAGGCTTTACCTTCGTGCTAAAACCAAACGTTCGACGGTTTTAAGCGAAACTTGCTAAAACTTTCTTAAAAAACTTTTTTATCCCTAAAATTCAATCGATTACCACGTCCATCGGTTCGACTCGATTCGAGCTTTTGAGGAGGAACTATCTGAATCGACGTGCAAAATTTTGCTCTCTAAATTCTCTAAAATTCAAGCCAATTTACGCATTATTAACCCTTCCAGCCTATGCTCCCGGCATGGACATTACCCGTCTTCCGCTCTTTGGCATGATTTCGCGCCGCATGGACTGGCTTACCAATCGCCAGACCGTGCTGTCGCAAAACGTCGCCAACGCCGATACGCCCAACTACCAGCCGCGCGATTTGAAAACGCAGGATTTCCGTGCCGAATTGCGCGGCATTTCTGCGCGTTTGGCGCCCGCCATGACCAGCCAGCAGCATCTGACCAGCCGCACGATTCCAGGCCCCGACAGGATCGAGAAGCCGCGTCCGAGCGAAACGACCTTGTCCGGCAACTCGGTCCAACTCGACACCGAAATGCTGAAGGTCTCGGAAACGGCCACCGACTACCAGCTCACGACCAACATCTATCGGCGCAATTTGGCGATGCTGCGCACCGCCATTGGCCGCACGCAATAGACCCAAAACCAGTTTTTGGAAAGGCCCACTCCATGGATCTGCAAAAATCGATGCGCGTTTCGGCTTCCGGCATGGCGGCCCAATCGACGCGCATGCGGGTCATCGCCGAGAACATCGCCAACGCCGACTCGCTCGGCGAAACGCCGGGGGCAGAGCCCTATCGGCGCAAGACGATCAGCTTTCGCAATATCCTGGATCGCCAGAACGGCGTCGATACCGTGCGCACCTCGCGCATCGGCACCGACAAAAGCGCGCTGCCGCGCCGCTTCGAGCCCACGCACCCGGCCGCCGATGGCGAAGGCTACATTCTGGCGCCCAACATCAACAGCCTGATCGAAGCGATGGATATGCGCCAAGCGCAACGCTCCTACGAAGCCAACATCAACGTGATTGAGACGTCGAAAAGCATGATCTCGCGCACGATCGATTTGCTGCGCGGCTAATCGGCAAACCTTCTTCCCAGTTTTCCTCCAAGTTCTAGGGAATTCGCATGGCCATCACATCGCCCTCGCTTGCCGCCGCCGCCTATCAAGGGGCGGCGCGTATTGCGCGACCCGGAGCCGGCGGATCGGGCGATACGGCAGCCGCTGGCGGGGCCGATTTCGGCTCGATCCTGGCTCAGGCGGCCCAAAGCACGATGCAGACCCTCAAAGCGGGCGAACAGGCGAGTTTGCGCGCCCTTGCGGGCAAAGCCGACGTTGGCCAAGTCGTGCAAGCGATATCGGCCGCCGAGACCACGCTTCAAGCGACCATTGCCGTGCGCGACCGGGTGGTGCAAGCTTACCAAGAAATCATTCGCATGCCGATCTGACGGCGTACGCGCGAAAGTCGGCCCACATGAATGCAACCGACGTCCTCGAAGTTTCGCGCGACGCGATCTGGGTTATGATCAAGATCTCGGCGCCACTGATGCTTGTGGCGCTGGTTGTGGGGCTCGCGATCAGCCTGCTGCAAGCCCTGACCCAGATTCAAGAGCAGACGCTGACTTTCGTTCCGAAGATATTGCTGCTGTTTGTCGTTTTCGTCCTGACCATTCCGTTCATGTCGACCACGCTGATCGAATTCACGCGCGAATTGATGGCCAAAGCCGTGGGCATCGGCACGGGCGGCTGACATGGACGCGCTCGCCCAGACGCTGGTACAGGCCTTGCCGGCCGAATTGTTCGTCTATTTTGCGGTCTTCGTGCGCGTGGGTGCAGCGCTACAATCGATGCCGGGCCTCGGCGAAATCGCCATTCCACAGCGGGTGCGTTTGGGCGTCGCATTGCTTTTGGTTGTCGTGATTGCCCCCGTGGTCGGCCCGACTATTCCCCCGTTGCCGGAATCCGCTGTAGCAATGGCAGGGATTATTTTAGGCGAAACCTTGATCGGGGTCTTTATCGGTCTTGCGGGCCGCTTCGCGATGTCCGCGATGGTCGTCGCGGGCTCGATCATCGCGCAACAGATCGGACTTGCGACAGCTACCTTGTTCGACCCCGGTTTCGCCCAGCAAGGCGCGGCAATCTCCGCCTGGCTCGTTGCGGTTGCGCTGACGATCGTCTTCGTCGCCGATCTGCATCATCTGATGCTGCGCGCCCTCGTCGATTCCTACACCCTGTTTCCGGCAGGGCGGCTGGCGCCGCTGGGCAGCTATGCCGAGGCGTTGGTGCGTTGGACCGCCCAAAGCTTCATGATCGGCGTGCAGATTTCTGCGCCCTTTCTGGTGTTCGGGCTGGTGATCAACTTGGCCATGGGCCTGCTCGCACGTCTGCAGCCTACGATCCAAATATTTTTTATCGCCCAGCCTGCCCAGATCGCGCTTGGCATGATCGCGATCGCGCTGACGATGGCCGTCGCCCTGCGCGCTTTCGAACGCGGACTCCTCGACAAACTCGAACCGTTGCTGCTGGCGCCGTAAGGAGTTCGCGATGGCCGAAGAAGCCGATGACGATGCGTCAAAAACAGAAGAGCCAACAAGCAAAAAGCTTGAGGACGCGCGCGAGAAAGGTCAAGTCGCATCCAGCCGCGAAATCAACCATTGGATGATGTTCATGGGCGCCACGCTCGGCTTCGTGTTTCTGGGCGCCTATATGTGGCAAGGATTGGGGGTCGCCATGCGGCCTTTCTTCGAGCGGCCGCACGAATTTTCTTTCGAAGGCGCAGGCCTTCAGCGCATCGTCGCCGCAGCCCTCATGGAACCGATGATGTCGCTGCTGCCGCTGCTCGTCATATTCATGGTGGCGGCCCTCGCCGCCCAATTTCTGCAGAACGGGTTTCTTGTTTCCGGCGAATCGCTGATCCCCAAATTCAGCAAGGTGTCGCCGGTCGCGGGCCTCAAACGGCTGTTTTCCTCGAACTCTGTATTCGAGTTTTTAAAGGGCCTTTTGAAGATCGCGGTCGTATCGGCCGTGTGCTGGTACGCGCTGAAGGGCGAAGCGACGGACATCACGCGCTTTGCCGAAATGGAAATCGTCGAGCTCGCGCGCATCATGGGGGCGTTAGCGCTCCAGGTGATGGTCGCGGTCATTGCGGCGATGACGCTGATCGCGGGCGCCGACTATTTCTACCAGCGTTTCCAGCATTTCAAACGCCTGCGCATGTCGAAGCAAGAAATCAAAGACGAATACAAACAGGCCGAAGGCGACCCGGTTGTCAAAGGGCGAATCAAACAATTGCGCATGGAGCGCGCGCGCCGCCGCATGATGAGCGCCGTTCCCAAAGCGACCGTGATCGTCACCAACCCGACCCACTTCGCCGTGGCCCTGCAATACGACGAGAATACCCCGGCCCCGATCTGCGTCGCCAAGGGCAGCGACCTGATCGCCCTCAAGATTCGCGAACTTGCAGCAAAACATTCCGTGCCGGTCGTCGAAAACAAACCGCTGGCACGCGCCCTGTTCGCCAGCGTCGATGTCGATCGCGAAATTCCGCCCGAACACTACAAGGCCGTGGCCGAGGTCATCAGCTACGTGATGAACCTCAAGCAGCGCCTTGGCCGCAAACCGGCGGGCGCGAGCGCGCCGCCGCCGGGCGCGCGCTGAGCCTCAATTGCGGTTGCCCTCGGGTAACGGCGCTTGGACGGAACCGGACGACGAGAGACTGCCGAGCAATCGCGCGAACCAGCCGGGCTGCTCGGCGACCGGAACGGGTGGAGCGGGCTCTGCAAGCGGGGTCTCGCGCGCAGGCGACGCGTCGGGCGCAAAGCTGCCCGGCAATTGGCGGACGGGCAAATTGCGGTGCGCTTCGACCATCACCGTCTTCCACAAACGGGCGGGCAACGAACCGCCGGTCGTGCGCTCCATCTCGTCGCCATCGTCATTGCCGAACCAAGCGCCCCCGACATAGTCGGCCGTAAAACCCACGAACCACGCATCGCGATAGTCGTTGGTCGTCCCCGTTTTGCCCGCCGCCGGCCGGTCGAACGCGGCGGCGCGCCCTGTACCCGACACGATCACGGCCTGCATTAGATCGGTCATTGTCGCCAGCGCCGCACGGCTCATTGCAGGACCAAGCCCCGAACCCTGGCGGCGATACAGCACGTTGCCGGCCGTGTCGCGAATTTCCGCGATCGCGTAGGGCAAAACGCCGTTGCCGCCATTGGCGAACGACGCGTAGGCGCCGGTGATTTCAAGCAGGTTGACTTCCGACGATCCAAGAGCGCTCGACAGATTGCGCTGGATGGGCGAGCCGATGCCAAGTGCGCGCGCGGTGCGCGCCACGCTGTCGATACCCACGCGCTGCGCCACGCGCACGGCCGATGTATTGACCGAGCGTGCAAACGCCTCGCGCGCCGAAATTTCGCCAGACACGCGATTGTCGAAATTGCGCGGCCGCCATGTACCGACTTGCAGGGGCGTATCTAACAGTCGGTCGTCGGGCCGCAGACCTTGTTCGGCGGCGGCAAGATAGACAAACGCCTTGAATGCGGAGCCTGGCTGGCGGCGCGCATCGACTGCGCGATTGAAGGCGCTGCGCGCGTAGTCGCGCCCGCCCACCATCGCCAGCACCGCACCGTCGGGCCGCATCAGCACGAAAGCGCCCTGGTGGACGTCGGCGCGCACCTCCTCGCGCAAAAGAATGTCTTCCAGCGCGGCTTCGGCGACGCGCTGCAAACGCGTATCGAGCGTGGTCACGATCACCAAATCGCGCGCCTGGCTGCCGACAAAACCTTGCACGCTCTCGACGAGCCAATCGCTGAAATAGCGACCGCCGCGCTGGGCGGCCGCGACGCCCACCGTCCCCAACGGCAATTGGCCGGCCGCCGCACGTTGGGCGGGCGTCATGAAGCCTGCTTCGACCATGTTGTCGAGAACTTCGGCGCCGCGCGCGCGCGCGCGCACGATGTTGGCGGTCGGCGCCAAGCGCGACGGCGCCTTGAGCAGCCCTGCGACCAGCGCCGCTTCGTGCGCATTCACGTCGCGCGCCGACTTGCCGAAATAGCGTTGGGCGGCAGCCTCCACGCCATAGGTCCCCGCCCCCAGATAGACACGATTCATATAGACAGTCAGGATGTCTTCTTTGGAGAATCGCCGTTCGATCGCGAAGGCCAGCAGCATTTCCTGGATTTTGCGCGCGGCACTCCGTTCGTTGGTCAAGAAGACGTTTTTGGCGAGCTGCTGGGTGATCGTCGAGCCGCCTTGCACCACGCGTCCAGCGCGAAAATTCGCAACCGCTGCGCGCGCCAAACCTTGCGGATCGACGCCAAAATGGCTGTAAAAGCGCCGATCCTCGGTTGCCAGGACGGCCATGGGCAACCAAGGCGGCATCTCGTCCAGCTTGACAAGTCCGCCATGCAGGTCGCCGTAGGTGGCGATCGTTTCGCCTGCCGGATCGAGAAAGACAAGACTCGCCCGCCGTTCAAATTTGTTGATCAGATCGAAAGGCGGCAGCGTGAACCAGAAAAACGCCAGCACGCACGCCGCCGCTACACCCGCCCAAAGCCCAAGTACGAAGCTCCATTTGAGCGCAATTGCCGTCGCTTTGCGCAGAATGCCGGGCCCTTTGCGGGGCTTCTTGGATGCTCTGGCGCGCGACGACGGCGCCGCCCGGTCGCCGGGATCGGCATGGAGCGCTGGCGTGTTGCGACGCGGCTCGTCGCCGCCCAACCGCGGTTCGCGGCGACCAGATTCTTTCCGACTCGACATGACCTGGGATTTTACACGCGATTGCGGCAAAGTTGGGCCGAGCGGGCAATAAAGGCCACCAGTCCGCCGCCCGGCGGCCCTTGATGTTCCGTTCCGCCCCGGCCGCCCCAAATGCAAACGGCTCGCCCGTTGGTGCCACGATGGTGCCGACCAGCGCGCCGCACACGCGCCAGAACCCAGGCTGCGAGGGATCGGCGGCCGAGAGGAGGCGTGGCGCCCGATCGCCAGCGCATGGCGCTTGCGCGGCTTGGTCGAGGGCATTCCGCGCGACCGCACGACCATATGCGGTGCGGCCGACGCCTCGATCCCCCCGATACGACAAACGCGATGGAACTGCCGCGCAAATCGACGGTCGGCGAGCTATGGAACGACAAATACTTGCCGCCGCTCGCCGCCCGTCAGATTTAGGCCGTCAGTTTCAAACCCGGTGGCCGGAGGCTGCATCGAATACATGCAGCAGGCCCGGTTTGGGAGCGAGCGCGATTTTGTCGCCGGGCTTGAAATTGTGCCGCTCGGTGAAGACCGCCGTCGCTTCCATGCCGCCGATATCGACCAGTACCAGAGTTTCGGCTCCGGTCGGCTCGATCACTTTAATGCTTGCGGGCAGCCCTTGGCCCGCGGCGGCAAGATCGAGATGCTCGGGCCGCATGCCAACGCGCACCGCAGTTCCGACGGCCGCCTGGGTCGCAGCCTTGAGCACAATGCCGCCCGCCAGTTCGACGGCGCTATCGGTCCCATTGGCGCGCACCGTGCCGTCGAGAAAATTCATCGCGGGCGAGCCGATAAATCCCGCCACGAAGATGTTGGCCGGATTGTCGTAAAGCTCGAGCGGCGTGCCGATCTGTTCGACCACGCCGTCATGCATCACCACAATGCGGTCGGCCATGGTCATCGCCTCGATCTGGTCGTGCGTGACGTAGACCGTGGTGGTCTTCAAACGCTGGTGCAATGCCTTGATTTCGGCGCGCATCGCCACGCGCAGCTTGGCATCGAGATTGGACAGCGGCTCGTCGAACAAAAACACCTGCGGGTCGCGCACGATGGCGCGGCCCATTGCCACGCGCTGGCGCTGGCCACCCGAGAGCTGCTTGGGATAGCGCAGCAGATAGGGTTTCAGGTTCAAGATTTCCGCCGCGCGCTGCACGCGCTTGTCGATCTCGGCCTTGTCGGCCTTCTTGAGCAGCAGCGAGAATGCCATGTTGTCGTACACGGTCATGTGCGGATAAAGCGCGTAGTTCTGGAACACCATCGCCACGTCGCGTTCTTTGGGCGGCAGGTCATTGACCACGCGCGCGCCGATCGCGATCTCGCCGCCCGAGATTTCCTCGAGGCCCGCGATCATGCGCAGCAAGGTCGACTTGCCGCAGCCCGAAGGCCCCACCAGCACTACGAATTCGCCGTCCGCGATCTCGACATCGACGCCGTGGATCACGGCTGTGTTTTGGTAGGATTTGCGCACGCCGCGCACAGATACGCCTGCCATGTTTCACTCCCCTTGGTTCCGCCTGTCCCTGACGATCAGGCAGGAGATACGGGCAGGTCCGGATTTTTCCGGTTTTAGCCCGCATCATGGAGCGAACTTTAGACGCAACTAGCCGCAAAACGCAAAGGGCGCGGACATTGCTGCCCGCGCCCTTCGTTCGCGACTGCCGTTCTTGGAAGCGTTAGATGGCTTCCTTGAGATCCTTGGCAGCGCGGAAAGCGATCTTCTTGGACGCCTTGATCTTGATCGCTTCGCCCGTGGCCGGGTTGCGGCCCATGCGCGCGGGGCGCTTGCGAACCTGGAAGATGCCGAGGCCCGGAATGCGGATCTTGGCGCCCTTTTTCAGGCTCTTGGTCAGTGCCGCGACGAACGCGTCGAGCACTTCGACGGCCTGCTTCTTCGGCATTTCATGCTTCTCGGCGAGCTCGTAAGCGATCGCCTTCAGCGTGACAACTTCCTGTTTTGCTTCGGCCATGTGCGGATCGGCCTCCTCTTGAGGGTTCTTGGTTCGAGACGTTCCGCGAGCGAACGGGGCACGTCCCGTCTTGCATTCGCGCCGTTACTGGTTCGGCCCGCTTTTGTCGCGAAAAACGCGACTCGACTGCGAATCGATACAGCAAACGTAAGCTCGGTATGCCGTTTCGTCCGAATCTTGGCAAGCGGGAAAATCCGACGCGATGCCAGAAATGCCGATAGAATCGATGTTGCACGTCGCTGACAACCAACAAATGCAGATTTATCAGCGGCTTCTTGGCATCTGCGAACTAGCTGACCGGCCTGGCGCAGCGCGTCCAGGTCTGCGCGTTTGCAGCGCCAGCCGGACGAAACAGCATCGCGTGCTCGCCCATTAGACGCATCTCAACTTCCAGACCGGCCTCGATTTCGCCCGCAGGTGCGCGATACGAAAACCCGTGCCGCGTGTAACTTCCCTCGATGCGCGCACCGGCCGACGTTATCAATCGCGCTCCGTCGATCGACAGTCGGCGCGCGCCCACTGGCGCGCACCACTCGCCGTCGATCGAGTCTGCCAGCGCCGGTGTCGCATTCGCCAGAACAAGCCCCAAGATGCCGCAGAAAATGGCTGTCTTTTGCATGGCGATCTCCCGTTTGCCGGTTAAAACTCGCGCGTCACGACATCGCAGTTTTTGAAGGCAATGCCGGTCAGCCGGTTCAAGAACGTGCCGTGCCCGACGACGGCGATCTTGGTCTCCGCGCGGCCCGCGAGCCACCGACCAAAGGCAGAGACGCGCGCCTGCAAAAACGGTTCGGGTTCGACCGCGATGGCGTCGGGGCGCTGGGGATCGTGGTGCCACCACGGATCGTCGAGATGATCAAAGGCCAAATGCGGAAAATCTGCCGCAAGCAGCCGAGGGGCGCGCCCAATATCGCCCGAATGCTCGCATTTTTCGCGATGCATCGGCTCGACATGCCAAGGTGCTTGATGACCTTTGAAGACATGCTGCGCCGTCTGGATCGCGCGCGTTAGCGGCGAGACGACGATCAGTTCAATTCCAGCCCAGCGCGCGTCGCTTGCCAGTGCGCTTGCTTGCGCGCGGCCAAGCTCGGTCAGGTTCGGATCGAAGATCATCGGATCGCGACGTACGATGGAATCGAACGCGGCGTTGAACTCCGATTGGCCGTGGCGAATGAGATGTACAGTCGTTTTTGGCATGATCTGGCTTCGATACGCCATTGCGCGGCGCGATGCAAATACCCAAATATCATAGATCGTCAACCAAGAGAGAAGCCAATGGGCGAACGCGATATCGTAAAAACTGTGCGCGGGCAGCCAACCAGCGACGGGGCTGGCGTCCGGCTCTGGCGCGTCATCGGCACCGCGGCGTTGCCCGACCTGGATCCGTTTTTGATGCTGGACGAGTTCGGCTCGGACGATCCGGGCGCCTACCTCGCCGGTTTCCCCGACCACCCGCACCGCGGGTTCGAAACCGTGACCTACATGCTCGCAGGTCGCATGCGCCACGGCGACAACAAGGGCAATGTCGGCCTGCTGGAGCCGGGCTCCGTGCAATGGATGACGGCCGGGCGCGGTATCGTGCATTCCGAAATGCCCGAACAGCAAGAAGGGTTGATGCGCGGTTTCCAGCTGTGGGTCAATCTGCCCGCACGCGACAAAATGTGCACACCCGCCTACCAGGATATAGCGCCCGATGCGATTCCGCTTTTCGAGCCCGGTGACGGCAACCGCGTCAAGATTTTAGCCGGGCGCTATGCGGGCGTCGCGGGGCCCGTCCAGGCGGGGGCGACCGCGCCGCTCTATCTCGACATCCATCTGGTGCCGCAAACGCAGATAGCGATCCCGATCGAAACGGGCCATGCGGCGTTTGCGTATGTCTACGAAGGTGTAGCGGTTGCGGGCAGCAAGCCGCTCGGCAAAGGCGAGCTTGGCCTGCTGGGCGATGGCGATCGTCTGACATTGCGCACGGGCAACGATGCTGCACGCTTGCTCGTCGTGGCGGGCAAACCGTTGCGCGAACCGATTGCCAAATACGGCCCGTTTGTCATGAATACCGAAGCGGAGTTGCACCAGGCGTTTGCCGACTATCGCGCCGGACGGTTTTAGCCGCCCTCGATTTCCGCGCGCAGAAGCTCGAGTTCGAGCCACTCGTCCTCGGCTGCGCCGAGGGCCGCTTGGGCATCGCCAAGGGCCGCCGTCACGCGCGCAAACCCCGCCTTGTCGCGCGCGTAGAACGCAGCATCGGCAAGCTTGGCCTGTGCGGAAGCAATCTCGGCACGCATTTTCTCCATGCGTGCGGGCAGGGTTTCAAGTGCGTGTTTTTGCTTGAAGCTCATGCGTTTCTTGGGCGCGGATGCGGGCGCCGCAGGACTGACCGCCGCAGCCTTGGCTACCTTGGAAGTTTGGACCGTCTTGAGTTCGGTCGGCTTCGCTTCGACGCCGCGCCCGCGTTGGGCGACCATGTCCGTGTAACCGCCTGCATACTCCTGCCACACGCCGTCGCCCTCGGCGACCAGCGTCGAGGTCGCGACGCGGTCGAGAAAATCGCGATCGTGGCTGACCAGCAGCACCGTCCCCGCATAGTCGGCCAGCAATTCCTGCAACAGATCGAGCGTTTCGATGTCGAGATCGTTGGTCGGCTCGTCGAGCACCAAAAGGTTCGAAGGCTTGGCGAAGGCGCGCGCCAGCATGGCGCGGCCGCGCTCGCCCCCCGACAGCGCCGACATGCGCGTGCGCGCCTGCTGCGGCAGGAACAAAAAATCCTTCATGTAGGCGAGCACATGGCGCGTGCCGCCCGCCAGCGACACAGTTTCGCCGTGCCCGTCGCTCAGCGTGTCGGCAAGCGTCGCGTCGGGATCGAGCGACTCGCGCCGCTGATCGAGCGTGACCATCGCAAGCCCCGTGCCCACGCGCGCTTCGCCCGCATCCGGCACCAGAGCGCCCGTCAGCAAATTGAGCAGGGTCGTTTTGCCTGCACCGTTGGGGCCAACAATGCCGACGCGGTCGCCGCGCAAAATACGGGTCGAGAAATCCTTGACGATCGCGCTTGCGCCGTAGCTTTTCGAAACGCCGTCCGCCGCGATCACGAGCGTGCCCGAGCCGTCGGCTGCAAAACTCGCCATTTTGAGTCCGGCCGGCGCTGCGACGCGCGTTTGCCGTTTTGTGCGCAGCGCCTGCAATTCGGCCACGCGCCGTACGTTGCGTTTGCGCCTTGCCGTCACGCCGTAGCGCAGCCAGTCTTCCTCGCGCGCGATCTGGCGCGTCAGCTTGTGCGCGTCGAGCTCTTCTTGCGCCAAAATTTCGTCGCGCCAGCCCTCGAAATGCGCGAAGCCGCGACCAAGGCGTCTCGTCGTGCCGCGATCGAGCCAGACCATTGCACGCGACAGCGCTTCGAGGAAACGCCGGTCGTGGCTAATAAGCACCAGAGCGCCGCGATTGCCCGACAATTCGCGCTCGAGCCATGCAATGGCTGGCAGATCGAGATGGTTGGTCGGTTCGTCGAGCAGCAAAATGTCGGGCTTGGGTGCGAGCAAGCGCGCAAGCGCGCAGCGCCGCGCCTCGCCGCCCGACAATCGCAGGGGATTTTCGGCCCCCGTGAGGCCGAGGGATTCGAGCAGATAGAGCCCGCGATGGACATCTTCGGGAACGAGCAGATCGGCGCAGACATAGTCGCGCACGCTCGCATAGCCGCTGAGATCGGGCTCCTGCGCAAGATAGGCAAGCGTGGTGCCGGGCTGCAAAAACCGTTTGCCGCCGTCGGGAGCCACCAAACCTGCCGCTATTTTCAGCAGCGTCGATTTCCCCGAACCGTTGCGCCCGACCAGCGCCAGCCTTTCGCCCGCGCCGACGGCCAATTCCGCCCCGTCGAGCAAGGCAGGGCCGCCGAACGAAACCCGAATATTTTGCAGCAAGAGCAGCGGCGGCGCCATGTTCGTCCAATTCGAGCGGTCACGATTGCGAAGCGCCGGGTGTAACAAAAACCCGCAGCTTATGGCGAAATTTTTGCGATGTTAATTTTTTCGAAACCATCGTCAAGGCAGAGTACCGCCATGCAGGAGCTCGTCCGCAAATACCATACTGGTGCCTATGTCTTTCGCGAAGGCGAAGACGGCGACTATGCGTTCATCGTGCGAACGGGCAAGCTGCGGCTGTGCTGCCAGCGCAACGATGACCTCAACACGCTCGAAGACCTGCACGAAGGTCGCCTGTTCGGCGAATCGGCGTTTGTCGAGCGTGCCAAACGGACCTCGGCCGCGCTCGCAGTCGCCGAGACGGAATGCTACGCCATTTCGCGCAACGATTTCCTGGGCAAGCTCATGAATCTGCCCGGCGATCGCCAGCGCGCGTTGCGCAACATGCTGACTTTTGTCGTGCGGGCCCCTATGTTCGACGCGCGCGGCGTCCGAATGAAACCCAACGTGCCCGACGACATTCTGTGCCAGCTCGCCGCCTTGAATGCATCCGATCTGGTGCTGTCGCTGGCTAAATCGAAAGAACCGCTGATCGCCTTGGTGGCCGAGCAACTGCGCTTCGAAATCGACCGACGCTTGCCACGCGAAATAAGGCATGCCGTCGCCGACGTGTCGCCCTTGGCCGAAAAGGTTAAGACGCAGGGTATGTCCGCTGCACCCAACGCGCCCCTGCCACCGCGCGGCACGCCGATAATAGCGCCCGCCCCCAAACCGGCCCCAAAGCCGCAGGCCTACCCCAGCTTCGACATGCGGAAACTTTAGGGCGCCAACCAGCGCGGCGCGAGCAAATCGCCCATCCGCGCGAAAAGCAGGCGGCGATGGCCGGCGGCGCGCAAATAAAGCCAGTCCAAGCTTTCGATACGCACGATTGCAACTGCAAATCTCCCGAACGACGTCGCCTCGTCGGCGGCAAAAACGACATCGTCGGGTGCACGCAAAGAGGCGCCGGGCGCAGGCTCGCTCGCGTAGGTGCGCCTCCCACTGCGCCCTGCCGCCTGCCACGCAGCACGCGCAACCGCATCGGCGCCGTGAAGGCTTGCCGTTCCTTCAATGCGGATCTGCGTCTTGGCGGCCGCATCGTAAAAATGCACTGCCACACGCGAATCGGCCTGCATTTCAGCGAATTTGTTGGAACGCGCGTCGGTATGGAAGCCGATCCGGTGGGCCTGCGGATCGACGCTGCGCAGCACGACTGTGCGGACGCGCGGTCGGCCGTCCAGGCCCAACGTCGCTAAGCTCGGCGTACGCAGCGCCGACTTGCGATCGGTCACGGCGTTGGCCAACTGCGCGTAGAGCGCGGTTTCAATTTCGGAAGGGTCGCTCGAATCCACATGCTTCTCCGGCTTGAATTGCGCGGCCACTATAGCCATGCTGGCGGTCCAAACCCAAGGAGCGGCGATGAAGTGGGCGCGCATTCGGCACGGCGATAACCAAGTCTTTGG
The DNA here is from genome assembly GCA_945901855.1 of Asaia bogorensis. GTDB lineage: Bacteria > Pseudomonadota > Alphaproteobacteria > CACIAM-22H2 > CACIAM-22H2 > Tagaea. The sequence goes on along the minus strand of CAMDLT010000044.1, from coordinate 5,364 downwards.
CACGATCGAGGGCGAGACCTTGCGCGTCCATACCGGTGATATGTTTGCTGGCCCCGTGCCGACTGATAAAAACGTGGCGCTCGCCGATACGGTGTTTTTGCCGCCCGCACGACCCGCCAAATTTATCGGACTTTGGAACAATTTCTACGCGGCTGCGGCGAAGAATGGCTGGAGTGTGCCGAGCGAGCCGCTCTATTTTCTCAAAGGCGCCAACGCGCTCAACGCGCATGGCGGCACGATCGCGATGCCCGCAAGCTATTCCGGGCGCGTCGTCTACGAAGGCGAGCTTGGTATCGTTATCGGCAAGAGCTGCAAAGATGCGACTGCCGAAGAAGCCCAGCGCGCGATCTTTGGCTATACGTGCATAAACGACGTAACTGCGCTCGAAGTCATCGCAAGTGATACGAGCTTCGCGCAATGGACACGCGCCAAAAGCTTCGACGGCTTCGGTCCCATTGGCCCCGTGATCGCAACCGATCTCGACCCGGCGACGCTGGTCGTGCGTACGCGCGTCAACGGGCGCGAGCGCCAGAACTATCCGGTCGCCGATATGATTTTTGCACCAGCCCGACTGGTCGAATTGCTGAGCCGCGACATGACGCTGGAGCCCGGCGACGTCGTCGCCTGTGGAACGTCGCTGGGCGTGCTGCCGGTTAAAGCGGGAACGCGCGTCGAAATCGAGATCGAGGGCATCGGCGTTCTCGACAATGTTTTTGGGTGATCGGGGCTCAGGGCACGTATCGCAGGGCAACGAGCAAGTGGCTCGTTTGCCCGGCTTCGCCCAGCGGCAGCACCAGACGCGACCAGCCAAAGCGCCGGTCGAGATGCACTGAGTCTTGCGTAACGCAATAGAGCGGCTTGGCCATTTCGATCGCACGGCGATAGCCGACGAGCGCCTTGGCCGCCACGGTCGGCGCCTGTTGGGCTATGTGCGAAAGACGGCGTCCGGTGAAATCCGCGCCCAGCCAATCGGCCACTGTCGTGCCAAAAATTCGGAAAAGAAAATCGGTCGGCTCGATCTCGATCAGATGCAAGTAGCAGAGCCATGGCACAAAATCCTCGAAGCGAAAGTCACGCCGGGCCGGCATCGCCCGCTCCCCGCGTCGCTGCTCCCATAGCGTCGCCAACGCAACAAACCCCGCGGGCGCCTCGGTCAGATCGACCTCGGTTTCGCTGCCTTCATGATGGTCGCGCTGGGTAAGTTCCGGACGCATTCAATTTTATTGGCATGACAATCGTTAGCGGCGGGTTGATTTGCCAGCGATAAAGAATCATCTGACAAACCTGTCGATATAATCGGCGCCAAGACCGACAGCCGCATAATGGCGTCGGCATTTGTCGATGCGCGTGAACACGTCGTCGTAACCGGTATTTTTGCCGTCCGGATCGACGTAGATCATGGCGCCGTTGACCTGGAAGAACGTAATCATCTCGGTCACATGCGGATCGACGACAAGTGTGTGGGTTTCGCCCGGCGCTTCGTAGACATAGCCGCCCTCGCGCGCGATCCAGTCGTGCTCAAGATAACGCCACTCGCCCTTCAAAACGAGCCCGTGCACGGGCTGGGGATGGCGATGACGCGACAAGACGCCCGACTTGCGGACGCGCAAAAGATTGGTCCAGTAGCCGTTCGACGCCGACAGCAGCAGCGGGCGAAACCATACGTTTTCCTCAAGCGGCACCCATACGCGCTCGTCTTCGGGAATGGCAGGCGCAATCACCAGTTCGGGCGGCGATTCGGCCGGCTGCTTGTGCCGGTACGGCTGCCATTTTTCCGCCAGGTTTGCATCGTCCATCGAATTGATCCTCCGGTTTCAGTTCGCCGCGTAGCCGCCGTCGATCGGCAACACGGTGCCGGTCACGAAAGCGGCTTCTTTGGACAGCAAAAACGCCGTCGCACCGCCCAGTTCCGCAGGCCTGCCCCAGCGCCCCATCGGCGTGCGCGCCAGGATGGGCGCCGCGCGCGCCGCGTCGTCGACAAGCGGCTTGGTCAGCGGCGTATCGATCCAGCCGGGCGCGATCGCATTGACGCGAATGCCGTCGGCCGCCCACGCCGCCGCCAGACTTTTCGTCAGCTGCACCACGCCGCCTTTAGACGCTGAATAGCCAGGCACGAACGGCGAGCCGAAAAAGCTGAGCATCGACGCCGTGTTGACGATGGCCCCGCCGCCGCGTTTCAACGCCGAGTGCGCGCCGATACACATGCGCATGGTGCCAACAAGATTGATGTCGATCGTGCGCTTGAAGCCTTCGATCGTGAACTCCGCACCGTCGCGCTGGATCGTGCCCGCGCAATTGACGAGACCGCCAAGCATGTCGAATCGCGCGAGCAGAGCCGCCACGGCCGCGTCGTCGGTCACGTCCAAAATCGCGGACTCGATATTGGCATGGGGTGCAAAGCGCTCGATCTCGGCAGCTGACACGCCGGTCGCGGTAACCGCATAGCCAAGATCTGCCAAATGGCGCGCAATTCCCGCGCCGATGCCGCTGGTACCGCCGGTAACAAGGATCTTCATGCGGCGGCCACCTCGTGCGCGTAAGGAATGGGCGCGACCGCGCCGAAACCTTGCGTGGACAAGGCGGCGGCGATGGCGGCATAGCGCCCGGCCGCCTCCACATCGTCGCCCATGGCAAGACGGGCGACAAACGCGCCGCCGAACGTGTCGCCTGCCCCCGTCGCATCGATGGGTATGCACGGATGCGGGGGAAGGCGTGTGCGCTTGCCCTGCTCCGCAATTAGCGTGCCCGCCGCACCCAATTTGAGCGCGACGATCTTGGGACCCCTGGCAAGGAGGAGGTCCGCCAAGCGATTTTCGTCGCGCTCGCCGTAGATCTCGACAACGTCGTCGTAGCTCGGAAGACAAATATCGCAATGCGCGATCGCGGCATCGATCGAGATGCGCGCGTCCGCCAGCGACCACAGCTTAAGGCGCAAGTTCGTGTCGAACGAGACGCGTACGCCCGCCTCGCGCGCCGCTGCGATGGCGGCGAATCCGGCGTCGTGTGCCGAGCGCGAAATCGCCAAAGAAATTCCAGATAGATGAAAAATTTTGGCGGCACGGATTGCTGCCAGCGGCAAACTGCCGGTCGCATAGCGGCTGGCAGCCGAACCTTTGCGAAAGAACGAAAAATGATGGCCGTCTGCGTCGTGCGTTACGAAATAGACGGCGGTAAACGCGTCGGCGTCGGTGCGCACATGCGCGGCATCCACGCCTTCCTGGCGCCACAGATCGCGCAACATGCCGCCATAGATGTCGTCGCCCAGCGCCGAGACGTAGCCAACCTGCGCCCCCTGGCGTGCAGCCGCGATCGCGAAGTTCGAAGAATCCCCGCCGAATCCCTGCAAATAGGTACGGCTTCCCGCCCCGCCCGACTGGTTGAACTCTACCATGGCCTCGCCCAGTGCAAGAATGTCGCTCGGCATCGCTCCCATCCCTCTTTTTTCGTGAGTTTGCCTCACGAGACGGGCGCGCGCAAGGTCAGGTGCCGCAGAACGTCGCCGCGACGACCTCATCCGGTTGCGGCGGCTCGGCATAATGCAAAAGACCTCGCTGTTCGGAGAACGGGTCGCCTACAACGCGCAGAATCTCCTCGAAGGGCGCAAAATCGCCGTTGATCTGCGCCGCCGCCAACGCCGCTTCCACGCGGTGGTTGCGCGCGATGAACAGCGGATTGACCGCCTGCATCGCAGCCTTGCGCTTGTCGGGCGCAAGTGCATCCGATACCAACCGCTTGCGCCAAGCTTTGGCCCAGCCGTCGAAGGCGTGTGGGTCCGCAAACAAAGCGCGCACCTTGGCATCGGCGCTTTCGACGCTGGAATCGCAGTCCGCAAGATGGCGGAAGACCAGCGTGAAATCGGCGTTGTTCGCGGCCATGCGCGCAAGCAGATCTTTGATCAGCGCATCGTCGCCGTCTTGAACATTACCAAGGCCGATCTTGGCGCGCATACGCGCGAGGTACGCGTCTTCAAAACGCGTCTCGAACGTGTCGATCGCATCCTGGGCGGTCGCCACGGCTTTAGTTTCGTCCGTGCCCAGCAACGGCAGCAAGGCTTGGGCAAGACGCGCCATATTCCAATGCGCGATGCGCGGCTGATTGGCATAGGCATAGCGGCCTTGATGGTCGATCGAACTGAACACCGTCGCCGGATGGTAGGCGTCGAGGAACGCGCACGGGCCGTAATCGATCGTCTCGCCCGAGATCGTCATGTTGTCGGTATTCATGACGCCATGGATGAAACCGACCGCCATCCAGCGCGCAATCAAATCGGCCGTGCGCGCAACAACGCCCAACAGCAAGGCACGATAGGGCTCGCTTGCTTCGCCTGCCGCCGGATCGTGGCGCTGGATCGCGTAGTCGGCGAGCTTTTGCAGCGCGGCATAGTCGCGTCGGCTGGCGAAGAACTCGAACGTGCCCACGCGCAGATGGCTTTTGGCGATGCGCGCAAGCACCGCGCCGGGCAAAATTTCTTCGCGAAACACTTTTTCGCCCGTCGCGACGGCGGCCAGCGTGCGCGATGTGGGAATGCCGAGGGCCGCCATCGCTTCGCTGACGATATACTCGCGCAAGACCGGCCCCAAAGCCGCACGCCCGTCGCCTGCACGCGAATAGGGCGTCGGACCCGAGCCCTTCAAATGCAAATCGTAGCGCTGACCGTCGGGGCCGAGAAATTCGCCCACCAGCAACGCGCGCCCGTCGCCAAGCTGGGACGAAAAATGCCCGAACTGGTGGCCCGCATAGACCATCGCAAGCGCTGCTGCCCCTTCGGGCATGGCCGAACCCGACAGCATCGCAACGCCTTCGGGCGTTTCAAGCCACGCAGCATCGAGCCCGAGCGAACGCGCCAGCCGCGTGTTAAGCCGCAGAAGTTGGGGCGCTTTCACCGCGCGCGGCTGCATGCGCGTATAAAAATGCGCGGGCAAGGACGCGTAGCTGTTGTCGAAGGCAATCTGGGACATGGCGCGCTTTCAAAGTCGCTGCACGGCCGCTTGTTCGGTTGCCGCGCGGCACCAATTGTTATGAGTCTAAGAAAATGAGATTCGTCACAAGCTAGCTCCCTGTTTTTACCGTACGGCGAAAACACCAACCCAACTATATTGCCCACAATAAGTGAGATTCGAAGGCATTTGAACCAAAGAAATCGAGAATCGAAGTTTAAACTCCATAGATTCAATCACTTATCGCCTGCAATTTGGGTCGTCGTGATCGACTAATCTCAGAGCTGGCTCGGGAAATCTGGACAGCGGGATAAGTGGCGTTTCTGCCTGACGGCGGCCAGGATGGCCGCATGACAGGAGAAGAAGATGACCAGACGAGCGCGCCGGAATCACACACCGGCATTCAAGGCGAAGGTGGCGCTGGCAG
>CAMDLT010000043.1 GCA_945901855.1 Asaia bogorensis | reverse complement strand
GCAACCGCCGCCACAACACGAGACCGCAAATCCTGAGAAAGTGATCGCGCCATCCGTACTGGCCTCCACTCCAGTACAAAGCTTGAATCACAATTCGCGGCAGTTGGGAATCCCCTGCGATTCCTTCAGCTCGGAATTTGCTCTAGCGCCACGATCGTGTCGGGGTTCCAGTGCAGTATCTGCTCGATCGACACCTGCGCAAGACCGCCCTGCCCGAGTTCCTCGGCGACATTCACCGCGCCCACACGCTCCAGCGCTTCGACGTTGATCGAGCCGGGACGCCCGGTTTCCAGGCCGCGCGGCCCGCGCGCGTAATAGACGCGCGGCCGACCAGCCGGTGCGACCCTTGCGACACGCGAAGCGACATCCGACATCGTCGCACGCGCGTCACGCGCAAACGCGTCGCCCTGGGCGCGGCGCCCGAGAATGTCGCCCAGTAACTCGAACGCGGCGCCCATTTTATCGAAGGCACCGTCGATCAGCAGATAGGGAATGCCGGTCTGGCTCTGGACGCGGTCGGCGAGCGAAGCATACGTATCGTTGACAGTGCCGTAGTCGAAAACAACATCCGGGCGCGCAGCCAACACCGTCTCAGGATTGGCCGTGTTGCCGCGGCCGGTCAGCCGCCCTAGGGTCGGCAAATCGGCGTAACGCTCGGGTATAAACGGCCGTTCGTTCGGCCTGAAAGCCGACGTCCAGCCGAGCAACGCGTCCGGCGCCAGCGCGAACAGCAAAATGCTTGCGGGCGGGCCGGCCGCATAGACGCGCGTTACGTTCGCTGGGATGCGCACGCGCCGACCGGCCGAGTCCACGATCTCGCGCACGGTCGGTTGGGCGCCGACCAAGCCCGGAGCTGTAAAGCTACTCGCCGCCAGTCCCACCAAGGCGTCGCGCCGCGACAACCGCACAGCGTTACTTACCGACGATAACGTCGGAGGCCTTAGTGATCGCGCTGACTTTGTCGCCGGGCTTGAGCTTCAGCTCATCGACCGCCTCGTTGGTGATCGAGGCCGTGACCAGGATGCCTTTGGCGACCTTAATCTTGACGTGCGAAGTGGTTTGCCCCTTCGCGATCGTTTCGACTTTTCCGGGCAGAATATTGCGCGCGCTGAGTTTCATCGAACCTTCTCCTCGAGGGGCAGGCCAGGTGCTTCGAAGCCCCGACGTTGCAAGATGCGCTGGCCTTCCGGCGAGAGCACGAACATAGCAAACTGCGCGGCTGCTGGCCGCGCGCCGTCAAGCAACGTCAAGCCGTAATCGGCGGCGACCGCTAACGCATCCGGAATATCGACGATCTGGAGGTCCGGCACCTCCGCCTTGGCTTCGCTTGCCGCCGTGCAGTACGCCAAAAACACATCGGCATTTCCGGCAACAAGATTGGCGGCGTAGACGCTACGCCCCGGCGGTGGGGGCGGCGCGCCAGGCCCACCTGTCAGTTTGAGCGCCTTTTGCTCGAGCCGAACGCGTGCGCCTGCCACAAGCGCTTCGGCGCGCGCGAACAGCGCAAACGCGTAGTCGCCCGCCGGATCGGCAAGCGGCGTTGACGTACCAAGCTTCAACGCTGGATCGAGCATCCGTGCAAGCAGCGTTGCGCTCGTCACGTTTGCGTCGGCGCGTGCGAGTGCGCAAAGCCGGTTGCGCGCGAACAGCACCGTGGGACCGGCCTTTTTGGCCGTACCCAGACTTTGCGGGTGCGCCATGTTGGCGGACGCAAAAACTTCGCCCGTCTCGCCGCCCGCCAACCGGTCGCGCAGCAAGCCCGACGCCCCGAAGACTGCAACAATCTTCGTTTGCGTCAAAGCTTCGTAGCGTTCGGCAATCTCGCTGAGCGCCGAGCGCAACGATCCGGCGGCATGCAGACGCACGCTCTCCTGGGCCGATGCGGACTCCATCATGGCCCCCAGCATGGCGACGGCGGCGCCGAGTGTGACAAGCGCCCGCCTCATGAGCGCGGCCGTGCGGGCACGGCGTTCGGGAAGAAGAGCTGCTCGCCGCCGATTTTGTAGTCGGCGATCGTCGCCTGACCTTTGGGACCCGTCAGCCAATCGACGAATGCCGCACCCAGTTCGCGCTTGACCGACGGATGACGTGCCGGATTGACCAAGATCACACCATATTGATTGAAAAGCTTCTCGTCGCCTTCCACCAGCACGGCGAGATCGCCGCGATTGCGGAAGTTGAGCCATGTCGCGCGGTCGGCCAGGATATAGGCACCCATCGCCGACGCCGTGTTCAGTGCCGGGCCCATGCCCTGCCCGACTTCGCGATACCAAGCGCCCTTGGCCGTTTCGATGTCGATGCCCGCCGACTGCCAATAGCGCAGCTCGGCCGCGTGCGTGCCCGACTTGTCGCCGCGCGACACAAACGGGGCTGCCGCCTGGCGCACGCGCCGGAAGGCTTCGTTGGTGTCCTTGAGGCCCGCGATTTTGGCGGGGTCCGCCTTGGGGCCGATCACGACGAAGTCGTTGTACATGACCTGGATGCGCGCCACGCCGAACCCGTCAGCGACGAACTTCTCTTCGGCCGGCTGGTCGTGCACGAAGACAACATCGGCATCGCCGCGCCGCCCAACATCGAGCGCTTGACCCGTTCCCAGCGCCACGACACGCACATCGATGCCGCTGTCGCGCTTGAAAGCGGGCAGCAAATGACCGAACAGGCCCGACTGGTCGGTCGAAGTCGTCGAGGCCACGGTGATGAACCGGTCTTGGGCAAAGACCGAGGGCGATACAAACGCCAACACAAGTGCAACTAGAAATCTTACCATGGCAGCTCTCCTGCAAGAAAGGCAGCCGCTTCCGGCGTGCCGGGGGATTTGAAAAACCGTTCGACTTGCGTGTGCTCGCGTACGCGCCCGCGATGCAAAAACACGATGTCGGCCGCCAAGCGCCGCGCCTGGCCCAGATTGTGCGTCGTCATGACGATCTTGGTGCCCTCAGCTGCCATTGCCAGTACGATGTCTTCGAGTGCGCGCGTCGCGGCGGGATCGAGGCTGGCGGTCGGCTCGTCGAGAAACAAAATCTGCGGCGACAGCGCCCAGGCGCGTGCCAGCGCCACGCGCGCCTGCTCGCCGCCCGACAAAACGCGCGCGGGCCGGTCGGCGATCGCAGCCAATCCCACACGCTGCAACCGATCGCGCGCGATCTGGGTGCGCGTCGCACGGTCGATACCGCGCAACTTGAGGCCGTAAGCGACATTCGCCAAAGCCGAGCGGCGCAGCATCGAAGGGCGCTGGAAAACCATTGCCTGCAAGCCTGCCGGATCGCGTGCCCAGACAAGCGCCCCCGCACTGGGTGCGACGAGCCCGTGGCACAAGCGCAGCAGCGTGCTTTTGCCCGCGCCATTGGCGCCCACGACGACGGTCGGCGCGCCCGCTTCGAGGGTTAGCGTGAGATCCTCGGCGATTTGCGTATCGCCGATCGCGAGGCGCACGGCTTCGAGGCGGAGCGGCAAGATGCTAGCCATAGCGGCGCACCGAGACATGTTTGAGCCACGCCGCCGCCGCATTGACGGTAAACACCACGCCGACCAACACGAGCCCGAGCGCCAATGCGAGCCCCAGATCGCCCTTGCTGGTTTCAAGGGCGATCGCCGTCGTCATCGTGCGCGTAACGCCCGCGATGTTGCCGCCCACGATGATGACGGCGCCCACTTCGGCGGCCGCACGCCCGAACCCGGCCAGCACAACCGTGACGAGCGCAAAGCGCTGGTCCCACAGCAGCGTGGCCGCCGCCTGCGCAAGATTGGCCCCCAGCGAGCGCAGCTGGTCCCGGTGTTCGATCCACGCATCTTCGATCGTCTGGCGCGCAAGGGCGGCCAGAAGGGGGGCAATCAGCATCGTTTGGGCGACGACCATCGCGCCGGGCGTGAACAGCAATCCAAGCTCGCCAAGCGGCCCCGCGCGCGACAGCAACAGATAAACGACAAGCCCGACCACCACCGGCGGCAGCCCCATCAACGCATTGAGCGCAACGATGATCGCGCCGCGCCCGGGAAAGCGCGCGAGCGCCAATGCGGCGCCCACCGGCAGTCCGATACATGCGGCGGCCAGCGTCGCGGTCAAACTTACTTGAAGCGACAGCGCCACGATCGCAAAAAGCTGCGCATCGCCGCTGCGCAGCAGCTCGAAAGCCATCGAAAATGCATCGCCGAAAATCGCCATAGGCTGGCGACTGTCGGTTGACCGGCGTCAGACGTCAATCGAAGGCGTCCGCAGGATTTGCAAGTTTTTGCCGGTTTATGCAAGATTGGGCCATGGCAGACGAAATCCTGACCACGGCCGAGCTTGCGATCTATCTTCGCCTCAAGGAACGCGCGGTCTACGAACTTGTGCGCACCAAACGCATTCCGTGCGCGCGCATCGGCGGCAAGTGGCTGTTTCCGCGCGGCTTGATCGATGCGTGGATCAAACGCCACACCCAGGCGGACGACGCGGCGACGCCCCACGCATCGCCGCCGCCCATCCTGGCGGGCAGTCACGATCCGCTGCTCGACTGGGCGCTCGTGCGATCGCGGTCCGGGCTGGCGTCGCTCGGCGGCGGCAGCCTCGACGGGCTCGACGCCTTGCGCGAGCGGCGCGCGGTTGCGGCCGCACTGCATATTGTCGATCCCGATACGGGTGCCTTCAACGTGCCGGCCTTGCAAAGCGCCTTGCCGGACCAGGACATCGTCGCGTTCGGCTGGGCATGGCGCCAGCAAGGTTTGCTCGTGGCCAAGGGCAACCCCAAGAAGCTGCGCACGCTCGGCGATCTGCGACGTCGGCGCGTAACCACGATCTTGCGCCAACCGGCGGCAGGCAGCCATGTTCTGTTCATGCATTTGCTGGCCGAAGCAGGCGTGCGTCTCGCCGAACTCGACGCGCAGGCAGTCCTCGCTTTCAACGAAACCGAAATCGCGGCGGCCGTGCGCGAGGGACGCGCGGATGCGGGCTTCGGCGTGGCGGCGTCGGCAGGACAGCTTGGCATCGACTTCGTGCCGCTGTATCGCGAGCGCTTCGACATTGCATGCCGTCGGCGCGACTTTTTCGAGCCCGCCTTGCAGCGTTTGCTCGCGTTCGCGCGCACGCCCGCCTGCGCCAAACATGCCGAGCGTTTGGGCGGCTACGATCTTTCCTGTCTTGGCGAGGTAACGCTGAACCAATGACTGCGACCGTCTTGGCCGTCGCGCGCGACGGCACACACCGTTTTTCAAAAGTCCCGTGCAATGCGATCGAACTTGTCGAAGGCCACGGCGTTGCTGGCGACGCGCATGCGCGGGCGATCCAATCGGCATGACGCTGCCCGGCGGCGCGCATGTACCCCTGGCCCCGGTCTAATCTTTTCGTTCTTCGGGCGGCGGCCGGTTGGCGAACAAGCCGAGCAGCGCAAGGTCGTAAACGATCTTGAGCGCCCCTGCCACCACGAATGGCCAGCCAAACGGAGAAACAGCCAGCATCGCGCCCGCAAGGACGGGGCCCACCGCTGTCGCAAGCGTTTTGGGGCCGGTCGTGAGGCTGGCAGCGGCAGGCCGCTCGGCCGGCTCAACCGTCGCCATCACGTAGGATTGGCGCACGGGTATATCCATCTGCGTGAGCAGACTGCGTACAACCAGCAACCCCACGGCCGTCGCCGCATCGCCCGAAAACGGCACGGCGATCAGCAGAAGATTTGCCGGCAGATGCGAGAACACCATCGTCCGCACGAGTCCGATATGTTTGGCAAGCCACACGGCGGCGAACTGCGAGAACGCCGCAAGCAGGCGCGTGACAAAAAACACGCCGCCGGTTTCGGCGGCCGAAAAATCGAACCGCACCAGCAGCCACAGCGCCAGGATCGACTGCACGATCAGGCCGCTGCCAAACGAATCGAGCGCAAACAGCGCCGCAAGCGTGAGCACATCGCGGCGCGATTTGCCGAGCGGCACGCGCACGGCATCGGGCGGCGGCGGCCGGTCCGGCGTCCCGCGATAGAGCATGAAGATCGCAAGCCCGATCGCGGCATAGAGATAGAACAGGCTCTCGGCCGCGATCTTGAAAACATCGATAAGGCCGATCGCCAGCGCGCCGATGGCGCCCGCAAATATGCCGACAAAGCCGTAGCGCGCAAACGCCATCGTGCGGTCTTTGTCGTCGGCGTCGGCAGCGAGCGTGGCGTGCTCAAGCGGTACGAACGGGCTCGAATCCCCGCCCGCGACGTTGAGCGTGCCGACAAACGCAACCAGCGCCACCGTCCAAAATCCTTCGGCGAGACCGAAGGCGATACCGGTCGCCGCCATCGCGAGGGCGGCCCCCAGCAGCAATTTTCGAATCGAGGCGAGATGGGTTGTGAACCCGACGGCAAGCGACGTTGCCGCAGCGCCCGTCAGCGCAATCGTGGAAATCGCGCCGACCGCAAACGCATCGAACCCAAGTTCGGTCAGATGCAGCGGCAGCAGCAAGGCCGCAAACCCGTCGGCAAAGGCGCGCAAGCCGCGCCCGGCCGTAACCCGCGTCGTCTCCCGCAAATTCGGCCCTCCCCCAAGGAACCGGTCTAGGGCAATCGGCGCCTGCTGGCTACAAGCGCCGCAGATCCGCCGAAGGCAAGTCCTTGTCGGTCCAGATCTGTTCGGCCGCAACAACGCGCGGCAATTCCAGCCCGCGCGCCAAAAACTCGATCGATTTTTGCAAGCGCGGTCGCACGATTTGGCCAAGCCCCAGACGCGCCGTTGCCGGCCCCATCACCTGGTTATCGAGAATCCATTTGAGGGATGGCCTGCCCCCGAGGCCGGTTCCATTGCCGTAATCCGAAGACCTTTTTGCGCAAAACAGCCGCGTTCGGCAGCATAAACAAAGAGCGAAAACCAAGCGCCACCGCTTGGGAAGACACATCGAAATAGAACTGGCGCGCCCGGCGCGACTCGAACGCGCGACCTTCAGCTTCGGAGGCTGACACTCTATCCATCTGAGCTACGGGCGCTCTCAGTTGGGCGGAACCTAGCTCAAAGAGGGGGGCTTTGCAAACGCACGCAAAACGCGATGCAGGAGCGCCAAAGCGAGGCACGCCCCCTGCGCATAAAGCTCCGTGCGGTCCAAGCGCACGGCCAGCGCATAATGCAGCCAGCCTGCCAACGCGGCCGGATAGACCAGCAAATGGAGCTGGCGCCAGCGCACGATGCCCAACGCCGATCGCGCGCGATCGTTCGAGGTGGCCGCAAGCGGCGCCATCAGCAGCGTTGCCGCAAGACCAATCGCCAAAAAGGGACGCGCCAGTTCCTCGATCAGGAAGGGCCAGTCGAAACCGTATTGGCGCGTCCAGAAATAAAGATGCGCAAACCCGTACAGCGCGCCCGCCAATCCGAACGCGCGCCGCCAGGGCGCGATGGACGCAAGGGCCGAAAAATGCAGCAGCGGCGTGATCAGCAAAGCGACCACCGTAAAGCGTATCGCCCACAAGCCGGTCTCGCGTACCGCAAAGCGCCAGGGCGACGCATCGTAGGCACCGCCCAACAAGCCGACGGCAAGCAGTAGTGCCGGTATCGCCGCCAGCGTCCAACCGGCAGCGGTCGCGCGCTTCATTGCGGGGCGCTGCGCGCCAGAATCCACGCGGCCACGTCGTCGTGCACGCGCGCGCGGTTCATATCGCGCAGCAACATGTGGAAACCGCGCGGATATTCGACGACCTGGCGGTCGGCGGGCGGAGCGGCCGGTAGGGTTGCAATCATGCGCGCCATTGGATCGCCAGGGATGAGCGTGTCATTGGCGCCCACCAACACCAGAAGCGGCCCGCCGAGCTTGGGAGCTGCCGCGCTGCTCTCGTCCATAAGATCGAACAAGCCCTTGAGCGCGTCCACGCGCGTGCGTTTGAGAAAAAGGGGATCGGCCGAAAGTGCACGCATCATCGGCACGTTGTCGGAAGGCACGATACCCGACGCTTGCACGCTCGGCGCCCAGCCCGGCACGCTCGCATAGAGCAGATCGAGCCCTTTGCGCTCGAACCAATTGAGGCTCGCGCGCCCGCGCACGGCCGGGGCCGTCAGCACGGCGCCCGGTTGCGACGGCACGGCGCCGCGCGCGAGGGCGGCCATCACCACCGCGCCGCCCATGCTTTCGCCCGCCAGAAAAACTGGCACCGAGGGGTAGCGGTTTTTCACGAGCGCCTGCACGCTCGCCAAATCGGCGACAAGCGCGTCGCTGCCGGCCCAAATGCCGGGCTGGGGTGCGCGCCCGAAACCGCGCTGGTCGTAGGCATAGAGCGCGATGCCGCGCGCAGCCCAGGCGGCTGCGGGCAACTCCCACGCGCGCGAATGGTCGTTGAAGCCGTGCAGCGCCAAAATCACGGCGCGCGGCCGGTCACCGTCGGCCGGCCAATGGCGATAGGGCAGAACGGCGCCGTCTTCGACGACAAACGCGTCGGCGCGCATTTCGGCGGGCTGGATCGCGGGGCCGCGCGCGTTCAGCATCGGCGTGCAGGCACTGACGAACATCGCCAAGCCTGCAAGCGCCAAAATGCGCCTAAGCCGCATCGGGCGTTTTGCGCGTGAGCTGCAAGAACAAATCTTCGAGATCGCTTTCATGCGTCGAGACGTCGGCGATCGCCAGATCTTCGGCGCGCACGGCCGCCAGCAGCACGTCGATGCGCGCAGCGCTCGGCCGGTAATGCCAGGACAACGTACGCGCATCGAGCCGCTTGACGTCCAACGCGACGAGCTTGGCTGGAAGCTCGAAAATATCGCAATCGAGCGTCAGGCGCAGTTCCTTGGCGTCGAGGCGGGCGAGCAGCGCCTGCTTGGTGTCGTGCGCCACGAGCTTGCCGCGATCGATGATCGCGATACGGTCGCAAAGCTCCTCAGCTTCCTGCAGATAGTGCGTGGTGAGCACAACCGTGGTGCCGGCCGCGTTGAGTTCGCGCACATAGGCCCACAGGCCCTGGCGCAGTTCGATATCCACGCCCGCCGTCGGCTCGTCGAGCACCAGGACGGGCGGCGAATGGACCAGCGCCTTGGCCACCAGCAGGCGACGGCGCATGCCGCCCGACAACGTGCGCGCATAGGCGTCGGCTTTGTCGGCAAGGCCCACGGCGCCGAGAATTTCGATCGTACGCCGTTCGCGCTTGGGCACGCCATAGAGCCCGGCCTGCAGATCGAGCAATTCGCGCGGCGTGAAAAACGGATCGATATTGAGCTCCTGCGGCACCACGCCGATGGCCGCGCGCGTTGCGCGCGTATCGCGATCGATGTCGAGGTCCCAGATGCGCGCGGTACCGGCAGTTTTGTTGACGAGTCCCGCCAAAATATTGATCAGCGTCGATTTGCCCGCGCCGTTGGGGCCAAGCAGCCCGAAAATGCCGCCGCGCGGGATTGCCAAATCGATGCCATCCAGCGCCACCTTGGGCGCCATGGCGCCGCGCGCGGCATAGACTTTGCGAAGCCCTGCCACTTCAATCGCATTGTTCGGCACCGCATTCGCGGGCATCTTTGGGGGCGAGGATTTCATGGATCGGTTGCTAGCACCCGAAGCCCGCCAGGGTCAAACCCCGGCAGTCGCGGGTCGCCAGTCGCGGGTCGGCCGTGCGCGTGGCGACGCGCTGCAAGGGAACTTTGCATCGGCCCCGGCAATGGGTATCATCGCGCGCTTCCGTCCCCTTCCGACCGGGAATATCCGCATGTCCATGCCAGCCATTCTGCCGCCCGAAACGATCGAAGTCGAAAGCACCACGGTGCCGTGCGATGGTGGCGGCGGCGCGCTCGGCCATCCGCTGGTCTATCTCACTATGGGAACGCGCAACGATGTCGAGTGCGGCTATTGCGACCGCAAATTCGTGCTGAAGCCGGGCAGTCCGCGCGGCGGCCACTGATGGCCGCACGGCTGTGCCTGGTCGACGGATCGGGCTTCATCTTTCGCGCCTACCACGCTCTGCCGCCATTGACGCGCGGCGACGGCACGCCCGTCGGGGCCGTCATGGGCTTTTGCAACATGGTGGCGCGGCTGATCGAAACCCATGCGGGCGACCGCATCGCGATCATCTTCGACACCTCGCGCGTCAGTTTCCGCAACGAATTCTATCCCGATTACAAAGCCCACCGCCCCGATCCGCCCGATGATCTCAAGCCGCAATTCGCCATCGTGCGCGACGCCACGCGCGCGTTCGATCTGCCCGCGATCGAGCTTGCAGGTTTCGAGGCCGACGATCTGATCGCGACCTACGCGCGGCTGGCGCGCGAAGCGGGCGAAGAAGTGGTCATCGTCAGTTCCGACAAGGATCTGATGCAGCTCGTGCGCCCGGGCGTCGCGATGCTCGACCCGATCAAACAAAAGACGATCGGCGACGCGGAAGTGTTCGACAAATTCGGCGTCAAACCCGACCGGGTCGTGGATGTGCAAGCGCTCGCGGGCGATTCGACCGACAACGTGCCGGGCGTGCCCGGCATCGGCGTCAAGACGGCGGCCGAACTCATCAACCAGTACGGCGATCTCGAAACGCTGCTGGCGCGCGCGGGCGAAATCAAACAGCCCAAGCGGCGCGAAAGCCTGCTTGCCAATGCCGAGCTTGCGCGCGTCTCGCGCCGGCTCGTTCTTCTGCGCGACGACGTGCCGGTGCCGGTGCCGCTTGCCGATCTGGTGCTCAAGGCGCCCGATCCCGACAAGCTGCGCGCGTTCTTGACGGCCCAGGGTTTCCGCACGCTGCTCGGCCGCCTCGACGCGCTGGCAAGCGCGGCCCCAGCGGCAAAAACGAGCGCGCCCGCAAGTGCCGCCCCGGCACCTGCCGCACCTGCAAACATCCAGCAAAACTACGAACTCGTGCGCGATCTGGGCACGCTCGAAAAATGGATCGCGCGCGCCCAGCAAACGGGCTTTTGCGCAATCGACACCGAGACCACGTCGCTCGATGCACGCAATGCCAAGCTTGTCGGCGTGTCGCTCGCCCTCGTTGCGGGCGAGGCGTGCTACATTCCGCTTGGCCATGTCGCGGCCGGAACGGCAGCGGCCGAAGGCGGGCTCGATTTTGCGGGCGGACCCAAATTGCTCGACGGCCAGATCGCGCTTGCCGACGCGCTGCGCGCGCTGGCGCCGCTGCTGGCGGATCCCGCCACGCTCAAGATCGGCCATAATTTCAAATACGATTGGCATGTCTTCGCGGCGCACGGCCTGGGCGACATCAAAAGCATCGACGACACGATGCTGATATCCTACGTGCTCGATGGCGGGCGCCATGGCCATGGCATGGATGCGCTGGCGTTGGCGCATCTGGATCGCAAGACCATCGCCTACGACGAGGTGACGGGAACCGGCAAAGCGCGCATTTCGTTTGCCGAAGTGCCGCTCGACAAGGCGCTCGCCTATGCCGCCGAAGACGCCGACATCACGTTGCGTTTGCACCAGACGCTGAAACCGCGCCTGGTCGAGCAAGGCCTCGTCGCGGTCTACGAAACGATCGAGCGGCCGCTGATCGCGCCCATCGTGGCCATGGAAGAAGCGGGCATTGCGGTCGATCGCGCGGCCTTGCAGCGCCTCTCGAACGATTTTGCGCTGCGCCTGGCCGATCTCGAAAAAAAGATCCACGCGCTGGCGGGCCATCCCTTCAATGTCGGCAGCCCGGCGCAGCTCGGCAAAATCATGTTCGAGGAAATGGGCCTGCAACTGCCCGACGGCAAGCAGCCCGCCAAAACCAAGACCGGCGCCTATGCGACGGGGGCCGACGTGCTCGACGATCTGGCGGCCATGGGCCACGAATTTCCGCAAGCCGTGCTCGATTGGCGCCAATTGGCCAAACTGAAATCGACCTACACAGATGCGCTGGGCGAGGCGATCGATCCCAAAACAGGGCGCGTGCACACAAGCTTTGCGCTCGCCTCGACATCGACCGGGCGCTTGTCGTCGTCGGATCCCAATTTGCAGAACATCCCCGTGCGCAACGAAGAGGGTCGCAAAATCCGCGAAGCCTTTGTCCCCGCGCCCGGCAAAATTCTACTCTCTTTCGACTATTCGCAGATCGAGCTGCGCCTGCTGGCGCACGTCGCCGATATCGCCTCGCTCAAAGACGCGTTCCAAAAGGGCCAGGACATCCATGCGATCACCGCGTCCGAAATGTTCGGCGTGCCGCTCGAAAAAATGGACAAAGAAACCCGCCGACGCGCCAAAGCGATCAATTTCGGCATCATCTACGGCATCTCCGCCTTCGGACTTGCGCGCCAGTTGGGCCTGCCGCAAGGGGAAGCGCGCGCCTATATCGAGGCGTATTTCAAACGCTATCCTGGCATTCGCGCCTACATGGACCGCACCAAAAAAGACGCGCATCAGCGCGGCTACGTTTCGACGCTTTTTGGGCGGCGCATTTGGCTGCCGGAAATCGGCGCCAAAAATGCCGCGATGCGCGCCTTTGCCGAGCGGGCAGCGATCAATGCGCCGATCCAGGGCGGGGCGGCCGACATCATCAAGCGCGCCATGATCCGGGTACCCGGCGCTTTGCGCGCGCAAAATTTGGCTGCCCGCCTGCTGCTGCAGGTCCACGACGAATTGCTGTTCGAGGTCGAGCCGGGCGATTTGGCGCGGACGGTCGAAACCATCAAGCCCTTGATGGAAAAGGCGGCCGAGCCCGCCTTGTCCCTGTCCGTCAAACTCCAGGTCGATTGGGGCAGCGGGCCAAATTGGTCGGCGGCGCATTGATCTCGAGGATCGCTTTCCATGGCCCGCAAAACACGATAATCTACGTCTATGGCTTATCCTCTTTTACCCGCTTTGGTCACGCCGCAAGCTGTCGAGGTGTACAGGAATTTCTTGTCGCCTGCGGCGCCGGCAGTGGTGTCAGATGTTTTGGGGCGTGCCGAAGCAGTAAAGCAAAATCCGGGCGGCAGTTCGCCCGGCGGAACGAAGCCCGCCTCGGCGACGTTCGGCGTCGGCGGCACGTCGTTTTTCGCCTAAGCAATGGCTGAACTTTATCCCCTGCCCAACGTGATTTCGCCGTTTGCGCCGCGTATCTCGCCGCCCAATACGGGCAGCCCCGCGCGCGCCGAACGCGTCGAGCAGCGCCAGATCCAGCCCGCTCCGCCGCCGCCGCCGACCAATTCGCGGCGCGGTGCTGCGGTCGACATCCAGGCTTAGCCGCGCGCGACAACACAGTTATGCCCGGCGAAACCGCCTCAAACGATCCACGTCAAGCCCTGCAAGCGATCGACCGCCGCCTTGCAGATCTGTGGAATTTCGGATCGTGGTTTTTAGCCGGCTGGGCGCTCGACGGCAGCGATCTGATCGTCGCGATGGCGCCGACCGCGGACCTGCCCGACCTCGTACAGCGCGAAGTGGCGCTTCTGCGCGGCGACGTCAGCGACGCGCGCGGACTGATCGCGGTTGCCACGCGCGCGGGCTTGCGGATCGAATCCATTCCGGCGGGAACGTGGTGGACCACGCCCGCCTTGCGCGCGGCGCTGGCGCAAAGCGTGCAGCGCTACGCCATTCGCCGCTCGCCCTTCCATGCGACCGCGCGTATCGATATCGACGGGTTCGACAAACTCGACGCGGTCGACGGCATCGTCCAGCTCGCGACCTTGTCCTACTCGCTCAATATCGCAGCCGAGCGGCTGGCGGCGGCCAACAGCGAAATCGATTTGGGGCGCAGCCCCTCGCCCGCAGGCTACCGGCTGTGGAACCGGCGCCAAGGCTGGAAGGCGGATGTCGATCTGTTTTGCTTGGTCGCGCTGGCGCTGGCCGAAAACGGATTGGCGCGCGCGCGCAATGCGCGGGCGGCCCCCATCGTCAAAGCGGCGTTTGCGGTCGGTCCGGGCTGGGAGTTTTCCTTGCCGCGCGGCGGCACCAGCCCAATGATCCACAACGACGTGCTGGGCGAAGTGCGCCTGACGGTTTCCAAGCTTGTCGCGGCGGCGCAGCCGGGCCAGATTTTGATCGGCACGTTCGACCGGCCGTTGGTCGAGGGCGCGCCACGCGTCGGGGTCATCTACAAAAATCTCGATGCTCCCCGTTTCATGGGCTTGGCCCAGCGGCGCTTGGGCGATTTCGACAACGTGCTGCTGCGGTCCGAAAAAATCGCGAGCCTCAAACTCTATCTCACCGGCGACGAGATCGGTCCCAGCACGTTCGACATCAAAACCTTCCGCTATCCGGGCGCCGACGGCGCGGTGCTGGAAGGTTTCAACGTGAAGCTCAATATCTTCAGGCCCGCCAACCCGCCCTTGTTTTTCGGGCTGCAGCACAAGGACGTCGCGAACTCCGCGCCGACGCGGGCCTACCACTCCGAAAATACGCCGCTGGAATTTGTGCTGAAAGAATAGCTGGCGCCGCCGACGCTGGCGCAGACCTATACATGTATTTTATGCCACGCATTTTCCGGGTTGTCGGGCGATCAAGCCCGACTTGAAAATGCGCTACCGCACCATGCGGATCAGATATATCGCATCGTCGTCGGTGAGCTGGGCAAATTTGGCGCGCACGGCATCGACAAGCGCGTGCGTCGTGGCCGCGTAGGTCGTGCCGGGCGGCAATTCACGGCGCGCAGCCGTGCAGATTTCCAAAATTGCCGCCAGCCGGACGGGCGGGCGGTCGTCGTGAAGCGTCGCATGCAGGCTCAGCATCGGCATTCCCTCAACAACGTTTTTTTATCCAGTTGCCAAGAAGTGGTGATGCTGGCGTATCCCGCAAGGCCTTAATGCAAAAATGACGCGAAAAACTTCGCGTCGAGGTATTCCAGTAATTTCAGGCTTCAAACGGCGCCGTCGGTTACCGCTTGGCGCGCGCGTTTGACGAGCCGCACAAGTTCGACGCGCGCCGATTCGGGATCATGGACAATTGTATCGAACGCCAGACGAAGACTTTGGCCCGCCGCCTGGCGGCGCAAATCGAACCCCTCGGGATCGACGCCCGTCATCGTCCAACCGCCGGGATCGGCACCGGAAAGCTTGGTTGCGTAAAGCTCGATCGCGTCGGCATGGTCGGCGTTCATGTGCGCGACGATCTCGGCTTCGCCCGCCATGAGCGCTGCGCCTGCAAACGTCTCCTCCAGCGCGAATCGCTCGAACCATTTGATGCGCCCGAAGCCTGCGACCAGGTGCGCACGCACGGGTGCCACGCGCCAAAACGAAAAATCGCCGAAGCCCGCATATGTCGCGGCATTCGGAAACCGCGCGAGATAGCGCGCGGCCAACGCCGCCCCGTCAGGCGTCGACGTATCGAGCTTTTGCGCGCGCCCCTGCACGCTCACGCGCGGCCCCGTCAGGGTTTCGCCGTAGGCGCCGGTGCCATCGAACAGAAGCGAGCAGCGCGCATCGGCAAGCAGATTCTTGGTATGGTCGGCGAGCGTCGAGATCAGCAGGATCGGGGCGCCGTCGTGCCCGAACGCGACCTGGACAAGGCTGGCGTAGGCTGCCCCCGCCTCGGGCGTGTCGGGACGCGCGGTCACCGCCAGCACGGCTTTGTCGCAGCCGCGCGCAACGTGGCGGGCAAGGTGCAGGGGGTCGGGTTCGTTTTGCATGGCGTTTACGCATTGCGAGAATAGGCGGAGGCGATCGCGTACGCCAGTTTTTCCGCCCAAATTGGGCCGCAATCGCAGCACATTATTGAGCTTGGCTTCGACTTGCCCGATAAGGAACGATGTCCATGGCGCTTTCAGCAGCTTTGAAGATGAGCCCGATGCAAAACGTCCAACGCTCGATCGCTCTGGTCGACGACGACCGCAACATCCTGACCTCCGTCTCGCTCGCTCTCGAAGCAGAAGGCTTCAAGGTGCGCAGCTTCACCGACGGGGCCGAAGCCCTGCGCGCTTTGGCAGCCGAGCCCGCCGACCTTGCCATTCTCGACATCAAGATGCCGCGTATGGACGGCATGCAGGTGCTCGAACGGCTGCGCCAAGCGTCCAATCTGCCGGTCATATTCTTGACCTCCAAGGACGACGAAGTGGACCAGGTGATGGGCCTGCGCCTGGGGGCGGACGACTACATTACCAAACCGTTTTCCCAGCGCCTGCTGATCGAGCGCATTCGGGCATTGCTGCGCCGCCAGGACGCCATCAAGGCGGCGGCGGCGGGACTGGCGCCGACGCCGGGCGGCGAACCCGTCATGGTACGCGGCGAACTTTCGCTCGATCCCGAGCGGCATCTATGCACCTGGAAGGGCGCGCCGGTCGTGCTGACGGTCACGGAATTCATGCTGCTGCGCGCGCTCGCCCAGCGTCCGGGCCTGGTGAAAAGCCGCGACCAGCTCATGGATCTGGCCTACGGCGAGTCGATCTATGTCGACGACCGCACGATCGACAGCCACGTCAAACGCCTGCGCAAGAAGTTCAAGAATGCGGATGCCGACTTCACCCACATCGAAACGCTTTACGGCCTTGGCTATCGCTACAAAGAAAAATAGCGCCGGGCGGCGGGCGCGCTAGACTGCCGGCCATGGCATTGCGGTCTTTGTCGCGCCGGAACTTTTCGCCGCTCACGCGACGCATTTTGTTTTTGAACATGCTGCCGCTGCTGCTGCTGGCGGCGAGCGTGCTTTATCTTGACGATTTCCGCGCGGGCCTTATCGATGCGGAGATCCAGTCCCTTGCCACGCAAAGCCGCATCATCGCGGCGGCTTTGGGCGAAGCGGCCGTGTCGGTCGCCGATCCCGACGACGACGAACGCGACGACCGCCTGGCCCCGGAAGTGGCGCGCCAGATCCTGCGTCGGCTGGTAGAACCCACGCGCGTGCGCGCGCGCCTGTTCGACGACACAGGCGCCCTGCTCGCCGACAGCCGCGTGCTGGGCCAAGGCAGCCTCGCGGTCGAGGTCGAAGCGCTGCCCCCGCGCAACGACGCGCCCCCGCGCGCGCGCAACAGCGACGTGCTGGTCGATCTGCTGGGCGGTGCGATGACCCAAGATCTGGCGCTGCCGCCCTATCGCGAGCTGCGCAATCCGACGGCCGTCGATTACGAGGAGGCGCGCATCGCGTTTTTGGGCGACGAAGGCCAGGCCGTGCGGCGCGCGGCGGGCGGCGGGCTGGTGCTGTCGGTCGCAGCGCCCGTGCAGCGCTTCAAGCAGGTGCTGGGCGCTTTGATGCTGTCGACCGACGGGCGCAATATCGAGCAGGCGCTGCGCACGGTGCGGCGCGACATTCTGCGCCTCGCGGCGGCCACGCTGGTTTTGACCGTGCTGCTGTCGCTCTATCTGGCAGGTACCATCGCGCGCCCGATCCGCCATCTGGCGCGCGCGGCCGAACGCGTGCGCGCGGGCCGCACACGCGCGGGCATCGGCGGGACGCTGGGGGCCGGGGCGGCGTTGGCCAACGCCATTCCGGACCTAACCGGGCGCGGCGACGAAATCGGCGATCTGTCGCATGCGTTGCGCGACATGACCGAGGCCTTGTCGCGCCGCCTCGACGCGATCGACCGCTTTGCCGCCGATGTCGCGCACGAGCTCAAAAACCCGCTCACCTCGCTCAAAAGCGCGGTCGAAACCGTCGCGCGCGTGCGCGATCCGGCCGTACAGCAAAAACTGATGGCGATCGTGCTCGAAGATGTCGGCCGCCTCGACCGGCTGATCACCGATATTGCGGGCGCCTCGCGCGTCGATGCGGAACTGAGCCGCACGCCGGCCGAACCGGTCGATCTGGCGCAACTGCTGACGGGGCTGGCCGAGGCGCTGGCGGCCGTCGCCAAAACGGACCAAGCCCAGCCCAGTTTTGTTGCGGTCGGCCCTGGCCCCTTCGCGGTCATGGGGATCGCGGACCGGCTGGGCCAAGTCTTCCGCAACGTTGTCGCCAACGCCCAATCCTTCAGCCCGCCCGACGCCCAAGTTCGGATCGCGCTGTCGCGCATCGCCACGTCGATCGTGGCCACGATCGACGACGACGGCCCCGGAATCCCCCCCGACAGGCTCGACGCAATTTTCGAACGCTTCTATTCCGAACGCCCGACAGCCGAAAAATTCGGAACCCATTCCGGCTTGGGCCTGTCGATTTCGCGCCAAATCATCGAAGCGCACGGCGGCACGATAACGGCAGAAAACCGCCAAAATACGGCCGGCAAAACCGTCGGTGCACGGTTTATAATCCAACTTCCGGCTGCCTAATTTTTCGTCAAACCACGATTTTTGCGGCTGCGCAACTTTTGTGCAGTGCAAAGAGTCAAGATTGACATCGTTCAAATTCGGTCGCAGGCTCGTTTTTGCGTGAGGCACCGTCCAGCACTTCAGGTCCATGGGACCTGTGTCGAAATAGCCAGGCTTGGCGTTTTGTTGTGCGGTGGCTCGGGAAGTGGCAAGTCGGACTTGGCTTTGCGTTTGATCGCGGCCGGGGCGCGGCTTGTCGCCGACGACCGGGTCGATCTGCAGCTGGTCGACGCGCGCGGGACAGGGCCTATCGTCTGGGGCCAAGCGCCTGCCGCCTTGGCCGGATTGTTGGAAGTAAGGGGTATTGGCATCGTGCAAACCTCGGCGATTAAACGTGCGCGACTTGGCTTGATCGTGGAGCTTGCGCCCGCAAGCGCGATCGAACGGCTGCCGCACGCGCGCACGCGTGCATTGCTGGGCGTGGAACTGCCGCTGCTGACGCTCGATCCGTTTGCGGTTTCGGCCGTGGCCAAGCTCGCTCTGGCGGCAAAATTGGCCCGCCAAAACGCTCTTTTTGCGCATTGAGTTGGACAGGCGCGGACCCGATATCATGCTTATCCTGTCCTCGCACGCCTGCCGATGATCGCCCCGATCCCCCTTCCGCCTGCGCCTGCTGCCAAGCCGCGTGCCCGCCGCGTGGTTTTGGTCACGGGTTTGTCGGGGGCCGGCCGGTCGACCGCAATGCACGCCCTTGAAGATGCGGGCTACGAAGCGGTCGACAATCTGCCGCTGACGCTGCTTTCTAGCCTGGTGCTGGCGGCGCCGCAAAACGACTCGCGTCCCGTGGCGATCGGCGTCGATACGCGCACGCGCGATTTCGGCGTCGATGCGCTGGTCGACGCCATCGACCGGCTGATCGGCGAGCCGGGGCTCGATGTACGCCTGCTTTATCTCGATTGCGACGACGATACGCTGGCACGGCGCTACACCGAAACGCGCCGTCGCCATCCGCTGGCCGCCGACCGGCCGCTGATCGACGGCATCAAGGCCGAACGGCGCCTGCTGGAGCCGCTGCGCGCGCGCGCCGACCGCGTGGTCGATACCGCAGCGCTCGCCCCCCACCAGCTCAAGCGGTTCGTGCAGGACGATTTTGCCCTCGACGCGCCCGCGGGCCTTGCCTTGTCGGTCGTCAGTTTTGCCTATCGCAACGGTCTGCCGCGCGAAGCCGATTTGGTGTTCGACGTGCGGTTTTTGTCGAACCCGCATTATCGAGCGGACTTGAAGCCGCTGACCGGCAAGGATGCCGATGTGGGCCAGTTCGTGACGCGCGATCCGGGCTTCCAGGCGTTTTTCGACGGGCTTTGCGACATGATCGCGGCCCTGCTGCCGCGCTTCGAAATCGAGGGAAAATCGTATCTTACGGTCGCGATCGGCTGCACGGGCGGGCGCCACCGCTCGGTCTTTGTGGCCGAACGGCTCTCGGCGCGTCTGGCCCAGGGCGGGCGACGCGTGACGCTTGTCCATCGCGACCTGGACCGGAGTTTCGCATGAGCCAACCCACTCGTTTCGACGGGCGCGCGACGACCATTTCATCCATAGCCAAGGAAAGCATCGGCACCATGATCGGACTGGTTCTTGTCACCCACGGACGCCTGGCGGTCGAGTTTGTCTCGGCCCTCGAGCATGTGGTGGGACCGCAGCGCAATGTCGGCGCGGTATGCATCGGCCCCGAAGACGACATGGAAATGCGGCGCAACGAAATCCTCGACGCGGTGGCGCGCTGCGACACCGGGGCCGGCGTCGTGGTGCTGACCGACATGTTCGGCGGCACGCCGTCGAATCTCGCCATTTCGATCATGGATCGCGCGCGTATCGAGGTCATTGCGGGCGTCAATCTGCCGATGCTGATCAAGCTTGCCAGCGTGCGCCAGACCGAGCCGCTGGCCGCCGCCGTGCAGGCCGCGCGCGAAGCGGGCCGCAAATACATCAACGTGGCCTCGCAGCTTCTGGCCGGCGACATAAAATCCGCCGGCGCGCGATGAGCCAAACGGCGCAGGCGCGCTGCGAAATTTTGAACAAGCGCGGTCTGCACGCGCGCGCAGCCGCCAAATTTGTCAAACTTGCCGGCCAGTTCGGCGCCGAAATCCGCGTTACCAAAGGCGTCAACACGGTCTCGGGACTGTCGATCATGGGGCTGATGATGCTGGCGGCGGCGCCCGGCTGCTGCGTGGACATTGCGGCCGAAGGCGACGATGCCGAAGCTGCGGTTGCCGCGATCGCGGCTCTTATTGCCGCCAAATTCGACGAGGAATAGGGCATGGCCAAGCCATCCAAGCCGCCGGGGACTCTTTCGAGCCCGGCCAAAGCCAAAGGCCAAGCGACGTTCCAGGGGCTTGGCGTGGCGCCCGGCATCGCGATCGGACCTGCGCATGTGCATGGCGCCGAGTTGCCGGCTTTTGTCGATTGCACGATCTCGCCCGATCAGATCGAAGGCGAATTGACGCGCTTTCGTACGGCCGTGGAGACAAGCAAAAAGCAGCTCGCCAAGCTCAAGCAAAAGACCGGCAATTTGCCCGCCGCCGCCGCCGAGGAGCTTGGCTTTCTGCTCGACGCGCACGTCCAGATGCTGTCGCAGTCGCGCCTTGTGCGGGGCGTGGAAAAACGCATCGCCGAAAATTTTGCGATTTCCGAAACGGCCGTGCGCGCGGAATCCGAGGCGATCGCCGAAGCGTTCGATGCGATGAACGACAGCTACCTTGCCCAGCGCGTGCAGGACGTGCGCGAAGTGGCGGCACGCCTCGTGCGCAACCTGACGCAAACGCCGTGGGGGGCGTTCAAGAATCTCCCGGCCGGGGCAATCGTGGTTGCCGAAGAAATCACGCCTGCCGATACCGCGACCATGGACCCCGACGCAATCGGCGGCTTTGCCACCGTCACCGGCGGGGCCGAGGGACACACCGCCATCATGGCGCGCGCCCTTGGCATGCCCGCCGTGCTTGGCATTGCCGATCTGGTGGGGGCGGTCCGCAGCGGCGACACCGTCGTGATCGACGGAACCGAAGGGCGCATCGTCGTGCGCCCGACGGCCGCGACGATCGAGCGCTACGAAAAGCGCCGTCTGGAATACGAAAAAGAAGAACGCCAGTTCGCCCGGCTCGCAAAACTGCCCGCGATCAGCAAGGACGGCGTTGCGTTTTCGCTCGGCGCCAATCTCGAACTGCCGCGCGAAATCGAACAGGCGCTTGCGGTGGGCGCGCAATCGATCGGCCTGCTGCGCAGCGAGTTCATGTTCATGAACCGCGCCGACGTGCCCGGCGAAGAAGAGCAGACCAAGCTGCTCTCGGAAATCATCCAGGGCATGCAGGGGCGCGTCGTGACGATCCGCACGCTCGATGTCGGCGGAGAGAAACTTGCCTCCGCCTTGGGCGATCTGTCGCCGGGGCCCAACCCAGCACTTGGCTTGCGCGCGATCCGCCTGTCGCTGGCACGGCCCGAACTGCTCGACGCCCAGCTCTCGGCGATCTTGCGCGCGGGCGCGCTTGGGCCTGTGCGCATTCTGGTGCCGATGGTGGCGACGGTCGACGAGTTGAAGCAAGTCCGCGAGTCCTTGCTGCGCAATGCGCGTCGCTTGATCCGCAAAGGCGTGCCGATCGCCGATCCGCTGCCGCCGCTGGGCGCCATGATCGA
Organism: Asaia bogorensis; assembly: GCA_945901855.1. GTDB lineage: Bacteria > Pseudomonadota > Alphaproteobacteria > CACIAM-22H2 > CACIAM-22H2 > Tagaea. The sequence continues at coordinate 13,629 of CAMDLT010000043.1, read as the reverse complement.
AATTCCGGCGGCGGCCCTGGCGGCCGACGCGCTCGCGCGCGCGTGCGACTTTTTTGCCCTCGGCACCAACGACCTCACCATGTATGCGCTCGCCATCGATCGCGGCGACGAGCAGGTCGCGCATCTCTACAACCCGCTGCATCCGGCCGTGCTGCGCTTGATCCAATTCACCGCGGAAGCGGCGCTGCGCAACCGCATCCCGGTTTCGATCTGCGGCGAAATTGCGGGTGACCCGCGCTATACGGCGTTGCTGGCGGGGCTTGGCATACGCGAACTGTCGATGGCGCCGATCAAAATCCCGCGCGTCAAAAACCGCGTGCGCACGCTGGACACCCAAATGGCCGCTGCACGCGCGCGCTCGGTTATGGAACAATGGGACATGAAGACCATCGCCGAGATGGTGGACGGCTACAACGACACCCTCGTTCGTAGCAAAGAATAGACGCCATTTCAAAGCTTTGACCGCCCGCCGGGGAAAACCCTTGGAGCGATCGCGGCCGCCCGGCTATAAGGCGCGCTTGTCCCGTTTGTCCCAACCTGGAGCTTGATTGCCCATGCCCGACTATATCGTCAAAGACGTGTCCCTCGCCGAATGGGGCCGCAAAGAACTGTCGATCGCCGAGTCCGAAATGCCGGGCTTGATGTCGATCCGCAGCGAATACGGCCCAGCGCAGCCCTTGAAGGGCGCGCGCGTGGCGGGCTCGCTGCACATGACGATCCAAACCGGCGTGCTGATCGAAACGCTGAAGGCCCTTGGCGCCGACGTGCGCTGGGCTTCGTGCAATATTTTCTCGACCCAGGACCACGCTGCGGCCGCCATCGCGGTTGCCGGCACCCCGGTCTTCGCGGTCAAGGGCGAAACGCTGGTCGATTATTGGGACTACACCCACAAGATTTTCGAGTGGGCCGATGGCGGCGTGCCGAACATGATTCTGGACGACGGCGGCGACGCCACGCTGCTGATCCATCTCGGCATGAAGGCCGAAAAGGATCTCTCGCTCGTCTCAAAGCCGACCAACGAGGAAGAAGAAGTCCTCTACGCGTCGATCAAGAAGCGCGTGGCCGAGCAGCCCGGCTGGTACACGAAAGTCGGCAAGGCGATCCGCGGCGTGACCGAAGAAACCACCACGGGCGTGCATCGCCTGTATTTGATGGAAAAAGACGGCTCGCTGCTGTTCCCGGCCATCAACGTCAACGACTCGGTCACCAAGTCGAAATTCGACAATCTCTATGGCTGCCGCGAATCCCTGGTCGACGCGATCCGTCGCGCGACCGACGTGATGATGGCGGGCAAGGTTGCCGTGGTCGCGGGCTTCGGCGACGTGGGCAAGGGGTCGGCCGCCTCGCTGCGCCAGGCCGGCGCGCGCGTGCTGGTGACCGAGGTCGACCCGATCTGCGCGCTGCAGGCGGCGATGGAAGGCTACGAAGTCGTGACGATGGAAGAGGCGGCGACGCGCTCGGACATTTTTGTCACCGCCACCGGCAACGTCGACGTGATCACGATCGAGCATATGCGCGCCATGAAGGACCGCGCGATCGTGTGCAATATCGGCCACTTCGACAGCGAAATCCAAGTCGCGTCGCTCAAGAACTACAAGTGGAACAACATTAAGCCGCAGGTCGACGAGATCGAACTCGCCAGCGGCAAGCGCATCCTGCTGCTGGCCGAAGGCCGGCTGGTGAATCTGGGCTGCGCCACGGGCCATCCGAGCTTCGTGATGTCGTCCTCGTTTGCCAACCAAACGCTGGCGCAGATCGAATTGTGGGTCAATCGCGACAACGGCAAGTACGCCAAAAAGGTCTACACGCTGCCGAAGTCGCTCGACGAAAAGGTCGCCGCGCTCCACCTGGAAAAGATCGGCGTGAAGCTTTCCAAGCTCACGCCTGCCCAGGCGAAGTACATCAACGTCGCCGAACAAGGCCCGTTCAAGGCCGACACGTACCGCTACTAAGCCCCCATTCGGGCAAAAAGCGGCCGGACGCCCCGACGGGCGCCCGGCCGTTTTCGTTGGGGGGGCACGCGGCTTCGTCTAGGATGGCGGCGTGATCGATTTTGCTTCCGGATTCGCGGCGGGTGCGGCGGGCGGGGCGGCGCTGGCCGCCTGGCTTTGGCAGCGCCTGCGCGCGGCCGAGGCGCGTGCCGCCGCCGCCGAGGCCGCGCGCGGCGAACTTGGCGTGCGCACCAATCTGCTGCACGCCGAACGCGCGGCAGGCGAGGATGCCGTGCGGCGTCTGGAAGATTCGTTCGACGCGTTGCCCCTGCCGATCTGGCGGCGCGACGATACGCAGCGCCTCGTCTGGTGCAACGCCGCTTATGCGGCGGCAGCCGACATCGACCGCGCCGAAATTCTGGCCGGGCGCGTTGGGCTGGGCGGGCCCAACCTCGTCCGGCGCCTCGCCAGCCTCGCGCGCTTGGCGCTGGCCGCGCGCACGGCGCAAAGCGAAAGCGACCATGTGGTTGTTGCGGGCGTGCGGCGGCTCTACGACTTCACGGAAGTGCCGCTGCCCGACGGCGGCACGATCGGCATCGCGGTCGACCAGACGGAGCGCGAGGAGGCGGGCATCGAGCTTGCCCGACATATCGCGGCGCAAGGGGCCGTGCTTGAAACTATGCCCGTCGCGATCGGCATCTTCGGTGCCGACCGGCGGCTCAAATACTTCAACAGCGCCTATGCAAGGCTCTGGCGCGCGGACGAGGCGTGGCTCGCGGGCGAACCCGAATACGGCGAAATCTTGGAGACGCTGCGCGAGCGCCGCCGCCTGCCCGAATTTGCGGATTTTCGCCTGTTCAAGCGCCAGCGCGTCGGCCTGTTCAACACGCTGTTCGAAAGCTTCGACGAGCTCATGTATCTGCCCGACGGCACCACCTTGCGCGAGCGCTGCATGCCGCATCCGCTGGGCGGGCTGCTGTTCGCGTTCGAGGACGTGACCGACCGGCTGGTGCTCGAGCGCTCCTACAACACGCTGATCGCGGTACAGCGCGCCACGCTCGACAATCTCTACGAGGGCGTCGCGGTGTTCGGCTCGGACGGGCGCATGAAACTGCACAACCCGGCCTTCGCGCGCATCTGGGACATTCCCGACGCCGCCCTGATCGCCGAGCCGCACATTTCCGATTTGGTCGAACGCATGCGCCCGTTCTACGACGCGAAGGCCGATTGGCCGTCCCTCAAGGAACGCATCGTGGAAAGCCTGACGGCGCGCGACGGCACGCATGCGCGCATCGCGCGCAACGACGGGCGCGTGCTCGACTATGCGGTCGTCCCGTTGCCCGACGGCGCGACGCAGCTTTCCTATGTCGATGTCACGGACCGGCTGCGCGTCGAGCAGGCGCTGCGCGAACGTGCCGAAGCGCTGGAGGCCGCCGACCGGCTCAAATCGGAATTCATCTCGACCGTGTCCTACGAACTGCGCACGCCGCTCAACACGATCATCGGTTTCGCCGAACTGCTCGCCAAACAGTATTTCGGCTCGCTCAACCCGCGCCAAAGCGAGTATTGCGCCGACATTCTGACGGCGTCGGAACGGCTGCTGGCGATCGTCAACGACATTCTCGATCTCGCCTCGATCGATGCGGGCCGCATGACGCTGGAAATCGGTCCGGTCGATCCGGCGGCCCTGATGGCGGACGCGGCGCAGATCATGGGCGATCTTGCGCGCGAGCGCGAACTGGCGCTCGAGGTCGTGGCCGCCGCCTGCCCGCCGATCGCGGGCGACGAGCGACGGCTGAAACAGGCGCTGTGCAACCTCGTTTCCAACGCGCTTAAATTCACGCCTACGGGCGGGCGCGTGTCGCTCTCGGCAGAACTGGACGGCGCGTGGATCTTGCTCAAGGTCGCGGACAACGGCGTGGGCATTCCTGCGGCCGACCGCGACCGCGTGTTCCGCGAATTCGAGCGCGGCACGGATGCCGAAGCGCGTCGCATGGGGGCGGGACTGGGCCTGTCGCTGGTCAAGCGCATCGTCGAACTGCATGGCGGCAGCGTGGCGCTCGAATCCGAATACGGCGTGGGAACCAAGGTGACCTGCCGACTGCCGGTTTGGCACGCAGCGTAGCGGTTACGCCACCCGGCGGTTGGGGTCGCGCAGCATCGCGTCGATATGGAAGCCTTGGAACAGCCGAATGCCCACGGCCTGGCCCAATTCCAGCGCTTCGGGCGTTTCGCAGCGCGCCATCACAAGACGTCCGGGCTCGGCAGCCGCGATCTTTTCCGTAACGCCCGCCTCGCGCCATTCGTTGACGCGCTCTGCCCGGAACAGCACCTTGATGAAATCGGCGCCCATTTCGGCGCGTGCGAACATCGGCAACACGTCGAGCGTGATGCCGTCGAGCAGAACACGGTAGCCCGCATTGCGCAGGAACTCGCACGCGGTCAGATATTCGGCGAAATCCCAAAACACATCGAAGCGCGGAATTTCGATGATGATCTGGCTTTTGGGGATGAAATTGGCGATGCGCGTGTCGAATTCGCGAAACGCGAAGCTCATTACGGTCTGGATATTGAGATTGATCGAAACGTTGCCCGACTGGCGCGTCACGAATCCGTCGAACATCGCGCGCAGCACGCGCTGGTCCATCGTGCGAGTCAGCTGCTGGAACAGCGGCTTTACCAAACGCAGATCGTTGCGCGGCGCCACCATCTGGCGAAGATCGTGCACGCCCACGAAGACTTCGCGAAAGAAATGGCGCATGGTCTCGCCCGGCGGCACGGCGCAGCAGCTCTGGCTTTTGAGGAAGCCCGTGATGTCGGCCTTGCGCAGCAGGTCTTCGAGCTTGGCAAGCGAGGACGGCGTCAGCGGCTGGCCCTGGGCGGTCGTCATCGCCGTGCCGGCCTTGTTCAGCAGGCGCGAGCGGCGTTCTTGGAAGGCGCGGAAATCGTCGGCGATTTTGCCGACGATACTCTCGAAGTCGGCCAGCGCGTCCTTGAGCGCGAAGAGTTCGTAGGCTTCCTGCGCCTGGCCTTCTTCGATGCCTGCCGCCGACGCGTACTGGCGCAACAGCGCCTTGAGATCGGCGTCGAAGTTTTCGAGATGGTAGCGGTGGTCGCGTCGGAACAGCAGCACGATGTTGAAATTGTGCATCGCGTAGACGCCACTGTCGGACTGGCCGAGCAGCGTGCGCAGCGCCTGGATGATCTGCTGGTAGTTTTCGCGTCGGCGGCCGAACCAGGCGGAATTGTTCAGGGCAATGACGACGCCGTAACGAAACTGGATATCCTCGGACCGCTTGATGCGGGCAAGGTCGGCCACAAGGGCTTCTTCGTCGGTCGCGTCGGTCGGTTTTTGATCCATGAAATTTTAAATCTTACCCGAGAGGCCCCGTTTGTTCAACTCGACGCGCCCACGGCAGCCCGCGGGCCGGCATCGGAACGGCGGGTTTGACGCGCCAGCGCTTGAGCACGTCCACCGCCTCGGGCACGCCCATGCGCTCGAACATGGCGACCGCGTCGGGAAGCGGGTCGAACGTGTTGTCGTTGGTTTCGGGCAGGATGCGGCCTTCGCTGCTTGAGGTGCGGCGCACGAGGCGCGCGAGCACCAGATAATGCGCCCGCTCCATGCCCAATGCGCGCGAAGCCACTGCCAAGGCACGCCCGTCGGCCTGGTAGAGCGCGCGGCGCGCGATCTTCATCGGCAGGTCGGCAAAGCGCGCGAACAGGGCCTCGAACAGCGAGACATGGCCCTGGCGCAAGGTACGAACCAAAATGGCCGGATCGTTGAGCCGCTCGGCCTTGATCGTGTCGGCCAAGCGGTCGGCGCTGGAGCCCCAGGCCATCGCTTCGCTCTGGTCGGCAGCAGCGTTGCCAACTGCCTCGTCGATCGACCATTCGACTTCGCTGGCCCAATTTGTCTGCCAGCCTGCACTGGCTGGATTGAAGGCGTACCGCTCGCGGATTTCGCGCTTGAGGTCGGCGGCAACCCAGCCATAGAGCTTGGCGGCAAGGTCGGCGGGCAAATCTTCGCGCGTCACAAGACCGCTTTGCAGCCGCTCGCTGTCGCGCGCGTGCTCGGCCAGATAGGCATAGGTCGCCGCCGCAATCTCGGCCGAGCGATTGGCCAGCAATTCGGCCATGACGTCGGCATCGCCCATTTCGACCAGGGCGGCCGAAACGCTGGCGCCAATGTCGGCGCGCGTCGCGACCGCCAAGCGATGCGCGTTGCCGCGCTGGCGGACGATCTCGACCAAATCCGCGTCGCTGAGGGCAGCGCTCATCGTCAAAAGCGGGCGCGCGATGCGGATCTCGTCGTTCGCGAGGGCCAGCACCAGTTCGCGCGGCGCATCTGGCGAATTGGCGAGGCTCTCGGCCAGACGCTCGCGAATCTCGATTTCGGTCTCGCGAATCAATTGGCGCACGATATCTGCCGCAACCTGGAAGGCAGCTTTGTCGAGCGCGCCGGGCGTATCGGCCAAAATCTCGCCAAGCTCGTTGCCAATCTGCGCACGCGCCGTGCCGCGCTCGTCTTTGGCGACCTGCAGCAGCGCTTCGATTTTGGTCTGAATATTTGCGGACATCGACCCTCACGTTATGCGAGGGGCTTTGTCCGGGGCAAGCGATAGCACCGTTAAAATTCGTCATGTCACATTTGCGAGTAATTCTCACTTGCAAAAACAAGATGGATTCGCTAAAACGATCTCAATTGCAACTCATTCGCAATTGAGAGAGGGCTAAATCGATGGAAAAAGTCTCGCGTCGCGTTCTGATGGGCGGTGTGGCCGCTATGGGTGGTTTCGGCTTGGTGGGATCGGGCCTGGCGGGACGGGTACATGCCCAAGCGGGCCGCGTGGTCAATCTCTACACCGCCCGCCACTACGACACGGACGAAGCGATTTACACGAATTTCACGCGCGCGACCGGGATTCGCATCAATCGCATCGAGGCCGATGCGGACAAGCTGATGGAGCGCATGCGCGCGGAAGGGGCCAACAGCCCGGCAGATATCTTTGTTGCCGTCGATGCGGGCCGTCTGTGGCGCGCGCATGCCGCTGGCTTGCTGGCGCCCGTCCGCTCGGCTGTTTTGGAAACGGCAATCCCGGCGAATTTCCGCGAACCGGGCGGCCATTGGTTCGGGCTTTCCAAGCGCGTGCGCGCGATCGCCTATGACAAAGCGCGCGTTGCCCCAGCCGACATTGCCACCTACTTGTCGCTGGCGGACCCCAAATGGAAGGGCAAGCTCCTCGTCCGCTCCTCGACGCACGTCTATAACCAGTCGCTCGTCGGCGCGATGATCGCGCATAACGGCGAGCCCGCGACCGAAGCCTGGGCCAAGGGCTTGGTCGCCAATTTTGCGCGCGCCCCGCGCGGCGGCGATACCGACCAGCTGCGCGGCATAGCGGCGGGCGAAGGCGAAATAGGGCTCGTCAACCACTACTATTACGCGAATCTCGCGGTATCGACAAAATCCGAGGACCAGGCGGTCATCGCAAAAGTGGGCCTGGCCTTCCCCGAGCAAGCGGCGGGCCGCCCCGGCACGCATGCAAACATCGCCGGTGCAGGCCTTGCGCGCCATTCGCCCAACCGCGCCGAAGCCGTGCGCTTTCTCGAATATCTCGTGTCGGCCGAGGCGCAGAGCGTCTTCGCGGAAGGCAATAACGAGTTTCCGATCGTGCAGGGCGCGCGTTTGAGCCCGATCTTGCGCCAGTTCGGCGAATTCCGCGAAGACGCGATCGACGCGGCCTTGTTCGGGCGCAACAACGAAGCCGCGCTCAAACTCACCGATCGCGCCGGCTGGCGCTAATCCAAACGTGGCGGTAGTCTCGCGCCCGCGATGAACTACCGCCATGCCTTCCACGCCGGAAACTTCGCCGATCTTGCCAAACACGCCGCACTGGCGCTGCTGGTGCGGCACTTTGCCGACAAGCCCAAAGGATTTTGCGTGCTGGACACGCATGCCGGGCTTGGCGAATACGACCTGCTGGCCGATGCCGCGTCGCGCACCGGCGAGTGGACCGGCGGAATCGGCCGCGTTTTTTCGCGCAGCGATGCGCCCGCCGAAATGGCGCCCTATCTGGACGCGGTGCGCGCCCTCAACCCCGATGGAAACTTGCGCTGGTATCCGGGCAGTCCGCGGTTGGCGCGCCTGCGGCTGCGCCCGCAAGACCGCCTGATCGCGTGCGAATTGCACGACGCCGACGCCGCCACGCTGCGGCGAACCTTCGCGGCCGAACGCCAGGTCGAGATCCGCCACGCCGACGGCTATCAAGCCATCAAAACCGTGTGGCCGCCGCGCGAACGGCGCGGGCTTGCCCTGATCGACCCGCCCTTCGAGCGCAAAGACGAATTCGACTTGCTCGAGGCGGCCTTGCGCGACGCGCATCGGCGCTTTGCCACGGGCACGCTTGCCGCTTGGTATCCGATCAAAGGCCGCCCGCCGGTCGATGCGTTCCTGGCCGCGATGGGCGACGGGCGCATACGCCGGGTCAGCGTCGCGGAATTCATGCGCGAGGCGCCCGACGATGCGCGGCGCTTGAACGGCTGCGGTCTGTTGCTCGTCAATGCGCCGTGGCAGTTCGATACGCAGCTGCGCACAGCATGGCAATGGTGCGTCGAGGCGATCGGCGCAACCGCGCCGCTGCGCATCGAAACGCTGGCCAGCGAATAGCGCTCAGACGGGCGGGGCGCCGATGGGGCCGTTCAATTCGACCGAAACGGCTTCGGGCCCTTTGCGCGCGGTGACGATCTTCATGCGCACCGGCTGGCCGGGCGACAGGCTTTGCAGGCCCGCATTGCGCAAGACGGTGATATGCACGAACACGTCTTTGCTGCCGTCATTGGGCTGCACAAAACCGTACCCTTTGAGTCCCGAAAACCATTTGACCACGCCGTCCATATTTTCGGCATTCGACAGATCGACGGGTGCTTGATAGGCCGGCGTCTTCGGCGCCGCGCGGTCGTAGCTGCCGCGATCATTGCCGCCACGCTCGGGCGCGCCGCCCCAACCGCTGCTGTTATTGGCGCGATCCGAACCGCCGCCCCAGCCGCTGCTGTTGTTGGCACGCTCGTTATAGGCAGGGCGCGCGCGCGGCGCGGAGGGTTGGGCCGTCGATTGGTCGACTTCGAGAACCCGCAGAACTTGGCGGCCTTTCGGGCCCGAGCCAATTTCGACCGTCACGCTGGCGCCCTCGCCGATCGCCTCGTAGCCGGCCTGTTTTAGCGCCGACAAATGCAAAAAGGCTTCGTCCGTTCCATCGGCGGGCGTCACGAACCCGAATCCTTTGGCCGAATTAAACCACTTCACTGTGGCGCGCATCGTCCCGTCACCGGCAGGCATCGTTTGGTCCTCGTTATTCTTGCAGGGTCGCTCGTGGCGTCAAAACAGTCGCACGTACAAATATACCGCAGTCCGCGCCACGGCGCAATTTTTAGGATCGCGCGCCTTCAAAAACGAGCTCGGCAGCTGCCAGATCCTCGAGCGCCGTGCCGACCGATTTGAATAGCGTGATTTGATTGTAAAACGAACGGCCCGCCGCCCTGCCCTGGGCAAGTTCCGCCAAATCGCCCGCAATCTGCGCTTCGACCAGCGTGCCGTTCGCGAGCGGCTGCACGATATCGCCGGCCTCTTTGAGCGCGCCGCCATAGGTATCGACATAGACGCGCGAACGCGCGACCGCTTCGTCGTCTGCCTCGCGCATGGCGGGCGTAAAGCCGCCGACCAGATCGACATGCTGGCCGGGCTTGAGCCAGGCGCCTGCAATCAAAGGCTGCTGGCTCAACGTGGCGCAGCTGATCGTGTCGGCCCACGCGACGGCCTTGGCAAGATCTGCTTCCGCGCGCGCGCGCAAGCGTCGGCCGTCGAAATTGGCCGCCAGCGTTCGGGCCTTTTCGATGTCGCGGCCCCACACGACCAATTCGCGGATCGGGCGCACGCTGGCATGCGCCATGATCAAATGCGGGGCCAGCGCGCCCGTCCCCACCATCAAGAGCTTATCGGCATCCGGGCGCGACAGGTACTTGGCCGCTAGGGCCGAGGCCGCCGCCGTGCGCTTCAAGGTCAGCATGCGTCCGTCGAGCAGGGCCAGCGGTTGGCCCGTGCGTCCCGACAGCAGCAGATAATTGCCCATCACCGACGGCAGCCCGGCCTGACCGTTGGAGGGAAACACCGTGACAACCTTGATGCCGCAATAGCGCCCCACTTGCCATGCCGGCATCAGCAGCAAGGTGGCGTCTGCCGCCCCCGGAACGGGCACCGTGTGGTGATGGCGCACGGGCACGTCCGCCCCTTTTCGAAACGCCGCGCGCAGCGCTTCGATCAGCGGCCCGAATTCGAGACTGTTTTCGATTTCGCTGGCGCCGAAGACCCGCATGCCGCCGGTAGGGGTGCCGCGCATCGGAGCGTTGCGCCGCTAGACCGGGGTTGTGGGCGCGGGCACCACAGTCGGCAACGATACCGACGCGGGCGCCGACGCTGCTGCTGCGGCAGCCTTGGTTTTCAAATCGGACAGCTCGCGCGCGAGCGCATCGCCACGCCGCTTGGCCTCGCGCGCGCGTCGCCGCGCAACCCCGCCGCCGAACCAGGCGATGACGGCGCCCAGCATGACGCCCATGTAAAGCGACCCGACAAGGGCAACAAACAGCGGCATTTCGAAGGTCGGACCAACGGGCCAGAAATCGATCGTCACGTCGGCTCGATTGCCGAGGGCAAACAGGCCGGCCGCAGCGGCCAAAAACCCGGCAAAGAGCCAATAAAAGACCCGCACGGCGGCGGCCTCAGCCGGCCTTGCCGTCGGTGTTTAGTTTTTCGCGCAATTCTTTGCCCGTCTTGAAAAACGGGATGAATTTTTCGGTCACATCAACGGAAGTGCCAGTGCGCGGGTTGCGCCCTGTGCGGGCCCCCCGGCGCTTGACCGAAAACGCGCCGAAGCCACGCAGCTCCACGCGATGCCCGCGCGCGAGCGCAGCGGTGATTTCGTCAAACACGGTGGTAACGATGCGCTCGACATCGCGCTGGTAGAGATGCGGGTTGAGCTCGGCCAGCCGCAAAATCAGTTCCGACTTGGTCATAGGCCAAACACCCCTAGCGCAAGATTGTGATTATCGCAGACGTAACTCAGGGTGCCAGACCGCCACCAACCCGTCAAGCCTAAGCCTTTCGGGCAGATAGGTTTTTCCCATCGCCGCAAAAACGGCGCTGCGCACCAGACCGCCCAGCGCCGGCTCGTCGCGCCAGATTCGGACCTCGCGCAGCGGCAAATCGCCGTCGACGCCCTTGCTGGCAAGCCAGTCGCGGGCCTGCTCGATGCCGCCCAACTGGTCGATCAAGCCGTTGGCTTTGGCTTGGCGGCCGGTATAAACGCGCCCGTCGGCGATTTTGAGGGCCGTTTCGCGGTCGAAATTGCGCCGCTCGGCCACCATGCCGACAAACATGTCGTACATGTCGTCGACCAACAGGCGCGTCGCGGCCCGCCCCTCGTCGCTCAAGGCCTCAAAGGGCGACGGGACGGCCTTCAAAGGGGCCGATTTGATCGCCTCGGCCGTAACGCCCAGTTTGCCGAGCAAGCCCGTCACGTCGGTCGTTTGCATGATGACGCCGATCGAGCCCGTGATGGTGCCCTCGCGCGCGACGATATGGTCGGCGGCGATCGCCACCATGTAGCCGCCCGAGGCCGCAACCTCGCCCAGCACCGCGACGACGGGTTTGTCGGCGGCGATGGCGCGCACCGTGCGATAGAAACTCTCGCCGCCCACGACCGTGCCGCCGGGGCTGTCGATGCGCAGCACGAGCGCTTTGGCATTGGCGCTGTGCATCGTGTCCTGCAGCGCTTCGATCAGCTCGGCATCGTCGACAATTACGCCCGACAGGCGCAGCTCGGCGATATAGGGCTGGTAGCTGCGCGCAAGATCGCTACCCCCGATCAGCGCCGCGATCGCGAGGGTGGCGACGACGATGGCGCCGCCGCGCCACAACGAGCGCGAGCGCTTCAAGCGCCGCCGTTCGGCAATCAATTCGGCTTCAGTCATGCGCGGCAATGTAGGGCCGAACGCGCGCGCTCACAAGGGCGCCCTCGCCCCTAAACTAAAAGGCGGGCCCAAACAAAAAGGCAGCGCCAAACGAAAAGGGTGGCACCTTGCGGATGCCGCCCTTCGCTTGCCTTCGAAACGGTCCGCGCTTGGCGGACTATTCCGTTTCTTTTTCGGCCTTGCGCTTCAGTGCGGCACCCAAGATGTCGCCGAGCGATGCGCCCGAATCCGAGGAACCGAACTGCTGCATGGCTTCCTTGTCTTCTTCGATCTCGCGCGCCTTGATCGAGAGCTGGATCTTGCGCGAGGCGCGATCGAGCTGCGTGATCTTGGCATCGACCTTCTCGCCGATCGCGTAGCGCTCGGGGCGCTGTTCGGCGCGATCGCGCGACAAGTCCGACTTGCGGATGAAGCCCGTGACGCCGTCGGCGAGCGTGAGCTCGACGCCGTTGTCCTGCACGGCCGAAACCGTGCCGGTGATCACATCGCCCTTCTTGAAGCCTTGGGCGGCGGACTCGAACGGATCCGAGGTCAGCTGCTTGATGCCGAGCGAGATGCGCTCCTTCTCGACGTCGACGTCCAGCACCTTGACCTTGACCTTGTCGCCCTTCTTGTAGTCCTTGATCGCTTCTTCGCCGGCCTTCTCCCAATCGATGTCCGAGAGATGGACCATGCCGTCGATGTCGCCGATCAGGCCCACGAACAGGCCGAACTCGGTGATGTTCTTGATCTCGCCTTCCATCTCGCTGCCGGCCGTGAACTTCGTCTTGAAGACGTCCCACGGATTGTCCATGCACTGCTTGAGGCCGAGCGAGATGCGGCGCTTCGAGCTGTCGACGTCGAGCACCATGACTTCGACTTCCTGCGCCGTCGCGACCAGCTTTCCGGGATGCAGGTTCTTCTTGGTCCAGCTCATTTCCGAGACGTGGACCAGGCCTTCGATGCCCGCTTCCAGCTCCACGAAGGCGCCGTAGTCGGTGATGTTCGTAACCTTGCCCGAGAAGCGCGCATTGGCCGGATACTTGGCGGCGACGCCTTCCCACGGATCAGCTTCGAGCTGCTTCATGCCGAGCGAGATGCGCTGGGTTTCCGCGTTGAAGCGGATGACCTGCACCTTGACCGACTGGCCGATCGTCAGCGCTTCGGACGGATGGTTGATGCGCTTCCACGCGATGTCGGTCACGTGCAGCAGGCCGTCGACGCCGCCCAGATCCACGAACGCGCCGTAGTCGGTGATGTTCTTCACGACACCGTCGAGCACCTGGCCCTCCGACAGCGCGCCCATCAGGCGCGTGCGGTCCTCGGCGCGGGTCTCTTCCATGACGGCGCGGCGCGATACCACGATGTTGCCGCGGCGACGATCCATCTTGAGGATCTGGAACTGCTGGGCCTGGCCCATCAGCGGGCCGACATCGCGGACCGGACGGACGTCGACCTGGCTGCCCGGCAGGAACGCCACGGCGCCGCTCAGATCGACGGTGAAGCCACCCTTAACGCGGCCGAAGATCGTGCCCATGACACGTTCCTGGTCGGTGAAAGCCTTTTCGAGAACGGTCCAGGCTTCCTCGCGGCGCGCCTTGTCGCGCGACAGGACAGCCTCGCCCTCCTTGTTTTCCATGCGATCGACGAAGATGTCGATCAGGTCGCCTTCCTTGATCTCCGGCGCGCCCGTCCC